>CP066688.1:0-820489 GCA_016432425.1 Candidatus Daviesbacteria bacterium
TGTTCGGGGATCAATTAAAAACGAATTCAATAAATTCTATCTGATTTCTTCGGACACTGATTTATTACCGGCCATACAAACCGCTAAAGACGAGAAGAAAGAAATTATCTATGTTGGGTTTGAGAATTTTATCAGTCGTGCCCTTCAGAAAAACTGCTCTTCATACCTAATTTTAAAGAAAGATCAAATTCTGAAATTAGCAAAAGCTAAAAGAGGTTGATGTACTTTATTATGCATCTTTTAGGCCAAATGTATAAGCATAGCTTGCCTTTTTCTAAAGAAAAACGTAAGCAAATTTAGAGTTTAGACCGTCAGACAGGAATAATTTGAAAAACTCTTCCAGTCTGTTTAAGATATCTGTAGGATTACAGGATGATATTTGTGTTTTTGTTACTATTTTGATACTGTCGAGGTTATATTACCCCATAGTGATTTGCTTTATGAAACTCTTTGTGTTATACTTATTTTTGGTTGATTTAGAATCTTAAGCTACTAAAGTTATTTCCCCTTTGGGACTACTTTTTTCAAGTAGCTCCATTTTGTTCTTTTTCAATTCTTAAATTTTTATATTTATGATAAACAGGCCTAATGGCTTCCGCTCCTCATTTAGAGGAGCAAACAATAATAACCGCTCATTTAACAGGCCATTTAAAAGAAATGGTCACTTTAACCAACCCAAAAATAGAAGTTTTGGGGCCCACGAAAGTAAACTCCGGGGCCAAGTAGATATTTTTATTCGCAGAAAAGCTTCGCTTATCAAAAAACCTACTCCTATTTTGGAAGAGCAACAAATTACCCCCAAAGCTTTTACTGATTTTAATTTAGTTAATCCCTTAAAAGTAAATATTTTAAATAAAGGTTTTACTACTTCCACCCCTATTCAAACCCAAGCCATTGAGCCGATTTTAGAGGGTCGGGATTTAATTGGTTTAGCCAATACCGGCACCGGTAAAACCGCCGCCTTTTTAATCCCCATTATTAATAAACTTTTTCAAGAGCGTTCCCAATCGGTTTTTATTGTGGCCCCTACCCGGGAGCTGGCAATCCAAATAAACAGTGAGTTTAGGCAGTTAGCTAGGGGGATGCCAATTTATTCCTGTCTTTGTATTGGGGGGGCTAATATGCGCCGGCAAATTAACGAGCTGCGACGCCGTCCCCAAGTAGTCATTGGCACACCGGGTCGTTTAAAGGACCTAATCCAGCAAAGAGTACTTCATTTGCAGGATTTTTCTATCTTTGTTTTAGATGAGGTAGATTTAATGGTGGATATTGGCTTTATCAATGATATTAAGTATTTTGTTTCCCTTTTGCCCAAGGTCCGCCAGTCATTATTTTTCTCTGCCACTATTGGACCAAAAGTCCAGGAAATATTACGGGAGTTTGTTAAAAACCCTATTACTGTGTCGGTTAAATCTCAAGATACAGCAGAAAATATCGATCAGGATGTAGTGAAGATAATCAACCGGGAGAAAAAAGTGGATCAACTTCATGATTTGTTGATCCAAGATGGTTTCCAGAAAGTGTTAATTTTTGGTCGAACTAAACATGGTATTGAGAAGTTAAATAAGGAGTTAATGTATCGAGGATTTAGGGTCGGGGCAATTCATGGTAATAAATCTCAAGGTCAAAGACAAAGAATTCTGGAAAGCTTCAAGGCAGATCAAATTCAAATTCTTCTGGCTACAGATGTCGCTTCCCGGGGGTTGGATATTCCCAATGTTTCTCATGTCATCAACTATGATCTTCCTCAAACCTACGAGGATTATATCCATAGAATTGGCCGAACCGGCCGAGCTGGGAAAACCGGCATTGCTTTAACTTTTGTAGAATAATTATGGTAAATATCCGGAATGTAGCTATTATTGCTCATGTTGATCATGGTAAAACTACCTTGGTAGATGCCTTGCTCAAACAGACCCAAACTGCCTTAAATAAAGAGCAGGCCAACTCTACTTTAATCATGGATAGTAATGAGCTAGAAAAAGAACGGGGTATTACTATTTTTTCCAAAAATGCTTCTGTTGTTTGGCACCCTTCGGCTGGCTCAGGACAAGCGACTAAAATTAATATTATTGATACTCCGGGCCATGCTGATTTTGGCGGTGAGGTAGAACGGGTGCTAAATTTGGCAGACGGAGCCCTACTTTTAATTGATGCTAAAGAAGGTCCCATGCCGCAAACCAGATTTGTTTTAAAACGAGCCTTAGAAATGGGGCTAAAAATCATAGTGGTGATTAACAAAATAGACAGACCGGATGCCCGCATTGATTATGTTATTAATAAAACCTTTGATTTGTTTATTGAACTAGGAGCTGATGAAGCTTCTGCTTACTTTCCCATTGTTTATGCCTCTGCCAAGGCAGGTTTAGCCGGCACCGAACCTAATCTAGGGGAAATGACAGATATTTACCCGATTTTCAAAGCTATTTTAGAACATATTCCCGCTCCCAGCGGTAACCCGGAAAAACCTTTGCAGATGTTAGTTACCACTATTTCCGGCGACAACTTTAAGGGTCGAGTAGCTACCGGACGTATTTATAACGGTAAAATTACTGCGGGAGGAGAGATTATCTATATTAACCGGGCCGGGGCAATGAAAAAATACCGCCTTTCTTCCCTCATGGGTTTTAAAGGATTGGGAAAAGTGGATATTAAGGAGGCTGTAGCCGGAGATATTGTGGCTATTTCCGGAATACCGGATATTACTATTGGGGAAACAATTGCTGATACTAAAGATCCGATTGCCCTGCCTCTCTTGGATATTGAAGAACCTACTATTAAGATGACTTTTTCTGTCAATGCTTCTCCTGTTGCCGGTCGTGAAGGAGAATTTAAAACTTCACGTCAAATTAAAGACCGCCTTTTTAAAGAATTGGAAACAGATGTGGCCTTAAAAGTGGAAGATAATGGTAGTTCTTGGGTAGTTTCAGGCCGGGGTGAACTGCATTTGGCAATTTTAATTGAGCGCATGCGCCGGGAAGGTTATGAATTCCAGGTAGCCCGTCCTAAAGTAATTGAAAAAATAGAAAATGGGATCAAATTAACTCCTTTTGAACGGTTATACCTGGAAGTTCCCGATGACTACGCAGGAGTAGTGATGCAAAAATTAGGTGCCAGGCGGGGAAAACTTACTAATATGCAATCAGAAAATGGGATTACTCAAATTGAGTTTATTATCTCGACCAAAGATTTATTCGGTTACAGAAGCGAATTTGTGACTGATACTAAAGGTTTAGGTATCTTTAACGCTTTGTTTTTAGAATTTAGACCAGATAATGGAATAAGCCGTGAAAGGGAGCGGGGTTCGCTGGTTGTTCATGAAAATGGGATTTCTAACCTTTATGCCCTCACTGGAGCCCAAGACAGAGGCACACTTTTTATTGGTCCGGGAGTACCAGTTTATAAAGGAGAGGTAATCGGCCAAAATTCCCGCCGGGATGATATTGCTATCAATATTTGTAAGGAAAAACAACAAACTAATCACCGCTCTTCCGGAGAAGGAGTTTCTGAGCATTTTAATACACCCAAACAGATGGGGTTAGAAGAGGCTTTGGAGTATATTGATGATTCGGAACTGGTAGAAGTAACCCCTAAAAATATTAGGATTAGAAAGATTATTTAAAGCCCCCAAACCTTTCAATTAATTTTTTAGTTTCTTTTAAATATTGCTCTAATTTTTCCTTGTTTTGGACGATGTTTATTTGCAGATATTTATCACAATAAGTGCGCCATTCTTTTGGGGAAATTGTATCTTCTGCTTTAATTATTCCTCCGGAGGTTAAACCATTAGACCAACTTATAACCTTGACTACAATTCTCCGCCAAGCCTCTTGCTGACGAGATTTCTCTTCTGCTGCTAGTTTATTATCTTGTCTGGAAGAATTTCTGTTGGAAGTATTAATAATACGTATTATCCTACTTTTTAATTTAAAAAGCTAGTGTAAAGTTGATCCCAACTTAGTCGGGATTGAGAATTGAGGCTAATTTAGATATAATTATCTGATATGCCGCCATCGTCTAGTGGCCTAGGACGCTGGGTTTTCATCCCAGAAATCGCGGGTTCGACTCCCGCTGGCGGTACTAATAAAATTGACAAACTTTTAATAAGTATTTTATACTCAAGGGGTGACCAAAAACTCTGATATCACCCTCTTACCCATAAATATTGGCATTATTGGCTTTGGTTTTGTCGGACAAGCAGTCGCTTACGGCTTTAACAAAGCCTCTAAAGAAAAAGATCAAATTCTCTACTACGATAAGTATAAAGATAGCACTCCTTTAAAAGAAGTCATTGACCTCTCAGAGTTTATCTTTATCTGTTTGCCTACTCCCATGAAGGCTGATGAAAGCGGCATTGACTTATCCATTATTGACCTGGCTATGGAGGAAATTACCCCCTACACTAATGGGACTGATAAAATCATTGTCATTAAATCCACTGTAGTCCCTGGTGCCACTGAAAAATATGAGAAAAAATACCCCCAAACTCACTTTTGTTTTAATCCGGAATTTTTAACTGAGGCCAATTATCTGGAAGATTTTTTAAATGCTGAGCGGACAGTGGTGGGGGCAAATAATGATTTAGTTTCCCGCCGGGTGGCAGTGGCTTACCGCCAGCGTTTCCCCAAAACTGCCATTTATCAAACTGACCCTACTACTGCAGAACTGGTGAAATATTTTGCCAATGCCTTTTTGTCTTTGAAAGTGACTTTTGCCAATTACTTCTATGATTATTGCCAAAAATTAGGGGTCAAATATGAAGAAGTCAAAAAAATGGCAGCTGCTGACCCCAGGATCATTGATAAACACTTGGAAGTAACTACAGTGAGAGGTTTTGGCGGGAAATGTTTTCCTAAGGATCTGGTAGCTATTTTAGGAGAATTTAAGAAATTAAAAGTGCCTTTCGATTTGCTAGAAGTAATGTGGCAATATAATAAAAAAATCCGCAAACACCATGATTGGATCGAAGTACCCTTTGCAGTTGAAGGTAACACCAACGGCAAGTCAAAAGATCATCTAAAAAAATTTAAACCTAACCATAAAGCTTTAAACAAACTAATCTACTCTTGATTCTGACGAAGTGATTGTTATCCGGTAATATTTTTATAATGGTTAACTACCGGGGGAAAGGTAGGGTGGGTAAAATCTACTGTCACTGCATCTATCCTGTATGGTCGATTACCCCATTTCATTTTCATACCATAAAAAAGGGCGGTCCGTTTTAATAAATGAATTTTTTGGGGGGTGATAGCTTCTTCCGGCAGCCCGAATTCATGGGAATTCCTCATTTTTACCTCAATAAAGACCAGGCATTCATGGTCTCTGGCCACAATATCTACCTCTCCTCCTCTCATCCGGAAATTGCGCTCTAAAATCCGGTAATCTTTACCCTCTAAAAACTTAACTGCCAAATCTTCACCTTGATTGCCTTTGTTAGTATTATTCATCCTACACTCTGACTGCACTTTTACCTGTTAAATCACGTAAAAAGTATAATTTAGACCGGCGAATTTTCTTGGCTTTTCTGACAACTTCTACTTTAACTATCCCCCGGCTATTAATGGGCCAAGTTCTCTCCACACCTATTTTGGCTGCGCCAATTCGCCGGACAGTAAAAGTAGCATTTTCACCCCGTCCTTGAATTCTAATGACCAGTCCAGGGAAAATTTGTATTCGAACTCTAGCACCCTCCACTACTTTAGTGTGAACCCTAATACTGTCCCCCACCGCAAAATTAGTTTCTTTAATAGTTGTTGAAAGCATGATTGGTATCTTAGCACAATTTTAGATAATTTTCAAAGCGCCGTCCCCTAAAATCTGCTTAATTTCCAACTCTAAGTTTTGATCAACACTAATGGAAAAAGGCAACACCATCCTCTTGGGGCTATCCCCGTTAGGCAGCATCAAAGCTACCCGGTCATCACCGGGAAATCTTCTCAGCATTTGATTGACTTTTTGTAAGATCGTAATATCCGCTCCTCGAGGGACATAAATTTCAATAAACCGTTCAATCCTCTCCGCAATATTGGGGTCAAAAACTTTAATTTCGTCTGCCATTAAAGAAATTTCTTCTTCTCTTTTGTCTACCTTGCCAACCAATAACACTACTTCATCTTTATTTAAAATATCTTTAACTTCGGCAAAAGTTTTGGGGAAAACCACCGCCTCCACTGCTGTCATCCCATCGGATAAAGTAATAAAGGCCATCTCCTGGGCGCTTTTTTTGGTGATCACCTTTTTAATATGAGTAATCACCCCTCCGGTAGTAATTTTTTGTCCCACCAACCCTTCATTAATTTCCCCTACCTTACTGCTAACAAAGTCGCTGATTTGAGTCAATTTCTTTAAAAATGGTGGCTCGTGCAGATAAAAACCCAATAAATCTTTTTCGAAAATTAACAGCTGGTCCAAAGGTAACTCTTCCACTTCCGGTAATTTAACAGCAATTACCGCAGTTTCCTCCTCACCGAAAAGAGAGGCTTGACCCACTAATTTATTTTTATTTTGTTTATGAGTAGTTTCTAAGCATTGGTCCAAAATTAACAGTTGAGCAGACCGGAAACCAAAAGCGTCCAGCGCCCCAGCTTTAATCAAACTTTCCAGGGTTTTTCTGTTAACCAATCTAGTATCCACTCTGGAACAAAGGTTACCCAAAGAAGTAAATGAGTCGCTGCTGTCTCTGGTAGCAAGAATGGACTCGATGGCAGAAATACCGACATTTTTAATAGCTGAAAGACCAAACCGAATACCTTGTTTAACTTTTCCCTGGCCCTCGCTCAAAGACCGCTCTAAATCTTCCTCCGATAACTCTTGCAAATCTTCAATAGTAAAACCAATTCTGGATCTGTTGATATCCGGTGGCAAAACTACTATCCCCAGTCTCTTGCATTCTTCAATAGCTGCGGCAATTTTATCCGTGTCTCCAGCCTCAGCCGTCATGACTGCCGCCATAAATTCCACCGGGAAATTAGCCTTCATGTAGGCAGTTTGATAGGCAATTAAGGCGTAGGAGGCGGCATGGGCCTTATTAAATCCATAAGCAGCAAAAGGTTCTACCAGCTTAAATATTTCCTCGGCCTTTTCTTTTTTCATGCCATTTTCGATACAGCCCTCAATAAAATGGTCTTTTTGTTTAGCCATCTCCGCCGGGATCTTTTTACCCATGGCTTTACGGAATTTATCCACCTCTTCCCAAGAATATCCGGCCAAATTAATGGCAGTGAGCAGCACATCGTCTTGAAAAACCAGCAGTCCTAAGGAGCGCTCCAGGTCTTTTTTCATCCGGGCATCAAAATATTTAATTTCAGCCTTACCATTTTTGCGGGCAATATATTCTGGGATAATACTCATGGGCCCTGGCCGATACAGCGCTACCATGGCCATGATATCAAAAATACTGGTGGGTTTAAGCTCCACTAAATTTTTGGTCATTCCTCCACCCTCCAATTGAAACACTCCCATGGTTTCCCCTTTGGCCAGCAATGCAAAAGTTTTTTTGTCATCCAGGGGGATTTTTTTTAAATTTACCTCAATGTTTTTATTTTCTTGGACATACTCCACTGATCTTCCCAAAATGGATAAATTCCTGATCCCTAAAAAATCCATTTTAACCAGCCCCACATCTTCTGCCCCAAACATATCATACTGAATGACTACCTTATCCCCGTTGGCCTCTTTTTGCAGGGGAGCAAAATTAGTTAGAGTCTCAGGTGCAATTACCACCCCGGCGGCATGGACTGAAGCATGTCTGACTGTCCCTTCGATTTTGGCTGCTAAATCAAGTAATTTTTTATATTGAGGGTTAGACCGGTAAATTTCTGCCAGTTCCGGCACGTCTTTAATATGTTTAGCTAAAGAGACATGGAAACCTTGTTTGGGTGGGGGAATAAGTTTAGCAATTCGGTCTACCTCGCCGTAGGGGACTCCCATCACCCGACCAATATCGCGAATGGCTGCCCGGCCCATCATCGTACCAAAAGTGACAATATGAGCTACTTTATCTTCACCGTATTTACCCATGACGTAACGGATTACTTCATCACGGCGATCATCAGCCAAGTCAGCGTCAATATCAGGCAGAGAGGGCCTAAAAGGGTTCAAAAACCGCTCAAAGGGCAGGCGGTAATAAAGCGGGTCAATATCAGTCACTCCCAGGGCATACAGTACCAGGGACCCAGCTGCTGATCCCCGGGTATTGGTGATAATTCCCTGGGACCGGGCCCAATTCATAAAATCTGCCACCACCAAAAAATAAGCGGCATAATTTTTCTTTTCAATAACTGACAGCTCATAATTTAACCGTTCTGTTTGCTCTGGGTTTAATTCCATTTTCTGGGCCGCTCGCTCAAAAGTTAGCTCCCTCAAATATTCAATGGCAGTCTTGCCTTCAGGAATATCAAAAATGGGAAATTGCGGCTGGCCCAAGGGAATTTCAATATCCACGCAGTCAGCAATTTTAACAGTATTTTCCAGCGCTTCCGGATAGTCTTTAAAATCTTCTGCCATTTCCTCCGGGGATTTTAAATAAAACTCCGGGGTATCAATCATGCGCAACCTCTTAATGTCGGTAACCAGTTTCCCGGTTTGCACACAAAGTACCGCGTCATGGGCCTCCGCATCAGCTTGGTTGATATAGTGCAAATCTTTAGTGGCGACCAGAGGAATATTTAACTTTTTGGACAAAATTTTAACAGCTTTAAAAGTTAGATCCTGCAATTCCTGCATATCTGCCAATTCTTTTTTGATGGCTGGTTCTAAAGCTTGCTGGGCATGTTCCGACCAATGATGGTTTTGCAGTTCAAAATAAAAATTGCCTGCTCCAAAAATCTCTAAATATTCCTTGGCTACCTTTTCTGCTTTTTCTAAAGAATCTTCCTCTAAACTGCGGATAAACTCTCCAGCCGGACAACCAGAGAGAGCAATCAAACCTTCATGGTGTTCTCTTAATAAATTTTTGTCTACTCGTGGACGGTAGTAATACCCTTCTAGATGAGCAATAGAAACTAGCTTTAATAAATTTAAATATCCCTGGTAATTTTTAGCTAAAACTGTTAAATGAAATGGTTCAGAATCCACCCTTCCTTCTTTGTCTTTATGGGACCTTTTAGCAATGTACATTTCCACTCCAATAATTGGCTTAATTCCCTCAGCCCGGCAAGCTTTGTAGAATTCAATTGCTCCATAAAGGACTCCGTGGTCAGTCAGGGCCAAAGCTTCCATTCCCAGTTCCTTGGCTCGCTTGACCAGTTGGGGAATTTTGGAGATTCCATCTAATAAAGAATATTCTGTGTGAGTGTGAAGATGGACAAACTTTGCCATGACAATGTAGATTTTACTCCCATTACGAATCGGTATTTCAAGTGGTTAAAAATTGTTCAAGCCTGGCTTTTACTAACCTAATACTATCTTCTTACTCTTTTTGGAGCAAATTTTCCAAGGTAGATTTTAGAATTTCGACACTAACTTTACCTTTACGTTTTTTCATGCCGGCCCCGATTAAAGCTTGCAGGGCAGTTTCTTTACCTTTTTTAAAATCTGCCGCAATTTGTGGGTTTTCCGAGATCACCTCAGCTGCCAAACCTTCAATTTGTCCTGGGTCTTCTACAATACCGGCTTTACTTTCTAAAATTTGTTCAATAATTTCGGTCGGAGCAGTCTCTTCGATATTAATTTTCCGGTTAATAATAAAGTTGGCTATAATTTTGGGGTCAATATGATGAGATCTGCCTACTTCAACTGCTCTTTCATAAAATTCGGACAGTTCACTAGATTCAATTAAAACCAGAATTTGATCTAATCTTAAACCAAACTCCTTTTGGAACCTCACACTTTTTTGTACAGGCAACTCCGGCAACTCTGATTTAATCTGATTTATCTGGTTTTCTGATATTTTGAGCTTCGGTAAATCCGGCTCCGGGAAATAACGGTAATCATTAGCCTCTTCTTTAACCCGCTGCAGAAAAGTTTCTTTTTTATCTTCATTCCAACCCCTGGTTTCCTGTTGCAGACGCTCCCCTTTTTCCAAAGCGGCAATTTGACGTTTAATCTCATATTCCACAGCTGCCATCATGAACCTAAAAGAGTTAATATTTTTAAGTTCCACTCTATAGTTTGGTAGTGTTGTCTGTCCCACTGGCCGGACACTAATATTGGCCTCTAACCTCATATCACCTCGCTCCATATCAGCATTAGATACCTCTAAATATCTAAAGATCTGTTGCAGCTTTTTGGCATAATCTACAATTTGGGTAGTATCACTAAAATCTGGTTCAGTTACGATTTCTACCAAAGGTACCCCACTTCTATTAAAATCTATTAGTGTGTTTGAGTCTTTATGAGTTAACTTTCCAGTATCTTCTTCTTGGTGAGCCCTGTTAATTCTGATCTTTTTTGTTTTGCCGTCCTGGCCAACTACCTCAATCCAACCGTTTACAGTTAAAGGCCAACGGTATTGGGAAATCTGATATCCTTTTGGCAAATCTGGATAAAAATAATTTTTCCGCTCAAAAAGGGATTTATCAGCAACTGTGCAGTTAAGAGCTAAACCAATTTTAATACAATCATTAATGGCCTCCTCATTTATATAAGGAAGGGCTCCAGGTAAAGCTAAACAAACAGGGCAAGTATGAGTATTTGGCTCTTTGCCAAAATAATCAGCAGAACAAGAGCAGAACATCTTGCTCTCAGTATTTAACTCAACGTGGACCTCTAATCCTATGACTGGCTCGTAGTTCACAATTTTGGTTTTTCCTTTCTCCAATCTGTAGCCTGCTCATAGGCGTAACCCACCCTTAAAATAGTTTCCTCATCAAATTGCTTGCCTAAAATCTGCAAACCTACCGGTAACCCTTCAGAAAAACCACAAGGCACAGACAATCCTGGTATACCTGCTAAATTAGCAGAGATGGTATAAATATCCGCCAAATACATAGTTAGTGGATCATCTACCTTTTCTCCTAAATTCCAGGCAGTGGTAGGGGAGACCGGACCAACTATCACATCCACTTTTTCAAAAGCCTTATCAAAATCCCCTTTTATTAAAGTCCTAACCTTGGCAGCTTTGGCATAATACTCATCATAATAACCAGTGGAGAGGGTATAAGTTCCCAACATAATTCTTCTTTTTACCTCCGGCCCAATTTTTTCTCTGCCAAAGCCATATCTTATTCCATCAAAACGGGCCATATTAGAAGAAACTTCAGATGGAACAATTATGTAATAAGCTGCCAGAGCATATTCACTATGTGGTAAACTTACTTCCACAATTTCTGCTCCCAACTCCTCTAATTTTTTAATAGCATCTTCAATCACCTGTTTAACTTTTGGATCCAACCCCTCTCCAAAATATTCCTTTGGCACCCCCACCTTTAACCTCTTAATTCCAGCTTTCCACCTTGAAGGTGTCAAGCTAAACTTTTCTTTTGTGCAGTTTGAATCATAGCCATCTGAACCAGAAATCCAATCCAATACTAATGCTGCATCTTCCACTGATTTAGTCATGGGTCCAATTTGGTCTAAAGATGAGGCCATAGCAATTAGTCCATACCTGGAAACTCTACCATAACTTGGTTTTAAACCCACAATCCCTGTTAAAGAAGATGGTTGTCTGATAGATCCTCCTGTGTCTGAACCTAAGGCAAACACACACAGGTCTGAAGCCACTGCAGCTGCAGAACCACCAGAAGACCCACCGGTAACTTTTGTTTGATCCCATGGGTTCTTGGTTGCCCCATACGCTGAATTTTCACCAGACCCCCCCATGGCAAACTCATCACAATTTGTTTTACCAATTGCTCTTACACCCTGAGACTCTAAATTAGTTATTACTGTGGCATCATAAGGAGGGATAAATCCTTCTAAGATTTTAGAAGAAGCTGTAGTCGGGAAACCTTTGGTAGAAATCACGTCTTTAATAGCAGCAGGAATTTTTTCGTTATCATGATTTACATAAAGATAAGCATTAAGCTGAGGATTATATTTCTCAATTCTTTCAAGATATGCCTTATTTAACTCCGCTGTAGAAACCTTTTTTTCTTCTAGAAGCTTTAATGTTTCTGTTAAGGTTAATTTAGTTATGTCATTACCCATATTTTTCTTTCAATCTTGATACGATCGTTGAACTAATGAAATTATTCAGGTTCAAAAACTCCCTTGGTCACAAACATTCCGTTTTCAGCTTTGGAAGCATTAGACAGTACCTCTTCCTGAGAAAGAGAAGCTTCTGTCTCATCTTTTCTCATTACATTTTCCTGCCCGGAAACATTAAAGGTGGGTTCTATATCTTTGGTATCCACTGAATTTAACTGCTCCACATACTCTAAAATCTTAGACAACTGTTCAGCATATTTTTCTTCCTCCTCAGAAGTTAAAGGCAAATTAGCCAACTTTGCCACATGTTTAACCTGATCTTTTGTAAGACTCATAGAGGAATTATACTGTAAAGCTATGCAGGTGTTAAGAGTTAAACTTTACCTTCCATTTCATGGAGGGCTTTAATGCGCTCTTCAATTGGAGGATGGGTATTAAAAAGTCCTGCCAGCCATTGTTTAGCATCCTGACCTTTTAAAGGATTTGTAATGTAAAGATGCGCCGTACCTCTGTTGGCTACTTCCAAAGGTTCCCTGTCTGCAGAAATTTTTTGTAAAGCTGATGCTAAACCTTGAGGATACCTGGTTAATAATACTCCTGATGCATCTGCCAAAAACTCCCTTCTTCTGGATACGGCCAGTTGAATTAAGGTGGCCACAATTGGGGCCAAAATTGCAGCAGCAATTGCCAAAACCAAAAAGATGGTGTTTCCACCTCTATTGTCATTATCCCTGTGTCCTCCAAACCACATACTTCTTAAGAAAAAATCAGACAGCAAAGCTATGGTTCCTACCAAAACAGACACCACTGCCAGCACCAAAGTATCTCTGTTCCCCACATGGGACAGCTCATGGGCAGTCACCCCCTCCAGCTCCTGCTTGTTTAATTTTTGTAAAATACCTTTGGTAAAAGCAACGGCTGCATGCTTTGGATCTCTGCCTGTGGCAAAAGCATTAGTAGCAGTGTCATCAATAATATAAATTTTAGGCAAAGGCAGACCTGCAGCAATACAAAGGTTCTCCACCAGCCTATAAATTTCAGGATTATCTTTTTTCTCAATGGGCTTTGCACCGGAGACCCCTAACACAATCTTATCTGACCAAAAATAGGAAATAAAATTCATCACGCCGGCCATTATCAAAGCTATCCCTAATATTCCTAATCCCCCTAACTGCCCATATCCAAAACCACGAGCAATAATATAAACTACCCCTACAGTAAACAGGGAAAAGAAAAACATGATCACCCATGTCTTAAAAATATTTCCTGATACATGATCCCAGGCTGTGTTAACTGTTGCCATATGAGGTATATTTTACCAAATCCGGAATGTCATTGCGAGCGCAGTGAAGCAATCTATTTAGAATTTAACCTGAATATCTTTTTTCTCTTCTTCTGTTGCCTTAAAGAAGTCTTCTTTTTTAAAGCCAAACATACTCCCTACCCAGGCAGAGGGAATTGTTTCCAAATTATTATTTAGATCCAAAACATTGGTGTTATAAAACTGCCTGGAGGCAGCCACTTTGGTTTCAGTATCAGATAACTCATCCTGCAATTGTTTAAAATTTTCGGAGGCTTTTAGATTAGGGTAATTCTCTGCCACTGCAAATAGAGATTTTAATGCACCGGTTAGCATATTATCCGCCTCTGCTGCCTCGTGCGGATTTTTAGCGCTCATCAAAGAGGTGCGGGCTTTTGTTACTTCTTCCAAAACACCTTTTTCATGCTTAACATAACCTTTAACAGCTTCAACTAAATTAGGGATTAAGGAGGAACGTCTTTTCAGCTGCACATCAATCTGTGACCAAGCCTCTCTAACCCTGTTTCTTAAAGTGATGAGTGAGTTATAAGTAACAAGTAGCCACAGTAAAACAACAACGGCAATTCCAATAATGATATAGTTTACAGGCATAAATTTTTCCTTATTTTGTCATCATGACAATTATATCTTAAACCATTTTGCAAAATCTGTCCAATCCCAGGTATTAACCACATCTTTTGCCTCTGCCCATCCTCTCCTGGCCACAGCTACCCCAAACTTCATATTATCCATCTGGGACACCTCATGAGCATCTGTGTTAATAATAAATTTAACCCCATACTTTAAAGCCTCCCTGACTAAATCATCCCTTAGATCAAGCCTGTTAGGGAAAGCGTTAATTTCCAATAATTTGTTATTTTTGGCACAAAATTTAAAAATTTTCTCCCAATCCGCCTCTGAAGCGCCTCTTTCATTAAGTAATCTATTAGTAGGGTGAGCTAAAATATCTACATAAGGGTTTTCTAAAGCTTGCAAAATCCTATTAGTAATAGTTTCTTTTGTACCCCCATGGCTGGAATGAATTCCGGCAATACAATAATCTAATAATTTTAAAGCCTCATCCGGTACACTTAATGAGCCGTCTCCTTGGATATCTACTTCCAACCCATTTAACACTTGAATACTTTTTGTGTTCTGTTTTAAATTTTGAATAAATTTTGTCCTCTTTTGTACCCAATTAAACATTTCTTCTCTGCTAGTAGTAGAAAATCCAGGTGGATGGTCAGAAATCCCCACGAAATGATAACCTAATTCCCTAGCTTTTTTCACCATTTCTGCAATAGAGTTTGCACCTGGCCCATGGGAAGGACTTTTAATGGGGTAATTTGAATGTAGATGTAAATCTCCTTTAAGATCCTTCAATTGCACCAAATCCGGTAATTTGTGTTTTAAAGCAGCTTCAATTTCCCCTGTATCTTCCCTAATTTCAGGATCAGGAGTTTGCATTCCCAGTAATTTATATAGCTCCTCTTCTGTTCTGGTATGTATTAACTCCCCAGAAGATGCTTTTTTAATTCCATATTCCGACAGAGACAGGCTTTTTCCTACAGCTAGGGTACGCAGATGAATGTTATGATCTTTAGAACCGGTAAAATGCTGCAGTAGCGCTCCATAACTTTCCGGACTTCCTACCAATAAATCCACCTGTAAGCCGCTTTTGAGCACAACAGTGGCCTTATTGTCCCCTTTTTCTAAGACTTGAGAAACTCCCGGCATTTTACAAAAATAATTTACTACTTTAACTGGATTTTTAGAGCTGACTGAGAAATCTAAATCTCCTACTGTGGCTACCATCCGCCGTAGGGACCCAAGTGGATACGCTTCATTAACAAATTCACTTTTTTTAAGATAAAGCAAAATCTTTTGTGCTTGGGCAAAAGCATAGGGTAAAAGCATCCGACCTTCTTTGATTGAATTTTTTTGTAATCCGCTTAAGGCTCGCTCGGCAATTTTAGCAGAAAACCCTTTTTTAACCAGTTCTCCGGATTTAATCTGGTTTTGAAAATCATTTAAGTTTTTTACCCCCAATTTGGCAATTTCTTGGGCCGTTTTAGGGCCAATTCCCGGAACATCCAACAGCTCAAAAACTACATCGGGAAGGCCGACCTTAACTGAAGTAAAATGTTTAACCTGACCAGTTTTAAAGAGTTCTTCTAAATAACTCTTAAGTTTTTCTCCTAAGCCGGGAATTTCATCTAACCTGCCCTCTTCCCACAGATCTCGGACTTCTGAGGTGGAATGTTCAATAGAGCTGGCGGCATTCTCAAAAGCCCGGATTTCAAAAACATTACCGGTTTTTTTTAGGGTTAAAGCTGCTGCTACTTCTCGCAGCAATTTAGCAACTTGAAGATTGTTTAACTGCATTACCGCCATTTTAGCATAAACTTTTTAAGACCCAGCAAGAGTATCCAAATACCCACGGTAATCCCAGTAATAATTAACCCATTCTTAAAACTATCTGGTTGATAAAAAAGCTCTAAGGTGTGATCCCCTTTAGGAATTAAAACTCCCATTAAAGCTAAATTAGCCGGTTTAATATCTACTTTTTCACCACCCAGAAAAGCTTGCCAGCCCGGATAATGGGTTAAAGAAATAGTTAAATAATTTTCAACCGGAGTAGTTAATTTAAATTCCCGAAAATTGGGCAGCTGTTTTGTTAAACTAACTGAACCCGGAGCCAGATTTTGGAAAGTACCGCGACAATCTATCACTATGTTTTCCTGGGGGCGGTATTTTTTATCAGTTAATATCTGAGCTGTTTTATTAATATTGCTCTCACAAATAACATTTTGGCTAAACCAAGCCGGGCCCAGATTAGCTTGGTTCTGATAAATCCTAACAGTGTCAAAATTTCCCGTTTCTTTCCACTCTGGTTTAATTAGCCAGGCAAAAGGTTGGCCTGTTTTATCCGGAATTGATTCAATAGGTTTATGGTTTAACATCACAATGGAGCCAACATTCAAAGTGTTTACTAGAGGTGATCCTAAATTAGAAACCTGATTATAACGAGTTAATAAAGCATCGTTGAGATTACTATTGTTAATTAAATTAAGATATCGGGTAATGTTTAAGGGGGCTAAATTATTTTGACCATTAGGCGAGCTTAATAAATAGGGTGTCCAAGAATTTTGTGGCAATAGTTCCGCATCTTCAGTCAGAAATCTACTCTCATTTCCCCTCTTAATTAAATGGTCAGTCGCTGCGGTGGGTGGATAAAAAAGTTCCGCTTTGGTAAAAGTTAAATATTTATCAAAGGAAACCTTGGTGGAGATAAAAATTAGGAATAACAGTATTACAAATAAAATCTTTTTAGATTTAAAACTTAAACTTAAAGTAGTTAAAATAACTATTAAAAAAGGTAAAATCATGTTCTTAAAACTGACTTGGTATCCCGCCAAAGCTGCACTCAGGCCAGCACGGATACCCTCTATTCCCTCAAAAGCTAGTCTATTATCTTTAGGCACTATTGAGTATAAATTTTCTACTTGAATACTTAAATTCCTCACTCTTAGGTAAGTTATAAAAAATCCAATTAAAATTGCTAAATAAAGACCAAGCGGCAGCAGCAAAACTGTTAATCTAAGCTTTGTTTTCTTTAAATCATCAAACATAAATCCACCCAAAGTAGCTCCGGCAAAACAAACCAGAAATAAAACCCTGGTATTTACTGCTGAATTTAAACCTAGTAAATTTAACTGGGAGAATTCCTGGCTAATAAAATTTTTAGTAGCTAAAACCAAACCTAAAATGATAAAAATTAAATAGATTCGCCGATCCTTTTTCCAGGCATTACCGGAAATAAGGGAAATTAGCAGTAACACTACCCCTGCAGTAGGCAGAAAAAAGGCTAAATTATCAAAACTACCTTCAGCCCAGAAATTTCCTGTGGCTGGGTTACCATATAAATCAGGGATAAAAAAAGTTAAACTTTGGGCTGGAGATAAATATTTAATATTCCCCGCAAGAGCGGATTGGTCAAAGGCTCTAATGGAAAGTGAAGTTAGCTCTTGGCCGGGTAATAACTGTACAGCACCCAGTCCCAAACCAGTCATCACCCCTAAAATTAAAGTGCCTAATTTTAGGCTAAAATTGGTCCGATTTTGCCCATATTGCCAGAAAAAGTAAATTAGGCCAAAAATTAAAGTATAGATGGTAATTAAAGGATAGCCGGAAAAAATTTGCAAACAAATAACTATGCCCAAAATCAAAGCTAATTTTAATTGGGGTTTAGTCGAAACTAACTCTAATAAAAGAAAAATTAAGGGAACATAAATTAAGGTGTAGATTAAAGAATTATATTCTAGCCAGACTAAAACAAATCCGGAAAAACTATATAGTAAACTGGCAACAGTACTGGCTTGTGTGGATAATTTTATTGTTTTTAGGAATAAAAACATCGCTATAAATACTAGCAGCGGCTGAATAATTACTTCTAACCCCCAGGCAATTGGGTGAGGAAAAATAAAGAATAAAATATTAAAGGGATTAAGTAGGGCTGATTGAAAATTAGCTAACAGGGGTACACCCAGCAAAATAGTATCGTCCCACAAAGGCAAGTGTCCGGATTTAAAAATTTCTATGCCTAATGCCCGCCAGGGGTAGATAATTGAGACTACGTCTGAAGGTAGAGGGTTCTTAATTGGGACATGAGCAGGATAGCCAAAACTATAATCAAACCAGGGATAATAAGCTCCGGCTAGAATATCTGTGGGAATCGGAATTTCCCCTTTAAAAAAGAATCTGCTAAAAATTATTAAGATAAAAAAGATTGGGACGAGTAAAATTAACAGCCATTTTCTACTTGGCATCATGCTAAGTATACACAATATGCGGGCTTAGTATATCAAAAATAGAACACTTGGTGAAAGAGATGATTGATATTTACGAAACACTTACAGACTTTCAACTTTTGCCTATGGTGGCAACTTTCCGATACACCTCCTTCGAAAAAGCCTGAAGCTTTGTATGACCCATTACATTTACTTGAATGTTTTTAGCTCCTTCAATAGTACTACTCCATCTAGGAACAAACTCGTCATATTTTGCATAGAGGTTGGTAATCTGATGAAGGTGATTTGATAAATCTTCACTGGTTAAATCACTAAGCAATTTACTGCCAACAGTCACTTGCCTGGCGGATTTAGATAGAGGCGCTAAAAAGGTCAAGGGAGAGCCTTTAAATGATCCCCCGATACTCACAAACTCTTTGGTTTTTGCCCATCCATTCAACTTTTGTAGGTAAATAAGTGAAATAACTGCTCCCAGACTTACTCCAACCAAAGTTATATCTGATAGTTTATTTTTTTCAATATAGTTTTTGAGTTTTTTGGCATATTCATAAGTGTCTCCAAGCTGTAGACCAAGGTCGACCATATAAACAGACAACCCTTCATTTTCGAGATGCTTTTTGAATACGAAGTAAAGTGGATTTCGGGTAAACCATCCATGAATAAATACAACTGGACGCTTTTTGTGTTGACGATTTTTAATGGTGTTCAACGGAACGAAAACCCCGACCACATTTAAAATAAGATGGATAACCAGGAAGAACGTCTCTTGTAAAACACCAACAACTAAACTCATTTATGTAAATTATATATCTTTGCGGGTTCGAGTGTAAAAATCTTGAACACCTTTACAGAAGTTTGATATATCAGTATAAAACTTTGCAACAGCTGGGAATTAACTAGGAATTATTATCTAGGTAATCTATCTTTAGGAATTTGTCCTGGTTTGTAACCTCTAGCCAATAATTTAGCACAGTTGCTTTGTAAAAATGCATCTACCTGTCTTGCTGAATCATTAGAAGGAGCAAACCCCATTCCTTCGCTTTGAAATTGATGTAAGATGTGACATCCCTGACATTGTATAGTGGTTTCTATGATTGTTGGAGATTCTTTTTTATCAGGATCACTAATTCTTCTTCCTTCTAGGGAATACATTCCATCAAGATAGCCTTGCTGGAGAGTTATTCTAGAAACTCTTGCTTCACATCTTGGATCTCTTGGATCAGTTGGATCCCATTTAGGTCTTTTTTCAACCTTAGTTTCAAGTATTTCTGGATTTCTCAATTTTTCAAAATCTGGCATTCGTTCACTCATGAAATGTATTTTATCATAAAAATAAGCACATGTCGAGCTATAGGACTTTGCGGGACCAAAGGTACTTTTTAAAGTAATCCTTTAGTTTTCTTCTTCCAGCTCCTGATTTCCAATAGAGCTCTCGTTAGTTCTGAAATCTTTTTGGCTTTGCAAGATATAGACAGTATGCATTCAAGGAGGCTGGCCGCTCATTGGAAATGAGCGAGCCTCGCCATTTTTGTTTACAAAAATGGCGGGACCGACGGGAATTGAACCCGCTACCTACTCCGTGACAGGGAGTCGTGCAAACCGGTACACTTCGATCCCAAACTTGTTCATTTTATCAAAACAGCTTCATCTTCACAACCTCCCTCTTGACAAAATTCCAGTGATGCTTTAAAAAGAACTTAACAATTTTCTTGCCCTCAGTTTCTGCTCCATTAAAGAAAAATGCCACGAACTAAAAAAGATGCTACTTCTTACATCAATCGCCTAGAGCAAGAAGTGGAAAATAATCAATCCAAATTAAGTTTAATTTTAGGGATTCTCATTGTCATAGTAGCCGGCATTTTATTTTTCAACTATTTCCAAGATCAAAAAAATAAAGGTGATGTCGGCCCGGCCCAGACTACCCAGCAACAACCAGATGTAGCTCCAAATCAACTGCCCGGTAAGTATACCGTCAAAGTTGGGGATACCCTTTTTACCATTGCGGAAAAATATTACCAGGATGGCAGTAAATTCACTGCTATTGCCCAAAATAATAATTTAGCCAGCGCTGATCAGATTGAGGCTGGCCAAGTTTTAGAGATTCCCAAGTTGGATGCTGTAACTGATTTTGGGCCAACCATTACTGGTAACACTTATACAGTCCAAGAAGGAGATTGGCTCTCCACAATTGCTGCCCGGGCTTATAATGGCGATATTATGGCCTACCAAAACTTGGCCCAGGTAAACAATATTTCTAATCCTGATTTAATTTTGCCCGGCCAAGTTATTAATATCCCTAGATAATTTTGAGCCGGTGGACAGAATCGAACTGTCGATCTTCATTTTACGAAAATGCTGCTTTACCACTAAGCTACACCGGCCAACTACTATATTTTAAACTTTTTCCTGTTTTCATGCCAGAATATTACATATTTCCCAAAAAAAGCTTACTTTTATTTGTTAAAGTGAGCTTCTCAAAGGGGGTGATAAATTAATGAGGGGCAGAAAAGGTGGACGCAAGGGCAAAGACCAGAACCAAAGAAGGTCCCAAACTGAAGACCAATCTCGCCAGGATGAATCTGAACGTGGGTTTTACAGTGAGATTAGCCGTCAAGACAGGCAGAAACCAGAGATGGATCAAGGTTCTGAAATACCATAAATTAGACCAGCCAATCCCGGGATAGGCTAGAAGGGGGGTGAAAATATAATGCAAAATATTCAAGGGGCTATAGATCATCTTAAAAATCATCAAACTTATCCTGCTACCAAAGAGAATCTTATCCAGGAATGTAATAAACTATCTGATTTCTCGGAAGAGGACAAAAAGGAGTTTATGGATAATCTTCCTGAAGGTAACTACACCTCAGCAGAGGAAGTCATGGAAGCTTTGGGATGGAAGGAGCAGGAGGGGATGCCAAAAAGTCAAGGTACTCAATCTATGGCCTAAACTTACTATCTAATTTTTGATCTCTAATACATTTATTTAGGGCAGGATTTAGTCTAATTTCGAGCTTGCGAGAAATCAAGCTCTGCTTAATACGAAGTATCAAGCTCTGCTTAATACGAAGTATCAAGCTCTGCTTATGCTTTAGAACTAAAAAATGTATAAGTATGCATAGTAAATATCGTTTTAGATTTTAGGCTATAGGACATTGACATTTAGACAACACTTTAGTAAAATTCTTTTGCAGTCTGGAAACAGATTGTTATCAACCGCCCGTTGCAAAAGACGGGCTTTTTTATGGCCTCCTTTCAATTAGCTTCCTAATCTTCCTTAAATCAATATAAGCATCTGCCCTTTCCTCTGTCTTTTGCCGAAAGCTCCAAATTGGCTGCATCAATAAAAACAGCTACTTTCCCTTTAGTAAGTTTCTTTAATTCTGCGTTCACTAAATTTATCTTAGCATAAACTTTCTGTTAATTTTTATTGTATAATTTCAATATGGCAACAGAGCTAAACAAAGAGTTGGGTAGTCTTATAGATTCTGGTGAATTCGATCCGGAAGTGACAGAAAGGTACCTGCAAAGAATATCGGAAGGTAATTTAACTAGGGATGAAAATCCGTACACACACTTTTGTGTATATTTTGCGGCATTTGACCCTCATAAAAAAAGTGTTTTTGTGGGCCACCACAAAAAATCAGGGTTATGGCTTTTTAATGGTGGTCACATTGATAGAGGAGAGGGTATTTCTGATGCCTTAGTGAGAGAATCTGGAGAAGAATGGGGCGTAAAAATACCCATAGAAGACGTAAAGAGACCCTTACTTCTTACAATTACTCAAATTCCAGCTAACCAAAAACAAATATGTAAAACTCACTACGATATTTGGTGTTTTGTACCCAGCGATGAAGATACAGCTAGGTTTAATCAGGATTTACTTGCAAAAGAATTTTTTGAAACCAGATGGTTAAGTATTCCAAATGCAAGAAGCCGTATAACTGATCTCAGTACACTTAAAGCTCTGGCATTATTAGAACAAAGGCTCAAATAAAAGAAACTCTATCCCACTGCTTCCTCGCTTACTAACGCCTATGGTTGTTTCACTACAGAATATAAGTGATGTGATGAATTAAGATGCTACCTTTAGATGAAATAAGAAAGTATTATCCTAATGCATCGGAAGATAAGTTAAAAGATATACAGGAAGTTGTTTACTTATTGGCTTGTGCAGTTATGCAAGAATTTTATGGGCCGCCTTTGGCGAGCCTCGCTCATTGAGCGGGTCAAAGTGGATGGGAAATTTTGAAGAGTCTGGTCAAGAGGAGAAATAGCGAGCTGAAAGCTAGTTCGACTCTCGTTAGGGTGTAAGATTATAAGCCCAAACTTTAACGAATTTTAGTAACATTCCGAAGCTAAAATTTGTCAGTTCGATTAAATTCCTATGTCCTTCGACTTCGCTCAGGATTATAAGAGCACCGGATGCAAATTATTTTGAACCCCTACCTGAATATGTCATAATCGAGTTTAACAGAATCAGAAAAGCACTACAAGCTTTAGAGGAGGGATAATTACCTACAATTCTTTCTTACATTCTGATAAAATTGACGGGAAATGAAAATTATTAATACTTCCACCAAGGATAGGATGTATACGGCCTGGCTCAAAAGTGAGTTTTACAGAATGAAGGACACTTTGAGTCAGGAGCAAATAGGCCTTATTGAGACACCAAATTTCAATGATCAAGCAGAAAATGAGCAAAGGGAAAATTTGATTTTGAACATATATGGCAGGAGTCCAATAATGGATCATGTTCCGACAGCCATTACTTGGTATGAGGTTGAAATTGAAGAAAAAGATTTAGAAAATTTATACCTACTGGCTATATGGGATTGGTTTATCGATACAGGAAGAACATTTAAGCTCTCAGGAGTTTCGAAAAATTTGTCTAGCGGACACGGACACCGTATTTCTAATTTTCCTCCGGGGGCTGCAGATCACAAGATAAAAATAGATGAAATGTTAAAAGTTATGAATGACAACGTTCAAGATATTGTAATGATTAGTTCTTCTAAAGATGGACCATTTACAATTATTGATGGTACTCATCGTTCCAGCTTACTAACTATTAAAGGTGGTCTACCAGGAACTAAAGCATATTTGGGCGTAGCATCAGACTTATCTAAATGTGTTTGGGCACCTGAATGGGAGAACTATGAACAGAATCTGGCTGAGCTAAATCGAATAGTAAATGAAGGATACTTATGGTGAGTGAAAGTATAATAGCATCAAGTTCTGCTACGATAAATCAAACGTTACCTACGGTGGTAAATGGCTTAACAGGTTTGGGTGCAATGGTAGCCGCAGCCTTTTTCGGTGGATTATTTGCCGGAATTTGGACGAATTACTTTGAGACTAAAAGGAGAATCCATGACAAGCGACACGATAGGTATTACGAACATAGGAATACTATTGTTCAATTCGAGCAAGAGTTAATTCCCCTCAGGGTAAACATCTCTCGAGATATAACTTCAATAGCTGATGCCATAAAAAACACTAATGAACTGAATATTCGATTTATATTGAGATTCTACAAATTATTTTTAAGCACAGGTTTGGGGTTAAAACTCTTAAATTTAGACTTAATCAATAAATATGCAGAACTTTATTCAGCTATTGAGAGTTTAAATTCAGATATTGACTACGTTTCTGGAATGATATCATCAGTCATAGAAGATCAAAAAGAGGACAAGATTGATCCCTCTAAAATTGAAGCTTATAAAGTATTCTTGCCTCAATTACAAGACGCATGCGAGCAAATTGACCAGAAATCATTAGAGCTTTTGGCTACGAGTAAGTTAACAATAGGTAAAGAGGATAAAAGAATAAGAGATAAATATATTGATGATGGTAAGGAAATAAGATACTCACTTACCAAAGAAGCACTGGCTAAAAAGTACAAAGGTATTAAAAAAGAGGAGGATGGTTCTCTACATAAAGGTGAGAAACAACCTAAGTTCGTTTCTCCATTTCTAGATTTAAAGAAAGTGCTTATTACAACAACTCCCGTAGTGTAAAAAGACTAAAGGAAGAGACGGGATTTGAACTCAAAGGAAGCTGGTTCAATGTAAAAATGTTGAGTGGCGGACGGGGTGCTAAACAAAATATGAATTATTTGTGCCTACAATGTAAAAAATTTCTATTTAGAGCGGGATACGGGAGTCGAACCCGTCTCTCTACCTTGGGAAGGTAGTGTTGAACCGCTCAACTAATCCCGCGTTTCTTTCAATTTTACCCCAATTTGTGGTAAATTTTAAGGGATGAGTTACCGATCCAGAATACGTTCCCACTCTACCCGCCGTTCTAAGCAAAATTTTTTTGCCACCATTATTATTGCTTTACTGCTACTTTTTATTAGTATTAACTGGATACTGCCAGCTTTAGTTTCAGTCATGGGGAAAATCCGCAATCTTGGGAATCAGACCAGCAAAATCTCTTCCCAAGTAGCTGATAACCCCACTTTGGCTCCCCCAGTTTTTATTATTCCTTATCAGGCCACCAATTCTGCCCAAATAGACATTAAAGGCTACGCCACCACTAACTCTAAGGTAGAACTTTATTTGGATGAGGAGTTAAAAGACACTGTGGCTGTAAACGAAGATGGTACTTTTGTCTTCCAAAATATTTCTTTAAATTTGGGTCTTAATAATATTTATGGTAAAACCCTGGATGAAAAAGACCAAGCTAGTTTGCCTTCTAAAAACATCCAGCTAATTTATGATAATACCAAACCTTCACTGCAAGTAAATGAGCCGGAAGACGGCAAGACAGTTACGGGCGGGGAGAAAAATATTAAAATATCCGGCAAAACTAATCCTGATGCACAAGTTACTGTCAATGAAGTTACCGTAATTGTAGACAAAGAAGGTAATTTTTCCACTAGTCAAGCCTTAAATGAGGGTGATAATAATTTTACTATTAGGGCTGGCGATGCGGCCGGAAATTACGCTGAGGTAGTAAGGCGGGTAAGTTACAAATCTTCATGAGTATTTTAAGTTGGGTATTGGTGGTAGCTATTTGTGCGGGGCAACTGATTAAAATCTCTTTTGGTGAGGGAGGGATTACTATTTTAGATCTGACAGTGGGATTTTTAGCAATTATTAATTTCTTTAGCTGGATAACTTCTGTCAAAACTTTTAAAATAAATTTAATCAATTTCTCTACTATGGGTTTTATCATTGCAGCAGTAGTTTCCTTAATCCTGTCACCCATTCACTTAACTGCCAATGAAAAACTGATTGCTGCCTCCTATATTGTCCGGTTAGGAGCCTTTTTCTCATTGCTGTGGTTTCCGAGTAAATTATTATCCCCTTTACAAAAGGATAGTACAAAAATTTTACTCTTTTCCGGGGTTATCATAGCTGTTTTGGGGATAGCGCAACTAACCTTTTTTCCGGATTTACAATTTTTAGCTGCTGCAAATTTTGACCCTCATTATTTACGGACCGTTTCGACCTTTTTAGACCCTAATTTTACCGGGGCTTTCCTAAGTTTAACAGCCATAATTTTGTGGCCTAAATTATTTACTAAAGATACTTTTAAATCAAATGTGTGGATTTTTATCCTAATTTATATTACCCTGTTAACCACTTTTTCCAGAGGAGGATATTTAAGCTTAGTTAGTGGCTTATTAATTATTTCCTTAATTAATAAATCCTTTAAACAAGTTCTCTTAACCATAGTTTTAGGCGCTATTTTACTTTTTTCTTTTCAACAGTATACTTTACAGGTAGCAGCTCCCAGAAAGATTGACCGGGCCCAGTCAGCAGCTGCCCGCTTGGATACTTGGCAGCAAGGTTGGAATTTATTTCAAAGATATCCCATTTTGGGGGTAGGGTTTAACGCTTATCGTTATGCCTTGAAACAACTTAATTTGGCTGATGAACAGTTTTTAAGCAAAAAAGGTGCCTCTACTAATGATTCAAGTTTACTGTATGTGGCCGCTACTACCGGAATAATCGGGCTGGGATTTTATTTAAGCTTCTTGGGAGGAATTTTAAAACTAGGCTGGTATAAAATATCACACCTCGGGGGTATGATATTAATTGGAGGTTTAATAGCCCTGCTTTCTCAAGGCTTTTTCGCCAACACCCTCTTTTATCCATTCCTCCTAATCTGGATAATACTAATAATTTATTCTGTGGGCACTGAGGGACTTGAACCCCCGACATCTGCAATGTGAATGCAGCGCTCTACCACTGAGCTAAGTGCCCGCATCAAACGGAATTTTAGTAAACACATTTTAACATTACGACTATTGCATCTCAACCTGAAACTTTGCGATAATTTAGGTTATGGATCCTAGTTCTTATAATCCCTCTGCTCAGGATGACCGAGGTTTTTGGGGGAGTTTAGGCGCCCATTTTATTGACCTTTTTGAAACTTTTGTCATTATTGGGGCAATTTTCCTCCTTTTCTACCAATTTGTAGGCCAGCCACATCGGGTTTCCGGTAACTCCATGGTGCCTACTTATTTAGATGGAGATTTTATTCTAACTGATAAATTAACCTATCGTTTTAACCACCCCCAAAGAGGAGAGGTGGTGATTTTAAAAAATCCCCGGGATGAGTCAATAGATTTTATTAAAAGGGTCATTGCTTTGCCGGGAGACAGTATCCAAATTCTGGGAGGCTCTGTTTATCTTAACGAGAAGTTGCTTATTGAACCTTATTTACCGGCTGACACAGTTACCCAGAGCGGCAATTTCCTGCGTGAAGGAGAGACAGTTACTGTAGGGTCCAATCAATACTTTGTCTTTGGTGACAACAGAGCCCATTCTTCTGATTCCAGAGAGTGGGGGCCAGCGACTAAAGAAGAAATTATCGGCCGGGCTTTTTTGCGTTATTTTCCCCCTCAGAGGGTAAGGCCGTTAGTCGGACTTTAGATTAAAATAACCGGTGATCGCTTGATGAATATCCTCTAAGATTGGTGTTGTTTGAGAAGGATCTCCTTCTATCACCATATCAATTTTGACTCTTTTAGCAGTTTGAGAACATTTAACTTGTGAATTTTTTAACCGGGTAGAAAAAAGCGTGGTTAGATCATCTTGCAATCTATCAACTTCATCAGAAAGAATATGCATGCTCTCAATCACTGCGCTTTTGCGGGGATTAATGCCTGCTTTAGCCCGGAAACGGCGCACCAGTTCTTCTGTTCCCCTAACAGATAAATTCCTTTTCAAAACTTCTTTATAAGCTTCAATAATTAAATGAGGGTCTTCTAAGGCTGCTAGCGCTCTGGCATGGCCTTCAGTGGTTTGCCCTGACATCAAAGCATCTTTAAGGGCATCAGGTAAAGTTAAGAGCCTAATGGTATTAGAAATATAGGCCGGGCTTTTGCCCACCCTAGTGGCAATTTCATTATTAGTTAAGGCAAACTCATCCATCAAACGTTTATAAGCTTGGGCCCGCTCCAGAGGATTTAAATCCATCCGCTGCACGTTTTCCACAATAGCCATTTCCAACATTCCCCGCGGATTGGTCTCCCGGATAATTACCGGCACTTTAGATAACCCTACCAGTTTAGCTGCCCGCCAACGCCGCTCGCCTGCCACAATTTGAAATCCAGCCGGAGTTTTGGCCACTACTAGAGGTTCCAAAATACCATGCTCTTTAATTGAATCTGCCAACTCCGCCAGGGAATCCGGAGTAATTAAACCACGAGGCTGCAGGGGATTAGGCTGAAGTAAATTAATATCCAGTTCGTTAATTTGTTCGTTTTGTTGATCGTCCATTATATAACGCTTACTGTTAGCCTACCGATTCTTTTTTTAAAAACAACACTACCAGCAGTAGTGGCAAAAATAGTGAAATCATTACCTTGACGGGTACCTATCCCTGGAAAAACTTTATTACCTTTTTGTCTGATGATAATATTGCCTGATTTAACTGCTTGCCCACCAAAAACTTTCACGCCTAAACGTTTAGATTTTGAATCTCTATTAGTTCTGGTTGTACCTCCACCTTTTTTATGTGCCATACCGCAACATTTTAATCGCTGTGAAAAATTTAGTCAAGAATTATTTTCACGGAACTAGTTCAACCAAGGTTTTGCGTGGTCTAATACCGGTAACCCGACGATAATTTGCCTTGGCATGGAATTTAGCCACTCTAATTTTAGGAAGTTTCCGCTCCTCGACTACTTTTAATTCTAATTTGCTATCTAAATAAGGCTTGCCAACTTTAACTTTACCATCCTCGCTCAGCATGAGCACTTTTACCTCTGGTTGTTTCTCGCCTAGTAAATCTACTAAAAATTTTTGCCCCGGGGCAACTATATATTGTTTACCTTTAATTTCCAATACTACAAAGTTAGTCATCGAGGGAATTTTAGCGCAAAGCTAGTTGTTATGTCAATTTTCTACTCATATTAGCAACAGAAGCAGACAACCCTAAACAGATTAAGGTGGCAAGTAGCGAACTTCCTCCATAGGAAACCAGCGGCAAAGTAATACCGGTAATGGGCAAAATACCCACATTCATGCCAATATTGACAAAAACTTGAAATAAAATCATGGTGACTACCCCATAGATGATCAAATAGCCAAAACTATTCCCCGTCTCTTTACTTACTTTAAGCAGATAAAAAATTAAATAACCATATAAACTTAAAATTACCAAGGCTCCGACTAAACCTAATTCTTCGGAAATAGCGGCAAAAATAAAATCAGTCCGGAATTCGGGTAAAAATTGTAACCTGGATTGGGTACCGCTGCCCAAACCCCGGCCAAAAACTTGTCCAGAGCCTACGGCAATAGTAGACTGGATAATATTGTATCCGGTTCCCAGAGGGTCACTGTTGGGAGAAAGGAAATTAAACACCCTTTGTTTTTGGTAATCTTGCAGGTTTAGCCAGATTAAGGGCATGGTAATAGTAAATAAAAAACCAAGCAGGACAACTTTTTTAAAGGAAATTCTAGTTATTAAAAGCATTCCTAAAAAGATTGCCGTAATAGTTAAAGTCGTACCCAAATCAGGTTGTTTAAAAATCAAAAACAAGGCAGGCAAGATAATTCCTACACTTAAGGAAATATTTTTCCAATTTGGTAAATGTTTTGACCAAAAATCAGCTAACAGTAAAATTAAAACTGGTTTTGCCAGCTCTGAAGGTTGAATATTAAAAAATCCCAGCGGAATCCAACGAACCGATCCTCTAGTTTCTATACCAACAACAAATACCACTATTAACAATAGTAAAGTTATTAAATAAGTCGGATAAATAATATGAGTTAAGGCTCGGTAATCGGAATGAGAAAGTAGTAAAAAAATAATGAATCCCAAGGCAGTAGCAAATAATTGTTGGCTGGCTAGGGTTAAAGAAGAAGATAAAAGTACGATGATGCCAATGGACAGTAGTAGTAAACTGGACAAAATTATGGGCAGGTTAATATCTTTTAAAAACCTCATGCTACTTTTTCTACTTTTAGCTCCGGCCCTTCATTGATGGATATGGAAGAGGTAGCTTTTAAAATTTGTTCTTCAAAATCTTGAGGCCATTTGGGAACTACAACTTTGGTTTTATCAGCCAAAGTTAGGCCTTGTTCTTTTCTTAATTGCTGAATTTGCCTAATTAACTCCCTGGCTTCCCCTTCTTGTGCAAGTTCTGGAGTAATATTTGTATCCAGGATTATTTTTGGATCAGCTGATGAAATTTTTTGGTACTCAACTTTTTTAACATTTAATTCATCTGCCAAAATTTGTTCTAAATCTGTACTCAATTTTTCTGTTGATTCATAAGTTAAATACCCCAAGGGCTGCTTTAGTTTAATATTTTCCTCTTTTCTTTTAGCCAAACCTGCTTCGGATATTTTTCTAACTAGCTTCATAGCTTTTTCCAACCCATTATCCAATAACTTTTCCCGAAATTCTGGCCAATCACTTAAATGAACTGACTGTTTACCAGTTAAATTTCTATATATTTCTTCACTTAAAAATGGAATAAAAGGTGCCAAAATCTTAGAATAATTAGCCAATACCACCCAAAGAGCTTGCAGGGTATCATTTTTATCGGTAATATCAGTAACTTCTGGTCCTACTCTATCCCTGATACGTCTTACATACCAATTAGATAAATCGTCAATAAATATCTCTGCCTGTCCTGTGGCATCACTGGCATCATACTTTTCTAAACTCTCAGCAATATTTTTAATATTTCTATTCATTCTAGAGATAATCCATCTATCTAAAACATGTTTTGGCTCAAAATTTTCTTCCGGTTTCCAATCATTTAAATTCGCATACATCACAAAAAATGAATAAACGTTCCATAATTTCAACAAGAAAAGTCTTTTAATTTCTTCAAGTACATGGAAACCAAAATTAACATTATGCTCTGGATTAGTCCTTAAATATAACCACCTCATTACATCTGCCCCAATTTTGTCCGCTGCTTCATTAAACTCAATAGCGTTTCCTTTGGATTTGTGCATTTCCTCGCCTTTCTCATCTCTCACCGAGGCAAAACCCAACAGGTTTTTAAAAGGAGTAGTTTTCTTTAAGGCTGTACTCATGGCAATAAGAGAATAAAACCAGTTTTTAAATTGTCCGGGGAAACTTTCTGTGATAAAATCTGCCGGGAACCATTCTTCAGGCAAAGTAGAAAAAGGCACGATTCCGGCATCTAACCAAGGATTACCGACATCAGGAATACGATTTGCAACCTCATTACATTTTGAACATTTAATTTTTACTTGATCAATCCAGGGCCGATGAGGAGAATGTCCCTCAAACTTTTCCCACCCCTCCACAGCTTTTTCTTTTAACTCTTTTTTGCCGCCAACTACTTCAAAATTACCGCATTTTTGACATTCCCAAATAGGCAGTGACAAACCCCAATATCTTTTTTTAGAAATTAACCAGTCATGCATATTTTTTAACCAATCTAGTTCGCGGTCATACCCCCATTTAGGCAGCCATTTTGCCTCTTTAATAACTTCTATCATTTGCTGGCGATAAGTTTTACCGGATTCGTCTTTGGTATCCATGGCTATATACCATTCATCAACCACTCTCCAAACTAACTCTGTTTTGCATCGCCAACAAGTAGGATAGCGGTGAGTATATTTAACGACGTCAAATAAAAACTTACCATTTTCAAAACTTTTTAGAAAATTAATAATTAATTCCGGATGAGTTTTAGCATTTTGACCGGAAAAATCCCCCAAACCATCTATATAATTGGCACTTTCATCAATTACCTCAATTATGGGCAGTTGATATTTTTTACCTAATTGAAAATCTTCAGTACCTGCTCCCGGCGCTGTATGTACCAAACCTGTGCCATCCACGTCAGTAATAGGCATAATCATCGGATCCGTAGCCACCACCTGATGATTATAATTTGATAAAGATTTTTGCATTTGAGGCAGTTCATCAAAGGGAGACTTATATTCAAGACCAACTAATTCTTGACCTTTTAAATTTTTAACAACATTTAACTTTAATCTTTCAGCTGCTTCTTTGCTTAAATAATAGGTATTACCAGGTACGGTACCACTGGCAACTACATAATCTTTATTGGGATCAACTGCTATAGCTACGTTAGCAGGTAAAGTCCATGGTGTAGTTGTCCAAACTAAGAGATATTCATTTTTTCTGCCTATAATTGGATATTCAATATAGAGGGAATCATGTGTCAGTTCTTGATACTCCTCAGTTAAAATTTCATGCTGGGAAATAGCTGTACCACACCGGGGGCACCAAGGAACACTGTCGCGACCTTTATAAAGCCAACCTTTAGCATTTACTACTTTTAAAAAATTCCAGATTGCGTAGTTATTTTCATCTGAGGAAGTATGGTAAGAATTATCCCAATCCATGAAATAACCTAAGCGTTTACTTTGCTGCGTCTGAATAGCCGAATATTTTTTCACCCTCTCTTTGCAGAGGTTAATAAATTTTTCCAAAGAAGCAAATTTATCACCCGGTACTAAATTTTCAATATCTTTCTTGCTTTTTAAGCCTAATTCTTTTTCTACTTCTACTTCCACCCACAGCCCTTGTTCATCAAAACCGTTCTGAAATCTTTGCCTAAATCCACGCATATTAAAAAATCGCTGCCACAAATCTTTATAAGTTCTACCCCAGGCATGATGCACTGCCATAGGATTATTAGCAGTAATGGGCCCATCCAGAAAAGAGAATTTTTGACTAGAGTTTTGATTTTTAGTTAAATATTTTTTAGTTACACCTTCTTGATACCAAAAATCTAGCAACTCTTTCTCTAGGATTGTAAAATCCACTTGTGAAGAAACTGGTTTGAATTTAGCCATATGAGGTAAATTCTACCAAAAAAGGTTATTACGATCTATAATGAAAAGGTTAATAAGGCTGGCTACTAATGTAAAGCTATCGTCAGGTGTTTAATTACTTTATCTGTTATTCCTTAAAAATGCGGGAATTTCTAAATCATCACTATCATCATCTTCAGTTACCTCTGACTCGGAAGATGCATCTGAAACAGATTTTTGATCCTGATCATCACTTTGGCCAGTAGTAGGCGTCGACACCCAAGGAGATGCCTGCTGACCAAGTGAGGCTGAACCAATGCCAGTTCCTACATATTCCCTCAACCTCATTCTACTTTCATCAAAGCCAGTGGCAATGACAGAAATTTTTACTTGGTCTAATTGATCTTCTTTGATGGTCGCTCCAAAAATGATGTTAGCATCAGGATCGGAGGCTTGGGCAATAATTTGGGCTGCCTCATTTACCTCATTCATAGACAGGTCTGATCCGCCCACAATGTTAAATAACACTCCTTTGGCTCCCTGGATGGAAACTTCCAAAAGTGGTGAGGCAATGGCCATTCTGGCTGCAGCAGCGGCCCGGTTTTCCCCACCAGCCACTCCAATACCCATTAAGGCTGAGCCGGCATTACTCATAATAGTTTTAACATCGGCAAAATCCACATTAATCAAACCTGGCATGGTAATTAGGTCAGAAATTCCCTGGACTCCTTGACCCAGTACCGAATCTGCCAGTTTAAATGCTTCTTGTAGAGTCATATTTTTATCTACTACCTCCAGGAGTCTCTGATTGGGAATTATAATCAAAGCATCAACCTTATCTTTTAAACTCTCAATACCCTCTTCCGCAGCCACCATTCGCCTGGTTCCCTCAAAGGCAAATGGTTTGGTGACTACTGCCACAGTCAAAGCCCCCACATTTTTAGCAATTTGAGCCACAATAGGAATTGAACCAGTACCAGTTCCTCCACCCATTCCGGCAGTAATAAAAACCATATCTGCATCTTGCAAAACATCCTCTAACTTCTGCGTTGATTCTTCGGCGGCTTGTTTACCCACGTCTGGATCTCCACCAGAACCTAAGCCTCGAGTGAGTGCTTCTCCAATTTGTACCTTGGTGGGAGAGGGATTAGTGAAAAGAGCCTGGGCGTCAGTATTAATAGCTACAAACTCCACTCCTTGAATTTGTTGCAGAGACATCATAGAGCCAATCGCATTACCACCACCACCACCCAACCCAATTACTTTTATCTTAGCGAATCTTTGAACGTCCGGTTTAACTAACATTTTATTTCTGGCAGAATATTATCAAAATCTTAGATTAATTACAAGACCTCACGGCAGAAATGATTTAATTAAGTCAAGACCTTTTTGCAGTACCCCTTTAATAGGTAAATTACCAGATAGCATCGGAATATGAATTTGTCCTGTCTCCCCCTGGCTGACTCCATAAACAATTAACCCTGTTGCAGTGGCAAAGGATAGGGAATCAATCTCATCTACTAAACCTCCCAAACCCTCTATCTTGCCTAAGCGGGCCGGGAAACCCAAAACATATTTGGCTTGATCTAGCGCTCCCACTGTGAGAGACCCTCCGCCACACAAGACTATTCCTGAAGGAATTTGTACCCCAAAACCACTTTTCTTAATTTCTTTACCCACGAATTTAAAGATTTCCTGCAACCTAGGTCTGATGATTCCATCTACTACGGCTTTACGGGAAATTTTTTGCTGAATATCTTCTTCTAATCCCAACTCTTTAATCTCTAAAATATCATCTTCTTTATTCTTTCCTCCTTTTTCTTTCTCGTCCAAAATAATCGGTTTTTTAGGTAATTTGCCCAAAGCTAATTTAATTTTCTCTGCTCCCTCCAAAGAAATTCTTAGTCCCACAGCCAAATCAGAAGTAATATGACGGGCACCAATCGGTACTACTGCCGAGTAAGCCACTGACCCATCTACAAAAATAACTACATCGGTTGTTTCTCCTCCAATATCAATTAGGGCCACCCCCAACTCTTTTTCTGTATCAGTTAATACCGCCACAGATGAGGCCACTCCGGAAAACACTAATTCTGTCACTTCAATTCCCACCTCAGAAACACATTTGACTAAATTCCTCATGGCCGCTGAAGCCCCGGTAATAATGTGGGTTTCTGTTTCTAACCTTACTCCCGTCATCCCCACCGGATCTTTAATTCCCTCTTGTCCGTCTACGGTGAAAGTCCGGGGAATAACATGAAGGATCTCCCGAGAGGCCGGCAGCGCCACTGCTTTAGCGGCGTCATTAACCCTCAAAATGTCCCCTTCTTTAATCTCTCCTTCTGGTTGAGCCACAGCCACTACTGCGTGTTGGTTTAAACTTTCAATTTGAGGCCCACCCAAAGAAACATAAGCCGAAGAGATCGAGTACCCAGCCATCCGTTCTGAAGCTTCTACTGATTCAGTAATAGCAGCTACTGCTTCTTCAATATCTACTATCTGATCTTTCCGAACTCCCTTGGCGGGGGTGCTGGAAACTCCAATAAGACTAATCTTGTCATCCTCAGAAATTGAAGCAATTAAAGTGGCAACTTTCGATGATCCTACATCAATAGCACAAACAATTCGATCTTTAGCCATAGCCTAAATTCTTTTAATCTCCTTATATCTCCTTCTTTTGATCAGTAGCATATTTAATAACTGGATTTTCAAAACGCAGATCGATCAATTTAAGCTCCTTGTTATCAATTTTAGCTTTCTGCAGTATCAATTGTAAAGCAGTCAATTGAATATCCACATTTTTATTAAAATCCGCAATTATAATTGGTGGGCCGTTGAGAACCAAAATATTGGTAAAGACCCATGAAGTATTCACTGTAATTTGGAAATCTTTTAATTTGTCTTTCATTTTTACAACTGCAGAAACCAAGGATGCCGGTAAATTTTGTCCCACACTAAATTTTTGATCCAACAAAATCAATTTAAGTTGATCTGCCAGTTGGTCAGCTTTTTCAAAAACTACACCTTTTTGGTCTACCGCCAGAAGATCACCGGAGGCGCTAGCGCTACTGCTAGCCAGAAGAATCACTTGATCCAAAGTTGTAGGTTGGACAATTTCCGGATTTTGCAAAATGATGGCGGGTTGGCTTTTTTTTACTGAAACTTCTACTTGATTAGTTTTAAAAATTGGCAGCTGTGAAATAAGTATCAGGCTTAAAAAAATAAAAATGAATAGTAGTAATATAATTTGAGAAATACCTTTTCTGCCTGCCTTAGCCATAGTTATATTATATATGTATCAGGAGCGCCCTAACAGGATGATTTCCAAGGCTAATCTTTTTTCGCTATCTGGAATAACTACCTCTTTGGCAACTTGAGCAGATTTAGTTAAACTAGCTAAATTTTTTAAAGACTTTTTGATAGTTTCCTCCAACACTTCACCTGAGGCTTCTTTTTGCCAAATGATTTGACACAGTCCAAGTTTTTGAAAAAATTCTGCATTTTTTGTTTGCTCATCTTGATATAAATAAGGAATAGGAATGGTGAGAGCCGGTTTACCCAAATATGCTAACTCTAATAAAGTATTTGCTCCTGCTCTGGTTATGACCAAATCAGCAGATTTAAAAACTACTCCGATCTCTTCATTAATAAATTTTTTAACTAGAAACCAGGGAGTGGAAAATTTTTCTAATCTCTCAAAATCTTGATATTTAGAATCACCGGTTTGGTGGATAATACAGCAAAATTTTAAAAGTGAGGACAGCCTTTCTTCGATGAGTTGGTTTATAAAATGTGATCCCTGATTACCACCTGTCACTACCACTATTGGTAGGTGAGCTCTTTTGGCAAAATTAAAGAAGTTTTTGTATTCTTCCCCGATATTTTTGTGATTGCTTTTGAAAACCTCTCTAATGGGGTTACCTGTTAGAATGTATTTACCCTCAGTTTTTAAGTTTTGTCTAAAAGAAACCGCAATTTTATCAGCAAATAAACTACTAATTTTATTCGCCAAACCTGTGACCAATGTTTGTTCATGGATTAAGATGGGAATAGATAAAACCCAGGCACAAATTACCAAAGGCAGGGCTACATAACCTCCAAAAGACACCACCACATCGGGTTTCTCTTGTAAAAGAATTTTAAAAGCCTGGATAAAACCAATAGGGATTTTAAGAAGTGAAGGAATAGTGTAAGGGGTAAAGGAACGCTGCAGACGACCAGTAATAATGGGGATAAATTTGACTCCCAAGCTTGGTAGAATTTGGGACTCAACAGACTTAGTTTGATCACCTTCCATGGTGGTACGGCGCCCCACGTAGACTAACTCTACCTCAGGGTATTTCTTCAATTCCTGAATAGTAGCTACAGCTGTAGTAAAATGTGCACCAGTTAGAATTATTTTTGACATGTTATGTTTTAGTATCCCGGGAAATATTCAGCAATATCCCTACTGCTGTTAAATTTGCCACCAGAGCTGAGCCGCCATAAGAAATAAACGGTAAAGGTACTCCGGTTAAAGGAACCAAGGCTACCATCGATGATAAATTAATCACTGTTTGGATTCCCAACCAAACTATCAGCCCTGTAGCTAAAATTTTACCAAAGCGATCTTCGCAGTGGCGGGCAATTTCAAAACCGCGCAAAATTAACCCCAGAAAAAGCCCAATTAGAACCAAACTTCCCAGAAAACCTAACTCTTCTCCCACAATGGCAAAAATAGAATCAGTAGTTACCTCCGGAATAAAGCCAAATTTTTGGCGCGACTGGCCCAAACCTACTCCTGTCAAACCCCCGGAACCAAGCGCAATTAGTACTTGAGAAATATGGTAAGTAAACCCCTGGGTATCGGAAAAAGGATTTAAAAAAGCGAGTACTCTCTGGAAACGATAACTGGAAGTAAAAATTAAACCCACCACCGCTAAAAGACCGGCTGGTAAAAGCAGCAAAAAATGCCACCATCTCCCGCCAGAGACAAAATAAATCATTACTGCGGTAGTGGCAAAAACGATGGTTGAACCTAAATCCTTTTGCAAAACTGCGGTAATGAAAGTAATTAGGGTAAGTAAAATTAAAAATGGTTTGAGCCTGACCCCTTTTTCAAAAATAGTGGCTAAATAAATTACACTGGTTAATTTAATAATTTCAGCCGGTTGGATGACAGCAAATTTTAAATTTAACCAGCGATGTGCTCCCCCGCCAGAGACTCCCAGTCCGGGAATAAACACCGCCACCAGCAATATTAGGGAAAAAAGTAACATTAAAAAAGATAACCTTTTAAAATTATGGTAATTAAAAAAAGTAAAAAATCCAGCTGAGAGAAGGCCAATTATGACCCAAATAATTTGTTGGCGAATATAGTAGTAGCTGTCATTAAAATCTTTAACAGCCTCTACCACGGAAGAGTCATAAACCATTACTAAACCAAATAAACTCAAAACTGCCGTAAAAAATAGCAGTGTATAATCAATTGAGGATGTTTGTTCCTTAAGTTTGATATTCATCGGGAAATTAGGGCTAACCAGAGTCCGAAAATAGCAAACAATGCTCCTACCAGCCAAAAACGGAAGACAATTTTGGGCTCTTCCCAACCTAAGTATTTAAAATACATATGTATGGGTGCAACCGGTAAAACTTTGTGGTCAAAAAATTTCTTAGAAACAATTTGAATTAAAGAGGAAGAAATAATTACCACATATACTCCTCCAATAATTGTTAAAGCTAAAATTTTACCGGTTAAAAGTCCCACTACTGCCAAGGTTGCTCCAAAAGCAAAAGCCCCGGCATCGCCTAGATAAATTCGGGCTGGATAAACATTAAAATACAAAAAGGCAAATAAAGTGCCCAACCAAATACCGATAAAACTAGCCAAAGTTAGATTCAGGGTGGCGGAAGCTAAAGCCAAAAAAGCGATTAAACAAATTAGCAGCAGGCCAGTTGAGAGTCCGTCCAAACCATCAGCAATATTATAAGCATTGGAAAAAGAAACAATAATAAAAGCAGCCAGCGGCACATACCAATAGCCAATTACCAAATTACCAATTCCCGAGATATAAATATTACTCAAACCCACCACTGAATAAAGCATTAAAGCAATTAGGACGGCAAAAATAATCTGGAACAAAAAAATAAATCGTCCCTGAATCCCGGCATATTTACCACTAAAAGCAGTCACGATCTTTTTTAGATCATCAAGCAAACCAATTAAACCAAAAGAGAGTAGGGTATAAATTAAAATATGTAAATCACTCTGTCCGGTAGAGTTGTTCCACTGACTAAAAAGTAAAGTTAAAATAATAATCACCGCTACCAGCAATATCCCCCCACCCACCGGCGTACCCACATCCTTACCTTTGAGAAGCTGGTTATGGATGGGAGTTTTAGTGTCATCATATCCCTTGGGGATTTTCCTTTTATATCGGCGGCGCAGGAAAAATAAGAAATCAATAAAAGGCACCATAAAAATACTAGTGATAAAAAAAGACAGTAGTACTAAACCAAGTAAATTAGTCATTTTTTAGCCACTCGAGCAACTACCTCATCTAGGCGGACTGAGCGCGAGCCTTTAATTAAGCAAACATCACCTTTACCTAAATATTTTAAGAGTTTGGCAACAATTTGGGAATTTTGTAAATTACTCTCTATACTTTGCTCCCAAAATCCTAAACTTTTTAGCTCTTCAGCGATAATTTGGGCGCTACCTCCCCCCAGCAACACCAAATCTGGTTTTTCCCGATAAATTTTGCGGGCTATCTCACGATGTAAGTCATCAGAATATTTACCTAGTTCCTTCATCTCGCCCAAAACTATAATTTTTCGGCGGGCGGGAATTTTCATTAAAGTATCAATGGCTGCACAAGCAGCAGCGGGAGATGAATTATAGGTATCATCTAAAATAACTGAGTTATTCGGCCCCATTATTGGTTGTAGACGATGATCAGCTGGAGTCATTGACTCGAGGGCATTTTTGATTTTTATTAAAGGAACTCCATTACTAATTCCCAAAGCTGCGGCCGCTAAGGCCGGATAAACCTGATGTTCCCCCAACAGCTGATATTCAACTCTCACCCGTTCGACTCCATAATTTAGCTCAAAAATAGTTTTAAAATCTTCAATTTTAATATTCCCGGCCCAAACCTCACAATTTTTACTATCAGTTCCAAAATAAATTACCTCAGCTTCAGTCGCTTCTTTTAACTTACGGGTATAAATATCATCATAATTTAAAATCGCCAGGCCATCTTGGGGCAGTTGGGCGACTAATTTACCTTTTTCCGCCATAATCTGCTCTACTCCACCCAAGAATTCGCTGTGAGCAAAATAGATTCTGGTGACGATGGCTGTTTTAGGCTTTACCAAGGATAAATAAAAATCCATTTCCCCCGGGTATTCTATGCCCATTTCTAAAATAACCTTTTTGATCTTGGGGGTAATTTTTAAAATAGTCAGGGGTATATTTAAAATCGGGTCTAAACTAACCTGAGAAGAAAGGGTGGGAAACTTTTTTGATAACACTGCTTGACATGCCAAAACGCAAGTAGTTTTACCGACTGAACCGGTCACGCCCACAAAAAGCTGCCGGGAAAAAAGTTTGGCATATTGACGAGCCAAAAAAATTCTAATCAGATGAAAAGGTTTTTTAAAAACAGAAATCCTGGTTTGATAAGGTGTTACCTGAGTCCAAATAGGATGTGAGCTAATGTCCATTTTTAGATTATAACGGAACGTTACAAGAAGCGCTAGCGATTATACAAAAACAGGATTAATTAATCGCTCGCCGCTTTAATCTTAAAAGTAGCTGACAAAATTACTTCCCTACCCAGTTTTAAGTTTTTGGGAGAAATATTTTCTATTTTGGAAGAAGGTGTGAGAATTCTGACTTTTTCTGCTGCTTGCTGCAGCAAGGCATTAATAAACAAATTTCCTCCAATTGATCCGGGTAAACCAACAAAACTTTCACTTTTCAACCCCTGCTTAATTAAAAATTCCACAAAATTTCCGATGGTAACCCCAGAATCTGCTTCTACCAGAGCCTCTTCTACCCCAATGCCGAATTTAGAAACTTTACCTTTAATGGAGACTACTTTCATATCCTGGGAGCGATTTTTAATCACCAAACCTTCAAAACCTCTATCCGCAATTGCCATTTTGCTCCCCGTGCCGAAAAGTAAAAAGGGGATTTTTAATTGGCGGCAGTAGTCAATGACTTTAATAATTTCTCGCTGATTTGTAGCTACGAAAAAAAGTTTGGCCGGACCACCCAGTTTTAAGACAGTGTGATCAGATAATAGCTCATCTGTTTTGAATAAATTTTGTCCCAAGGAGCTGACAATTAATTTTAATTTAGTGTCCATTTAAATACTTTTTAGCTACCTTTACATCTGACCAGGGAATTTCTGTTTTTCCGTCATAATTCATTGAAGTTTCATGTCCTTTACCAAAAACTCCCACTGTATCATCCCTGCGAGCTAATTTCCTAATAGCAAATTCAATAGCTTTTTCCCGGTCACCCACCACAAAATAATCTTTATTCTCCTTAAACTGGTGATTAACACCGGCAACAATTTGTTGATTAATACTATCCAGTAATCCCCGAGGGTCTTCGGCAGTAATTACAGTAAGATCGGCTAAACTAGTCGAAATTCTTCCCATTAAGGGCCGTTTTTTTTCGTCACGCAACCCGGCACAGCCAAAAACAGAGATTAATCTACCTTTAGTTTCTTTCCTTAAAGTCTTCAAAGCTTGTTCTAAGGCGTTAGGTGTATGGGCAAAATCTACAATAACTTTAATACCTCGAGAATTTTTCAATACCTGCATACGACCACTCAAGTTAGAGAAATTTTCTAATGTTTGCTTAATTATTTTGTGATCTATCCCTAACTCAGAAGCTACTGCCGCAGCTGCTAAACCGTTAAGCAAATTATATTCCCCCAACATTTTTATTTTTAAAGGTAATTTAATAGGATTAAAATCAGCAGTTTTCGAAAAACCAAAGCTGATTATGTTAGACATCGAATGTGTTAAGTGAACCAACCTCTCAAAGTGTTTTTCGTCACGATTTAAAACAGCTACCTTAATATCTTTTATGAGTTTGGCTTTAGTCTGAAAATAATTTTCCCAAGTTTGGTGGTAATCTAAATGGTCATGAGTAATGTTGGTGATAACTCCTATGTTAAATTTAATACCCCAAAATCGGAATTGATCCAAGGCATGAGAGGTTACTTCCAAAATTAAATATTCGTCTCCATGATCCAAAGCTTGTTTGGCAAATCTTTGGACCATAAAAGGGTCAGGGGAAGTCACATGGAAACCGGTATCTACCACCTTACCGGCAATTTCTGCATTAACAGTGGAAACCATGGAAACTTTTTTGTTAGCCTCTTTAAGAATTTGATAAACCATATTGGTAGTGGTGGTTTTACCATCAGTACCGGTTATACCAATCACAGTTAGTTTCCTGCTGGGAAATCCATAATAAATATTAGCCAAAATAGCTTTGGGTAAATGGAAAAAGATATTAATAATTTTTTGGGATAGCAAAGATTTGATAAATTTTTTCACTGAAGCTAATTATAGCAAAAGAAGTCTTAAAAATTAACTTTGAGAGGACATCTGCTTTTCAATAAATCTTATTCTTACTCTTTCCAAAATATCAGTATTGACGATATTTAATTGATAATATTTTTTTCAAAGTATATACGGCCGTAAAGAGTTTGAAATAGATTAATCTACATTATCAGTTTCAATCACCTTAACCCAGTCTTTAATTCCTATACTTTTGATGAACTCTCTTAACGGTTTTGTACAATCCTTTTTTGTTACCCAAACACTTTGCTGCCAAGGAAGAAACTCCCAACTTTTGAGTTTTTGTCTCAAGAGATCCCTTACTACTCGTCTTTTTTCGGGAATGTCAAAAATAACTATTCTCCATTTACCATCCCACTTATCTTCATTTATTAATAATTTTGTCAGTACCGCTTTCTCCTTCCCTTTATCCGTCAACTTTATTACTAACGTTTCATCATCAACAAAATCAATTAGACCATTTTCTCGAAGTCTTCTAATCGCATTAGACAAAGCTGATTTATTTAATGGATAGTCCCAACCACTTCCCCAGGCATAATATTTTGGTTTGTGGATTAAATCATCAAACCTCACATATCCATCAACTGTTTTTTCTAAAATTAGGAGAATTAATTTAGATAAACTTTTCTTTTTATACATGTTTCAAGATTATCACGGCCGTAGATAGTTTGTCGATTGAAAAAAACATTAGAAAATACAACAACCGCACAAGTGGAACATGATAGTGCCTTTGATGAAATTACAAGAGAAGTTATCTATAAATAGGTCTTTATTCTTCTGGTGCAATTTTGTAGTAGGTAAAAAGATCTTGAGTAATCTTAAAAAAGGTGGGGGCGGCTGTTTCTGCTCCAAAGATTGAGGCTGAAGGTTGATCAAAACGCACCAGCATGACAAATTTAGGATGGTCAGCCGGAGCAAATCCGATAAAAGAAGCAATTGTTTTAGTGGGGTCATAATGGCCGGCCACCGGAATCTGAGCCGTACCAGTTTTTCCGGCAATTTTGAAACCTTTAGGTTTGGCAAATTTGGCCTCTCCCTCATCCACCGCTTTGACCATCATTTCTTTCACAACTTGAGCGGCATTTTCTGATATGACATTTCTGATTACCCTAGGTTTGATTTCAAAAGTCGAGTTACCATCAACAATTGATTTGACTACCTGTGGCTCCATCAAATTCCCCCCATTGGCAATGGCCGAAACTGCTGTGACCATTTGAATAGGAGTTATGGCAATACCCTGGCCAAAAGAGGTAGTTGCCAGATCAATCTCCCGCCAATTCTTTTTAGGACGAAGTGTGGGTGCAGTTTCATCTTGCAGATCAATATCAGTGGAACCGTCAAAGCCAAATTTTTGTAAATAGGCATAAAATTTATCAAGCCCCAGTTTCCGGCTGGTAAATACCATTCCCGTATTATCTGAGTGGATGATTACATCTGTCATGGTTAAGCCGGGACGATACTTGTTATCCCAAGTTCGAATCGAGTAATCATTCACTTGTACCGGCCCGCTACAGATATCACATTTAGTATCGCTTTTAACTACATCTTCATTAATAGCAGCTGACATCACCAGTACTTTAAAAGTAGAACCAGGTTCATATTGGTCAGCTACCACAGCATTTTTATAGTAGTCTTTAGGAAAATTACTAAATCTCAGTGGATCATAGTTAGGGTAAGCAGCTAGGGCTAAAATTGCTCCGGTATAAGGCTCCATTACCACCGCCGAGGCAGCCTTGGCCCCATACCGCTCCATAGATTCCTGTAAATATTTTTCCACCGTGTATTGAACTACCCGGTCCAAATTTAAGTTCAAATTTTTGCCATCTTTGGGAGAGTTACCTAAAAATCTGCCGATTAAAATCGGCAGGCCAAAAACATCTTTTTCGCTAATTGCCGCCCCAGGAACCCCTCTCAACTCTCCATCATAAAATCCTTCTATTCCAAAATAACCGGTTGGCTCTCCGCGAGCGTCAGAGCCGACAAATCCCAAAAGCTTAGCAGAGGAAGATCCTTCCGGATAAAATCTGGTGCTGGTATTTTGGAAACCTATTCCTGGTAAATTACTTTGCTCTACTTTTTTTTTAAGTGTTAAATCAATATTTTTTTTTAACTGTACCCAATATAAATCTTGAGATAAACTCTCTGAAAAACTCTGTTTTAAAGATATTTCCTCGGTTTCATCATTTGCTAAAATTTTTGCAAGTTTTGTAGAAACTTGCTTTTTTTGCTCTTCTGATAATGTTTTCGGCAAACCATAGAGATTAAAGACAAGTTGGGAGCTAGCTAAAATGCTTCCGTCAGAAAAATAAATCTGACCCCGAGTGGCAGGTTGTAGCTGCTCTTGCAGATGTTGCCGGTCAGCAGTGGCCGCCAAAAAATCGCCGCGCAACATTTGCCAATAAAATAATCTAGAGATAATTAAGGCAATGAAGATTAGGAAAAAAATCCGTAAAATTTTTAGCCTCATAATGTAATTAGAAAGTCCCCTTCATTCAGATAAATATTGTACGGCTTTTGCTTTGGAAAAGCCAAGGTTGGCAGCAGCTGAGGCGATATAACTCAGGGAAGAAATACTGGCCAAATTGTTTTCCAGGCGCAAATTCTCCCAGTTAATTTCTTGTTGCAGTTTATTAATTTGTACTAATTTTTCTCCCAAACTAGCGGTAGTATTATTGGCCCAAATTTTTAAAATGGCCAAAATTAAAAGTAGGGCCAAACCGGCTACCAAGTATTTACGCCAATCCTTAATCTGGTTCATGAAACTAATTTTTGAAAAACTCTAAGTTTGGCTGACCTGGCTCGGGGATTTTGATTAATTTCTCTCTCGCTGGGAAGTAAAGGTTTTTTAAAACTACTCTCACCCAGCCCCATATTTTGCCAGTGGCGAAAAATGTTTTTCACCGCTCTATCCTCTAATGAGTGAAAACTAATCACTAAGACTAATCCGTCTTTTTCTACCACTTTTAAACTTGCTTCCAAACCTTCTTTTAGAGCATTTAGTTCATCATTAACAGCTATCCTCAAGGCCTGGAAAATTTTGGTGGCGGGGTGAATTTTGCCACTTCTACCCACCTCTTTTTCAATTACCCGGGCTAAATCACCAGTTGTCTTAATTACTGGACGGGCGCTGACCACAGCAGCAGCCAGCTTGCGAGCAAATTTTTCTTCACCCAATTTAGTAAATAATTCATTAAGTTCTCCTTTGTTTAAACCACGGATCAGATCCAAAGCAGTTACCGAAAGCTTTGGGTCCATCCTCATATCCAGAGGGCCTTCTCTTAAAAAAGAAAAACCCCGCTCCGGAGTTTCTAGTTGTAGACTGGAAACCCCTAGATCAAAAATTACACCAAGAAATTTTTGATCGATTCCCGTCTGTGCTATTAAATTAGTTAAATCGCGAAAATTACCTTCAATTAATTGATACTGCTTCGCTGGAATTCCCTCTTGCTCAAACCTTTGGCTAGCTCTCTCTAGGGCTTGGGGGTCAACATCTATCCCCACTAGTTTACTTCCCTGCTTCAAAATTTCTAAACTATGTCCACCATCCCCCAAAGTACAATCTAAATACCAGGCACCTTTTTGAATATGTAAGGCTACTAAAGTTTCCTTAAGAAGAACGGACTTATGATAAGTTTTCATACTCTTCCTTCAGTTTAGCTAATTTTTCCTGCCAACGCGACTTGTCCCAAATCTCAAAATGATCACCCACTCCGATAATAACTATTTCCGAACCTAATTTTGCTAACTCTAAGAGAGTGGCAGGAATAACCAATCTTCCCTGATGATCCAACTCTGCGGAGTAGCTAGCAGAAAAAATTAATCGGCGCTCATCTAAAATCCGCTCTTCTAATTTAAAAGTGCTTTCCCAATCTTGCCGTGAATAACCTTCAATTACCTCTTCTTCTATCCTTAAAACTAGTTTTTTACCATTGATCTCTTCCCGTAGGCTTTTGGGCAGAACCACCCTGCCAACACCAACAAATTTCATTTCAAACTGGCCTAAAAACATACTCATGCACGTATTAGGCAGTAACTACTTCCAATCTCAATCTTTCCCAACCTTTTATCGTCTTTTCACGCCATCTATCACCATCATGCACCATTTTTCACATCCTTGTCAATGGGTATTTTAAAAGAATAGGTGTAAAGCTATTTCACCCGTCGGGTGTTTAAGACAGCAAAGATGCCTGCTCCGGAAGCTGTAGTTGTTAATTTACTGCCGGAAATTTTAGTATCCAATTCCAACCACTTGTTTTCTCCCTCGTTAAAGTGATAAATTTTAGCTTCAGCCGGCGGATTTTCTGCCAATTCTAATGTGAGCGTTCCCGGTAGTAACTCTTTAGCCAAAGGTACATTTACCGCATAAACTTTTCCCAGAACTTGTTTTTCCTCCGGCAGTTTCGGTAACCCAGTCAAGTCATTAATAATAGTGTGGCCAATTAAACTTAAATCTGCCCGGGCAGCTTTTATTTCATAATTAAAGTGCCCGTCTCCGGAAATTAAATTACCCAAAACTACATCCGGTTGCTGCAGATGCCAAGTAGTAACCATCCGGTAGGCTTTAGCGCCTTTTCTAATACGGAGTGTTAAAGTGCCATTTTCTACTCCTTTATCATATTTACAAACATTCTTACTGCAAGTTCCAAACAAAATTTCCTGTTGATATTCTCCTTTTTTCTCTGAGGTGTCAATTTTCCCCACCACTCCCCGGTCAATGGTGCCAGTGGAAACCCCCCCTTCATCTGTTGGGGGAGGAGCTTTACCACCGACTGTAGTTTCATCTACTCTGCTGGTATAAGCTAACTCATAAGTAATCTCATCATAAGAAGAAGTCCGCTTTAAATTTAGCTGCAGCGCATTGCCATCCCGGCGAGGCAAAAGAAGGGCATAAGGACCTTCCGCGTCAAAATTTAAATCTACTTCGGTGATGTTTGCTTGGCTGGAAACCTGGTAATTTCTATACAAAGACCAACCCCCTCCCACCAAAAGAATAAGTAAACTTAAAAGTATGATGGTAGTTTTATGAGTAATTATTAAAGCTTTAAGATTGCTGATCATATTTTTCACCGGTATTAGTATCCACTAAATTTTCTGGTCTAACTTTCTTTGGCAAGGGACTTACCTGTATCGTTCCCAAAACAAAATCATAATTTTTACCACCTGCCTTACCTGCTTCAATTAATCTTTGAGCCCTACCCTCTGCCTTAGCTAGGGCTTCTTCCGGAGTACTACCTTCTCCGAAGTGGCTCCAAGACTTTATTCCTCTTCCCGACCCGCTTACTACTTCTGTAGCTGATATATGATATAAAACAGTTTCTGGATTTTCTTTATCCATTGATTTTTTTCTGGAGGTACTCTGGAAGAACTTCAATCTTCACCCGATCCTGAAGAGCACTATCTCTCTCCCGGACTGTGGCTGTTTTATCTTCCAAGCTTTGAAAATCTACTGTCACACAAAAAGGTGTCCCTATTTCATCTTGTGAAGCATATCTTCCGCCAATATTACCTCTCTCATCCCAGGCTACCAGAAAAACTTCCCGGAGGTCAAGATAGATTTTTCTGGCTAAATTTATCAGTTCTGGTTTATTACCCAGTAGTGGAAAAACAGCTGCTTTATAGGGGGAGAGTTTCTTCGGCAATTTCAATTTAACTTTACCATCTATTTCTTCATAAGAGTTAACTAATACTGCCAGGACAGAACGGTCCACTCCCCAGGTGGGTTCAATCACATGAGGCCAAAATTCCTTTTGAGTTTCCGGATCCTTATATTTAGTATTTTGACCACTTGCTTGTTCATGGTTTTTTAAATCAAAATCCCCCCGGTAAGCCAAGCCATATAACTCTTTGATACCAAAGGGGAATTCAAACTCAAAATCAATGGTCCTTTTGGAATAATGGGCCCGCTCTTTTTCAGGAACCTCCAACTCATGCACTTTTTTAGGATCTAACTTTAAATCATTTTTTATCCAAGAAAGCATAGCCTTTCGCCAATGCTCAAAAACCTCCTGCCACTCTTGATCACTTTGGGGAGGGGCAATAAAATATTCAATCTCCATTTGTTCAAATTCCCGGGTCCGAAAAATAAAATTACCGGGGGTAATCTCATTTCTAAAAGCTTTACCTATTTGAGCAATTCCAAAAGGAAGTTTTTTGCGGGAGGTATCCAACACATTTTTAAAATCTACAAACATCGCCTGAGCTGTCTCTGGTCTAAAGTAGGCAATATTAGAAGACTCTTCAGCCGGTCCAATAAAAGTTTTAAACATCAAATTAAAACTTTTAGGAACAGTCAAAGATTTTTTGGCGTTACAGCTAGGGCAATCTGTCCCTGCTACTTGATCTGCCTTAAATCTCTCGTGGCACTTTCTACATTCCACCAGCGGGTCAGTAAAGTTTTCCAAGTGTCCAGAAGCTTCCCAAACTTTAGGGTTCATAATTAAGGCTGCATCAATTCCCACAATATCTTCTCTCTGGTGGACAAATTTCTTCCACCAAAGTTGTTTAATATTATTTTTAAGCTCTACCCCCAAGGGACCATAATCCCAAGAATTAGCCAACCCTCCATAAATTTCGGAGCCGGGATAAATAAATCCCCGCCTTTTGGCTAAAGAAACTATTTTTTGTAAAAAATTATTATCCATCTCACCTCTGTTTTAAAAACTGGCGGGATTTTAACTGCCCTTCCAGGGTTCTTTCAATATAGTAACGTAAATATCTTTCTAATTCTAGAGCTTGAATCTCGGTTATCTGCATTTTTTCAATCTGATCCCAGTCAAAATTTTGTAAATCCTCTAGTATTTTCCTGATTTGTATTGACACCCCGGGGGTGGAAGTAGGGTTTGAAGGGAAAAAAGTGGCGAAGCCTAAGACTGATAGTATTTTAACCTCAAAAGCCCTGATTAAAATTTGCCGAGGATTTCGAGAAAGTTTCTCCAGTACTCTAACTAAATATTCATATAAAATTTGATTTTCTTGGCCTTCAGCGGTAATTTTATCTACTAGTTCAATCAAATGATAAGCATAAGTGGAAAGCGTTAAATCTGCTTTTAATTTGGGATAAGTGTCCAAACTCTCCGCTTCAGTCAAAATAGGCATTCCCTTACCTTGATGGAAATACATAATCGCCCGATTTAGTAGTTCTACGTTGCCGGCCCGGCGAGAGGTAATCCGGCGCACCCCTTTAGCTAAAACAGAAATTTTACCTTTTTTTTGTGAAAAAACTGTCAAAATCCGATCCGCCTCTCCAAAATTACGTCTTTTTAAAATAATTCCCTCTGTTTTAAAAGAAAACATAGCTAGATTTTATGCTAAAAAAGGTGGGTGTGCAATTAAATATCAAATTTAAATTCTTTATCTTGATCTAGCTTAAAATTAGCTTCCTGGGAACTGTTTAATTTAATAATATAGCGGAAGTCTTTGGCTCCGGGTTGCTTCTGAATTAATAACTCATATTTATCTCCCGGTTTGTAGGGAATAATATATTCAAATTCTAGCTTGCGGGAATTTTGGGGCCTGACTGTAATAAAAGCCTCAAAAACAGTTTTGTCTAAATCTTCTAAAGTCCTGACCCCATCTTCTGAGCCTTTAGAAAAAAGAAGTTTACTACCTTTGGGTACATAAACCCTGACATAATCACGGTTGATCCCGTTTAACCAAATATTAAATGGCTGAGGATTTTTATACTCAATAGACAATTTCTTTTTATAACCATAAGTTCCATCAGACTGTTTGCTAATTTCTTGGGTTACGGTTTGCTCCACATACAAATTAGACTTCCCTCCGGCAAAATTGGCATCATTAATGTGCAGATAATCACCGCTGTAAGGGCGAATTTGACCTGTCCAATTTAAATTTGAAAATGAGGTTTGGACACTACTGTCATGCATGTAAAACATGACATGTTTGTGGTTAGCCAGTCGGACAATTGTCTCCAAAAGTTGTGGAATTCTTTCACTGCTACTTCCCAGTGATTTAGCTAAAATTTGTTGCATTAATACTCCTAAAATGGCTTTGCGGTCTTGCTCTCCCCTGGCGGCAATCTCAGAATAATTTTCCAGCTCATAGATGACATTGGGACAGTTACAACGATGGTCAACTTTGGCAGAATAAGGAGTGCCAAAAATATCAATCGGACCGGTGACCTCGATCAGCTCTTCTACCACCTGAGAATCAATAAAAATCACCCCATCAAAAGGTAGGCCTTGCCCTAGCAGTTGGTACATTCTCTCAAATTCTTTGGCTGAAGTTGGCAGGTGCGGCGAGATATTAGAATCTCTCATACTCCAAGCAGATCTCGCCTTGCCTGAAACTTCCGGTAAATATTTGACGATAGGTTCTGGTGGGGCTAAAGGGCAAATCTTTGATTGGCAAGTAGCCAACAGCCGCTCATCCAAGCGGTAAATGTCATCGGAGATAGTGGTGGAAATTTGCCCTTTATCAATCCGCAAAAAGGCAAAAGCGGTGATAAAGCCACCAGTGGGGCGGATTTCTTTATCATTTTGGAATAACATCAGATAATTTTTGGGAGAGTTAATCCCCAGCATGGTGGGCAGCTGCTGCAGGATATCCCGGTGATTGCTAACCACCTCATCTGCTCCAACTATAAAATCTTTGCTCATTCTGACTAATTGACCAAAGGGCATCCCTCGAAATTCATTAGGATATTTATTAGTATCAATATTTTCGACACTGCGGCGAGCTTTCTTAAATTGCGGTTGGACACTATCTAGATAAGGCAAAGCTGCTTGCAACAGCTTAACTCCTTGAGAAACTCTATCTGGACCAGATAAAGGTGCTCCAATAAAACCTAGTTCCTTTTCTTGGGGCCGCAATTTATTTAAAATAGTTTCTATAGCAGACAGTTCTTCTACTCCGGCCCCAGTTAAACTGCGGATATCGGAATAATATCCGCCAACAAAAGGGATGGGGCTCATCCAAATTAAGAAATTCAGCGAAGTATTCATCTTTTGTAGTGACTGTTTAGTCGCAGTTACTTCTTGTTGTAATTGTCCAAAATTTTGATTCTGATAAGCAGCAGCCACTGCTTTGGAGTGAAGTTGTAAATCCTTAACTCCATCAAAGATAATCTTGCCCGGTAAACCCGCTAAAATTACCAAAATTAAAAAAATAATGCCGATCCTAATTAAAAATCTTTTTGCCCAGGGAGAACGGTTATAATAGTTGCGTCTGTTTAGGCGATTGTTTAAATTAACTAAAGCCATTTAAATTGCTCCTTTACCATAGAGTACTGCCGGAATAGTTTTTAAAATTAACCACAGATCAAAAAAAATACTTCTTTTTTGTACATAATCAGCATCCATTTTGACTCTTCTGTCAAAATCAATTTCTGAACGCCCCGAAACTTGCCAAAGCCCGGTGAGTCCTGGTTTACCTGATAAAATAATTTTAACATACTCACGGGACTGCGGATATTTTAACTGTTGCTCTTCTAACTCAAACGGGTAGTAAGCCCGGGGTCCCACCAAACTCATTTCTCCCTTCAAAATATTAAAAAATTGAGGAAACTCATCAATGGAAAAACGGCGGATAAATTTACCAATTTTAGTCACCCTGGGGTCATCAAAAATCTTGTAATTATTTTTTTTATATTCTTCCAACAGCTTGGGATTTTTTTCTAAAATTTCATGGGCATTTTTGACCATGGAACGGAATTTATACATTTTAAAAAGTTTCCCGCTTTGCCCTACCCGTTTGGGAGTATCCGCAAAGATTGGCCCAGATGAATCTAATTTAATAGCCAGTGAAACTAGTAAAAAAATGGGGGATAAAATAATTATCCCCACTAGCGCCCCCACCAAATCAATTATCCGCTTCAGAAAATCATATAACATGGTCATTAATTAGTTTACACTACCGGGGCAACTGTTTGCTAAAATTAAGTTTAAAATTTTCCAGGGAAAAACGCCGGGCATTTTTCTGACAATCTTGAGGATTAATCTGGATATTTTCTAATCTTTTGATAGCCTTTATTAAACTTTCTACTGACTGCTGCGGAAAAAATACTCCGGTTTTACCGCCAATTACCGTTTCCAGCGCCCCACCACTTTGATAAGCGATAACTGGTTTACCTAAAGCCTGAGCTTCCAGCGGTGTTAGACCAAAATCTTCTTCTCCTGCTAAAATCAAAGCCCGACAGCCAGCTAAAAGTCGTACTACCAATTCATCGCTCACCTGACCCAAAAACTCTACCCTGCTGTTACCATCCACCATCTTTCTTAAGTTACTCATCTGCGGACCGTTGCCTACAATTTTTAAAGGAATTTTTAATTTCTGACAAGCTGTAATTGCCAAATCCACTCTTTTGTATTGGTTTAATCTGGCAATTACTAAAAAATAGCCTCCATTAAAAATCTCTATGCCTTCAAATCTTTTCAAATCAATATAAGGGTATAAAACTTGAGAGTCCTTATTATAAACCTGTTTAATTCTCTCTTTGGCATTTTTTGAACCGGCTAAAAAATAATCCACCCTGGCAGAGGAAACATGATCAAAATATCTTAACCAGTTTAAAAAAGGTATTTTAAATTGACCATTAAAATTATATAAAAATCTGGGGGGACTGTGACAATAGCAAATGTGCACGGTTTCTGGCTTAGTAATAATTGCCTTAGCAAAACGGGTAGTATGAGAAATGACTAAATCAAAATCAGAGAAATCGAACTGTTCAAAAGCAATTGGATAAAGGGGCAGTAATGCTTTGTAGAGAAATTTCCAACCGGGAATTTTTTGTAAAAAAGAAGTAATAATTTTTTTGTTAGCAAACCTTTCTTTTAACTGATTATTCGAATAATCGAAAACTGAAGTAAAAATTGGCGCATTGGGATAAATTTGTGTCAATCCTTCCAAAACTCGCTCCGCTCCACCCCACTGCACCAGGTCATCATGAACAATTGCTACGCGCATTTTTGATATACCTCCAAAGTTTGTTTAGCTAATTTTTTCCAGGAAAAATCTTTGACTCTTTGCTGGCCTTTTTTAATTAATTCCTGTCTTAAATTTTCATCATTTAAAACCTGTTGAATTTTTTCCATCATTTCCTCTAAATTATGGGGGTCAAAATATAAAGCAGCTTCTCCCCCTACCTCCAAAAGTGAACCAGCATTAGAAGAAACTGCCGGACAGGAAGAAGCAAATGCCTCCAACAAAGGTAAGCCAAAACCTTCCTCATACGAGGGCATGATAAAACACTCTGCATTTTTATATAAAGTTACCAGCTCGCCGTCACTCACAAATCCGGTAAAAATAATATCGGGATCCTGATATTTCTTTTTTAATTTTTCCCAAAAGAAATGATCATGTCCTGATAAAACTAATTGTAAGGATGGATCATTTTGTCTCAATTTTAAAAATACTTCAATTAATCCTTCCACATTTTTATGGGGATGAACATTACCTATATAAAAAATATACGGCGGTTTGATACTAAATTTTTCCCTATTCAAACTACCTACGGCCGTGATAAGTTTGTCGTCAACTGCTTCCGGAGTAACTATGATTTTTTTATCATCCACCTTCCATTCGTTAATTAATTGATTTTTTACAAAATTAGAAGGCGTCAAAATTTGCCGGGATTTTACTACAGCATTTGAAAAAACTTTTTTATAGCCTATTTTTTTTAAATGATAAGTTACAGGGTCTAAAGTAGTCGCCCTGTTCATAGGATAGTGCTGATGAATCAAGTCATGAATAGTAACCACAAATTTGCCCGTATAAAAAATCGGCACATTAAAATGGGGGAAATGAACCAGATCGGGATTTATTTTTTTTAAGATTCCAGGAAGTTTAAATTGTTCTTGCAAAGTATACCATCTAAAATTTACTTCAACTTTTTGGAAATTTTGAGTTAATTTAAATCTTAAATCCTTTTGCAACAACAAAATAAAATATTCATTAGTTTGATCTAAGGTCTGTAATTCCTGCAACAGATTCCGCAAATACCTACCAATTCCTGATTCATTTATTAATCTGGCATCAATGGCGATTCTCATAAGGTTCCCCTCATACCGTGAGATTTCTTTTAGCTAAAGCCCACTTTAAATTAATTCCTAAAAAGACTAGCCAATTAATAAAGAAGGGATAATTTTTCTCCAAATGTTTTTGATAAAAAATTTTCATAGTTTCATAAAAAGAATTAAAAGCTCGTAGCTGTGACTGCCTGGTGGCAGTAGAGATATTTTGGCTATGTTTTTTTAAGCCCGAAGCCACCCCTTTAAGGTGCAGCACTTTTACCTCTGGCACATACATGATTTTAAAACCATTTTGTTTAATCCTAAAACACAAATCTAAATCTTCCCCGTATAACCAATAATCTTCATCAAATAAACCAGTTTTTTCTAAAACAGATTTTCGAGTCAACATAAAAGCTCCGGCCAAAGCATCTATCTCGTGAGCTTTGCTCATAGGACGTTTAGTTAAATGGTATAAACTATCATCTCCTAAAAAGTAATATCTAAAAGCCGCCTCTGGAGTAGGCCAACCTCTGTGAGAGGCCCAATCTAATGTTCCATCAGCTTTTTCCACCCGACAAGTCGAAGCTCCCACATCAGGATTTTCTTTCATAAAATTTAACATCAATTCTAATGTACCCGGCAAAACTTGGCTATCGGGATTTAAGATTAAAATATATTCATTTTTAATTTGTCTCAGAGCCAGATTATTAGCTTTACCAAAGCCTAAGTTTTGCTTTTCGAGTAAATAATTTACATGAGGATATTTTTTGCGCGCTTTTTTAATACTAGTGTCTAGCGAGGCATTATCTACCACCCAAATCTCTAGATTAACCTCATTTTTAACTTGCTCTAGTGAATCCAAACATTCCACTAAAAAATCACCGCTATTAAAATTGACAATCACTACGCTTAAATTGTTATTAATCTTTTTTAAAACTTTCATAGATGTGGCTTAAATTTTGGGCAATTTTTTCGTAAGAATATTCTTCTTCTACTAATTTGCGCGCTTTTTCCGCTATCTCCTGATATTTTTGCCGGTCATTTAATAAACCAATTGCCAGTTCCGCCAAAATTTCACTACTTTGGCCCACCAATACTGACTGACCATTTTTGGCAGCTATTCCCTCAATGCCAATTTGGGTCGTTACCACTGGCACTTTGGCCGCCATTGCTCCCAAAATTTTTAATCTGGTACCCCCCGGGCCATACAAAGGAGCTACCAAAATACCGGCCTGCAAATAAGCAAGTCTTACTCCCTCGACATCATCAATTTCTAAATCCAGTAATTTAATATGATCTCCTTTTAAATCATTTAATTTATCAGTATTTTGCCCCGCTATTATTAGCTGCGCTTCCGGAATCTGTTTTAAAATCCGCGGAAAAACTTCTTTAGCTAAAATATTAGCTGCTTCAATGTTTTGTAACCAGGCATAATTACCCATAAAAAGAATCTTTTGGGAAAAATGTAACGGTGGATTTTCCATTAAATCTTCACCCACTCCGTTAGGAACTACATCTACCCGCAAACCTTTGACCAAATTTTTCATAGCCTCTGCATCCCTGGTGGATACTGCCACCACCCGCGAAGCTTTTTTCCAAAAATAAGTTTCCCAAAATTTAATTTTTAAGACGTCAACCATCAGCAGCGGCTTTAAAAAAAAGAGGGGGAAATTTCGCACAAAATGATGATAAACTTCAAATTCAATGGTTTGGTCAACTAAAATAATGGGGATTCGAGTTTTGGGAATATGAGGGCTGACATAAAAAGTTTCTGCATGAATAATATCAAAGTGGCTATTTGTTAAAATTTCCTGAATCTTTTTTTTCTCTTCTTTAGAATAATTCCTAATTACTAAAAACGGATATAAACTGGTGGCAGTCTTTAAAATATTTGATATCGACCAAGGATGTTCTGCTCTTTTAAAAACAAAAACTTCCTGGCAATACTTTTTTAAATTATCAATATATTTTTTTTCAGATTCATATTTAATTAAAGAACAAAGAGTAATTTGATGTTTTTGGGAAAGTTGTTTAATCAAATTATAAGAGCGGATTTGTCCTCCGCTTGAGGGCGGATAAGGTAAGTATGGTGTGAGCATTAATATTTTCATGGCTCGGGATCGCTCCCCTCTAGCGGGTGTTGAATTTTAGTTAAATCAGCAATTACAAATTCTGAACTCTTTTTTAAAACAGTAAAATGCCGAATCACCCAATTAGTTTTATCATCATAGGAGGTAGAAATATAATAATGTACTCCATATTCTGCCACCAAATCTACCAAGGGCAAAACCGTCGTGGCAAAACCTGCCCGGTTAGTTTGATACAAAAAGGCAGTGTCACCGTTATAAGGAGCCACCACCAGCGCATCTTTAGGTAAAATTTGATCCGCCATTCTTCCCGCTTGGATAATAGGGGGGTTGTTAATCTTATAAAACTCTTTTACCGGAACCCAAGTTAAATAAAAAGTTAACCCTAAGAAAATTAAACTTAAAGGTACACTTATCAACCGAGGAATCAATTCCTGCGAACGGTTAATCAAAAAATTTACACCCATTGAGACAAAAACAGCCAACACCGGGACTAAAACTGTTTGGTAATAATTATGCCTGACATTACCACTGGCAAAAATGGCGATATTTAAAAACATAGAAAATGCCCACCAATGGAAAAAATAATTTCTAGCTTCCGGTCGGCGCAAAAATCCTAAGAAAAACAAGAAAAACCCTGTTACTCCCAAAATCTCTCCCCCCAATCGGTTTTGAACTATCCACCACCAAAAAGCAGGTCTAAATCTAATCCCATCCCCATTTATTAACCAATTAGAAGCCGGAATTCCTTCTGGTTGTTGCAAGATCCACAATCTCCATAGAATAAACGGTATCATTGCCAGCAAAAATAAAACCATAAATTTAAGTTGCCTCTTAAGAGGTTTTTGAATTCCCAAATAAATAAGCGGTAAGAAAAAAAAGATTGCCCAAGGTTTGATTAAAAAGGCAATACTGGTAAAAAAGACGGCCCACCATTTAAAATGATTTTCTTCAATAAATTTTATCCAAAAATAAATCATCCCCAAAGAGAAAAAAATTAAAGTTGGTTCCGGCAAGGTAGTCCGGGAGAAGAAAATATTAAATGGTAAAAAGGTAAAAATGGCAGTTGATAAAACACCTAAAAATTTCCCCTTGAACGCTCTGACAATTAAAAAAAGAAAGACGCCGGCACCTAAAGAAACTAGGGCAGAAACAAGTCTTAAAAATAAATCACTAATACCAAATAGTAAAAAGAGCGGATAAACTAAAATATTATAGACAGGAAACTCGACAAAACGGAAACGGTCTGGATTAGGGATGGGTTTTTCCGCTACCCCAGACATATCGTCATATTTAGGTAAAAATGGGTTAAAACCCTCTTTGACAAAATTGCGCGTTACTGCGGCAGTATCTGCCTGACGCCATGAATGCCAGTCAGCAATGGGGGCATTTATTTTATAAAGACGCACTCCCAAACCCATTATTAAAATTAAGCTCAACCAAAAATACTGATTTTTAAAAATTGCCAGCAGTCTAATCATGTTTAAATTTAACTAAAGCAACAGAGGCTCCCAAAACTAACCATAAAATAAAAGAAATTTTTGATGACTCCAACGCATCAATAAAAGTAGAATTTATGAAAATTACTAAAACTCCCACAAAAGAAGCAGTTAAGAGATAAAAAGTGAAATTTTTATGATCAGGCCGTTTTTTCCAAATAGTCCGCAGTATTATCCACCAAATCAGGGCAAAACTTAAAAATCCTAACATACCGGTTTCCCCTAAACTTCTTAGATAATCATTATCGGTGGCAATGGTGATAGAGGAATAACCGCTACCCAAAAAAGGATTTTTAAAAAAGGCTCTTACAGCTCTAGGCCACTCCACATTTAACCTGATTTCAAAAGAGCGGAAAACTCCTAGCTCAGTAGAGTTAATAGGTTCGCCTGGAGCAACGTCAACTGGTATCCCGGAGAAGGTGGCAGAACTGCTTGCAGCATTTTCAATAGAAAAATGTTTGGTAGGATTGGGCTTTTGGGGGGGCGGGCTATATTTAGCTCCCCCTCCTCCTAATAAATTCACCGTCACAGTGGCGACAGTTCTGTGCCGAAGATCAGGAGAGATAACAAAAGCTCCCAGACTTAAAAGTATTAATAAAAATATTAATTTACGCTGACCCACAAACCACAAAACTGCCGCTGCTCCCAGTATGGTTGACAAAAAAGAAACCCGGGCAGCAGTTAGACTAAGTAATATAAAACCCAACAAAGAAGAGAAAAGTATCAGTAGTTTTTCTTTTAGCTTTCTAACATAAAACAAAAAGGCTGTGGCAAAGATTAAAAATACTGACAGATAAACCGCCAGGTCATAATGACCGGCGAAAGTAGAATTAACCCTAGCGCCGGGAGTTAAAAATAATATTAAACCTTTAGAAAATTCCTTATTCATAGTAGAAATAACCGGGAAGGAAAACCATTGTTGGCCAAAGCCATAAAATATTATTATTAAAGTGGTTAGCAGTGAAATTTTCAGTAAATTTTTAATTTGATTTAAATTCTGGACGGCATCCAAAGCCACAAAAAATAAAATCATCACCTCTACTCTTCTTAAAAAATGTAAGATACTTAAGTGCCAGGATACAGTATGGGTCACCAAGATGCCGGAAAAAACTGACAGCGCTCCTACTGCCCAAAATAAAATAAAAGCCTGATATAAAGGCTGTTTTAAACTGTCTCCTATAGAACCTACTTTAGAAATTAACCACCATAAAAATACCACTGCCACAATAAAATCTTCTAATCTGACTGCCACATAAGTACCCGGCACACTAATTAAAGGAAATTTAGGGTACAGAGGTATAAAAACAAATAAAAAATATACCCACCAAATTAAATATTTACGGCAAAGAAACGATAACTTTTGCATAGGTTAAAGAAATATTAAATTTACCTATTATAAAAAATAATACCATTCGCAAGGTAGCAGCTAAATAGACTAATAATTTTATCCCTGAACCTACTAAAAAGTTTTGTTTTTTAAAAAATAAAATCAAACCCTTAAATTCACCTGTCCATTGTCTAAATTTAGGTTGGTCCAAACTTCCACCAGACAGATGTTTAATCGAAACTGCCGGGTTAATCATAACTTTAAAATTATTTTTTGTGGCTTTAAAACAATAGTCAATATCTTCAAAATACATAAAATATTCCTCGTTTAAAGGCCCAATTTTAACAATCACTTCTTTTTTAACCATCATAAAATTGCCGGAAACCCAACCCACCGGATGAGGCCTTTTATAGAAACTGTCTTCATTTCGATGCAATGAGGACAACCCCAAAACATCTAAATTAAATAGCCAGCTAAAAACAGATAAAAAATTAGGCAGGTCTCCTCCACTGGGTTGCAGGCTGCCATCAAAATTTAAAACCTTGCAACTGGCAATCCCGCAATCCGGATACTCATTCATAAATTCCACCATCGGATCTATGACATTTTCATCCATCTGGGTATCGGGATTTAAAATCAAATAAAAATCACTTTTAATATTTTTTAAGACCAGATTGTGTCCACCGGCAAAACCGAGATTTTTTTTACTTTCAATCAATTTAACTTGAGGAAATTCTTTTTTAATGACTGCAACTGAACTGTCACTAGAGGCATTATCAACTACTATAATTTGGACTTTATTTTGATATTTAAATTTTAAGAGGTCATTTAGGGAGTTTCTAATTAACTGGCTGCTGTTGAAACTGACAATGCTAACTGTGACCAACATGTTAAATTATTTCTTTCTGCAGCGATTTTCGCCAAATTTTAAAAACCGAGATTGATAGTCCCCATATTGCCAAATAAACAAAAATTCGCCAAATAATATTATTAGGGTAAAAACGCAAAGTAGTTTTAGAATCATAATATACCCCGTTAATATGGACATGATCTCCCACAAAATTGTGGGGTGCCTTCAACAACTCGTTGTGTACAAAAGGCTCATACCCTCCCACAAAAATCGAACCGCGCAGGGGATAAACATATTCTTCCATGAAGGTAACATAAATTTGATCACGGACCATTCTTTTAGCTTCCTCCGGAGGGTAATTTAAAGTTAGTGGTGGAAAGAATTTGCCAAAGATAAATGAATCTTGATAATCTTGCCGATAAAACTCTGTTATCTCAGCTCTTTTAGAAAAAGAAAAGAAAGCCGCAATATTGGGAACTTGCACCGTGTCGCCCGGTTCATCTGATTTTGCAGACTGAGGCAAGGGAGAAAAATCTTCCACAGAAGTAGGACCAGGTAAAATAATATACAATAAACCAAGTATAAAAATAAAAGGCAAAATTTTTTTTCTCATTGAAAGAGCCGCGCCCGCCCTAGCAGGTAGTGAAGATTTTTATTTTTCCGTTCACCAATTTTGACAGCTGGCACGCCTCCCACAATTTCATATGGTTTCACATCTTTAGTAACTACTGCTCCCGCAGCCACAGTCGCCCCTTCACCAATTTTGACCCCCGGCAAAATAATCACCCTGGGGCCAATAAAAACATAATCACTAATTTTTACCGCAGCAACAGTCGCCCGAAAATCTTCAGAGTTAATATCATGTTCGCTGTTATAAATTAACACCTGTGAAGCAATATCTACATGATTGCCAATAATTAGTTTATCCCGGCCATCTAAAAAAGCATCAGCTCCCACAATAGAATCCTCCCCAATTTCTATATTAGGCGGATAAAAAAATTGCGTACCCATGTGCAGGTGAGATCCTGCTCCAATTTTGACTCCGGCTAAAACATAAAAAAGATAGCGAATAGAATAAAGAGGTATCAACCCTACAATCCGTAAAATTAACAGTTCTGCATCCAGAAAATAATTAAAAATACGGTTAATTATTTTTCTGATAGCCTCAGTGGTAGACAAAGTTCGCCCGGACTTATCTTTAAAAACCAAACCATCCCGTAGATTTATGGCTAAATTATCGGAAAACAGCATAATTTGAGTATAACAAATTTAAGCTTCTTTTACTAATTTGGTGAAGGTGGATAAAACTACTTTAGCAGCCGTTTCCCAAGAGTATTTTTGAGCTTGCTGCAGGCCTAATTTACTTAAAGCTTCATTTAATTTTTTATCATTAATGACTGCTCTGATGGCCTGCTCTATCTGAGTTACTGAGTAAGGGTCTATTAAAAGCCCAGCTTTGCCTACCACCTCTGGCAGGGAGGAAACGTTGGATACTACCACCGGAGTACCGGTGGCCATAGCCTCTACTACCGGAATACCAAATCCTTCCCAAAGTGAAGGTAGGACAAAGGCTGCTGCTCCGGATAAAAGACAGGGTAACTCTTCGGTGGGTACAAACCCTGGAAAAATCACTCGCTCCGGGATATCTAATTTTTGAGGTGTTTGTAAAATTTCCTGAAATTGCCAAGCCTCTCTACCCGGACCGGTAGTTTTACCCACTACCACTAATTTTAAATCTTCAATATTTTTAACTGCTTCCATTAAGCGAATAATATTTTTTTTAGGTTGAATCGTCCCAATGAAAATAATATAGCGGCCAACAATACCATACTTATCCTGAATTTTTTTAATTTGAGAACTATTTTTGATGGGACGAAAAACTGTTTGGTCAAAACCGGGATAAAAAATTGTAATTTTATCTGCTTTCAACTTATACTGTTTTATCAAATCCTTTTTGGTAAAGTTAGAAATTGTTAAAACGTGCTGTGAGTTTAAAACTGAAAATTTAGTCCAATTTGTTAATTTATATAAGTCTCCTTTATTAAACATTTCCGGAAATTGTAAAAATGACAGGTCGAAAATTGTCACTACTTTCGGAACTGGGCAAAACCTGGGAACATAATGAGTGGGAGAAAAAAATAGATCTGGTTTAATCCTAGCAAAATATAGCGCAAAAGGCAGAGTTATCCTGGTCCAAAGTTTACTGGGTCTGAGGATTTTATATTTCCAACCTTCACGTTCCTGAGGCATATCTTCCATGGGAGAAGAGGGGAGGAAAATCGTGTATTCATTTTTTTGGTCTAATTTTTCTAAAGATCTTATAAGTTCATAGGCTACTTGTGAGGAACCTAGTCTTTGTGGCACATTAGCTTCATATCCATCTATCCAAATTTTCATTTTGTTAACCTCCGATAAACCTCTGTTGTTTCCTGGGCTGCTTTTTCCCAAGAGAAACGTTTCACATTTTCCAGTCCCAATTTAATTAAATCCTCCCGCAATTTAGCATCCTCCATTGCTTCAGTTACTTTTTTGGTAATTTCCTCTTGATTTAAAGGGTCAACTAAAAGTGCACTTTTACCTGCCACCTCCGGCATACTGGAAATATTAGAGGTAATCACCGGGGTTCCGCAAGCCTCCGCCTCTAAAATCGGCAGGCCAAACCCTTCATAGAGTGAGGGATATAATAATAAGGTAGCTGTAGAATAAAGTAGCGGCAACTCTGTTTCGTAATCTAACCATGGCAAACTTTGACCGGCAATAACCAGATGATAATTTTTACAAGCTGCTTTGACTCTTTCTAAGTTACGCCTTTCACCTATGCCGCCAATACTCAAAACAAAAGTCTCCGGCAGTTGGTATTTTTTCTTAAATTCCCTAATTTTTTCTTCCAATTGGGGTTTGAATTGTTTTCCTGCTGCTTCATAAACTACCGTAATTTTATTCTCCGGTATTTTTGATATCTTCAACAAATCCTCTTTGGTAGAGCGCGACACCGCAATTACCTGATCAATTTCCCGCTCCACCAGTTTTAAGCGCTCTCGGTGGACAGAGACAATTTTCGGATGTGACCATTGAGGAAATTTTAACGGCACCACATCATGATAAGTAGTTACTTTCTTCGCTCGGCTTGGAGGTTGAACCCAATCGCTGGAATGGAAAATATTCAGCGGGCCCAAAAACTTCTCAATACTAACGTTATGTAACTTATTGAATAATACTTCAAATAAAGTTGGCGGAAGCTTAAATTTGCGGACATTTTTTAAATTACCATGGTAAGGTTGTCGCAGTGAGGAATAAAAATAAACCATATCTAAACTAGACAGTTTAGATAATTCTTCAGTTAAGCTTCTGGTGTAAGTATTGACTCCCCCAGCGTGAGCCAATTGTGAAATATCAAATCCAACTTTAATTTTCGCCATTTATATATTGTATCAAAGCCGGCTGTAATGGGTAATTAAACCCACCCCATTAAAATTATAAACTTCTTTTTTGTTAAAGCCTTGTCTAGTTAAGTTTTTTTCTAAATTTTTCCCCGGATCGGTAATATCTACTAAATACTCAAATAAGTAAATATTATTGACTGAGACAAATTTAGTTGTATCATTTTCACTGTATGCCGGCAGTTTCCGCAATCCTGGCAACCATTTTTGGCCTCTGCTATAGTATTCAAAAGGCGATAAATTACCATTACTTTCAAAAACCGCTACTCCCTGATTTTTTTGAGCTAAATTTTCTACTGTAGAGACTGCCCCTCGCCAATCTTCCCGCTGAAATTTTGGATTGGTGTAATAAAAATACAAACAGCTTAGAGAAATAAGTAGTAAGGACAAAATAGTTATTATTTTAAATTGTTTAGCTAAATTTTCCACTCCTTTAGCCACTAATAGATAAAAGAAGGGCAGAATAAACAATAATCTAAAATAAGATAAAACTGGCACAAAAAACGAGATTATGGTGGCCAGTATTAATGGGACGGCAGTTAAAAACAGCACTAATTTCAACTGATCGTAAACTTTCCTTAAAGCATTAATTATTACCGCTCCATAGATTAATCCGACCACCATCACCACAACACTATAAAAAATTTTGTCATCAAAACTGACTCGGCCTAAAACTGTTTTAGCGAAAATTAACCCTAAATTTTTAATACTCACCCCTCCCACAACTTCTGCCCAACCAGGTACTAAATTAGCAGTTCTTAAACCATTTAATAGTTGTTGATAAAAGAAAGGCAACCAAATTAGGAAAGAAACCAAAACGAAACTCCCAACCTTTAAGTAATTTTTTAATTTATCTTTTTGGAAAAATAGTAGGTATAAAAATTGGGCGGGAAATATTAAATAAGCTAAGTAGTCAGAATAAATTACCAAAACCCCACTGAAAACGAACAAATTCTTGGCTTCGCCAATAAACCCCAGATTTACCTGAAGTTTATTTTTTAAAAGTCGTACAAAAAAATAGCTATTCAATGCTACCGCAAAAGCGGCGAAACTGTACATTCTGGCTTCCTGGGAATAATAAACATGTAGTGGCGCCACTGCCAGCAAAAGCGCAGCCAGCGCTCCAATCTTTTTGTTAAATAGTTCTTTACCTAAAAGGTAAACTAACCAGATAGTGCCTACTCCCAAAAATAACGAGGGAATTCTGACACTAATTTCACTAAAACCAAAGAGGCGTCCCCACAACCAAAGAAGCAAAAAATACCCTGGAGGATGAAAATCCCCAATGGGATATTGGGTGAGAAAAGTTAGTAAATTTAAGTTTTGGGCATTAACTACATTAATGGCTTCATCCAGCCAGAGAGATTGATTGAGACTAATTAACCTTAAAATTAATGCCACTGCCAAAATTAGGTAAATCATTTGTTTGCTTGCTCACCTAAAAATGATCTTAGCAGTGAAATCTCAATCGCTAAATCATAGACTATTTTAAATATCAAATAGGTGAAAGAGGCGATCTTTATCGAACCAACCATACCGTTAACCAGACTAAATAAAGGATTATACCTAACCAACGAAATTATTTTCATGATGAGCTCATTTTTAATTTTTCTTCTTTTATACTCTGATTTGCCAATCCAACGGGCTTGGCGGAAAACTTCTCCCAAACTGCCGGGGTTTTGGTGATAAAAAATAGCTCCCGGAGCCACAGTTGCCAAAACTCGGAGTTGTTCAGCCAAAGTATGGTCATCAATATAGCCAATTGGCTGAAAGCCTCCCGCCCGCTCAAATTCTTTTTTTAAAATAGCCCGAAAAACCGGCTGGATATCCGGATAATTTCTTGGATGCATCCGATCAAAAGGCAGCCCTTTATTAAGATTCCAACATTTACTCCAAATATTATCTTTGTTGGACACTTGTTCTTCTTTGCTAAAAGTACCGATTGTTTCATTTTTAATAATTGGTAGAGTTAATTTTTCTAAAAATTTTTTATCAAAAGTCATATCAGCATCCACAAAAACCAAAATTTCTCCCTTGGCTACCTTGGCACCTAAATTCCGAGCTCTACCTGGACCCAAATGAGATTGTTGCAAAAGTTTGACCGGAAATTGCCGGACGATTTCTCTGGTTTTATCTGTTGAACCATCATCAACCACAATAATTTCCTGATCTGCCAAGGTTTGCTGCTGCAAAGATCTTAAACAATCACCAATGGCAGTCTCTTCATTAAAAGCAGGTATAATAACTGAAACGCTCATTTGCAAATTTCCTCTATCAATTTTTTATACTCGTCTGCTATTTTATCCCAGGAAAATTTTTCCGCCTGTTTCTGCGGGGTATTTTTCCAGTCTTTATTTAATGCTTCCTCAATTGCCTGGGCATATTTTTTAGCTTCATATACTTGAGTTAATACTCCGGCATTTCCCACAATTTCCCTGCGGGGAGAATCATCTGGAGCAACTACCGGGAGTCCCGAGGCCATCGCTTCCACATAAACTATTCCAAAAGCTTCCCGGTTCCAAGAAGGTAAAGTAAATAAATCAGCTGACCTGTATACATCTGGCATCTGATCAAATTTTACAGAAATTATTTTAAATCTGCCGGGAATTTTTAAATTTGCTAATTCTAATAACTGCTTTAATTTTGACCCACTACCCACTATCAGCAATGAGACATCTTTCAACTTGGACAGTGCCTCAATGGCTAACTCATGATGTTTGTACCACTCCAACGCACCTACACTTAAAATAATTGGCCCAGGTAAATCGATTTTAATTTTTTTACCCTGGGAGCTAAATTTAGCTAAATCTACCCCATTGGGGATTTTTTTAACTTTAGTTTTCCAGGCCCATTTTTGGGCCCAATTTTTCTCATGATCAGTTAAGGCCACATAAACATCGGGTATACAGACGGCAATGTTCCAAAGGTCATCCCTCCCAATCCCCGCCTGACCAGATATTAACAGACGATATTTACCAACTAATCTACCCAAACTTGCCTTTAAAGCCTGCATTCGGCCATTGGTCGCAATCACTAAGTCAAAATTTCCTTTAATTATTTTTGATAAATTACCACTATCTTGCCCAGTCAAAATAGTGACTGTAAAATCTTTCTGCAGTCTTTTCGACAGTTCCCCCACATAAGTTTCTACTCCGCGGTTAACCGTCCCGTAACCCTGACATAAAAAAGCTATTTTCTTTGCCACAGCTCAACCTCTCCCATTTGTTTAATTTCCGAAGGAAAGAAGGTTCCCTTCATCTTAGTATAATTTAGTTTAATATACTCCACTACTTTTTGAGGTTGATAAACATTTAGGTCAAACCAATTGCCACTGGCGGGAATTTTCCGCAAAATCAACTTAGGTGGATCAGCTGTTAAATCCTTAATAAATTTATCCTGCACCCCTGGGATTTCAAAATACCAACCAAAGTTATCCAACCAACCTTTGGGCGGCAAACGGTCACTATAGACATAAAGCGAGGAATTTAATCCCAGTAAATACACTTTTTCGGAAGAACCTAGATTTTGATTTAAAAAATTAGCCCAGGCAATTTCTTCTGGGCCATAAAATCTTATTGCTTCTTTTTTAGGCTGATAATAAATTCCAGCTACTACTAAAAAAATTGTCGAAACTAGCAATAAAGTTATGATTTTGAATTTTGTTAAATGATGAATAATTAAGCTTAAACTAATTATTAAAAATACTAAAGCCGGTTGCAGATGAAAAAAAGTTAATCGAGGATAAATAATTAATGTAGAGATAACAAAAAAAATTAGACTTAAGATTAGAGTTTGATTTTTCAATACTTTTTTATTTAATAAGCAAAGCTTTTCTATGAATAAGCAAGTAAAAATAGTTAATCCTAAAATCATAATCGTCAAAAATTCTCGACGGCTAATCTGAAAACCTGTATATCCGGGAAACTTTGACCAAAAATTAATTGGATAATAGATATTCCAGTTTGTAAAATCCATTAAGGAATTATTAACTACTAAATAAACAATAAAGCCAATCAGAGGAGCCCCACCATAAATTAGATATAAAATATTTTTATAATTTAACTCTCTATTTTTAATAAGGATAAAAAGTAAAGGTAGCGAATACAAAACTGCGGTTTGTTTGACCAAAATAGAAAAACTTAAAAAAAGAGCTCCCCAAAATAAATAGATTGGTCTTTTTTTCTCTAACCACGCCAAAACCATTAAAAATTCCAGCAGCAAAAACGGCAACATACCAATTTCGAACCACATCATGTTTCCATCTAAAACTGACTGCAATAAAATGTAGAGGAAAGTTAATAAAAAAGATAGTTTAAGATTATTTGTTAATTTTTTTATAATGAGAAAAATCAACAGGTCCCCCACCAAGATATAGATCCAAGTAAAATATTTAAGTACTAAGGGACTAAACTCAAATAAATGATAAACAGCAGATAAAATTAATACTAACCCCGGCGGATAAGGCATCACAAAATCTTTATAAAAGAAAAAGTTATTACTTAATAAATACGGATAAGAAAGCATCTCCGGCCAAGCAGTAAAGGTTAATTGGTTTAAAACCAAAATATGCAAGATAAGAATGAATATTAAAAACAAATACTTCATGTAATTAGAAGGTCTCCTTCACTATCATTTTTGGGCAATTATCATTAGATCTGTACCCAAGTTTAGTTTAGAAATTATTAAAGAGGGAAATAATGTAACCAACTCACTAAAAAATCTTTTTTTAAAGTGAATTAAAGCAAAAATTAATTCTTTAAAAGGATTATCCAGATCAAAAATACCAGAAGCTCTCTCAGAGTAAATAATTTTAAACTTAAATTCTCTTAATAAAATCTCCAAAGAGAAGTAAGTAAAATGCCATAAATGCTCCTCCGGCAGAAGCAAACTCCAGCGGTACCCCTGTTTCCTGGCAGACCAAGAGCCAAAATTGGGCACATCAATATAAATAATTCCTCCTTTGTTCAATAAACTAAAACATTTTTTAATAATCCTTCGAGGATTTTCTAAATGCTCCAAAGTGTGGTTTAAAATTATAATATCAAAATTATCCTTAAATTTAATATTTTCAAATTTATCAACAATTACTTTAAGGCCTTTTCCTGCTGCAATTTTGGCTGCCCCTGCAGACATCTCTACCCCATAAACAGTAAAACCACGGTCTTGCAGTAGTTGCAGCATTACTCCTATAGAACAGCCAATTTCTAAAACCTTGCCTGATTTTTTAAAATCAGAGATAATTTTAACCCGCTTTTGAAAAATATTTTTAAATAACTCCGGCTCATTAATATAAGTTTCATCACGATGATAATCTCCTACCTGAGAAAATAGATCTCCGGTTATTCCTAATCCACAATTTTTACATTGAGAAATTTCTTTGTCTCCAACTGTACAATATAAATCTGCCGCTTGGTTGCAAATAAAACAGTTCACTTAGCTTAGCCTCCTCTTAATTTTTTTCAAGGGAGTTTGGAAAAAAGCGGGGATTTTGTATTTTAAAGGCATTTTCTTTAAAGGATTTTCTACCAAAGTGGGGTATTTTTTAAAAAATACCCCGGGAAGTTTAAAATCTTTGGGGAAAGGAGTACCCAGTTCATATTTAAATCTCATTTGTCTTTCAAAAACCTCCCCATCTTTACTGGATCTTCTTAAATGGCTGGCATGTAAATAAGGAGCATCTAAAAAGAGCAATTTGTCTTCTCCCCGCTCATAAATTAATTTACCGTCCTTATCAAAATAACCCTCGCGGAAAAACCCTTGTTGGTTGGAATGAGTTTCTATATGCAGCCCGGGGATTTTCATATTAATAGCCCGGACATTAAAATGTCCTTTACGACCAGCAATTTGATACTCACCACCCAGCTCTTCCTGATAATGGAAAATATCTCCCAATAACATATAAGTGGGAACTACCATACATTCTGCACTATCATTTTGCTCCATGGCAGATGTGAGTTTCCGAATTGAGCCATCCGGCCAAATCTCATCTCCATCTAAAATTAAAATCCAGTCTGCTTTTGTTTCATCTAACATCTGCTGGCGATACTTCCCCAGCTCAATCATATCTTTGTTTTTGGGATACTCCTTTAAAACAATTTTTTTGTTTTTAATGGTTTTAATAATTTCTACAGTATGGTCAGTTGATCCCAAATCATAGACCAAAACCCGATCTACCCAGTCTATGACACTATTTATGGCAAACCAGATAAATCTTTCTTCATTCCTAACTAAACAATGTACCCAAATTTTTATTTTCATGTTTTTCTGGCAAACTCCTTGACTGCCCAAAAAGTCGGCAGGATAAAATTTAATATGTTGCCAACTAATACGGTGGCTGCCGCCCCTTCAATTCCCCATAGCGGTATCAATTTGATACTTAAAAAAATCACCATTAATAAATTAATAATGGAAAAGATTACAAAAACTTGTGGTTTGGCAAAGTAATAAAAGATGGACTGATGGGCTGGTACGGAAAGCAAAAAAAGCAGTTGAGCAATAAATAAAATAGTAAATGCTCTGACACTGCCTTCAAAAACCGATCCATAAATTAAGGGAATTAATAAATTGGCCACCGGAATTAATAAAATTCCCAAAAACGCCAGTCCTAAAACGAGCAGCTCTACCTTTTTAAAATAATTCCAAGCCTGACTTCTGGTATTGAAACTGGCAAATTTAGGGGCCACCACCGCAGCTAAGGCAAAAATTAGCTGCGGTAAAACTCCGGCAACCTGCAAAGCCACCCCATATAGACCAACCTGTCCAATAGATAAAAATTTAGCAGCCATGAAAGTGTCCACTCTGGCACCTAAAGCTGCCACAATAGTCAAAAGTATCATCCATCTATTAAATTTAAAAAATTCCTTGATCACTGATTGTTCATTTTTCTCTACTAAAAAATTAGGCAAAAGAAACAACCCTAAAAAGAAAAAAATAAAAGGAATAACAATGTAGATTATTAAGGTATTTTCTAAAGTTAATCCAACAGTTAATGAAAGAAGCAAAATAAGAACTAACCGGATGGAGTTAGAGGTGATATTAAATGCCGACCAAACCCAGTATTTTTGTAGCCCTTGAAAAGATGTAGCAATAAAAGAAAAAAACATTGCTCCCCCTGCCCCTAACAAAGACATTCTTAAGGGTTGTACCAGCTCTGACTTCCCGAAAAAGCTCTGTGCTAAAATGGGCGCAATTAACCAGCCAAATATGGCAACTGTCAGCCAAACTAATATTTTTATCTCTAGCCCCAATTTTAAGAAAAGTTTATATTTACCATTAAGGTATTTACTGATAAACCTAATTATCCCTGTATCTATGCCTAGACTGCCAATATCTGCGAGTATTGTAATGGTAGCAACAGCTATGGTAAAAATCCCGAAATTTTCCGATCCCAGGCTGCGAGCCACTAATATGTAAAATAAAATTCCCAAAACTCCATTGATGACAGTTCCGGAAGTGGTCACAAAAGAATCTTTTAAGGTTTTAGTTTGTAAAGCTAGTTTAAAAGTATTAATTAATTCCATAAATTTTTCTTCTTAGGAAATATACCAAGCCACCCACTATTATGACAAGAACAGTTGCCATGGAAAGATAAACACTAAATTTGACTGATGATTGGGGCAAATATTGTAACTGCAAGCTTTGAGGCTGGTCTACATAAAAACCATTGATCATGGAATATAAAGGAAAATGAGGAGTATTATTTATATTCCAATCTCTATTATAGTGATCAGTAAAAATTATCCATTTGTTGCCTTCATTTAGAGAAATCAGATAATTAGTCGGGTTGTGCATTTGATAACCAACTTCTTGATATTGTAAATCCTTAAGCTTTTTTTCTATTTGTGTATCTAAGTTAATATGTTCATATTTTTCTATAATTTGATTGGATAAACTTAAGGCCTCCTGATAATCTTGCTCTGGTATTAGAGCTATAACGTTGACGGCATTAAACCCGCCCAAATTTTCTAAGCTAATATTTTCATTACCCTTTTGCAAACTAAGTGGTCCGAGTACATTCCATTTAAAAGAATCTATATTTTTTAAAATTTCCTGGTTTTTAAAATTAATCCTGATTCCTGCACTCTCTTGATTAGAGATAGTCCTCAGAGCTAGGCGATACTGGCCATTTTGAGGTACCGGAATTTTAAATTGTAATTTTTCATCTTTGATGGACGAAAAATACAAACCTCGATTAAACCCTAAATCTTTGACTGCAATACCATTTTTTAAAAGTTCATATTTCCAGTTAAGATACTGATTGCTCTTATATACCCCCCAATTATTAAAGCTGGGAACAAATTCCAAAAAGTTACGCTGTTTTAGTGCCAAAGCCAAATCAATATTATTTCTCTGATTTAAAATTAAATAAGCTGACTGCTTGGGTAAAGAGACTAACTGGTCCGGATTAAATAATCCATCCTCTACAAAAATAAAACCCTGATTATAGAGGTGAAAGTTAGTATATTTTGTTTTTAAGTTTTCATAAATACTGCCATCCCCCACTACTATAATCACTTTTTCCTGGGTAAAAATCTTGGGGTTGGGGTCTGAAACCTGGTAGCCAGGAAAGGAAATGGGCCAGTTTAGTACTTTAAAACTAGTGTTTTGGCTAAGAAAATCTACAAATTTTTCTCTGTCCTTTCTTTCTTGATCGGTCCAGGTTTTTTTTCTGGGGTTTTCCGGGAAAAAAGCATATTTAATTCCCAATAGTTTAAACCAATCTGATAACTGGCTGTGATGAAGAAAATAAAATAAGTCATATTCTCCCTGAATCATTAAAGCAAAGGGGAGGTCTTTGTAAAGATTATTGGCAGAGATTGCTTCCTTACCCCAAACCGCATATCCCAAAGGCGGCTTTTCCGGAAACCATACTGACCTAAAAAAAGGCTCTGACGCTTTTAAATTCCCTGCAATAGTGGAGAAGCTAGGATCCGAAGGTTTTAAGGATAAAGTTCCGGTCAAGCCTCCAAAAGCCGGGGATATTAAAATCAGTAAAAAAATATAGACAAAGACAAAAAAAATATTTTTTTTCTTTGGTAATTTTAAAGCAATTTGGCAGACGCTAAATGAAAGCAGCAGTGAAGCAAATAAGATTTGCGGGATAAAAAATTTTGAAGAATCCCGAAAGAGAAATCCTAAGGGAATATTATTAACTAAAAATGTATACCAAAGACCCAACGGCTCACTACTGCCTTTAGTAATAAAGGCCAGTACTAAAAATATTAAGCCAAAAATTAAAAATTGTTTTTTGCGAGCTAACAAACCACCAAACAGTAACAGCGGAACGAAAGCGAAATAAAAAGGAACATTGATCGAGCGGCCAAATTCATTTAAGGGGAATTGGGGTTGATAAATAAATAAAGAATTAGTCAGTGAGACAATGCCTTCTAATTTATCAACTCCGATATTTAAACCTACAGAATTAAAATTTAACCAAGTAGGTAATATCCAAAAAAGATCTGCTAGAAAAGTACTAATTAATAAAACAGCCACCCCAAAAAGTTTTGAGGATAAATTGACTTTTAATTTATCTAAGTCACCAATCAAAATTAGAAAAACTGTCAAAAGGAGTAGTAAAAAAATTCTCATGTCAATATTGGTAAGTAGTAGTAAAAATAAAAGCGACAGGAAAAAATATTTTTTAGTTTCCAGATGTAAATATTGGTAGAGAAAATGAGCTGTTAAAGGGAACAGGCCATAAGCTAGAGCCACCCCGATTTGTCCTCCATCCGCTACCATCAAAAAATAAGTATTGAAACTGTAAAAAAAACTGCCTAAAAATTTAGGAATTTTACCTCCGCCAACTGGCGGAGGCAAGCTCTGCTTACCCTGAACATGGTGAATGGGCAAGCTCTGCTTATCTTTGACAAAACTACCTATTAAAAACCATGCTCCCAAGAAAGAAATTAAAGTAGCGGGCAGATAAAAAATAATCCTCACTAAAATATTATTTTCTATTCCTAAAAAATCATTGACTAAACCATATAAATAAGTAGGCAAGTAGAGCCAAAGTACATTAAATTGAGGGGCGCCAAAATTATCATTTCTGATATCCCAAGTAAAAGGAAAATTAAACAGCTCTTTCAAATTTTCCGGGTAGAAAAAAGGAGCATCACCCCAAGATAGCGGAGAATTGGTAAAAAATGCTCGATAAATTAGTAAATAGGGAACTAAAAAAGCTAAACCGGCCAAGAAGAGATAAACTTTACTTTTCATAAACTAATGAATTTTAACCATTATCTTAAATTTTATAACTAACGCATGTGCGAATACAAATTGACACAACCAATTTAACTATTTAGAATGAGCTAATCGCATGGAAAAATCTCCGCTAATATTAATGTTAGGGGCAACCGGACTAGTAGCCTCCCAAATTTTAGAAGATTGGCACCATCCCAGTAATATTCTTACTCCCGGAATTGCCGATTTAGATATATTAAATCAGGAAGCTTTAGCTGTCTATTTAAGAAAAAATCCTACTCCTGTAATTATTAACTTTGTCGGTTTCACTAATTTACCGGAGGCAGAAAAAGATAAAGGGAATAAGAAAGGGCTGTGTTGGCAGCTAAATGTCGGAGCCAGCGCCCGCTTAGCTCAAATTTGCCAAGAAGAGGACATCTTCTTAATACATATCTCCACTGACAATGTTTTTTATGGATTAAAAAGCGATCCCGGGCCCTACAGCGAAAACCACCCGCTAATGGATGATCATACCCAAGTAAACTGGTATGGATACACTAAAGCACAGGGAGAATTAGCTATTAGAAATAGCAGTATCAAATCAGCCATTGTGAGAATCTCCCACCCTTTTGGCAATCCCCAAATAGACCGTGATTTTGCCCAAAAAGTCATTACTTATATTAATGCCGGATACACCCTCTTTGATGATCAACATTTTACTCCCACTTATTTACCGGATTTATCCCTAGCGCTTAAAAAAATCGCTGACGAGCAAATTTCTGGTATTTACCATGTAGCTTGCCAGCCTGTATCTACCCCTTTTGAGTTTGCAGAATATATTGCCAAACAAAAAAAATTAGCTCAAGTTAAAGTGGGGAAGATTGATGAATGGACAGAGAAAAATCCCAATAGCTACCCTAGAGTAAAGTTTGGTGGACTAGAAACTGATTTTACCCAAGCAATTTTGCAGGTAAAATTCCATTCCTGGCCAGAAGCTTTAGATGAGTTTTTACCGAAAATTAAATAGATGAAACTGCGCCTTTTAGTAGCTGCCGGTTCTTTTTTAGTAACTTTAATAATTTTAGAACTATCTTTAAGATCTTATTACTGGCTCTCTGCCCAACAATTTTTTCATCCTAACCCCCAAGAAACTACTATCACTTGGCAAAATGATCCGCTGTTAGGACGAAGGCTAACTCCTAAGCAGCAGGGTTGGTTTGTAAGCTCCACCAAGGAATATTTTACCTGGATTACAGTTAACCAAGCAGGCTGGCCTGATGCAGATCACTCCTTTGCCAAACCAGCTGACACTTTCCGAATTGTGATTATTGGCGACTCTTTTGTAGAAAATTTTCAAGTGCCATTTCATCAAACTTTCTTTCGCCAGTTACAAGACAAATTAAATAATAAATTACTTGATAAAAAGATCGAGGTGATTGCTTTGGGGCTAGGTGACAGCGGCACTGCCCAGCAGTATTTAATACTTAAAAATTATGCCTTAATTTATCAACCGGATTTAGTTATTCAATTTTTCTTTTCCGGTAATGATGTTAAAAATAATTCTCTTATTTTGCAAGGTGATCCCCATCGTCCTTATTTTAAATTAGAAAACAACCAAGTAGTATTACAGTCATTTACTACCAAAAACAGCCTCTTCCCCCAAAATATGCTAATCTTTTTTAAAGATCATTCCAAATTACTCACTTTAATTTTAAATTTTAAAGGGCAAATCATCAATCGCTTTAGTACTGATTTAAATGATTACCCCATTGATTATCATGTTTATGACCAAAATCCTTCTGCTGATTATCAAGCTGCCTGGGAACTAACTTTGCGGCTTTTGCTCCTGGAAAAACAAACCGCAGAAACTGCTGGGGCTAAATTTTTACTGGTAACCTTAGCTAATAATGAACAGGTTAACAAAAATGTTTGGCCAGAAATACAAAATACTTACCCCAAATTAAAAACTGCCAGTTTGGATTTAAAGAAACCGGATGAAATCTTAGCTGAGTTTTGCCAAATTAATAATTTGGACTGTTTATTTACGCTGTCCTTTTTTCAAGATTTTGTGAAACAAAATCCAGCCACCCCGACTCATTTTCAAAAAGACGGCCATTGGAGTCAAACAGGAACTAATTTAGTGGCTAATTTTTTAACAGAAAAATTAGCGCCCATGTTAGAATTTAAAAGATAATGACTAAACCTAAAGAAAAAACTCTGACTGCTATTTGGCAACAAGTTCCGGCAGACTATTACGACCAAGGAATGCAGAATAATTTTCTGCAATTTATTTGGCACCGACAAAAGTGGACCTTTTTCCGAAAACTTATGGAGGGAGTAAAATTTAAATTAATTTTAGATGTTGGTTGTGCCAGCGGCACTTTTACCAACAGGTTAACGGAACTTTTCCCTCAGGCAAAAATTTATGGAGTGGATGCTTACAGTTCTGCCATTAAATTTGCCCAAAAAAAATATCCTCATCTAAATTTTTTGAAAGCCGACGCTCACCAGCTACCCTTTAAACAAAATTCTTTTGACTTAGTTATTTGCTATGAAACCATTGAGCACGTAGTCGACCCGCTCCAGGTTTTAAGACAGATGCACAGAATTTTAAAAAAAGACGGTCTGGCCATTTTGGCAATGGACTCGGGTAATTTGATGTTTAGAACTATTTGGTGGTTCTGGGGAAAAACCAAGGGTCGGGTTTGGGAAGGGGCACATTTGCACCCTTTTCATCATGACCATTTGGAAGAAATTGTGCAAAAAAGTGGTTTTAAAATTCAACAGAAAAAATTTTCCCACTTCGGAATGGAAGTAGTGTTCGTTCTCAAAAAATGAAGGGGATCTTCTAATTGCATTATGAGGGGGACCCTCTAATTATATTATGAAAAATCGTATCTTAGTATTGTCTTTTTTATCCATACTAGTACTGCTACTGTTTCTACCATTTATTTTAAATCCTCAATTATTACTAAACCGCAATAATGATTTGCAGGAAGTTTTTGGCCCCATATTTTTGTTTATAAAACAGCAGGTAATTACCAACCACCAGTTCCCTTTTTGGAATAGTCCGTGGTTTGCCGGCCAACCACTACTACCAGATCCTCAATTTTCCTTTTTTTATCCGCCTAATTTATTGTTCTTAATTTTACCAATTGGCACAGCATTCATTGTAACTTTCTTTTTTCATCTTTTAATGGGCGGGGTGGGAATTTTTTTAATTTCTTCTAATATTTTTAAACTCTCAAAATTTAGCAGTTTATTTAGCGCAACTTTATATATCAGCTCACCTAAAATCATGGGGTTCCTGGTGGCCGGCCATGTGGGATTGGTAGAATCCAGTGCTTGGATCCCTTGGGTAATTTTAGCCACCATTAAACTCTCTTCATCAGCCAACATCTACTGGGTACTGCTGTTATCGGCAAGTTTAGCCGGGTTATTTTTTACTCATACAGTTATTTTTATGATCACTATAAGTAGCAGTATCGCATTATTTTTGTATTGTTTAACTCTCCAAAGAAAAAATATTTCGTTATCATTCAGGTTTATATTTTTAGCACTCGTAGGTACCGGCGGGCTGACAGCAGTCACCTTGCTACCCCAGCTGGAATGGTTAAAATCTACTACCAGATTCTTACTATTAAATACTAGAGAAGTTTTTCCTCAATGGAACTCTGTCGGGGAATTTATTAAATCGGTACTGGCTTCCGTTTACAACCTAAAAAATTTACAAAATATTGACAGCGAAAAATGGCTGCCCTTGGGACTCTTGGTAATTATTTTGTCACTCATTGGTTTTTTAAATTTAAAGAGAAAATTTAAAATTATTTTGTCAGTAACTCTAGTCTCGATAACACTAATTTCTTTAAATAACGCTTCACCGCTCTATCAATTTTTTTTGAAATTAGATCCATATGTCTTAATGCGAGTTTCTACCAGAGTTTGGTTTGTGACGATTATCATTACTACCTTCTTAGCTAGTTTAGGAATTGAATATATTAGAAAAAAATTTGGATTTAAAATCGCCGTTGTTATTGCAATTTTAGCGGTAGCAGAATTGTATTCTATTTCCTGGATATATATGCTCAAACCAGTGGAGCAAATCAATTTTGCTCCTATTGAAGTTACTAACTATTTTAAAAATGACCACAACCTCTATCGAGTTTTCTGTGTCACCAGATGTTTATCTCAAAAAGAAGCTGCTGAAAATAAATTAGAACTTATCGAAGGATACAATACCATCCAGCAATACAATTATTATAAACAGTCCTGGCAGCTGATGGGCAATTACTGGAATTATTATACTTTAGCCATCCCCCCTTTCGGCATTACCGAGTATGAACAGCTCAAACCGGACGCAAAGTCCCTGGGGGAATTTAATACTAAATATATTATCTCTCCCTATCCGCTGGAGGATCAAAACTTGAAGCTAGATCAAAAAATTAACGATTTCTTTATTTATCAAAATAACCTTTTTAAACCGCGTTCATATTTTTTTGATGCCGAGATAGGAATTTTAGATGGTGCTAAAATTAATTACTACTCCCCTAATTTAGTCCGTGTGGATACATCTGCAAAATTAGCCAGCAGGGTAATCTTGGCTCAAGTTTATAGCCCGGGCTGGAATGCTTATTTGAATGGGCAAGAAAAAACTCCGGTTCTGGAGCGGCCAAATGCTTTAATGTTGGTTGATATTAAACCCACCACTAAATATGTTGATTTTCGATACGAGCCCGGTAGTTTTAAAATCGGTTTAATAATTAGTTTAGTAACCTTATCCTTTTACTGTTTTCTTTTAATTAAGGGAAAGGTCAACTTAAAATGGCTGCAAATCTAATTAACCATTTACCAAAATATATCAAAGAATATTTATTAATTGGTTTGATACTTTTAGCTGCCCTGGTGGGGAGGATTTTATATTTATCACCCTATTTAGAAGATTGGGATAGCGTCCAATTTGCTCTGGCGATGAACCATTTTTCTCTGATTAAAGAGTTACCACATGCCCCCGGTTACCCACTATATATTTTGCTGGGAAATTTTATGAAGATTTTCTTTTCCTCGGATAATCTAGCTTTAACCATTCTCAGTGCAATGACGGGATCAGCAACAGTCTTAGTTACTTATTTATTAACTCAAAAAATGTTTAATAATAAATTAACTGCTTTAGGGGCAGCTTTAATTTTTACTTTTATTCCGGTAAGCTGGAGTCTGTCTGAACAAGCTTTAACTAACGTTCCTGGTTTATTTTTTCTTTCTTTGCTAGCTTACTTACTGTATAAATTTATCGACAACCCCAAAATTATTATCCTGATCAGTTTTTTATTTGGGCTGCTGTTAGGACTACGGTTTACTGAACTGCCGATCATAATGGCTTTACTTTTATTTGTATTTGCTTGGAAGAGAAATTTAAAACTAGTTTTGTTTTCTTCTTTAAGTTTTGTTGTAGGTATACTCTTTTGGCTGGGACCTTTAATTATAGTCACCGGCTGGACAGACTTTGTTAAAGCATACCTCAAGATTGCCAATTATATTTTCAATCATGATTCTTTACTGGGAGGTGACCGTTATGGTTTTTATCTAATACGCCTTAGATTAAATCACTTATTTTATATTTTGAAAATCGCTTATGGGCAGATCTTCATTCTCATCTCTATACTAATACTAGCATTTACAATCTGGCAAAAAAAACAAAGGACAGATAGTAGAATTCAATTTTTATTAGTTTGGTTTTTAACATATTTAGTCTTCCTTGTTTTCTTCTTTAATTTGGAAGTTACTCGTTACAGCTTACCTCTAACTGTCCCCTTAGCCATTTTAACAGCTGCTGCCTTAAGTAAGTTAATCACCAATAAAACAATCTATACAGCAGTAATTTTAGTAACTTGTGTAATTTTGTTTAAAGACTCTTATTATCAAGTAAGTCAATTCAAAAATTCTCTCCCCCCTACTATGGCTCCGGTTCTTTTGGTTAAAAAAGAGTTCAGTTCATCTGAAACTACTCTTATTCCCACTTTGTTAAAACGTCATTTTCAATACTACACTCCGCAGTTCTCATTGGTTGATTTAGATGAGTTCCACTCTCAAATTATCACCAGTAAATTCGTCATTATTGATCATCTTTCCACCATTGATAAAATTAAAGATTTGCGCAGTTACAAACTTAAGGATAAAAAAGAATTTTATGGAGATCGGGAAATCTATAACCGGGTCCCCCGCACTACTATTTATATTTTAGAAAAATGAATAGTTACTTTTTAATTAAATAATTTTCTAAAATTAATACATCCAGTTCACTGTTCATAAATGTATTGTAAGCTTCCTCATTAGTATTAACTATTGGCTCACCTTTTAAATTAAAAGAGGTATTGAGCAATGTTGATATTCCTGTTTGCTCACCAAAACTTTTTACCAGATTATAATAAGCAGGGTTAATGGGTTTCTTAATCAGTTGGGGGCGGGCTGTCCCGTCTACATGAGTAACCGCCCCTAATTTAGCTTGCCAAGACTTCTTAACCGGTACTACCGCCAGCATATACTCTAAAATAGGAGGGATCGCGGATCCAATTTCAAAATACTGCGATCCTTTTTCATACAAAGATACCGGGGCAAAAGGCCTAAAGGCTTCCCTAAATTTAATTTTTTTATTTACCAAATCTCTCATTTTTTTACTTCTCGGATCAGCCAAAATGCTGCGCGCCCCCAAAGCCCGGGGTCCCCATTCAAATCTACCTTTAACCCAACCAATTACTTTACCCGCAGCCAAAAGTTCTGTCACTTGATTATTTAAATCTTGGTCAGAAAGTCTTTTGGCAGTTAAATTGTTTACTCTTAAAAATTGTTTGACTGAAGACTCTGAGTTCTGCTGCCCCAAAAATACATCCTGAAAAGATTTTTTTCTTGGTTTACCTAAAATATGGTAATAAAGATAAAGGGCGGCTCCCACTGCCCCTCCGGAATCCCCTGCCGCCGGATGAATAAAAATATTTTTAAAGCCGGCTTCTTTAAATATCCGCCAATTAGCTACCCCGTTTAAAGCCACTCCTCCGCCATAACATAAATTTTCCTCACCGGTTTCCTGTTGCAAAGCTTTAGCAATTACTAACAGTTTTTCTTCTAAAACTTTTTGGGCGCTAGCAGCAATATCGGCATATTTAATAAAAACTTGATCACCATCTTTGGGGTTAACAGGAGGCAATTTAAAAAGCTTGACAAATTTATCAGTAAAACTCTTTTTTTCGGAGACATGGAAATTAAAATAATCTATATTCAACCTGAAAGAACCATCTTCCGCTTGTCTAATTAGCTTTTCTACTTCTGCCACATATTTGGGCTGGCCGTAAGGCGCTAACCCCATTACTTTATATTCTCCTTCATTAATCTCGAACCCTAAATATTGGGTAAAGGTACTGTAAAAAAGACCCAGCGAGTGAGGAAATTTTATTTCTCTGTTTAAAACTAGCTTATTACCTTGACCTTTTCCCAAAGCCGTGGTGGTCCACTCCCCCACCCCATCACAAGTTAAAATAGCGGCTGATTTAAAATCACTGGTGTAATAAGAGCTGGCAGCATGGGAAAGATGATGGCCGCCAAAAAAAATTTTTTTGGCTGGAATTTTTAGAGTTGAGGCAATCGTGGCTTTAACCCACAATTTATTTTTTAACCAAGTTTTATAAGCATCTGTAAATAAACCCCTCGCTACTGGTACGGTTGCCAGAGCAGATAAAGTGATTCTTTCAAATTTAGTGAACGGTTTTTCATAAAAAATTACATAATCTAAATCTTGGGCAGCAATTTCGGCAAAATTTAGGCAAAAAGCAATTGCTTGTTTGGGGAAACTAGAGTCGTGTTTTATCCGAGAAAACCGCTCTTCCTCGGCCGCTGCTAAAATTTGGCCATCTTTAATTAAAGCAGCCGCCCCATCATGGTAATAACAAGAGATTCCTAAAATATACATTTTATTGTTTTTTCAAATCTTTTATCTTAAAATAATTATCTTTAAAATCCTCCCATTTGGGACTGTCTTTAACATGCAGAAAATCAGCCAAAACCTGGGTTATTAAACCCAAAGGGGTTGCCAGTATAAAATATAATAAAGAAAAAACAACTGTGACCTGGAAATTACCTATTTTTTCGGCAATTTTTTTCCATTTTTCCCAAACTTTTTTCATAAAAATATTACTCAAATATATTTTAGAAGAGCGGATAAATTATGGGAGCCAAGGGAGAGGAACCCACTAATAAAATTAATAGCCCTACTACTAGGAATACTAGCATCATGGGGATTAACCACCACAATTTTCTTCTCCATAAAAATATAAAAAATTCTTTGACTATTTCAAACCTATTTAATAAATCATTCATTAAACAACCTTAACATATTAAAAATATAGTTTTCAATATGGAAAAAATGGTGTTAAAGATATCATTTTTTCCTGGTTATATTTTTCACTATCAATCGCTTCATAGTAAACCTTAATCGATAAATCGTTATATAAAAGTTTCAGTGCATCTGATCCCGATAGTATGTAAAATACTTGTTTAGAAGAGCTTCCCCAATCTTGAGAAATATAGGGATAACCAGGATCATCCTTTATGAAAAAGTTTGCTCCTTTATCTATTTGAGGAACTTCATGTTTAATACTACTTAGTATCACTTTTGCGGCCTTTGCCCTTTTGGCAGCCCAATGGGTGCTTTGATTAAGTTGGATAGTTTGCCAAGATAGCCCTAAAAATGCTACCACAAAAAATATCACCACAAATTTACCTATTTTTTGCCAGGTCAATAAATTAGAGATCGGATAGACGATAAATCCTGCAAAAAATACCAGTGGTAAATTTAAGTAATAACTAAAAATATGTTTCGGGAAAAAAATAAAAGGTGTCAGCGAAATGATAAATGAAAAAAATAAAAAATAAAAAATGGAATTTAAATTGCGAAAATATCTCCCAAAAGCAATGGCGACAGTTATAAGTATAATACCAATAATTGGTGTTATAAGTAGTAAATAATCTCCATAATATTTAAATAGATTAGGGTTTATTTCAAATTTTAAGGTCATAAAATCTCTTAACATTTCAGGCAAACCTATGGTCCACAAGGATAACCATACAAATGAATTTATCACACTAGGCGGAGAAAACACTGGTTGATATACTTGCTGTTGAGAAATTCCGAAATAAGCAAAATGGACAAGTATTCTTAAAAATAAAAGTAGCACGAATGGCAGCAGATTAATAACTATCCTTCTAAAAGAATTTTTCTTGCAGAAAACTTCATATAAAAATAAAATACCAATCAGTACTGCCGCTGATTCATGTGATAGTAACGCTGTAATAAAAACTAATATAGATAAGTACCAATTAATAATTTTTCTTCCTGTAGAAAATTTATGATAATTTAACAAACCAACTAACACAAAAAATGTAGAAAGTAATGTTTGAACAGATGATAAATAGTATAATTCAACACTATGTATAGGACTAATCAGATAAATTAAAAAGGCTAAAAAACCAATCAGTTCTTTTTTGCTAACCATCTTTATGAGTAGGAAAACTAAAAAAGAATTAATAAATATTAAAACTAGGTTTATTAAATGATATGGAAATGGATTTAAATTATACAACTTGAACATGATAAAATTATATAATTCTCGACTTAAAGGGCGATAAAAGGTTTGTTCATCGCTAAATTTAGGAATAAACAATGACGGGAGATCTGTTATTTCTTTTCCCAACAATAATCTTAAATGGAAAAAATCATCTTGGGAAAAATAAGAATTGAGAGCATTCCAATTAAAAATTATCAGTATAAAAACTGACAAGAAGATTACAAAAACGTTAAGAATTTTCATCTATGAGGATGTTATTTTTTAAATACATTACTGTTAATATTTTCAACTAAAAATAGTGCCGTTCCAAGTATTAATGTTTGATATACATAAACCGCTGTCCTTTCAGCCCAGACCTCAATTCCACTCAACCTTAAAAAGGCGGCAAAAAGCCACAGTATCAACCCAATAATAAAAAATGTTTTGCTTCTGGCTCCAATAAGAAATGCTGTTGCCAGCAGTGACATAAATACTACTGCATTTATAGTGATAGAATAATAAGGAGAAAAATAGCCTCCCGAGCGAAGCAGTAATAAAAGTATGACTAGAATATTAAATACAAAAAGGCCAACAAGATGATTTTGAGTCCATTTGCTTAATATCTTTTGATATTGTTTTTTATAACCCAAAATCTCCTTCATCATGTTATATAATTTATTACTTTATAGTTTATTTTTCCCAGAAACTCTCTTTGAAATAAATTGAGCAACAAAATACGTCGTAACTGTAAGCAGCGTTAAACTGGAAATTATAAATCCTATTAACCATAGCTTTTGGCGTTGATAAGAAATTATCATCTGATATTTTTTCGGGGTTTCCGGAATGTACCAAGCATTGGCATAAAGGTTGGTAGAAAAATGTATCGGCACAACTTTGAGTTTTTCACCTGTTTCGCTAAATAAGCTAACTTCCCAGAAGGGTGAGTAATTCTCAGAAAAAACAATGACGTGCGAACCTGAAACTTTATCTATCTCTGCTTTGTAGTAAACAGGTGAAATTCTCTTTAATTTTACTTCTGGAGTATCAAGAAGAACAGGTAAGTTTGCTTTGGCGAAAATTAGATTATTAGAAAATATTTTATAAACAAATAAATCATCATATATAACTTTTGTCCCTAGTGGATCTTTAATAAGGGGAGCAATCAAAGAAATTCTCATCGTAGAATCAGTAACTACGGGATTATAAAAGAAATTAAAAGTATGCATCTGTGGATAGTTCGGTAATCTTTCAGTCTGGGCTTTAATCAGGGTATTTTGATTCTGTTGATAAACTATACTACTAGCATTATTCCCATAAATTTGCTGGTACTTTAAAGCTATAAAATATGTAGCGAATGGATCAAAAGAGGAAACTATAAAATCGGCAGACGGCTCTCTGGCTTCAAGTCCCTTATTAAGAATACTTAAGTTATGTCCCTGCTCATTTTTCTCTATAGCAAACTCACCAGCTCCCACCTGTTTAAACTCTGCTTGGCCTTCAAAATCTCCACCTTTAATTAAATTTTTATTATCCAACTGAATACTCAGCCTATGTTTACCGGAAGTTAAATTAATATTTTTAAAATAAACATAAGTATCTGTGACTCGATCTATCTCCCAAGAAGATGGTACTCCATCAAGTTCCAGACTAATCTTTTTCCCCAATTCATAGTTTATCCCAAACTCTTCCAGATGATATCTTTCCAGAATGGGCATATAGACACTTCCATTTTGAATTTCAAATTCAAAGTGGACTTTTGATAAATCATATACAGCAAAACGATCTTTCAGGTTAGACGGTGCACTATTAAATTGATCTAGTGAGGAAAGTTGAGAATTATTTGCTAAAATTAGATCTTCGGTTAAATCCAAAATCTTAGGAATTGATCTAACTTGGTTGTCATCAGGATTTATTAAAATACTTTTTTCATCCAAAACACCTATAAATTTTTCCCCATTTTTATAAGGATACCCAAAAAACAACTTGTCAGCAGAATAAACTTTGGGCAAAATATCCGCTTGAGGAAACTTATAAAAATACCAATCTCCAAAATGTGAAAGTAGTGATTGCGTAGCTCCATCAGATAGTTTGGGCGATAGACTTTGCTGATCTTTTTTCTCAAAGATCATCCCGATATTTAGTTTAGCTGACAAATTTTTTGCTAAATCTATCTGATTTTTTTTTAAGCTTAAATTAAATTCTTTAACCAATCTGGCAATAGGCGCATCCGGAGTATTAAGGGAAGAATAAAGAAGTTGTTGGTCGCTCAAGAGGGATAGAATCGATTCTATCCCTCTATAACCCCATTTAAAATTTTCTATTTCATCATCAGGATAGATTATTATTCGACCATTATTTTGATTGTCCAGCCATTGCTTTGCTGAAAAAACATATTGTGGAAACTCAACATAAAAACTATCATTTCTTCCTGGTCTAAATATTTTACCTGTTATAAGCGGGTAAGAGTAAATTAAATTAGCCAAAATAAGAACTGACACCGAAACAGGAACCAAAATCTTTAAAAGAGAAAGTCTTTTAATATTAACTTTACTCAAGTTATAAAAAAAGAGAGAAATTAAACCAGCATAGGAAATTATCACCAATGGTGTAAAGATATACCAAGGGCTTCTAAATATTGAAAAGAAAGGTACTCTATTTACCAATTCTCTATAAAAAGTACCCGTTGGCAGATGTGTACCTGCCCCTAAAAAAGATCCCACTGCTATCATTATGGCAAAGGCTATATAGTAGTGTTTATTTTTCTTATCAAAAATTAAAAAAGAAATAAAAGCAAGAAAAGGTATCAAAAAGCTAAATATAATAAAAGGAATTTTATAAAAATAATTTAGAGCATAGGGAATATACAAAGGAGTATTAGTTACTTCATCAAAAGTATACCAGTCCCACGCACCCTGTAATCTTAGTACGTTTAAAAGGCTGGTATTTTCTGAGAGGCTGTCTATCCAGTTGGTAAATCCTAATTTATCTATACTTCCAATAGGAGAAATGTTTCCCAGGAAAAATAACGCAGTAGGCAAAATCCAAAATAAATTAATCGTAAAAACTAACCCACCAATTAGAAAAAAATTCCGCAACCCATTAATAAATGCCGCCTTACTTCTTTCGCTTAAAATCTGGCCTATTAAATAAATAAAAATTGCCAGATAAAACGTAAAAAAATATGATGGATTTATCCCCGCACCCGATAGTATTATACCTGTTAAGCTAGAGAGGATCACAACATTCGGTAAAGTGATTTTTCCCATCTTTAGAAGAGTTAACAATCCCAGCCCGAGCGGCAAAGCAGCAATCAAGGATAAATTGGAAACTTTAACATTCTCCCAAGTATTAAAAAGATAGGTATTGAAAGCGTATAAAGTAACAAACAATAGTTGGATTAATCTATTACCTGGCAAAATTAACCTGGCAAAAAAATAAGCCGATAAGCAAATCAGGGTAAACCAAAAAACTAAACTGGTAATTTCAACTAATTGTAAATTAAAACCTAATTTGTAAGGGATAGCCTGTATTAAATGAAAAAAAATCCCAGCGGTAGAAGAGGAAAAATCTGATCCGGCATTCAATAGATCGTTCCAAACAAACAGTCTTCTGATAAACCATAGACCGGGATCAAGAGGAAAATTAGTATCAACACCATTTATTAAAACGTTTCCTTTACCAAAAAACCAAATTAGGGGAGTAAGCCCCAAAATAGCTAGTGGAAGGAATTCAATTAATTTTTTCATATATTTTTAACTCACTTATAACCCAAGGGGCAAACTGATGATATCCAATTTGGTCAATACGTAAAAATCTGGCCAAAATATGTGGTAAGTATATCTCAACCACCCCGTTTTGCAAAGGCGGACGTCTTTTATCCCAAAAAACTTCCTGCCAATTTTTACTGTCCAGAGAAGTTTCTATTTTATAACCCACCTCATTTTGATCTTTATTCTCAAAAGAGTCGACAGTAATTTCTGAAATTTGTACATTTTTCCCTAAATCAATAGTAAAATATTGTGGTTTAAAATAAGGTGTTTGAGAATTCCAGTAAGTTTCTCTTTGACCGTCAATAGCTAATCTTGTCTCTTGTTGATTGTAAGAGGCAGCAGAAATCACCGACGATAAATCCGTTTCTCTTTTTTTGTCAAAAATACCGGTAATCTCACCCCTTACTCTACCAGTTATGTTAACAATTTTTTTTTGGGTGGAATCATAGGAAATTCCATATACTGATTCTATGGGTAAATTATTTTTAGTTAGTGTTTTTACCAGATTATCTAAATTCCAAAAGAAACCAAAACCTAAATTATCATATTTTTGATAACCTTCATCTTTAATATCCCACAGAAACTCATTGGTAAAAAAAGGAGGAGGAATTTTCTGCGACTGTCTGTAATTGACTAGAAGCGTCTGCCCTAACCCTGATTGGAAAGGTAATATCCGATCTGTTAAACCATAAAAAGGCTTATCAGATTCGGCAAAAATGACAGTCTCATCTTCTAAGTGCGAAATAACAGTTTTAATTTGGGACAAAATATTTTGGCGTTCATGGCCTTCTATAACCAGCCCATTAATAGTTTCCTGAAGTAACAATAGATGGGCTAAAGTTAACAAAATTAGTAAAATAACAACTGCGAATTTTAAATATTTAGCATCTTTAAAAGAGCCAACTAAAGCTACTAAAATCATGCTCATCCCCAAAGTAGCAGGATATAAGTATCTGGAGTCTAGCAGTAAAGACTTATTTACTACCGGCAGTAAAGGAATCGATGTAAAAAAAATTATTAGCCATCCTATTATGGCTAAATCTTTTAAAAGAAGGTTTCCTTCATTACTTTTTATTTCCGAAGGAAAGAGGGTTCCCCTCATTCTTAAGAGAAGCAATCCGCTTAAGATAAGTAAAATAAAAATGGATGTAAAAATTATAATTTGGTCATCAGAAATATTAATATAATATCCTGAATATTTGGTCATTGAATCAGAAATATCAGAAGATTTATCTGTTAATTTAACATACACATTTAACGGTAAAAGGGTTTGGGCAAATAACTGTGGGGGGATGGATAATTGATTATATATTATTCTATCAATGATATTTCTATTTCCAGACACTACAGCAGATTGATTATGGACACTAAAAAATCCAAATGACAATCTTAAGATAAAATAAAATCCTAGTATAATAAAAATAGAAAATAATAATTTTCTTTTTTCTTTTACTTTTGCCATAATTATTAGAGTTATTAAAACCAAAACAAATGTAAAGGCAGTTTCTTTAAAAAGAAAACTTAAAAAGATAGTAAGTAAACTCCATATAAAAAATTTAAATTTCCTTTTTTGTCGGTAAAGTACATAAAAAGTAAGCGAGACTATACCAAATAAGGCGGCTCCTTGGGTACCTTCAAAAGTACCCAGCCAAGTTACTGCCTGGTGATGGCTGCTATTTACCAAAAAAAAGATTGCTGCAAGACTTGCCAGATATTTCTTTGTAGTAAGTAAATAAATTAAACTGTAAAGAACAATACCGGTTAAAAAATGAAGTAAGATGCTGACATAAAAATAATACTGAGCATTTAAACCTACTATTTTATAAATAATCATTTTGACAGTAAGTGATAAAGGAGTAAAATGGCCAAGTTCCCCTCCAGGAAAAACGTTTCTTAAGAAATCGATAGGGGTGAGGGAGTTTAAATAAATATAATGGCCGAAGCTATGCCATTCATCTTGTTCAAAATAAGCCCATGGCAAATCTTTAAAAACAATAAAAGTAACTACAGCTATCAGCAGAATTGGCCAATATTTTTTGCAGATTTTCATTTCTGTGCCATTACCATGGCATATGATGCATGCAGATAATCAATTCCTGAAAAAAAATCAGATATAGGAGAAAATAAGGGATAGAAACCTATACCTTTTTTATAAATAATCTTAAATCTGTAGTTTCTTAAAAGTTGAATAAGGGATTTAAAAGTCATCACATTTATATGCGGATCCATTGGCAAAGTATGCTGATAAAATTTAGCAGAGGGACGATGCCCAATGGGATATACTTTACTCAAATATGGGCCTGTATATGGTTGATTACCTAAAATTAAAGCCATGATATTGTGGTAGGCAGCTAAATTTTCTGTAGAAATAATAATTTTCCCGCCCTTTTTTAAGACTCTTTGACTTTCGGAAAAAAAATTATCTAAATTCACCAAATGTTCCACTACTTCTGTAGCAGTGATACAGTCAACACTACTATCTCCAAGAGGCCATCTTTCATTTAAATCAGAATTATAGACTTTTATCCCTTTTTCCCTAGCAAGATTAGCTCTTTCAGAAATATTCTCGAATCCTAAAATTTCATTAGTACTAATAATTTTAGCTCGACTGATAGTCTTTGAACCATTATCACAACCACAATCAAGATATGTTAAATTTTTACCTCTAGGTAAAAATTCTGCCACATGTTTTTCAATATCATCTTCTATTTTAGACGCTAAAAATTTTATATAACTTTGTATAAAACCCATTATATAAATTTCCTCTTCAGGAAAACTATTCCATAAGTCATAACTGAGATAAATGACATCAAAGGATGCAGCAACCAAGCTTTATTTCTGGTTTCTAAATAACCTATTAACCCTTCAATCAAAGGGCCAATAAAAGTTACGCAATAAATAATACTATAAACAAACTTTATTGGCGAAACCCCCTCTAACCAGGTACGTTTTTTTTCTTCCTTTCTGTTTAAAAACTTGTTGCCAATTTTAAGTCTTTTAGAAATAAAATCTCCCAAGGATGAGATATGGTCATGATAAATGCCATACCCGGGGACCCGGGCAAACTTGCGAAACCCTTTTTCCATGGCAAAAAAAGAAAAATTTGATTCTTCAAATTTAGGTTTATATAACCCCACCCCTTCTATCACTTTTTTATTCCACAAAAAACCATTAGCGCCTAAAGGATAAACTGAACCCTGAGGAATAGTATATTCAATATAGCCATTTTTATTTCTTTGCCTTAGGTTAGCAGCCAAACATCTGGAGAAGGGATCGGCAATATGAATTAACATGGAATAAGCATTAAAAATATTGTCATGTTCCCGGGGGAAATACAAAGATTCCACCCCAAATAAATCCGGATCTTTTAAAAAGGGTTTGACCATGACAGTCAACCAATCTTTTTTGATAATTTCATTATCAGCATCCAACAATACTATCACTTCCCCTTGAGAATGAATAATCCCCAAAGACTTAGCACTTTCCGGATCTCTTTGGGGATTATCAATCACCTTGGCCCCAAAATCTTTGGCTACCTTTCTGGTTTCATCTTCTGACCTACCATCCACTACAAATATTTCCACCAGATTCTTGGGATAATTTTGCTTTTTAATGCTTGCTAAACAAATTGGCAGTTGTTTGGCGGCATTATAAGTGGGGATGATAAAACTAACTCTAGAATTTTTCATTAATTTTCTTTGAACTCCTTAATCACTCCTGATTTTTGCGCTTCTTCCAGACTAATATTTCTGGCTTCGGCTAAATCTATTTCCAGTTTAAGCGGCCCCACAGGACCGTCCACAGTAATGTTACTTATTTTCAATCCAACTGGCTTCAATATTACACTAAATGGAGAAAAAACACTAAGTTCATTTACCGGGACTTTGGTGGTCACTGTCGTTTTATCAGTTATTACACTAACATTAAAGCGTAATAGCGGTGATATTTGCGAAAGTAAATTGTTCATTTCCAACTCATTTTGAATATTGGCGAAAGGATTCTCCAGAAAATTCAAAGCTGCATTTATATCAACATCGCTGAAACTAGAATCAACTACTTCAAATTCCGAAATAGCCGGAGCATCATTGGATAAAGTGCCGGCAATATCCATTCTGACAAATCTAGCTGGGGTACTATCAAAACGATCCTCTACCCACTCCCCATCTTTTTTCTCCCCCCCTCTTACTTCTTTAACAACTTTCCAACTCTGCCCATCTGGAGAAGCCAATATTGTATAAACTGTGGGAGTTAGTGTATGGTTCCAATTCATCCATAAAACTCGATTAACATTTTTGACTTCACCTAAATCTATAGTTAATTGTTCTTTTTGATGATCATGCCAGTAAATCCGATGACCTCTCCAACTACTTTCTAAGTTATTATCAGCTAAATTGACTTTCTCTTGAAATTTCCATTCTGACAGCGTGTCTACTTTAACATTGGCATAATATTTTAATTTCGACAGAAGATAGGCAATCATTTGTAATTTTTCTGATTGAGAAAAAGTGGCTGGACTATTTGTCAGATAGGGATATTTAATTTCCGGCAAAGGAGAAATCTTAGCTTTAAAGCTAAGATGTATTGGCGCTAGAGGCGATAGTGAATCGGTCAATAAGCTGGCAGAATTTTGGGAAGTTTGTTTCATCAGTAATATTTGTGCTGAGGACCCATGTTGAAAAAGTTGTCTTGACTTTTCACTAGTATCAACAAGACCTAAAGAAGCGCCATAGTAAAAAGTATAAAGCTGATCTATTTTTGTTCTATCCTTGGCCAACTTTGACAACAGTTCCTCGTAATCTGTAACCATGGATAGATCATATCTATCCACTCCATAATAAATTGCTATTGCCGTAGTTTCCGGCATAGAGCCAACAGAGAAAAAATCCCGAAACTGGCTTTGGGATTTACTGTCACTGGCTATATCAAAATAAAATATAGAGTCTTTTGGAAAATTCGGCACTTGCATTTTTAAAGTCTCATAGAATTTTTGAGTAGGATGGCTTCTTTCTGTCACAAAAGTATGCTGGTATCTAAAACTGAGCAATGTGTTCATCAGTATAATTAAAAATATTGGAAGAAAAGGGACAAATGTATAATTTTTAAAAATCTTTTTCTCTTTTAAAATAAAAAAACTTAAATATGTTAGTGACCCTAAAATAAGAGCATATCCAACAAAAGCGTAATATAGGTATCTATGTGTAGTGTCAAAAGTAGCTTCCGGATACTGAATAAAATATCCAAAAATCTGTGTAACAATAATGGATAACCCAAAAAATAATCCCAGCGACAGTAATTTAAAATTCCGCCATAAAGAGAAAGAAAGTATTAATACAAAAACAATAATATACATCCCTAAAGCGCCAGATAATAAATTTTCAGAATTTCTGTACCAATACAGGTTCTGATTGTAAAAGTATTTGTTTAACATAAAGCAGAAAAAAAATAATAATAAGGCGATAAATTTCGTTATCTGCTTAAGACCGAAGAAATAATATATTAACCACGCTGATAGAGAAAAAAAGAAAAGAGTTAAATTTTGTATATTATTTGAGAATAAGTTAATTAGCCAATTTTGAAAGTTAGTGGGGAAAAAAACATTTCCTGCTGTTGCAAAAAGTGTAGAAAAAATTTCTATCTTCCCTTGTATTAATTGACTTTTTATACCAGAAAAAGCAGTGGCACCAACAGTTTCATTTTTAAGATAGTACATATAAAAAATTATCCAGAAGGGTATTTGTCTTAAGATAAATTTAAAAAATTCGGAAATTTTAAAAGGAACTAATCTAAAAATTGCATCTAAAATTAGTACTAAAAAAATCAAACTATGGGAACGTATAAAAACAAAGTGTACAGAAATAAAAAATAGCAACAAGCTTAGTACAAAAAATTTAAATTGACCGCTTTTAAGAAATTTAACTAGGCTCCAAAGCATTAACACTGCTAAGCTAAGCCCTAAACTATTTTGCCAAGAATTAGAGATTTTAAACATGGAATGAGAACCAATGTACCCGGCAGCAAAAATCAGAGTAGAAAAAAATGCTATTTTTTTATTGTCGAAAAAATCCTTTGATAAAAAGTAGATACATACAACTGAAATAAAATAAAGTAATAATCCCACAAAAAAATATCCAAAAGGATTCAACCCAAAAAATTGATAAAAAGGAATAAACGGGGTGATAGTATATTTGTAAGGACCTTCCCCAAAGGGACCTAACCCATAACTTCCCGCAGGCTCTGCAATATGTTGCAATTTAAATATCACCGCAGCATCATCCTGCCAGAAATACATAAGTAGTGTCTGCCCATATGAAATTGATACAACCAGGATTATTAAAAAAATAGCCAGCTGTTTTTTATATTGTCCTATTGCAATTTTCATTTAGTTTATTATAAACTACAAAATTGTTATTAGAATAACATAAATTATGACCCAAGAACTAGCAACCAAACCAGAAGTTTTACAAGTTGATAATTGTCGGGCTTGTGATAACAAAAACCTAACAACATTTTTACAACTCGGACCAACCCCTATACCAAATGGTTTTTTAGAAGCATCTGAATTAAATCAAGCAGAAAAATTTTACCCTCTAGACGTGTCTTTTTGTGGCGAGTGTGGAATGGTTCAATTAGGCCATGTCGTTGATCCAAATGTTATGTTTAAAAATTATGTCTATGTTCCATCGACCTCAACAACTATGGTTCAACATTTTGGTGAACTGGCAACAGATGCTACCCAAAGAGTTAATCTTGAAACGGGAGATTTGGTAGTAGATATCGGTAGCAATGACGGTACTCTGCTAAAAGCTTTTAAAAGATACGGCGCGACAATACTTGGAGTAGATCCTGCTACTAATTTGGCAACATTGGCTAACGAGCAAGGTGTACCAACAATAAATGAATTATTTGATAAGAATTTAGCTCTTTCTATTCGCAGCCAACATGGTCCAGCCAGAGTAATATCTGCTACAAACGTAGTTGCTCATGTTCACAATTTGCATGATTTTTTTGAAGGAGTACATGATTTACTTGCTGACAATGGTAAATTGGTCATGGAGTTTCCATATCTCGTTAACTTAATAGAAGGAGGGGAATTTGATACTATTTATCAAGAACATCTTTCTTACCTTTCCATCAACCCGCTTCAAAAATTGCTAGCTCAACATGGCTTGAATTTAACTTCACCACGCTTAATTGATATACACGGAGGTTCAATCAGAGTTTTCGCAACAAAAAGTAAGCCTGAATCAGATGACGGAGTTACCGCTTTCATTACTACTGAAAGAGAAAAGGGGATGCTAGATCTAGAAACTTATTCCAGATTTCAAATGGATGTTAATAGAGTAAGACATGATTTAGTTGAAGCTCTCTGGTCACTTAGATTTGCAGATAGAAAAGTAGTTGGCTATGGCGCATCCGCCAAAGGAAACATCCTGACAAATTATTGCAGAATCGGGGTAGAAAGTTTGCCGTATATTGTAGATTCTATTCCGTATAAACAAGGGAAGTATACCCCGGGGATGCATATTCCTATTTATCCAGAAGACCAATTATTAGAAGACCAACCTGATTATGCATTACTTTTAGCTTGGAATTTTGCAGATGAGATTGTTCAAAAACAAGGTACATTTCAAAAAAGAGGTGGGAAATTTATTAGACCCATACCAGTATTAAAAGTTATCCACCCAAGTAGAAAAGTTTAGATTAAGGTAGACACTTATCAATTATTTAGACAATTTTTCAACACGCTCTAGAATATTTTTTTTAGGTTTAAGAAAGATTTTATTTTTTATACCGGCCCTTGTTAAAAGATAAAGAAATAAAATTTTGAATGTACCAAGTGAATAACGAATACTATTTTTAAGTGTTGCCCCTCTTTTTTTACCAGTATAATTTGTTTCAACTGGTACTTCATCAATTTTAATGTTCCAAAAGGACGCCTGAGCAATTAATTCAAAACTAAAAAGATAATTATTGGAATTATTTTCAAAGCTAACTTTTTCTAAAAGTTCTTTGGTATAGACTCTAAAACCTTGGTGCAAATCACCTATTTTTGTTCCTAAAATTAGACTATCAACGGTATTCATCAAAAATATAGGAATAAACTTCCAAAAATACATTCCGCTTTTTAAGGGTTGATTAATATAAGTAAAACGATTTCCGAGAATAAATTTACTGCCATTTTTTATTTTTTCCAAAGCTAGAGGGATGGCATTTGTTTTATATTCACCGTCTGGGTGAATATCTATAAAAACATCCCCCCCTCTTTTTATCCCCAAAGCCAGAATTCTCTTTAAATTTCCTCCATACCCTAAATTAATGGGATTCTTATAAGCGTGTATCCCTAAACTTTTGGCCAACTCATATGAATGATCAAAAGAAGCATCATCAACTAAAATAATATCATCAACTAAATGCCGAGGAAAATTTTCATAAAATTTTCTTAAAGTACGGGCGCAGTTATATGCTATAAAAATAGCCACAATTTTCTGTTTTCTTGTTTCTGTAGGTTTCATAAAATTCAATAGACTATTATAGCTACCATAAAAATATTACAAATTTCCGTGGCTATTGGGAAATAATACATTGGTATCTAAATTTATGGAATTAACTTTAACACCTCCATAGTCTACCTTGACATTTGTAGAATAAAGTTCCAAGGAAGACAATATTACTTGCGATTTAGCAGCATTATAATTCCTAAAACTAATTGTGAAATAATTGGAATTGGTTGGCACGGCACCAATCAATTCTAATTGATGTTCTCCAGATCCCTGTAACCTCTTACTTATCCTAACTCCCACCCTATTTAAAGAGTCATTGGCATCTTCTTCATTTTCATAAAAATTAACCGCCAAATAAGCATTTTTATCCAATTCTTCCGATTTAGTAACAATATTTGCCTTAATAACAAAACCTGACATTATATTATCTATGGGGGGAGATTCCCACCTAATTACCTCCTCTCCTACTGCCTCCCCTCCAATCGACAAACCTTTCTCCCCTACAGGTAATTGAATATTTTTATACACACTTCCTTTGGTTGACCAATTTTGATTGCTGTTTCGAAAATTAAAAGATGCTATTTCCTCTAAATTAGAAGCTTTATATTCAGGAATTTTAGCTATTATAAAGTCAGATTCTGGTGCTTGCCAGGGGTTTATTACTGAATAAACAGTATGCACACTTAATTCTCGCACAGCCATAGCCGCATAAGTTTGTTCTAACCTATTAACAGGTTTTTCGAAATCTTGATGTGGTTGTCCCGCTTGGGTCATCCAACCATAAAATTGGTTAGTAGCCCAATCTAAATTGGCAATAGCATAATCTGCACCGCTTGCCTTAAACTCATCAATTGAAAAATCTTCTTCAAAATCATATAGTAATCTAGAAACAATATAATCTGGAAGAGGTACAGAAGAATGAGCAGCTACCTTACTCCCGGGGGCAATATTTTTCCCAATCCATAAAGAAAGAATTTTGTAATTCCAAGGTTTAGTATATTCTTGAGTGACTACCAAGGAATTTGCTAAATTCTCTTTGACTGCTAATATTAGCACTACTAAAAACACCATCAAACTCGCTTTGCTTAGATGGCTATTTATTTTAAGATCCCATAATTTTGATAAAACAAACCCAGCGAAGATTAATAAAAATGGTATTACAGTAACAAAATTCCTAGTATAGAATCCCCCTGTAGAATAATAAGTGGTAAGATAAAAAAAGGGGATAATAATTGATAAAAGTAATAAAGATTTTTGAAAAGATTGTTTTATTCCCCAGATTAATCCCCCAATAATTAATAATGAGGTCACCGCTCCTATTCCAATGTGATAAAGGTAAGAATAAGGATAAAGGTAAAAAACTTTCGCCCCCATTCCATATTTTAGGGAAACATTATGGATTTGATTTAAAGTTTCCTGGTATCCAGCTATATGATAAGGATTTAATACAACAAAAGTTAGCAGCACCAAAAAAGGTACCAATAAAACTTCCCACCTAAAAAAACAGCGTAAATGACTTTTCCAGTTTTTTTGTTGATAAGTTAAGTATAGATGAACCAAAGCAAAAGGAGCCAGTGCAAAAAGTTGGTACTTGGTGGAAAAAGAAAAACCCACTAAAATGGCAGTCAACCAATATTTCATTTTGGTGGGCTTTTGCCAAAGGTAAACAGCAGATAAGGTTGCTGCCAGCAGAAAAAAGGCATTGTAGATATCAGGCAGACCCAGATGACTGTTTAAAACTTCCCGATAATTAATACTAACCAAAAAAGCTGACAATAAACCAATCTGACGGTTAAATAAGGTAGCGGCTAAAAAATAAGTTAATATCACCACCCCGACACCAAAAAAAGCAGTAACATACCGGCTCCAAAACAGTGCATTAATTTCTCTGGATCCCAAAATTTCTTCCTGGAAAATTTTCTTATATTCTTTTTTCTCCAGGGGCAATTTTATTTGCTTATTAATAATCTGATTTAAATTAGTTAAATAAAATTTAGTCCATTGAAGAGGCACAAAAAAAGTTTTATAAAATAAGGCATTAGCTAAAGGTACTACTGCCGGATAGTCATATCTTAGAGAGTCAATATTACCATTTTTTATCATGGAAGAGGCGGCCGAATAAGAAATTCCTTCATCAGGATGGTAAGGCTGATATCCGGGGTTTACCCCAGAAAAACGCAAATACACAGCCAAAACTACTATTAGTAAAAACCATCTTTGATCACTTTTAAAAAATTTAATTATTTTTGACATGCTAAAATGATATGTGAAAAAGGTTTACCAGGAGATACGGGTTTGCTGCTTACCTTAAAACCGATTTTTTTGAGTAAGGTTTGCCATTCCTGTTGAGTTCTATAAAAAATTTCCTTATTATAAAGACGCTTCTCAAAAAGAATCGGCACAATGACTACATCGGTAAACCAGGTAAATAAGTATTTTAGAAAAGGCTTTTTGCCTATTTCCGCAATAATTAGTTTACCACCCGGCTTTAAAGCTTGATAACTGCTCTTGAGAATTTCTATTTGTTGATCCCTAGAGGTCAAATGATGCAGAAGGTGAATCATCAGAATACCATCTGCTTTTGGTATTTTTACCCTGTCGGCGCTACCGTAAATAAACTTGGTATTAGCTAATCCCTTTTTAGCTAATTTTAATCTGTCTTTATTAATCTCCACCCCAATCAGTTGGCGGGTTGGTTCTTCAAGTGCCAGTAAATTTACCATTAATCCATCTCCACAACCTAAATCCGCAATCACTCCTTTGGAGGGGACCAAAGCGGCAATCTCTTCATAAGGAGCATCCCACAACCTGATGCTGGTAAACAACTCACTAAAACCGCCTGATTTATAAAGTGAGGTCACTTTGGCTAATTTTCCATTTTCTTCCGGCCTACCATGTATTAAAAACAGTACTTTAAAAAAGATAGTTATCACAGTTTCTGTCACATTTTTAATCATAGAAGCCTTTTAAATTATTAATCTTAATCTGCAGCAATTCACCCAAAGTTTTGGTGACCGCATCAAATATTTTAACCTTCGAGCCGGCATAATGTGTCCACTTAACCGGCACTTCCTTTATTTTAAAGTTAAGTTTATCTGCAATAAATAAAACTTCCGCATCATACCCCCAACGGTTAATTTTTTGTCTGTTAAAAACCGGCTTAATTACTTCCTTAGAAAAAAGTTTAAATCCGCAGTTGGTATCTTTAACAGCCGGAAGTAATATTAATCTTAAAAGTTCATAATAAATGTCTCCCAAAAAAGTTCTATATCTCTCCGGTAATCTGCCTAATTTTTTTTCTTTAAGCCTTCGTGAACCGATGACTATATCATGAGATTTAATATATTGAAGTAGAATTTTCAACTCCTCCATGGGAGTAGAAAGATCACAATCCGTCATTAAAACTAATTTCCCGTTTGAAGCAAGCATACCTGTTTTAACGGCCGCCCCTTTACCCATGTTTTCTTTATGACGCTTTAATACTGTACTAGGATATAAGTTTTTAAAATCATTTAACACATCCCATGTTTTATCAGTTGATCCATCATCAACTAAAATTACCTCATATGAAGCCTTGCCTTTTTTAAGGTAAGTAATAATTTTCTCCAAATTTTTGGGTAACCTTTTCTCTTCATTAAAAACCGGTACTACTACTGATAGATTAATTGCTTTTTTCATTTTTCTGTTTTTTGGGCCACTAAAAATATTTCTTTAATCTTGCCATGCTCATAGCCTAAATCATCTAATCTTTCCAAAAAAGAATTTCTCGGTTGAGGAATTCTAAAAATAATTTTCATAATGTAAAACCAAGCAATAAAAAAACAGCTAAATAAACTACCTCTGGTAAAAATATCGAGAGCTTCAAACCTGTTTTTATCAAACATTTTGATAAGGGTACTTTGTTGATAATGACGGTGTCCAAAATACCAGGCTGGATCAAGTACTTTTGAGAAAAAATTATCATAGGGGGTAGATAACAATACTTTCCCTTTGGGTTTAAGCACCCTAAAAGCTTCTTTTAAAACTTTTGTTTCTGTACCTACTGGAACATGTTCGATAATATCAAATAATATTACTATATCAGCTGCGTTCTCTTTTAGAGGTAAACTCAGTGCATTGCCTAATAAAAATTGCGCTCCTTGAACATGTTTTTTAGCAAAGTTTACAGCCTTACTATCTGGTTCGATACCAATAATTTTTTTGGCTCCACTTTTAGCAAGTTCCCTTTCTAACCAGCCAAAAGAACAACCCACGTCAACTAAAACTTTATTCCTAAGCTCCATTTTTTTTAGTAATTCTAAACAGACTCTCACTCGGCCAGTTATTGGTACTTCCAGGGGAAAAATTTTCATTTGAAATTTGCCTCCACCTTGCCAAAATGAACCACCATGGCTTTTAGATCAAACGGCTTCATAATTATTTCAAAAATTTTTTTATCTGTTACTCTTCTCAACTTTTGCACTTTAGCTCTTTTTTGCAATGTTTGATTTAAATTTAAAATATTCCAAAAAATAGCTTGATATACCATCATTCCTTGTCTTATTCTCATCCTCAAAAGATAATATAAACTAAGTCCCAACAAAAGAAAAAGATGAAAACCGCCTATTAAAAATAAATTTTTCATTTCAAAGTTTTTTATCATTGATAGTAACCGGTTTTTTAAAGAGTGATAAAAAACAAATACCTGGTCTTGTTTTTTTGAGGTAAATCCTACTTTGTGATAAATAAATGTTTCAGGGTAATATAAAACTTGATATCCTAAAAGCCAAACTCTCCAGCAAAAATCGCTCTCTTCAAAATAAGATCCGAAGCTATTATCAAATAAACCAATTTTTTCGATGATATCTTTTTTGATTAACATACAAGCCCCCTTTGCAGAAAAAATCAGTCGTTCACTATCGAATTCAATGCCGTCCTTTTCCATAAATCCCCAATGCTCTAAAAAACCAGTTCTGGTAAGAAAAGATCCAGCATTATCTAAAAGTTCTGGCTTATCCATAATTTTTATTTTTGGCTGAACTACACCAATTTTTGCCTCGGAGTTAATTCTCCTGGCTAAAACTGTTAGTAAATTAGGGCTAACTTTAGTATCATTATTAAGAAGTAATATTAATTCTCCTTGAGCAAATTTTAGCCCTACATTATTCCCTCCTGCAAAACCTAGATTACTGTCATTTTTGACTATTTTTAATTTTGAGATTTTTGATTTATATTTATCTAAAATTTCCAGGCTTTTATCAACTGAAGCATTATCAACAAATACTAGTTCCCAATTTTTGTAGTCCAGCTGAGTTAAACTTCTAAGACAATCATCAAGAATTTTTTCTCCATTCCAGTTAACAATGATTATAGAAACAAGCGGGTTATTCAATTTTTAAACTACCTTTCAAATATCCAATGCCACCTCCGATAAACTCTACCGAAAGCATGACCAACATTCCCAAGGAAACTACTGGATCTGTTAGCAGCATGCGCCAGTTTTTATAGAAAGCTGGTCTTAAAAAATATATTGTCGTTGGACTAATGATGGAAATTTTATGTTTGGTCAAATATTTACTGGCTGATAAACCATAATACATTTTTTTTCTAAATAAAGTAGAAAGCGAAAGTTCTCCCTCATTATGATTAATAAAACTTTTAATCCGACCGATGGTGTAAGTTTTTCTAATCCGTTGCGGCAAATCCCAATCTTCCGGTCCGGTCAAGTTCTCATCATACCCCTTAAAACTCATAAAAATCTTTTTGGGAAAAAATCTGGCTGACTCAAAAAATCCTTCTCCTCTGTTTATTTCTCGTTCTAAAATTTTAGCTTTGGCCCATAAACCCTGACCAAATGATCTTTCTGGTACCACCAATCCTCCCAATTTATTGTTATCTCTTTCAAATGTTTCTACGCAATCTTTTACCACATTATTTGTTAAAACCATATCCGAATCAAGAAACAGTAAATATTTCCCCCGGGACTTTTGAGCACCAAAATTCCGTTGGGCTGAACGCTCTGGCCCTTTTTGAAAAACAAGACTTGTATATTTCCTCGCAATATCTGCTGTTTTATCAGTGGAGCGATTATCTACCACAACTGTTTCAATATTTTTATAATTTTGTTCTTTAACACTTTTTAAAAGTGGGTCCATCGTAGGGGCAGAATTTTTAGTGGTAATAATGACTGAGACCAGCGGTTTAGTATTCATAGTAAGTTTCATCCATTTTTCTGTTTTTTATGATATGATACAATCGTGAATTAAGTCAATGAATAATATGTTATCTTTTGTCATACCGGCGAAAAATGAACAGGATTCGCTAATACAATTATATCAAGAAATCTGTCTCACAGTAGCAACACTTAAAAGACCATTTGAAATTGTGTTCGTGGATGACGGTTCAACAGACGAAACTTTTCAGATCTTAAAATCACTACATGATAAAGATAAAAGAGTTAAAGTAGTAAAGTTAAGAGGTAATTGGGGGAAATCAATAGCGCTCCAAATAGGCTTTGGTAAAACCAAAGGTGATATTATTTTTACTCTGGATGGAGACTTGCAAGATAATCCTCATACCATACCGGCATTTTTAAAAAAATTGGACGAAGGTTACGATCTGGTTTCGGGATGGAAGAAAAATAGACATGATCCCTCGCTCACTAAAGTCCTACCTTCAAGAATAGTTAATTCCTTGTCCAGAAGATTAACTGGAGTAAAAATTCACGATATTAATTGCGGATTTAAAGCTTACCGAAGAGAGGTAATTGAAAATTTAAACCTTTACGGAGAATTGTATCGTTTCATACCAATTATAGCTGCTAAACAAAATTACAAAGTAGGAGAAATTATTGTTGACCACAGACCCAGGATATATGGTAAAACTAAATTTGGCTGGAGCCGAGGAATCAAAGGAATTTTAGATCTTTTAACCATCGTCTTTTTAACAGGATTTAAAAATAGACCAGGTCATTTTTTTGGTTCGGCTGGTCTGATGTCATTTTCAGCTGGGTTTATAATAGGGGTGTATATTGCTTATCTGCGTCTTACTACAGGTAGTATTCAAAATCGCCACCCTTTACTTTTTCTCGGGATGCTCTTAATGATTATTGGTGTTCAACTTATCTCTACTGGCCTTTTGGCAGAGATGATAATTTTTTCCAGGGAGAAATCAGATTATACTTTCTCTATTAAGGAATATTTAGCGTGAAAAAAATATCCGTAGTCATTCCCTGCTTTAATGAGGTTGAAAACATACCACTTTTAATTCCTGAAATTATCAAAAATATGCCTCAAAAATATGACTGGGAAATTATTTTTTCCGATGGGGGATCTAAAGATGGCACTTGGTTAGTAATAGAAAAATTTGCCAGATCAAATAAAAAAATTAAAGGAATTTTGCCTCATAAAGGATTCGGCTATCAAGCCGATCTAAGAACGGGCTTAAGTAAAGCTACGGGTGATGCCGTCATCACTATGGATGCTGATTTCCAACACCCTCCAGAATTTATTCCCGAGTTAATCTCTTATTGGGAGAAAGGACATGATTTGGTAATGCCTCAAAAGAAAGAGGACAAATCACTTAATCCCATAAGTAGGATGCTTCGGAAAATTGCTTATCAGGTTTGGGCTTTATCCAGTAGTAAGGGATTAATACCAGGGGTGTCGGATTTTCGGCTACTGGATAAAAAAATTTTAGAATATATTCTAAACTCCCAGGAGAATGAGGTTTTTATTAGAGGATTAGTTATGTTAGCTGCTAATAATCCAATTTTAATACCTTATAAAGTAGGGGAAAGAAAATACGGAAGATCTGCTTTCAATATGTTTAAACTAATCAATATATTTATTATCGGTCTAATTTCATTTAGCATTGTGCCGCTTCGTATAGCTTGGCTATTTGGATTATTTATTGCCTTTACTGCATCAATTTTTCTAACAGTCGATATTTTACATACTTTAATTATCGGCAGAAGTATTGTACCGGGGTGGGTAACAGTTATAACCTTGATACTGATTTTGAACGGTTTTATTATTTTTTATATGGGAATTCTAGGAGAATATATCGGGGTTATATTTAAAGAAGTCAAAAAACGACCCACCTATTTAATTGAAAAAACTGTCAATATTTGAATGAAACTCCTGATTAAGTGTCCGATTTGCCAAACTAATAGCTGGCAAAAATATTCCCTTAAATTAGTTATTTGCAACAACTGCAGTTTTATTAGAGCCAAAGATACATATTTTAGAGTTAATGCCATCAAACTGTATGGACAAGAATATTTTAATGAATCTGATTATGGGGATTATGCTCAAGAAGAAGAGGCCTTGGTAAAAAATTTTACTGACAGAGTCCGCAGAATCAGACAGTATAAAAAAAGCGGTAAGTTATTGGAAATAGGCTGTGCCTACGGTTATTTTTTAAAATTGGCCCAAAAATATTATCAATGCAGCGGTATTGATTTAAATCCCGAAGTAACAAAGATTGCCCAAAAAACAACTAAGGCCAAAATTATAACCGGTGATTTTTTAAACTTAAACATACCAAAAAATTCTTTCGATATTGTTTGCATGTTTGACACCATCGAACATCTAAAATACCCTGCTCAGTACTTATCTAAAATCAGTCAAATACTAAAACCAAATGGAATTGTAGTTGTGGAAACTGGGGATATTGGCAGTTTCTTGGCTAAAATACAAGGCAATGGATGGAGGTTAATTACTCCCCCATTTCATCTGCAATATTTCAGCCAAAAAACATTAACTAGGTTATTTGAAAATTCTCAACTTTCAGTTATCGATGTTAATCGTGTTAGTTTCTACAGAAGCATCCGCCAGATCATTTATAAGTTAGCAAACAATAAACATGTTTTAGACTCCTCCCATCCGCTCTTATCCAAAACAATTCCTATTAATACTTATGACCTGTTATTTGTTGTTGCCCAAAAAAATTAAACTGGCGGAAATTAGCTCTAAATCAACCGGGTAAGTTAAACAATCTATAGTGAGAGTTGGCTTATTTATACCCATTGCCGGCAGTATAACTGAATACGTATGAACAGAACCATCTATTTTAAGAAGTAAATTAACCATACCTTCACCAAACCCTGGACTCTGCCATTTTATACACGAATCTACCCCAAAAAAGGTGTAATTTTTTAAAACTTCTCTATCTGTCGGAGTCTCAATTGCACCGGCGGGGGAGTGGCGAATCTGGTCGATGGTATCCAAATTAATATCTGAATATCCCGTTGGAATAAAACTAATCTCCTCTACTAAAGGACTATCTCCCTCTGTTGATAAAATTTTAAGACTTAAGTTTTTGACTTTAGTATTTTTAAACAAAATCTTACTTTTACCATTAGAGTATTCCAAGTTATAATCCACCTTTTTACCATCAGTGAAGACTTCAAAACTTTTTGGTATCCGGAATTTGGAACTGGCATAAATAATTACACCATCAATATCTGTTGGCTCTTTAAGTTTCAAGCTGATTACAGGTTTTATACCCTGAAACCAAGGACTACGTTCTGCTCTCCAGAAACTATTTAAATCAAAATCAATTAAGTTATTCGGGGTTGTTTCTGTATCGGAATTTGAAACCAAAATTTCCGTCGTTTGCTTAATTGATCTGGAAATTGTAATAGAATTTAAAACCTTTTTAAAAAGCATTGGGTCTTTTGTGCAATTAAAACAACTTTGAGTATATGGCAGTGGAATTTCCGGATCAGTAGCTTTTAAGATCAATGACAAATGGGTAGGCAAAATTGGCATAGTATCAAAGGTAAAACTGACTCCATTATTTTTACCGGTCCACATATTTTGGCTATTTTTTATAAATTGTGTTTTACTCGCTACATTCACCTCTGTAATTATTCCTTGGTGGTTTTGCAAAAAATCTCTTGCTTGGTTAGTAGTGTTAACTAATTTATCTCCATCCCAATAAAAGCTATAAAAAAATTGTCTATCGAACTTAGGATTATCATAATATCTGATTAAATCACTACTATCTGTCAGCAAGATTAAATTCTCCATCTTAATATTTAACTTAGTGGCTAAAGAAGACTGCGAAGGATGCATGCCAACTCTCACAAAATCACCCAGCTGAAGTTGTTTTTCCCCTCTGGGAGAGTCAATAAAAATAATGGCCCGATCAGGTTTAATTGGAAAAAAATCTCTTAATTGTTGATAAAAATGGCTTCTGGACCGATTGTCATTTTCAAAACTGCCAAAAAATTGATTTGTTTGTAATAAGTTCAAAATTAAAACTCCTGTTAAAATAATCTGGCCAATTTTGAGATTTCGTAATGCCACCATCCCTAAAGCCAAAACAAAACCTATATAAGGATAGAATATATGCCTATCAGTACTACCTAATCCAGTAGTCGTCACTAATCCTTTAGGTATGTATTGAGTAATTATCCAAAGAAAAGCAAAAATACCCAAGCCGAATATTTTTTTGTCTTTTCTATTGATCCAGATAAAGACAAGAAAAGCTATATTAATAATATAACCAGTCAACAATCTAATCTGGTCTGTATTTTTAATTTTAAAATCTATCCTCAGTTTACTTTCGAGATAATCTGTTAGTACAAAAGAACCTGTTGTTTGAATAAAATTAGTAAACTTAAGTTTTATAAACTCTTCAGTAATTTTATGTCCTCCAGCTCTCTGCCAAAACTGCAACGCTTGCCCACTTTGCTTATATGGTACCCAAATGTAAGTAACAAGTGTAATTAATATAAAAAATGTTAACAAAATTAAGGTTAATCTTTTAAAACGACTCCAAAAAAGATACAACGTAATTGGTAGGATGATTAAAATATGTCCTGTTGAATAAATAGGGAATATATATAGGGAGAGAAAAAATAACAGACCACTAGCTATTAAATAAATTACCGATTTATTTTCATTAAAACGGTTGATTAGTAAAAGTATTAATAAAAGAAAAGATATGCCAATATTTTCCGAAATAGAGTAAAAAGAAAGAAGGCTATCTTCTCCCCCTACTGATACTATCAAACTGGCCAGTAGTAAACTTAAAATTTTGTTGCCAAATAGGTTTTTGCAAAGAAAGAAAGAAAAACAACCTAAAATAAATTTCAAAATAAAACCTAGGATAAAATAAGGTGCCGGATTAAAATTAAACAGCTGATAAAGGTTTTCAAAAACAGGGCAATAAGAATTAAAAGGCCAATTAAAAGGACAAATTTTATTGGCAGCATTATAAAGAATAGAAAAATCATCATGCCAGAAATAAAAGAAAAAAGTTTTATGGTAAGCTAAAAAAGTGATGAGGAATATTAAAAAAAGTGGTCCAGCTTGTTTAAAACACCATATTAAGTTGCGCTGACACAATACTTTTTTGAGCATATAATGATAGAATAATACACTATGAAAGTAATTACTCACAATGATGATTTTGGTTTAACCTATGGTTTCACCGAAGCTATCAAGGATGCATTTTTAAAAGGGCTCACTACCAGTACTAGCATTCGTACCAATGGGACTGCCTACCATTTGGCAGTGCAACTGCTAAAAACCAAACTTAAATCAATTGGTTTAGGTTTGCATTTAAATTTAGTTGATGGAAAATCTCACACTAAAGCTTTAGCAAATCATTCTGGATCCTATAAATATAATTTTTTGCAATATCTTATCTTGAGTTATTTTAATAAAAAAATATTAATTGACATTGAAAATGAGCTGGACTGGCAGTTTCAACAAGTTCTCAAAGATAATCTAAAGATAGATCATGTTAGTGGCCATAACCACACTTATGCCATCCCTCCTATTTTTAAAATAGTTTGTCGGCTGTGCCAAAAGTATCAAGTAAAAGCTATTCGATTGCCCAAAGAACCGTTTTATTTAACTACCTCTTTTCTAAAAAATATTACCCCTTTTTTAAACACTAACATAATTAAATTTTTGATATTAAATTTTTTCAGCAGGCAGAATAAAAAGATTGTTAAAAAATATGGACTTAAAACAACTAATATTTTTTATGGAATTTTATTTACCGGTAATATGGACTTATTAACAATAAAGGCTGCCATAAATGATGCCCAAAAAAGAGGCTACAGAGTTATAGAAATTTTAACCCATCCGGCTTACCATAGCGACCCCAGGGATAAAATTTATACCAGCAAAACGATCAAAAATTATGTCCGATCAAAAGATAGAAGAGTGGAAACCGAAGTTTCTCAATCAGAAGAATTAAAGCATTTTTTTTCGCAAAAGAAGATTCTTACTATTAATTATCGAAATTTATGATTTTTGAGGCTGTTAGAAAGTTAGCCTTACCTTTTGCAGAAATTGAAAAATATGTTCCCCAAAGGGGAAAGATTTTAGACGTGGGCTGTGGTCATGGGATTTTTAGTGAAATGCTGGCTCAAAAATCACCTACCCGAGAGGTTTTGGGCATAGATCCTGCTATTAATAAAATAAGATTGGCCCAAGCTCATCGTGCTGGATTACCTAACCTTAAATTTAAGCATGCTTATTTGCCAGAGATTAACAGTAAATTTGATTGCATAATTATTATCGATGTTTTATATCTTCTACCTATAAAGAAGAAGGTTGAAATTTTAACTAATTGCAAAAAACTGCTTAAGAAAAATGGAATTTTAATATTAAAAGAAGTAGAAAAAACAGGCAGTTTAATGTTTTTCATCACCAAACTTGAGGAAATTATTATGGTTCAACTTTTAAAATATACTTACTCGGATAAAGGAAACTTATATTTCGTGAATACAGCTTATTATCTTAAACTCCTAAGAAAACTAGGATTTAAGAAAGTTAAAAGCCGACAAATTCGAGCAATTATACCCTATCCTCATATGTTATTTGTTTTCAGGGCATAAATACTGGCCCATCCAAAACTTTGTACCCTAGTATAATATTTATCTAAATAAGATCTGATGTAATTAGATTGATAACCATACCCCAAACTTTTGAATCTAGTAAAATGATTTTCATCTACTAACCAATAATCAGCTTTTTCTTTTTCTAAAAGGACTTTCATTTCATCAAACGGTTCAAATGCCCAAGGTAAAATATAGGTTCTATTTATAATAGGTAGCCTATCAGCTTCAAAATAGACAATCATAGTCTCAAAGGAAAAAATTCTTGTCTGAGGGTTAGTATTTGTTTTTATCCAATCGATTGCTTCATACCCATTATCCCCTGGATGGTGAAGATTATAAATAGCAAACTGTCTTCCTTTAGTCAAAGCATCTTTATACCAAGGAATAATAGTAGTAATACTATAAATCGAGAAAGCCAATACTAATAATATGGCAATAAGTTTATAAAATTTTCCAGCAACCTTAATTCGTTGATATTCAATTTCAGAGAGAATTGATAAAACTGGTAGTATTAAAAGAAACCTTCTTGGATGAAGTACTGCTATTAAAGTAATAATTATTGAAGTTAATAAAAAAAACCATATTACAATTTCTTGCCAAGTGTTCTTATCTCCCTTTTTTATCAAAGCCATTTTTTGTTTATTGAGTAATCTTATTGTCAAGAGAATAAATGGAATATTTATAAAAAATAACATTAACATATAATTTTGAGGAAAAGATTTATTGAAAGGATAACCACTGCCATTAATATAATAGAGAATATTTTGTTGTATAAACTGATCTATTAAGCCCTGAGAATAAAACCATAAAATCATTGGAATGGGTATTAAAATAAAACCAAAAACAAAAGGAAGGATTATTTTATAAACTTCCGCGGACTGAGAATTAAATTTAGAAATTTTACTATAGATGATTATAAGAAAAAATAATATTGTAGTGAAAACTAAAGCTATTTGTTCAGAAAAAACTGCCACTGATGAAACAAACCCTATTAAAAAGACTAATTCTTTCTTAGGATTTTCTAACCATTTATAGAAAAGAAAAATATCTATTAGCATAAGTAAACCTAAAAAAAGATTAACCTCAAAGGTATTTTGCCTTAAAATAAATCCAAACCAAATTGTAAAAAAAGTTAAAGATATAAATTGTGCTTCACTCAATCTCTTTGAGATATGATATATGAGTAAAATTGCACAGAAAGCTAAAATTAATCCTAAAACTATAGTGGTATTGACATCCCAATTTGTCATTTTATCTATTGGGATCATTACTAATTTAAGAAAAGGGAAATACCGACCACCATCAAAATCTTGATAGAACTTAAGACCTTTGTCTGTAAACCAAGACATTACAAATGCATCTTCCCATATAAAACCAGGGAATCTAAAATAAAGAATAAGTTGCCATATTATGGCAAGTAGAAGGGTAAACTTAATCATGCAAAATATAACAACTTAAGCTATTATATTTTGTGGTATGGATAAAAACAAGATAACCTTTATTACCTTAATAATCGTTCTTATTTGGCATATATTCATTTTTTTAAAATTACCACATCTTACCTGGTTACCAGGTTTTCTTAATACGTGGTTTACTGATCAGGGGTTAATTTTATACAAAGACTTAGTCGATCCACATTTTCCTCTTTCTTATGTCATCATGTATCCATTCCTCAAAATTACTAATTGGCATTTTGAAACAGATCCAATATTAGCACTGGCAGTAGCTCTTTCAAGCTGTTGGGGAATCTATTATTTTGGCAGGAAAATTTTATCCCCCTTATCAATTATGATTGCTCTTTTCTTCTTCTCTGTATTTTACTGGTATTTTTCAACTTGGGTGCAAATATCTCAGGAGGGAATACAGGGGTTATTGACTATCCCCTTAGTCTTTTTTTTACTTAAGCTGCCGCATAAATTAAACTCCACCTCGACCTTATTATTTGGAGTTTATATCATTATCTTAGGGCTTATGGGACAAATAATAACTCCCTTAATCATTACAGCCTTAGCGATTTTTATATACTTTCACAGAAGCCATCTTGTTTCGTTAATTATAGGATTATCCATACCCATCGCTCTAATTTCATTATATTTTCTCTATCAAGGTGCTTTTTACGACTTTTTCTTCTGGAATATACCTTATTATTTAACCTATGCAAACTTAAACCAAACCACTACTGGATCACTACCTTGGCTTGATATACTGGCATTTTTCTTACCTGTGCTCCTACTTTTTATATTGCTCTTAACCAAAATTTCTAAGGTCCCTACTATTATATTGTTACTACTTTCCCTCTCCACAGTTCCCATGATCATTTTTAGCGTCTTTCATCCGCATCATTTTCTGTTCGCATTACCCCTCCTCTCAATATCCGCTGGTTATGCTTTGCCTAAATTGATTAAAATATCTCACTTTAACTTATTAACCTTTATCATTACCATTTCAGTTGTTTTCTATATAACGACTTATACTATACCCTGGCTAACATCTAAATTTATACCCGGATGGAATCCCAAAATTTTAACAGCCGAAAAAGATCCTAAACAACAAGAGGCAATTGATTGGCTAAAAATAAATACCGATCTCAATATTAAAATTTTAGTAGCAGGCGACCCTTTGTTTTATTTTAGAAGTGAACGGCTGCCTGCCAACAACCGGTTTACAGTATTACCCTGGCATTACTTACCCCTCGATCAAACCCAAAAAGTAATGGTAGAAAAACCGCCGATCTTTTGGGTAATAGATAAAAATTATAGGGAAAGGTTAATTTCCGGCTGGAAAACTCCTCAGATTGATGAGTTTATTAAAAACGAATTAATATGTTATAAAATGGTTTTTGAAAATTCTGAGTGGGAGATCTGGCAAAAAACTTGCTTAAAGGACAGTTAATTTCGCCACCGGATCTTTTAAAATACAGGCATTTTCATTATCTGCCACTACTCGAAGATATTTGCTACTTCGTCCGGCAAAATAAAAAACAAAATGGTTAGCGTCGAAGTTAATTTTTCTTCCAACTTGATCAGTGGGAATAGCATCTTTTTCTCGCTGCCAGTTTTGTCCGTCTTTTGAGGTTTCAATATAAGCTAATTTTAAATTTTGGCAATCTTTAGTTGAGCTATAATTTAGCTGCAACCTGGATAAAACTACTGCACTATCTAAAGATATCTCTAAAATATTACCTATAATATTTTGCGTGATTGGCCTTGAATAAGTTTTCTCTTCTGTGCGGAATTCTTCTTTGGTATGTGCTAAATCATTTTTCCAAATTTTTAACAGCGGGGCTCCATCTACTTTCACCTCATATACTGGATCCAATAATTTATCAACATATTCCCAAGCATAATGGTATGCTCCCACATCATAGTTATATGTCATCTCCATAATATATTCTCCGCCTCGCTGTACTCCACTAAAGTGATAGTTAGAATAATTAATATCGGGACGAATTTTAAATAAAGGCAGATTAGAGGTAGTTCCTTGAATAAGGGTAAGTTTTGCCCCTGATGAGGCATTTTTATTAACCCATTCCAAACCCTCCACATAAACATTACCTAAACTATTCCCAGCTGAAGAGGTTCCTTTGGCAATAGCTCCAGATAAACCACCTGTCAGAAAGTTAAAGTATGTATTCTGATAAGGATGAAATTTAATAAGCGGTAAGATCAAAAGATAACCAACAACCAGTAGTAAAATTGAAGCGGTAATTAACTTTAACTTTTTATCTGTCTTTAAAACATCTTGTATCAACCAATTTGCTCCTATCCCCCCTATCAAAGCCAGTGTCGGAATATATTCCATAATTTGTCTGACACCTCCATAAATACTAAATCCTGAAAGCGATACTCGCAATATCGGAATTGTGAACCAGATTAAAATTAATGATAAAATTTTCCAATTATTAGTCCAAAGTTTGATAGAAGCAAACAGTCCAAAGATAAAAAATAATAACAGTACCGGAGGAGTGGTAAAAATAATCCATTGAAGCGGATAAAGGTTAAACGAACCTACAAGATAGCTTGATTGGTAATTCGCCCCGCTCCCGACCTTTTCGTAATATTTAAAAGATTGTAAAGTATGAGAGATGGGGTCAGACCAAAGGTAAGGCCAAAAGATAAAGAAAATTAAAAACATGATAGGCAGAAAAAAAATTAAGCTAAGAGCGATTTTCTTTGATAAAAATGTATGAATAATTTCTTTTTTGTTTTTCCAATAATAGACAAAAAGCCAGAGAGTTAATATTAACATGGCAAAAAATATGTTAAATTTTATACCCAAAGCCACTCCGGCAAAAATAGCAGACAATATTATCAAGACACTTTTTTTACTAGTGATTCCTTTCCAAAAAAGATAAACCGTTAAGGTAAAAAACGTGGTTTCTGCCGGATCCTTAATATTAAAGTGAGATTCTGCAAAAAATAATGGATACGTAGCCAAAAAAAGGCTGGCAAAAAACCCTGCTAATATCCCAAATTCGCAAGCTGCAATCCAAAAAATCATTCCCACTAAAATAGAGCTTGATATAATTTGAAATAGATGATAACTTTCTATATCACCTAAGAGTCCTAACTTTTGATAAAAAATTGTATTTAGGGTGGCAGAGGTTATATCCCCCAGCGGAGGGTGGCCGCGATCTTCCACCACTGGGTTCTTATTATTATAAAATTGGAATTGTTGATAAAAACTTCTGTCATGATAAGATGGATTAGTTTGAGCTTCTCGCAGGTTATACGATGTAATACCATTATAATCAAGTTTCCCAGTGAAATAATACCAAAGATAGGCTTGTCCTCTTCTTAAATGTTCCGGTTCGTCCCAGGAAATACCATAATCATGAATAGTTAGAAGTCCAACCCCAAAAAAGATAAAACCAACTATAACCGATAGAATGATTTTTTTCATTTCAAATATACTCTATTAAAGGCATACCGATAGTATCAAAAGAGCTTTCTTCTGCTACCGGAATTTCTATAAGGGAATTTTCCGGGATTTGATCTTTTACTTCAACCTTTTTGCCATCTCTTTTTATCTCTACTGCTGTCATTTTATTATTAATCCAGGCAAAATTGGTATTTTGATCATTCCAATAAAACTTAGGCAAAGACCCTATTATTCCTTCTGTAGTAAAAGATGGCAATGTGTAGGTTTTAGTCTGAAACAAACTGGTGACTTCCCCATTTTCCAGATCAAATTGGTTAGCAGAGACGTCAACCACTAATTTATACAATTCAAATTCCCTGGGAGAGTTAACTTCTATATTTATTCCTTGGTCATTTTTAGAAATATCAACTTCTGACAAAGACAAATCCTGACTATGAAGCGCCCCTTTTTCCCTCCAGAAACCTGTTACTTTGCTAAAACCCACCACCTTAAACCCATAGACAGACCTCGGCAGTTGTAAATTTCTATTTCCTTTAAGATTGTACTCAATTTTTGCTCCTACCCAACCCTCGTGAGTAAATGCTTTGGCAGTTTTAAGAATATCTTCTAAATAGAATACCTGCCTGCTGCTGCTATCTGGCAAAAATAATCTTTGAGTGCCTAAATCAAACTTTCTATCAAAGAAGACCCAACCCGGATCTGCAGAAATTATCCCCCGCAAACCATTTAATTTTGTCCCCAGAGTAATCCACTGCGTCTTGGTTGAAGTGGTAAACTTTTGAGAATGGGCAATTTTGTCTTTAAAATTTATTGATTGATAAATGTATTCACCTGCCAGTTTATCAGCCAAAGCTGAAGGGTGAGGATCAACGGGGTTTAAAACTAAATTAGATTTGTTTTGATAAGTACTGAAAACATCAAACAGATCCACTATTTGTACATTATATTTCTTTGCTAATTTTTTAATTTGCTCATGGTACTGTGGATATTTATACTGCTCGTTGGGATTAGATGGATTATATTGCGGAAAAACAACAAGCATCAATTCCCCACCTTTTTCTTCAGTTAATTTTTTATTTTTTTTCAATAACTGTTCTGCTTTTTGTAAAGCTTTAGAATTATCAGTATAAATACTTTTAATTTCTCTATCAGTCTCTCTGGCTACTCTAGCTCTTTCCAAGTTTCCAAAAGTTATTTGGTATAGTTTTAAATTTCTAATGACTTCGTTTTTAATAAAATGGGGTGGAAATTCTTTACCGGCTAAATCTAAAATATTTATCCCGATTACTGTCAAATCCGGATTAAAAAGTACACCTTCGTTTTCAAATCTTTCAACTTCCGCTGCAAAATTAAATCCCGGTTTGGCCGCATTAATAACTTCAACTGCATCTGCCCCAAATTCCTGTTGTAGTTTTTTTTCTAATACTTTAGGGAAAGACTGCGCAGGATTATCAATATACCAACCGTAAGTATACGAATCCCCTAATGTATAAATCCTATACGTCTCCGGCCGCTTTTGAATAGTAAAATCTCTATCTCTGTAGCCGAATTTATTAAGATTAACTCCTTTTTCTAGCCAGCTTATATCATCTCTTTGATATTTTGGGTTAAGATAAGGTGGATTCCAAAAAATTCTTAAAGTTACTTCAACCAGTAGGATAGTAAAAAAAATTGACGCAAAATTTAAGCCAACCTTACCAGAGATTTTCATCTTGGATAACTTTTCTTTTTGCTTAAAGCGATATAACCAAATCCTAAATCAGTTTTTATAAACAAATCCATTATTTTAAACATGGGGTATAAAATTAATGGGCTGGTGACCAAAGATTTTAATCTGGGATCATACTCCTGCTGAATACTGCTTTCTTTAGTCTTAGCATCTTTACTTAAGTTCTTACTAAAAGATTTAATCAACCTGCCAGTCTTGGTTATTCTTCTTAAGATCCATAAAAAGGGGAAACCATAGCTCAAAATAGTCTCAACCAGAAATCCAGCTTTTTCCAGTTTTTCTTTTAATTCTTTTCTTTCGTACCTTCTAAAATGGCCTTTGATTTCATCCATCTTATCCCATTCTGACATGTGGGCTGGTATTGACATTAAAAAAGTTCCTCCCGGTTTTAATAATTGATAGATTTTTTTCATAGCCAGCTGATCATTTTTTATATGTTCTAATGTTTCAAAACTAAAGATCACATCATATTTTTTATTAGATTTAAAGGTAAAAATATCAGCTTGTTTAATATTAATCCCCTTAGCCCCATTCAATTGACCTCGCGCTATCTTAACCGCCTCTTCTGAAATATCAATATAGTCTCCTTTAAATCCCTGTTTCAGAAGATATTTAACAAATTCACCGTTTCCCGCCCCCACATCCAGAAAATAGCTATTTTTATCTAAAACTTGAGAAAATTTTTTATACAAATAGTTTCTATATAAAAAGGTAGGGGTAGGTACCCACATAAATTTTTGGTCTCTTTTCATAATTTATTTTGTTTCCTTAACATCTGGCAAACTAAATACTTTTAAACTTTGTATATTAAACAAACAGGCATCAGACGGAGACAATTTTAGTCTAATATACCTAGCTCTTTCCCCTAAAAATGAATAGACAAATCTGCCATCCTTTGGTTGCTCACCGTACACCGCAATTTGACCGGTGGGCAATTTATCTCCCAGTTCTATCTCCTTGCTACCATCTAAAGAAATACTGACCACACCATATTTTAAATCCTGGCAATTTACCAGATCGTAAGCGGAGCTTGAAATTCTCGTTATACTCGAATTATAAAAAGCTTCCAAATAGGATAAAGCAGCCGGTATCTTGAGGTCAATATCTATCATCCCGTTTAATCTTTTAACTGACACATCTTCTATTAGTTTTTGATTTTTAAATCCCTCTTTTGTATGCGCTGTATCGTTTTCCCAGATTTTTAAAATTGCTACTCCATCTACTTGTGTCTCATATACAGGATTAACTTGTTGTTCTAAATATTTATCATAATATGAACGGTTAATGACCCCATCATAAGTCAAAGTCATGGCATAATCCCCTCTTCTTAAGGGGCCGCTTCTTCTGGAGTTATGAAATAATATATCGGGACGGACCCAAATTAAGGGAATATTCGGCATTAGTTCATAGACAAAATCTGCTTCGGCATTTGGTGGCGCATTTTTATTAAGCCAGACTACTCCCTGTCTGTAAGCCGAACCAAAACTATTACCCCACGAAGGAATTTGTTTTTCCTTGGCCCCAGATAAACCTCCTGTTAAAAAATTAAAATAAACATTTTCATTGGGATGAATTTGAACCAACCTAATAACTACTGGGATAAAGGCCAAAAGTATTAAGATACTAATTACCTTCTTATACCGCCATCGTGTTAAAAAAGAAGCGCCCAGCCCAGAAAGTATGGCTAGAGCCGGAATATATTCCATAATTTGCCTAACACCACCATAAATAGTAGCACCGGGCCAAATTACCCGCAGGATTGGTACTAACAACCATAACAATATTAAAAGAGAAACCTTATCTTTTTCCGATTTTATTTTAATCAAGGCAAAAATAAAACCAATCAGCGATAAAAGTAAAGTTAAAGGGGGAGTGGTAGATATTATCCATAGAAGCGGGTAAGTATTCGCTCCTAAAGGTCCTAAGAAATCACGGTTGACATTAACTGTTAAACCAATAGTTTTATAAAAATTAAAAACCCTCCATAAACCATATTCAAAATCCTGCCAAAGATAAGGCCAAGTTGCCAGAAAAATGACAAAACCCACAAGAGGAACTAAAAATAACGAAATCACAAACCGCCTATTAGAAGAAATCTTCAAAAAAGCATTAATTTTGTTTAAAATATTTTTTTTATATTCTATTGATTTACCAAGCGCCAATACCAAAAACCAAGGAGCAATAACTAAACTGGAAAATAGAATATTAAACTTGGTTCCAAGTCCTAAACCAAAAACTAATCCTGAAAATAAAATCCACTTTGCCTTTAAGATTTTAACCCCATACCAAATTAAAAAAAGAAACAACGACCAGTAAAAACTCTCCGGTATATCTTTTTCAGTGTTAAAGTGCATCTCCGAGAAAAAAAGCGGGTAGGTGATGAGTGAAAGTGCCGCCACAAAACCGGCAAATTTGCCATAAATTTTGCTAGTCCAAAAAAATACCAGTCCGACGAGCAATGAAGCTAGTAAAACTCCATAAACCCGGTAAGAATCTACATCGTTAATTAAATGTAATTTTTGAAAAAGAATTAAATTAAATCCGGCACTTAAAATATCGCTAATGGGCGGGTGTCCATCTCCATCGATTTTCATATAAGTCTCAAAAGTGACAGAATCATTCTGGTAATAACTTCTTTTAGTTATATCGGAGATATCTTTGTCTGCATCAATCCTTAGAGTCTCTGGATTTTGGTAATACTTTTGAAAAGAAGGCAGATCATTATAATCTTTTCTACCTGTTAAAAAATAATGCAGATAAGCTTGTCCTCTGGGTAAATGATTAATGGTATCCCAATTAATTCCATAATGAGGTAAGGTAACTAAACCCAATATAAAAACAAAAAGACAAATTAGTAGTGTTAATTTTTTCACTTTAATTTAAGCTTTTAATTTCTTTAAGAAAATTATCTACTATCCTATTTAATTGAAAATCTTTAACTAAAACTTTTATTTTTTTGGCATTTTGCTTTTTTATTTTTTTACCATTTTCTATCATTTTACTCATCATTTCAGACAACTGCAGGGGGTCTTCTCTATTGAAGATATACCCTAATTTGTTTTCCGGAATAAAGGTGGGCATATCCCCTACTGAAGAACCCACTATCGGTAAATTCGCTTGTAGTGCCTCTGTGATCACCAGCGGAAAACTCTCACTCCGGGAAGGAATTATTAAAGCATCGCAAGCTAATAAATAGCCATTGACCAAATCTTGATCTTCAATATAACCTAAAAGCGAAACTACTTTTAAGTTTTCATCTCTTAATTTATACTTAAGCTGATCAAACATAGATCCACCACCTATCATAGAAACCGTAAAATCAGATCTTTTACTTGACAATATTTTTACTGCTTCTATTAATATATCAGGGCCTTTAACTGACTCTAGTCTGCCCAAAAACAAAAAGTTAAATTTATCTTGGGGAAGATTAATTTTTTTTGAGGCAGCTAATTTTAAGCTATTGGCAGTAGGCAAAAATTTTGCGTTTACTTTACTGATATTTTTTATTCTGCTACAAATATCTAAACTATTACCAAATGCTTTATTGGTATTTTGTAAAACAGAGACAACCAGCATTTTGAGAAGAGGCAGCTTCCCATAAACGTAAATATCAGAACCCAAGGCCCAAGTTACATAGGGTGTTCCTAATTTATCCTTAGCACTCATGGCAAAAACACCTCCCGGAATATTCCAAAAACTTAAAACTGTATCAATTTGATTTTCTTTGATAAACTTTAATATTTCTCTGCGTCCAGTAAATAAAAGATTAGCTGTTAAAAGTAGGTCAAAAGGATTCCACCATTTAGAATTGCCTAATTTTTGGTTTCCTCCCCACCAATTAAACCAGGTCACTGGTATATCTTGATAATCTTCTTTTTTGCCAGCATAATTCGGACAAAAAACAAAAACTTTTTCTACTTTTTTAGAAAGTTCGTGGGCAAAATGGTAGATGAAGTTGCCCGCGTCTTTGCTTTGTCCTTTATATAAAGGATAATTATGAGTCACTATTCCTATTCTCATTTTAAGAGGCTGAGAGGGTTAATTTAAGACCTTCGTCGATGTTCATTTTGGGCTCCCAACCTAGTTTTCTTTTAGCTTGCGAAATATCTGCCAAAGTCTCAGGAATATCATTTGGTCTTTCCTCGTGCTTATCTATCAAAGATGCCTCATCTAATCCTGCGGCCTGTATTAACTTTCTGGCAATTTCTGCTATTGAGTAACTTTCACCAGAACCGATATTTATAGCATCAAACCCTGTATTGCCCGCTTCCAAAGCTTTTAGATAGGCCGAAACCACATCTGAAATATAAACAAAATCTCTTTTAGGCCTCCCGTCTAAAATAGTTACCTTCCCATCTCTTTTTAGTTCTCCTATCATTTGGGAGATAACCATATTTTCCGCCTGTCCCGGGCCATAAATATTAAAAAATCGCAGAGAAATAACAGGGATATCATATCTTCCAGAGTAGATTCTGCAAAGTGCCTCAGCACTTAATTTACTTAAACCATAGGGATTTTCTGCTGACAGTGGATGTTCCTCTGTAATGGGAAGTTTTTGGGGAATACCATATAAATAAGAAGCAGCAAAAATAACTTTCGCTTTTACTTTCCGGGCAAATTCTAAAACATTTAAAGTCCCTAACAAATTAACCTTCAAAACTTCCTCTGGTTTTTCCCAAGACAAAGGCACATTAGCTATGGCAGCCAAATGGATAACAGTTGCGATATCAGAGGGTAAATTATCAAAATCTTGCTTTTTAGTAACATCTTTTCCTTGAGATAAATTAAACTCCACAATATCTCTTCCCCTTAAACCTGCTGCTAAATGTTGACCAACAAAACCATGACTTCCAGTAATTAATATTTTCTCCATTTTAGATGTTATAAATCTCCGGCTTATATTTATCTAAATTCTCGCGAATGTAGTCAATTGTCTCTCGAAGCCCCTCTTCAAAAGTAGTTTCTGGTTGCCAGTTAGTTAAATCAACTAAGTTTTTATTGGAACAAATCAATTTCCAAACTTCACTTTTTTCTGGCCTAATTCTTTCATCGTCTGTAATTACTTCTTTTTTTATATTAGTTAACTTACAAATCATCTGATAAATTTCTTCGATACTGTAACCTTTACCCACTCCAATATTGAAAACTTTCCCTATAGTTTCGTCGGTGAGAGCAATTTTAATCATGGCTTTGGCGCTGTCTCTGGCAAAGGTATAATCCCTCACCGGTTTTAATGAACCAAGTTTAATTTTTTTAATTTTATCTGATAAGATTTGTGAAATTATTGTTGGTATAACGGCTCTGGCTGATTGTCTGGGTCCAAAATTATTAAAAGGCCTGACTATGGTAACAGGCAGGCCAAATGATAAAAAGTAGCTCATGGCTGCCTTATCAGACCCGACCTTCGAAGCAGCATACGGGGATTGAGCTTGCTGGGGATGGTTTTCATCCATGGGTTCATAAAGGGCGGTCCCATAGACCTCACTGGTCGAGGTATTAAGAAAACGTTTCACTTTTGCTTTTCTGGCCGCTTCTAAAAGATTAACCGTTCCTAAAACATTTGTTTGAAAATAACTACTGGGTGCGATATACGAATAAGGTATGGCTATCAAAGCTGCCAGATGAAAAATAATTTCTTGATCCTCTAGAAGTCTTTCGCAAAAATGCGGGTCATTGATATCACCCAAAACCACCTCAAGGTTTTTATGGGATTTTAAATTTTTAATATTTTCTAGAAGACCCCATTTACCTTCAGAATTGTAGTAAACCAAGGCTCGTACTTTAGCTCCTTGTTTTAGTAATTCTTCCACTAAGTGGCTGCCAATAAAACCATCAGCGCCGGTCACTAAACATCTAACGTTTTTAATATCTTTCATAAATAGAATTATATCTTGAATTTAACTTAAAGAGCAAGCGAGTAAGCTTATTTACTTTCAAAATCATGTATAATCTTTATACAAGATGAAAAACAGAAAATATCAATTAAATTATGCCGCTGACAGACCACAAATGTATGACCAAGCCTCCCGCATCAAAAAAGCAGAGAGAATAGTAAAACTTTTAGCAGATTTTTTTGGTAAAAATAATTTAAAAAATCTATCAGTACTTGATATTGGTGCTTCCAGTGGCATCATTGATCATTTCTTAGCCCAACATTTTAAAGAGGTAACCGGAGCAGATATCGATGAAAAAGCTATTAAATTTGCTAAAGAATCTTTTAAAAGAAAAAATCTTAAATTTGAAATTGCAGATGCTATGAATCTAAAATATAAAAACAACAGTTTTGATGTAGTCATCTGTACCCATGTTTATGAACATGTTCCCCATCCTAAAAAATTATTTACAGAAATCAGAAGGGTTTTAACTCCAAACGGAGTTTGTTATTTAGCAGCTGTCAATAAGTTATGGCCACTTGAGCCTCATTACGACTTACCTTTTTTATCGTGGTTACCCAAAAGCCTGGCGAATTATTATGTTAGATTTACAGGCAAAGCCAATCAATATTACGAAACTTTATTTTCTTATTGGACTCTTAAAAAACTTACGAAAGAATTTAATGTCTTTGAGTTTACCGATAAAATACTGCGTGAACCAACTAAATTTGGGTTTAATGATACTTTACCAGAAGAAGGAATTATTAGTTTAATAGTTAAAATATTATCTCCCTTGGGAAAATATTTTGCCCCAACTTTTTTTTGGGTACTTCAAAAAACAACATGAAAAAAGGAGTTCTTTGCATTTCCATTGATACAGAGCTTTTGTGGGGTAGATGGGATAAAAATTATCAGCCATTCATAGAACGTACTAAAAAAGAAAGAGCTGTTATCCGAAATCTTTTATCGCTTTTTAAAAAATATCAGATACCAGTAACCTGGGCAGTAGTGGGAAACTTATTTTTAGAACAAAAAAATAAAGATGCAAAGCTTTGGTCAGGAAAAGATATTATTAAATTAATTCAAGAAAATAAAATACACGAAATAGCCTCTCATTCCTTTTCTCATATAGAATTTGACAAAGCTACCAAAGATGAAGCTGAAAGTGAAATATCAAAATCAGTTAAAATAGCCCGGGAGAATAATGTTAATCTTACTTCATTTGTTTTTCCTAGAAATAAAACTGGTCACTTAAGATTACTTAAAAAATATGGTTTTAAATCATTCCGGGGGCCCGACAAAAGAATTTGGGAGTTGATTTCCCCAACTATTCCTCCAGTTTATGAACCATATATTCAGTCAGGATTAGTTGTGATACCTGGGTCGATGTATTTTGTTTCAACTAGAGGGATGAAAAAATATATACCTCCAAATTTACGGTTTTTAAAAGCAAAATTAGGGATAGAAAATGCTATTAAAAACAAAAAAGTTTTTCATCTTTGGACACATCCAATAGATTTGGTAGATAATAATAACCAGTTACTTTGTGAACTGGAAAAAATATTAATTTATGCAACAGAGAAAAAGACTCAAGGTCAGTTGGAAATAAAAAACATGGGGGAGATTGCACAAGATTTTAATAATTAATCTTTTAATCGAGCCAAAATATACAGACCTAAAAAAGACAGCGCCTCGGAAGAAAGTAACACTACCCTAAAAATAATTGCTAACAAAGTTGCTGTTGGCAGTGGCATATAGAAAGAAAGTAAAAAAGCTAAAACCGCTTCCATGACCCCAAAACCGCCGGGAGCAAAAATTGACAAATACCCTACCATCCAAGAAAAAGCATACATTCCTAAAACTGTTGGTAATTTAGTGATATCTAAGTTAGACAAGGCAAAAAGTGTTAAACCGGGAAAGATAAAAGTGGAGGAAAAAGCTAAGGCCAAAAGGAACAAACGACTAGTAGGCAAATTTAAACTTTCGAGTGCCTGATATTCCGGTCTTTTTAATTTTTTAAGAACTTTACTGAATATATTTATAAGTTGGCGATTACCGAATGATAAGGGAACAAAAAATAGCAACAATATTAAAAGTGGTATCTGGAACTTTGATAATGCCTCATCTTGGGAAATAATAGTTAATATGCTTAAGGAGAAAATACCACCAACCCCTAAACTAAAAAGAAGCTCTAAAAGTATCGCCATCAAACTTTTTAAGTGAGAAACTTTTTGTTTGGTTAATAAAAAAATTCTACTCGGATATTGGAAGATTCCTCCCGGTAAAAATCTGGAAATATTAGAATACATCCAAATTTGAGCATCGGTCAACAAATCAATCTTAAAGTTTAACACTCTGGTTGTTGCATGCCAAGCCAAAATATTAAAGAGGTATATCGGGAGGGCAAAAAGTGTAACTAATAGAAAATTAATACTTCCCCAAAAATTTACTAAATCATTTTTGTAATGAGAAATATTCCATAAAAGATATCCAAAAATTAATAAAACTATTAAAGCAGAGATTTTCTTCACCACTCAAGTATTATTAAGTTTATCAGAGTAAATTTTAGTAGCAGCAACATCCTGATCTAACAATAGCCACCAGCCAGACTCCACCGGAAAATGGTCTCTTAAACCTTCCAAAATCTTCCGGTGTCTGTCAAAAAGGGCTGTCATGTCTTTTCTTTTTTCATTTAGATGATTGTTAATAATAAAATCAGTCAACACTCCCAAATAGCTGGTATATCTGCTGGTAGTATCCTCCAAGAGATAATCTTTATCAGTATAACTTTCTGAATTAATTACAAATTTTAGTTCAGCTAATCTTTTTTCAGTTAAGTTTTGATGGTAACTAACTTTGTCTTGATTGTTAAATTTTAAAAATAGTTGTAATTTCTCTGCGATTTTTTCAAAAAATCCTGCCACATGATTTACCTGTATGTTTATTGAAGAATTTCCCGATTCTTGTGCATATGCACTATTATTCAACACCAAGCCAAAAATAAAAATTATGGCAGTTAAAAAAATAAGCAAAAAATAACTTTTGATACTTCTCATTGATTGATTAATACCATTTTATTATACTTGCCCTACTGATGAGAAGTAAACTAGACAAATTAAAGAAACTTATTAAACAAAATCCCGGATTTGCGATTATCACCTTTATCTATTTAGCAACTTTCTTCTATATGATGCCTTTAAAAAATCAATGTTTTCAGGATGATTGGGCTTATTCCCAATCGGTGAGAAATTTTCTACAAACAGGTAATTTTAAAATCTCCGAATGGTCATCAGCTTCATTAATTTTTCAAATGCTTTGGGGCAGTTTATTTGCCAAAATTGCTGGCGGATTTTCTTTGAAAATTTTACATCTATCTACTATATCAATTATGTACATAGGATTAATCTTTTTTTACTTAACTTTAAAACGGTTAATCTCCGATGAAACCAGAGCTGTTATTTTTACACTATCTCTATTATTTTTCCCTTGGGTATTTCAGTTTACATATAGTTTTTTAACTGATGTTCCTTATATATCATTAATGTTTATAGCGTTATATTTTTATATAGCTGCCTTACAAACCAATAAAAAAATCCTTTTTTTGCTGGGTAGTTTATTTGCTGGTTTTGCATATCTGATTAGGCAACTTGGTATTGTTTTACCAGCAGCTATATTTTTAACTCTAATTTATCAAAGTTTGGTTAACAAAAAAATAAAGCTAATGGAAATAATTACTGCCCTAACACCTTTTTTGATTATCTCTTTTTTATATAACCAATGGTTAACAAATGGAGGCATCACCCTCTCACAGTACCAATCAGGTTTTGATCAGAGATTTAAAATCTCTACTGCGCCTTATCTATTACCAATTAGACTTGGCTTTGCCGGCATTACTAATATGGTCTATGCAGAGTTTATTAAACGGGGTGTTTTCTTCTTTCACCATATTATCGGATACCTTTTCCCGATATTTTTTATTTTTGCCATTAATTTAAAGGGGATTAAAAATTTCTTTATTCACCATCACCAACCCATTTTGATGACAACCCTAATTTATCTTTTTTTTCTCATGATTGAAAATGTTTTTCATTTTGGCCGTCAAGAATTTAGTATAGGGATACCCAGGCTAGTTACTAATTGGGCCCATGTTGGACCTATTGATTGGGTAAATAGCTGGATTTATCTAGTATTTATATCCTTAATATTTTTTTTGCCAGTCATGGGAGCCACCTTCAAACATTTATCAAATTTATTATTTGCCAAAAGAAATAAACCTGCTAAGTCTGCTTTTAAAACATTGATAATTTTATTACTGTTAGTTTTTATCGTGAGAATTATTCAGGAATTTATCGCTATTTTTAAACCTCGCGTACCACAAGAGACATCTTTTTTAGAAAGCATTAAAATATATTTCCACGCCACCTTTACTACGGCAGGTGGCGACATTGTTTATAATAATTGGATTGTTTTCTTTATATTATTCTTATTGAGTTTAATCATTATCTATTCCTTAACACATCTTAAGTTTAAGACTGAAGGAAAAACGATTGATAAAGCAATACTGTTTTTGTGGTTAGCTTTTTTTATACAAAATTGTATTCTAATATTTTTTATGTATTTTTATTGGGGACAATATATCATTGCAATTGTTCCTTTTATTATTCTATGGATAGCCTATTTTACTAGATTCTGGAAAATTAATTTGATGCAAGCAATAATAGTAATTTGCTTAATGGCTATTTTTTCAGTATCAGCTACTAAAGCTAGATACGATGATATCGGTATGCAGTGGGAAATTGGCACTCAAATGGTCCAAAAGGGAATTGAGCCTGTCAGTGTCTTTGTGGGTGAAGAATCCTGGTTGCCATGGTGGTATTATGAAGAAACACTAAAACAAGCTGTTGAACAACTAGGTGGGGATAAATTTAAATTACCCATGAGAAGCACCTGGAGAGTGGTAAAACCAAACACTTTAAACTCCTATGGTATTATGGAGGTTCCTTTGAACTTTAAGCCCTCAGATAATCCTGACTTGAATATTATTGTAGATTCTGGTATTTATTATTCAGGTATTTTCACCCAAAAAAGAGCCATTGGTTATCAAAGTGCACCACAAAAGTAGAATGAAGAACATACAAAAAGCAATAAAATCTTTCTCCCAAAAAAAGATCCTCGTCGTCGGTGATTTAATGCTAGATTTATATACCTATGGCACCGTTAATCGTATATCCCCTGAAGCACCTGTACCAATTTTACTAAAAACTGACGAAAAATACTCACCTGGAGGCGCAGCCAATGTAGCTAATAATTTAAGGGGATTAGGAGCGGAAGTAGCTGTTTGTGGAATAGCAGGTGAGGATTCTAACGGGGAGAGATTATTGGTTTTATTAAATGAACTAGGCATTGATACCAAAGCAGTCATTAAAACTCCAGATTTTCCGACTACATTAAAACAAAGATTAATCGCCGAAAATCGCCAAATAGTTAGGGTCGACGAAGAAAACATCCAAGAATTAAATCCTAAGGAGCAAAAAGATATTTTAACTTGGATAGAATTTTTAGTTGGTAAATACGATGCCATCATTTTGTCAGATTATGCCAAGGGTGTATTCACTAAAAACTTAACATCTGAAATTATTAAATTAGCAAAAAAACATAATAAGTTGATAACTGCAGATATCAAACCTGTCAACAAATCGCTATTTAAAGGCGCCCATCTAATTTTTCCGAATTTGAAAGAAGCAGAAGAAATGACCGGAGGTAACACCATTAATGAAATGGGGGCTCATCTAGTGAAATATTTTAACTGTGATGTAGTAATCACTAAAGGAGCAGAAGGAATGGCAGTCTTTCAGCGCGACAACATTTATTTTGAGATACCTGGAAGAAAAATTGAAGTTTTTGATGTGAGTGGTGCAGGGGATACAGTAATAGCCGTTATTACGCTAGGTTTAATTAGTAATCTGAACCTCAACGACTCTGCCAATTTGGCAAATTTTGCAGGTAGTATCGTAGTACAAAAAGCTGGTACTGCCTCTATTAAGCTAGAAGAACTAGAGGCTTACATCAACATAGGTAAGTATCATATTGATAATGTTGAAATAGTACCAAAAGTTTGGGGGTATGAGAAATGGCTAGAAAATAATAGCCGGTATTGCTCTAAATTGCTTTTTTTAAAACAGGATTATCAATGTAGTTTGCACTATCATAAAGTTAAAGATGAGCTATTTTTGGTCACCTCTGGACATGTCCGATTTGAACTGGGAAAAGAGATTATACATCTGATGCCTGGTAGTTTTATCAGAGTTCCTCCTAAAACTTTACACCGATATAGAGGAATTGTAGACTCAGAAATACTGGAAGTAAGTACTCACCATAGCGAAAAAGACTCCTACAGATTAGAACCCAGTAGAAAAATCGAAATAGACAATACTAAATCTTTTCATAAGGCTGTGATTGTTGACAGCAAGGCTATCATTCCAGATGAAAGTACACTTTAAAACGCCCCAGAAAACCCTGGTCAAAGCTGTTTTCTTAGATCGCGATGGAACTATCAACAATAATCAAACGGGGTATACTTATAAAATTAACGATTTTGTCTGCCTACCAGGAGTCATAGAATCATTAGTTAAGTTTTCAAAGACTTCCTACAAAATTATCATTCTTACTAACCAATCTGGAATAGGCAGAAAATATTTTAGTTTCTCTCAATTCCATAAATTAAATAATTGGATGCTAAAAGAGTTTAAAAAAAATAATGTTAGAATAGATAAAGTTTTTTTCTGCCCTCATCATCCACAAAATAACTGCTCTTGCCGCAAACCAAAACCTGGTCTAATAATACAAGCTGTACAAACTTTTGGAATATCTTTAGAAGAAAGTTGGCTAATCGGGGATGACGAAAGGGATATTATTTTAGCCAAAACAGTTAACTTACGGTCAATTAAAATAGGCGCCAAGATAAGTAGAAAATTAAAGTTAGAGCCCAATTATTATGTAAAAAATTTGCCGGAAGCCTTGGATATAATTACCAATCAAGATAGACTAAGTTTGTTATAAGCATTTATATGAGCAAGCAAATCTTTCATATTATAAGTGGTCACATCAGTCATTTTAGGTTTCGGCAAACCCATTATTTTATACATGTACGGTAGAACCTCTTTAACCTTTAACTCTGACATACATAAATTATCTATACAGGGAGACCTCCTGGCATTATAAGTATTAATACAAGGATCACAAGCTAAACCTGCAGACAAAGAAACGTTTCTGGTACTTAAGGGGGCATATAATAAGGGAGTTTCCGGACCAAATAAAGAAATTATATAAATTGGAGTCATGGCAGCAAAATGGGCCGGGCCGCTATCATTGGTTACCATTAAATGCGAGATGTTGTAAAGGGTAAGCAATTCATAAATATCAGTTTGTCCGGCAAAATTTATACAAAGAGGGTGATTAATTTTATTTTCTACATCTTGAATATAATTAATCTCTTTGGCAGTTCCAATTAAAATAATTGCCGTGTTGCCTTGTTTTAATATTTCCTGAGCTAATTTAGCAAAATACTCTTTTGGCCATTTTCTTTCGGGAACAAAATCACTGGCATGAGTGTTAAAAATAACTAACTTCATGGAAGGATTAATTTTCGGATTTAAAGATTGTATTTTCTTCCATAAATTTTCAATTTCATTTTTAGAAGATTTGTAGCGGGGTACCCTCAGGTTACCAGTTAATCTCTTTTTTAATAGAGGTATAGAATTAAATGGCTCTTTAATAGATTTTGCTAAAGTTAAAAAAGCTAAACTGGTATGTAAATAATGATTATAGATTACCTTATGAGTAAAAAAATCTCCTCTATACAATCCTTCCATGTGGTATTTATAAAACCCAATATGGATGGGTGATTTTATCAAATAACCCAGTATAGCTGATATTCGAGAGAATAATTCAAAATCTACAATTACATCGATTTTTTGATCTCTTAACATTTTAGCTGCTTTCAAAGTATCAAATATCAAATGGGGAATTGACGAATTATTAATTAAGTAGATATTTTTTTCTGGAAAAGATTTTAATATTTTAACAATCTCCTCATTTCCTGAGAATGTTAAAAAATACAATTGCGCCTCTGGATATTCTTTTTTAATAAAATTAATTGCCGGGAAAGATAAAATTGTACTACCCATTTCCGAAATTTTAATAAATAAAATTTTTTTTATTTTCTTTGGCTCTCTTCTTCTTCTGGTAACTCTAGACCATTGGCTTAAAAACCAGCAAATTCTGGAACCGATAATTCTGTCTATATTTCTGACTCTATTAGGATCGATCATGAAATTCGACTAGTATATCATAGTGATAATGATTATCAGTATGGTATTATTTGATGAAGTATGCAGCCAAAATGTCCATTTTGCAAGAGTAGAAATAACAAAAAGTTAAGACAACTAACTTACAACTGCGTCTTTTTTTGTCACAACTGCCGATTAGGTTTTCAATATCCACTTTTAAAAAAGAACTCCATAAAAAAATACTATAAAGAATCTATCTATCCGCAAGTATGGGGAGACCATACGGGTTCTTTTGGTGAAATGAAAAAAATAACTTACCAGTGGATTTTCAAACACTTGGGTAAAGGTCGCGGTGAAAAATTATTAGATATTGGCACTGGATATGGTTTTGCCCTCTTAGAAGCCAAGAGGAAAGGATACCAACCAGTTGGTATAGAACCATCACCTGAATTATCTAAAATCGCAAGCAAAGCTCACGGTGTAAAAGTGATTAATGATTTTTTTGAGAATGTAAAATTTCCCATAGAAAGTTTTCATCTCGTTTCAATGTTTGATTCAATAGAGCATATGCTAAACCCACAGGCCAGTCTTAAAAAGGCAGCTGCGCTGGTAAAACCTGGGGGTTTTTTAGTTATTACCACACCTGATATTAATAGTTTGTCAGCAAAATTATTCTATAAATACTGGTTCCATTTAAAAAATGAGCACTATTATTATTTCAATAAAGAAATCTTGAAAAATCTCCTATTAAAAAATGGGTTTACTGTCAAAATTAGTATGGGGCAAAAAAGACCTTTAACGCTAAAGTATATCGAGAATCATTTCCGAATTTATCCCATCCCCTTTTTATCTATTACATTTCGCCATTTATTATCTTTGGTTCCTACAAAGATCAAAAATAAAATATTCACTATTTATGATGGTAATCTTTTTATGGTCGCTCAAAAATCCGTGAAAATAGCATAGTCATTAGAAAAAATATTCCTTCTGTCAGTAAGGTAGAAACTCTAAATAAAATAGCCACTAAAGATGAGACGGGTAAAGTTAAGTAAGGCGCCAAAAAGGTGGCCAAAGAAAGCTCCGTCACTCCCAGTCCTGCCGGGGCAAAAGGAGAGATATAACCTAAAAGCCAGGAGATTGAGAAAGCTCCTACAAAAGTAGGTAAAAGAGAAATATCGACATTGACCACAGAATTAGCTAGATAAAACAATACTAAACCCCAAAGCCAAAACCTGATAAAAAAGATTGTTAAAATTAGCATAATCCATCCGGGCTTAAATTTTATTTTTTGGAGGTCAGGCATTTTTTTACCCATTAAGCTCAACAGTTTTCCGATCAATTGAATTGTCTTCTCGTTGGCAAATAAAATAAGTAGTACTGGTAACATTGCAAAAATTAACAGCATTGGTTTAAGTCTTGTTATCAGGGGTAGGGTAGAAATTTCAGCAGGTAATTGCCAAAACAAAAAAGAAATTAAAACAACTACCGCTCCCAAACTTAAATTAAGCATCACCTCTCCAGCAATAGCCGTTCCCATCGCCACTGGCGGAATTTTTTCCTCTGATAATAGATACACTCTAGTCGGATATTGCCAAATTTTTCCCGGCAAAAAACGGGTGACACTGGAAAAAATCCAAGCTTTCAAGTTAGTTCTAAAAGAAATATTTAAATTTAAGCCGTTAGTTAAAAAATGCCAGGAAACAATATTTAGTAAATACCCCAGGAAAATTAATATAATAGTCAATATAAAATTGAAGGGATTAAATCGTAGTGTTGATAAAGTGATCTCTGACCATTGGCTAAAGATTTGTTTGATTAAAAATCCAAAAGCCCCAATAATTAAAATATAAATTATTTTTTTGCGCATTTTATTATTAGTTCATTACTTTGTTTTCTGGAATTTTCCCAAGAAAATTGCCTGCTCCAAAAGATAGCACCCTTTTTCAGCTTTTCATATAAAGTTTGATCCTGCAAAAGACTCATCACATTGGCCGCTAAATCTTGTGGTGAATTTTCCTGGCAAAGTATCCCACTGATACCATCTTTAACAGAGTCAATAAGTCCAGAACTTTTGTAAGCCACAACCGGAGTCCCCACGCCATTAGCTTCTATATTAACCAAACCCCACCCTTCCCTAACTGAAGGATTAACTAAAATATGAGCTTTAGATAAAAGTTCAAACTTTTTATCTTGAGAGACAAAGCCAAAAAAAGTAATTTTATTTTTTAACATCTTAGTTTTCTCTTTTAGATAGGCTAGATAATTTGGGTCTCCTTTACCCACTACCCAAAAATTAAATTGCCCACTTTTATCTAAAATTTTAAAAGCCTCAATTGCGCTTTCAATACCTTTATCTTTAGCCAAAGCTCCCAAAAAAATTATGGTGTTAATTTTTTCCTTAATAATCTGATTGGGTATTTTTACAATAACGCCATGGTGAACTATGTTGATATTTTTAAGGTTGATACCCATTTTTATTAAATCTTCTTTGGCTGAGGCCGAACCGGTCATAAAAGGGATATTTTTGTAAAACAAAAAAATAATCGGTTCGGTAATAAAACCAACAAAACCTATGATCCAATTTAGGGGCCAGGATAGATGGTTTAAAAACCAAACTTCTTTGGCTACTTCCTGGATTAAAGCCAGCTTCTTCGCTTTGACATAAAAAGGGGTAAAAAGGGGGATACCATGGAAAGAGTCTATTACCAAATCAAATTTTTTGTGTCTACCAAACAAATACCAAAAAAAAGCAGCTATCTGTACCCCAATAAATTGGCTGCCTTGCCTTATGATATGGACACCATCCAAAGTTTCTTCTTTTGGCCCCCCAAAATCAGAGGAAAATAAAGTCACAGAGTGCCCGGCTTTAATCCAACCTTTAGAGTGTTCATGGACAACCTGCTCTGCCCCCCCATTTAATGGATGTTTAGGATCACGCCAAGAAAGTATAAGAATATTCATGAGGTTTCTAACCTACATTTACCCTAAATTGCAAGTCCGGATCGTAAACCCAATTACGTTGGTTGCGGTCATTATAATAATGCAAAACTCGCAGGCGATAAAAAACAGTCAGAGAGTCCCACACCATCTTAAAAATAGTGGACCATTTAATCCGGCTGGTGCGGGCATCAAAAGTTACCTCAATCGGCGCTTCATAAATTCTTCTAAATCCTAAATTAAAAGCTACTGCCAGCATTTCAATATCCATGGCGTATCTTTTAACCAGCAACCTGGGCAACACTTTTTCTAGCACTTCCCTTTTAAAAATTTTTAGCCCGCTTTGGGTATCAGTAATGGGAATGCTAAATAAAATTTTGACCCCTAGATGGTAACCAATACTTAAAATGTGCCTAAACAAGGGGTAATTTACATGAGAAACCGGGTGTCTCTTTGATCCGACGATAATGTCGGCATTATACCATTCCATATGGGCCATCAGCATCATAATCCCCTTGGGAGAAATATCCATTCCGGCATCTAAAAATGAGACCAACTCCCCTTGTGAACGAACCATCCCAAACCTCACCGCATAACCCTTGCCTTTATTGTGTTCATAACCTACCACCTTTACCTTAGGATATTTAACTTTTTGGGCCTGCTCATATGTCTTATCCAAAAACCCGTCCACCACACAAATAATTTCATAATCCATCTCTTTTAAACCCATCTTTAAGGTGTGGTTGATATTTTCCAAATCCTTTTTGATGGTATGCTCTTGTTTGTAGGCTGGGACGATTACTGATAACAATTTTTTCATTTTTTTGAAAAATAGAGATAAAAGAAGTATACAATTAAGCACAAATCCAGTAAAGCGGCAGTTAGTATGGAAAGTTGGATTACTGTTAATAAGTCAGGATGGATAAACCAGATTAAAGCTATTTGCGCTATGGCAGCGATTAAAAATAATAGTATTATTTTTGTTTTTCCAATGGACAGATAAAACTGGGTTATTAGCATTGCGACAGCCAAAAATGCCATAAAAAGAGCAAACCACCACAAAATAGGAGAACCCACCAAATAAGCTGTTCCATAGAGCAAACCGATAGCTAGCTGAGGAAAAAATAGGTAAAACAATAAGACAATAAGGGAAAAGCCTGTTACCAGGAGTAAACTTAAGTAAAAGATCTTAATATAGCCTTCTCCCAAGTGATGTTTTCTGGCGATCACCGGAAACATCACATGAGTTATCGGAGAAGCTCCAAAAAAAACTACTCTGCCCAAAACCGCCAAAGAAGCATAAATTCCCGCCTCCTCAGGAGGGAAAAAATGTTTGACTAATAAAAGATCCATTGAATACATGGAGGTTAAAGCTAAGCCCTGAATAAAAACAAAAAATGAGTATTTAAGCAGCGGCAAGATGTTGGGTTTTTTGTCAATACCACCCCTTAGATAGTCTGCAACTGAATATCTGACGATTAAAAAAGCTGCCACCACACTAAGCACTAGTGCAGCTACAGTTCCCAGCAGAGCATAACCTAGGAGTATAAAAATAATCGCTAGAATAATTTTAACTGCCGACTCAGCTATTAAACTAGTTACATAACTATTGAATCGCAGTAGCCCCTGCAGAATTGATCTGCCAGTAGTAGCAATGATAAAGAAAAAAAGTAATGGTGGCAGCAAATACACTGATAATGGTTGTTGCAAATTAAGAAAAGTGGCCAGCGAGTGAGAAAAAAGTAAGGTTAACAAAGAGACTGCAAGTGCTATTTTGACACTCCATCCATAAACCCATTTAATAAAATCAGCCAAGATTTTTTTCTCTTTATGGGAAGATAGGTATTTAACAATGGTCAGACCGAAAGCTAGTTGAATAATTCCTACAATACCCAAAATAGAAATTAAAGCAGCTAAATCACTATAAAAAACTTTTCCTAAAAACCTGCCTGATAGAAAATGATAGACGAACTGCCCTAAATTATATAAATTACTGCCGACTACCATTACCAGGCTGCTGGAAAAAAATGGATTTTTAATTACCAATCTAATTAAATTAATAACTTTAAATTTCATCATGCCACCCAATATCCCCTCAAAAATAAGGCTGTTTCAAAGACCAGCCAAAATAAGCTGGCAGTCAACCAGACAATTTTAAGTTTTGGGAAACTTGTCAAAAAAATGGCCAGTATCAAAAAAGCAGGGAAAAATACCATCACATAACGCGGTACGGAGGATAAGCTTCCCTGTAGGGTAGGTAATAAAAATCCTGCTGCAGCATAGAAGAGATACGACCATCTGACTTTTTTAAAAAACCCCAAAATCGGCAGGATAAAAAATAATATCCCGGTAAAAAACTCTAAAATCATGGTTGAATAAATTGGATTAGTAGGATCAACGCTAAAAAGTATCTTGAGATAACGAAAGTAAACTTGAGGCAATGGTGTCACTCCTGACTGATGTTGCTCTCCCACTATTTTTTGTAGTTTGTAAAAAGCTAATGGGTCCCCCACACTGATGTATTGATAATACATATAAGCCAACAGTCCTAAAGGAATAAAAATAATCCACCAGAAATTCTTAAATTTTTCCCGCTCTTGCCAGGCTTCCAGAAAAAAAGCCGGCAACAACAAAAAACCAAAAACTCTGGTAGCTGAGGCTAAAATTGCGAAAATAGTAGCCCAAACCCAATGTTTACCTCTGGCAAAATAAAAAGCTGCCAGTGAAACTAATAAGAAGATCGATTCAGAATAAACTGCTCCAAAATAAAAAGAGGTGGGGAAAACTAATAACAAAAAAATAGTTAAATAAACTATTTTTTTACGGTAATCAATTAATAACAGTTTCCATAATAAAAAAAGTGATAATAAAAACGATAAGTTGGAAATTAATAATCCACTGATAGTTAAATTAGTTAAGTTGATACCTACCCCCACAGATAAAATATGCATCAATAACGGATAAATCGGAAAAAAAGCCTGTTCTAATCCTTTATAACCGATATTAGCAATTGAAAGATAATGCTCCCCGTCAAAATTAGCCCAGGCAAAAAGCCAAGGAGTATTTAAATAATTCTGCAGTCCTCCACCCAGAAAATTTCTTCCCGCCAGCGGCAACTGTAAAGATACAAAAAATACCAGCAGGAGTAGCAGTCTCCAGCTTAAAAAAATCAAAAAAATAACCTTAAAATTACTTATCGGCCAAAACTTTTTCATATACTTTAATTGTTTCCTGAGCTGTTTTTTCCCAAGAAAATTTTTTAGCCCGCTCTAATCCTAACTGAGACATTTTTTGTAAGATTGTTTTATCATTTAATACTGCTGTTAAAATATTAACTAACTTGTCCTGATCCCGAGGATCAAAAACTATTCCTGCCTCACCCACCACTTCCGGTAGGGCTCCGGCATTAGAGGAAATCACCGGGCAGCCACAGGCAAATGCCTGCAGTACGGGAAAACCAAAACCTTCATACAGTGAGGGCTGGATATACAAAGTAGCTAAATTGTAAAATCCCACCAACTCATCATCACTAATCCACCCTGGCCTAAATACTTTATCTTCCAAACCAAAATCTTTAATTTTTTGGCTGGTTTCCTTGAGGCTCCTAAGCTCCGGATGGTCAATGTTTTCTACTTTTTTTAAAAAAACTTCCCCAACTAAACTCAATTTTAAATCCGGAAATTTTTCAGTTATTTTTTTGAAACTGTCAATTAAAAAAGGTAAATTTTTAGAATAATTAGCATCCCCTACAAATAGTAAAAATTTATCCTGTAAATTAAATTTATTTTTAATTTTTAATTTCTGGGACTCAGATAAAATTTTAAAATCGCGAGAGTAAGCTAAGTAAGTTACTGTAATTTTATTGGGCGGGACAGCTAAATATTTGGTGACATTTTTTTTCGAATCCTGCGAGTTAACAATAATGGCCTTGCACTCCTGCAAAGACAATTTTTGTAACCATAAATTAATTTTTCCTCGGAGACCTGCCGGAAATCCTTCTTTAAAAATCAGAGGGATGGTATCATGAATTGTCACCACAGTGGGTTTCTTTTTAAAAAAGGGTAGGGTTCTAAAATAAAAATCAAACCAGGGGTAATGGACCAGATCGACATTTGGCGGAGGGTTAATGGTTTCAAATTCCACTACTTTAAGATCTGGATTTTGTTTAAATTGGGCTAACAAATTACTGGTATAAACTCCAATTCCTCTATTTTTGTGTCCAGTTTTTAAAGGTAGCGTACAAAAACCTACTGTCATAATCTTTTTCCTGTTAAATATCGAAAATATGCCCTGGGAAAACGTAAGGCAGAAAAAAAAGAAAAGATTAGCCCTTGGAAACCGTCCAATATTCCTTTATGACGAAACAAAGTCAGTAAAAACCACCAGCTAGATTTAATAAAATAAAAATTGATCAGCTGCCAGATATTTTTCCCCACCTTAGTTTTTTCAAGATCATCAGCAATTAAATTAATATAGCGGCTATTTCTTTTTAAATACCTTTCAAAAGTTGGGTCAGCCATATGATAAAGATCATTTTGCAGCCAGCCTACTTTACCATCAACCGTAATCTGCTCGTGAACATCAAGACAGGGGAAATAAGCTTTATTTTTACGGACTAACCTAATCACTCCATCCGGATAAACTCCGCCATAGCGTAAATATTTCCCCAAGAAATAATTTAGACGGGGTATAAAAAAAGCAGCATATTCCTTTGAACTATCGCCAATGCGGCCATCCCGCTCTTCCAGTAATTTTTGATGCCTCAAAAAGAGTCTCCTATTTTTTAAATCTCGCTGGTAAATTTCCACCTCTTCATTTGTCATCTCAATTACCTTTCTTATTTCCTGTGCCAAAGCTTTAGAAACTCGCTCATCCGCATCAAGCTGTAAAATCCATTCATTTTGAGCCAAATCCAGCGCCTTTTGTTTGTTGATATGAAAAATCGGCGGGTTGTCTTTGATTAAAACTTTGGCTCCAAAGGAGCGGGCAATCTCAACTGTTTTGTCAGCAGAGCTTCCGTCTACAATCACAATCTCATCGGTAATTTCTTTAATAGAATTCAGACAAGCCGGCAGATTTTTTTCTTCGTTAAAAGTGGCCAGGACTACTGATAATTTTTTCAAAACTGCCCTCCTTCAATCATGACAAAAGCCGGCTCTCCGCTAGGAAAGTCTACCTGATCTAAGATTTTAACATTTTTTGGGGATGCCTCACCTGACATGATAAATAAAGTTCCGGGTGAATTTAGCTCTGGCAGAGTTGCTTCATGAAATTCGTATTTGTCAAAAGACCTCACCGTCCCAAAATTAAATTGATCCCGGGGAGAAAGTGCTGCTTGGGGCTGATACTTTCTGGGATCGTATTGTTTGTAAAATAACACCAAAATATAGGGCTGGTCGAAGCGGTCGGTAATTACTACTTTTTCGTATTTACTTTCATATTGATTTAATTTTTGAACCATTTCGGAAAATCCATATTCCCAAGCCAAAGGGTATCTTTGAGGATAAATTATGTAATAAGACTGCATAAAACGAACAAATTCAAAAACCAATACAGTCGTAATTAACCCCACCCCTAAAATCCGCCAGTGACTTTTTAACCAATTAATAGTTTCCCCCATCCCCAACCCCATTATTAAGGTTAAAGGAACGACCAAATTAAGTGCCCGCAGGGCATGAGGAGTCTGGTAAGTCATTGCTGAGGCCAGGGGAGCAACCAAAATCCAAATCAGCAGAATTTTTTTATGAGCGAATTGCTTTTTAATTACAGCTATTCCTCCCATTGTTAAAAACAAAAATTCAATTAAATAAAACTGGCCAACTTCGGGTACTTTATTGCGAATTAGCGGATCACCATTAATAAATAAAAAGCTACCGCTAAAATGGTCCAGGTAATGGCCTAAAAATGCCGGAATAAAGGCAGTTAATTTATTGTGCAAAGAAACGCTTAATTTTGACTTAGGGTTCTCATGCTCTCCCCTGAGCTGCTGAATACGGGAAATAAGTCCTTGGTCAGAGAAAAAAGTGAGCCCGGTGAATCTGGCGCTACCGGTGCCGGAAAGAAATTGCCCGGTTAAAGGCAGCGTCAAAATTAGTAACAAAACTACTATAATAACCAGCTTAAATTTATATTTTAGTGAAGGGAACCTTCTTTCCTTTAAAAATAAAGATCGCACTGCTTTAATTAGCGGCTGATAGTAAAAAATTAATAACATTAACCCCAATACCGGCACTATTAATCTGGGACTTTGGTAGGTATACATCGAAGCCAAAAACGAAATGAGACTAAATAAAAGTAAGCCATAATTTTTTAAACCTTTGATAAATAGTAATATACCCAAAGTGATAAAAAAGGTAGCTACATTAGTTTCCCAACCTCCCCGGGAAAATTGCAGGTGCCAGGGGGAAATCGCCAAAAGGAAGGCACTCCAGAGACCAAAAATTTTGTGTTGAAAAATTTCTCTGCCCAGAAGAAAAGTTAGATAAACAGTTAAAATCCCCAAAAGGGCTGAAGGGAGCCTGACTGCCCATTCATTTAAACCAAAAAGGGCGACAAATGGCATGACCATATAAAAATACAGGCCTGGTTTCCAGTCTCCGAAGGATTTAAAAGTCAAAGGAAGAAAACTGCCATATTCATCCTTGCCGGTTTGCAAAAGTGAATAAGCATTGTAACCAATTGAAGCCTCGTCAGCATTTAAACCGGCCGGAAAATTATTTAAAGCAACCAGCCGCAAAACTGCTGCCAAGACAATAATTAAAATTAGTATTATTTTTGGTTTAACCATCTCCTCTTTCCACTAATTTAAAGACTTCTTCTCCATTTAGAAATTTAACTCTATTTAAAATATTAAATTCTTTAAACGGCACAATATCTTTATCCGGCAGCTCATCCGGACTGCCCACAAATAAAGTATTTTTTAGATTTCGATCGGCCGGCCAATAAAGATGACGGAATTCTATCTTGCCGATTTTTTTGACCGTCCCAACATCACTACCAAATTGATCCAAATTGTATTGGCCTTGGAAATTTAATCTGTCAGGATTGTAGAATAAATAATAAATATAAGGTTGCCCGTAAACGTCAGTGACTATAATTTTTGGATAATTATTTTGAATTTTGTAGACTTGTTCAAATGTTTGCTTGTATCCATACAACCAATAGTTAGAATATTCAACAGGAGCATGCACAAAATAACGGTCTAAATAAATAATAAAATTGGAAAGCATGACAACTATGACAACTCCATAAACTAAAGACCGCCAACTTACCCTTAACCTATTGATTAGAGTTAATAAATAATACAGCCCGGCCGCTTCCAATATAACATAAGGGACTACCATGTTCAGGGCCCGTAAAATGCTAATCAAATCCCGCGATAATACAGCTGGCAGAGGTGCTATTAAAAGCCAACCAAATATTAAACCCACTCCCTTTTGATTTTTAAGCAAATGGAATATTCCCAGCGGAATCAATAAGGCACTATAATAGTAAAAAAATCCCAAGTCCGGAATCCGATGTCTTTCTTCTAAAGTTCCTTTGACAAATAAGGTGGATGGGGAAAAGTAAATGGAATATCGCTCCACAAGTCCCCGGGCATAACTCCACCACTCTCCATATAGAATTTGAAACTGGGCACTGTTAGCAGGTAACTTACTCTCTAAAGAGAGTTTTTGAATTTCATTCTGAGAACGCTGATAAGCAAAAAAATTAAAAGTTTTAAGTCTTGTTGCCTGGCCGCTAAAAAGAGTTACCATTAGTAGCAATAAAAAGACTGTTATTACCACAGCTGCCGGCATTAAACTACGCCAGCGAATTTGACGATAACTGGTTATTACCAAAAGTAGGATAAACAGTGGGACAAACAAACGGGATGCTTGATAAGTAAATAAGGATAAACCAAAAATTAAGGCAGAAAAGATGAGCAGTTTTCTGCTCTTTAATCCCTTTAAAAACAAATATGCCCCCAATACATTCATGGTTAAAGCTGCATTTGCCTCAAAGGCAGCCCGGGAAAATTGCAGGTGCCAGGGGGAAATCGCCAAAGTAAAACTGGCTAACAAACCCAGAGTTTTGTTTTGCAAGAGTTCTTTAACCAAAGAAAAAATCAACCAGACTAAGGCTACCCCCAAGATGGCTGAAGGGAGCCTGACTGCCCATTCATTTAAACCAAAGAGGGCGACAAAGGGAACTGTCAAATAAATATAAGCTGCCGGTTTCCAGTCACCAAAAGATTTTAAGTTGTCAGGTAAGAAATTACCATATTCATCACGGCCAGTTTGGGAAATATCATAAGCATTAACTCCAATTGAGGCCTCATCCCAAGTCAGCCCCGGAGGATTGGAATTAAGTTGCCAAAATCGCAGTACTACACTGAGTAAAATAATTAGCACTAAAGAGTATTTTTTAACTAGTTCCACTATCTAATTGTACAAATTACAGCTCGACGATATCAAATGCCGGATCTCCATTTAAAAATTTAATTTGTTGCAAGAGTTTTCCTTGATCAAAATTAGTCGGGCTGGTAATTAATAAACACCGCTCAGTTTCTTTACAGTTAGCTTTTTGTTTAACTTCCCAATCGTTAAGGAAGTAATATTTGCTGAAACGGTCCACCCAATACCAATCACTACGGAAGTATCTAATTAAATTTGGATCGCTCAAATATTTTGCAGGATCGTATGGCAGATAAAATAACAAAAACTCGTGCGGCTCACCGTAAGCTTTAGTCAGGTAAATTTTATGATAATTACTACCTTCTTTTTTAATAAACTCGACTGCTTCTTTATACCCATACTGCCAGGCCCAAGAATAGTTTTTTCTATAACTACCGCTGTAATTTTGCCAAAAGAGGACCAAACTAATTAACAAACCAGCAATTATAATTAAGTTTAACCCAATTTTAAATCGGGAAGCCTGGTTGGCTAATCCGGCAACGGCATAAGCACTAATAAATGCTAAAGGTACAGTGGCGGTGAGGCTCCGCAAAGCATGGGGGGCATCCCGGGTCACCGCTGCCGGAATAAAAGAAAAAAAGAGCCACATTAAAGTAATCCACTGCCATTTTTTTCTTTCTTTTAAAAACAAAAAAACACCATAGATTAAAAAAGGTAAGAGCAATGGATAAACCAACCCTATTCCCGGAATACTGAATTGAAAATTAGAGCCACCGTTTAAAAAAAGAAAATTAGGGTGAAAATGACTAAAATAATTTTGTATTACCTGGGGGATAAAATAAGTTACTTTGTTGTAGACCAAAGTTACGGCAGGAGGGGGCAAAGCAGAACTTCCCCGCAATTCATTAATCTGATTAATTGCACCTTGGTCTAAAATCGTGGTCCATTTATATCGGGCAGAGGAATCTTGCAACAAAGCCTTAGGCAAAGCCAGTGCAAAAAAAGTCAAAAAAATAACTAATGACATAACAGTAATTTTTTTATATTTTGCCAGTTGCGGATAATGAATTAACCCTAAACTTAAAACTAGCAGTGGAATAATGATCCGGCTGCTATTGTAAGAAAAAATGGTTAAACCAAAAGTAATGGCACTAAACACTAAAAAGTATTTACTCTTTACACCTCTCACAAAAAAATATACCCCTAAAGTAGTTAAAAAAAGTGATAGCTGAGCCTCCAGAGCAATTCGGGATAAAATAATTGGCCAGGGCAGGACAGCAGCTACAAAAGCGGCCCAAAGAGCGGTTTTTTCTTCGCTCCATTGTTTAACCAAAGAAAAAATCAACCAGACTAAGGCTACCCCCAAGATGGCTGAAGGGAGCCTGACTGCCCATTCATTTAAACCAAAGAGGGCGACAAAGGGAACTGTCAAATAAATATAAGCCGGCAGTTTATAATCGCCATAAATTCTAAAAGTTAAAGGCATAAACTCTCCCCATTCATCCCGTCCGGTTCTTAAAATTGAAGCAGCATTATATCCAATAGAAACTTCATCCCAATTTAATGAAGGCGGCAGCTGTGGTAGCTGCCAAAACCGCAACACGGCAGCCAAAATTACAATCATGATTAACAATAATTTTGCTCTCATTGATTAGTGGGTACTAAACGATACAATATCTTGCCGGAAGGTGAATAAACATCCAAAATTGACTGAACCTGAGAGGGAAAATCTTCCGGCTCTGAAACTATCAAGGCATCTTTCCTGAGACTGTCTTTTTTGCGCCAATCTATTCCCTCAAAATAAAAATTGCCCAAATTCCAACTCTCCAGCTGATCTACATATAATTTATTGGATTTTTCATATCTTAACCAATTCGGGGAAGATTTTTGAAAAACTTTGGGGTCCATTTTCTCGTAAAAAGCGACAAATATTTGCGGTTCAGTAAAATGTTTAGAGATAACAATCTGGCTGTAGCGATCCTTCACAGATAAAATTTTTTCAAAGACTGTATCATAACCAAAACGCACATTATCAATTGGTCGTTGAGGTAATTTAATAAAGTAAAAGTGTAAGAAAAAAATAAACTGGGTAAACAGTATCACTGTGACAATTCTTCCCCATGGTAAATTGGCAAATTTAGTCTTTAGGTAATCAATTAGACTAGCTGCACCAATCGCCGATATTATAACGGTTAGAGGGAGAAATGTCGGCACCCGATTAGCATTCAGACTTCCGGTAGCCAAAGCTGCACCTACTGGAGAGACTAAAAACCACCAAATTATTATTTCTTTATTAGCTAGTTTTTTAAAGAAAATTTCCTTAATAGCAAATATCCAAAAAATAAGCTCTACTGTATAAAGCAGCGCAAACCTGGGAAAATTTAAATAGGTGTTATCCGGCCTTCCTCCGGTAAAAAAGAAAGTAGGAGAAAAATAAGACAGGTAATTTTCTGTTAAATTATTTTTGATAAATAAAAATTTATTGTCAAAAATTTTATCTAATAAAGGAGGCAGTGGAGAAGTACCTTTGGATTTAAAATAACTCATGATTTGTTCACTGCTAAAAATTCCTACATCGGAAGCTCTGGTGGAAATGTTTCCCCAATTAATAAGGAGGGGGGATAAGAAAATAAAAAGACCCAAACTTAAATAAATAATTCGCTTTTTAGATTCTGCCCGCAGAAAAAATGCACCTAATATAAACAATACCAGCAAGACTCGAAAAGAGTGGTAGGTATAAAAAGTTAACCCCCAAAATATAATGGTGGGAAGAAAAAATTTGTTTTCTTTTTTTAATTTTAGAAAAAATAATAACCCCAAACTGAAAGTTAAAATTCCTAATCCACCTTCCCAGGCAGTACGGGAAATTTGTATAGACCAGGGGGAAATAGCCAGCAAAAATGCTGCCCACAAAGCAATATTTTCTTTTTGGAAAAGTTCCTTAGTTAAAAAATATGCTACCAAAACAGTGAGTATGCCTACCAGGGCAGCAGGTAACCTGACCGAGACCATGTTCAAATCAAAAATGAGTAGCGAGGGAACTGTTAAATAAGTATAAAGAGGCGGCTTAAAATCTCCAAACCCCCGAGGATTAATCGGTAAAGTTTCTCCCCATTCATCCTTGCCGGTTTGCAAAAGCGAATAAGCGCTGTAACCTTGTTGAGCTTCATCACCGGTAAAACCATTGGGGAATTTATCCAAACTAATTAGTCTGACAGCTGCAGCTAAAATAATTATTAACAATAAGATAATTTTACTCGTAGAGAAGATTTGCTTAATTTTCATTTGGATTAGCCGTTACTAAATAAAAAATTACTTCCCCGCTGGGGGAGCGAATTGTCTTTACTAATCTCAAATTAGGGTTATCTAAAATTTTAGGATTAGTAACATCCTCTCTACTGGAAGCCAGGAAAAGCTGTCCATTTTTTAAATTATTTTCAAATGGTCCAGCGAACTTTCCAAAATAATATTTTTTCTCTAAAGCAAATCCGTCAAAATTAGTAGTAATATCTTGAATAACTTTATCACCGGAAAATTGCTGATGAAATTTATTGGGATCATATTTCGTCCAAAATAAAAACCTAATTAAAGATGGCTCATAACTATTATTAATATAAATTTGGGAGTATTGGTCCTCCTTTGCAGCTAAGTATTGCATTGGCTCTTTAAATCCAAAATTCCATGCCCTCCACGACTCTTTAGGGTAATGTTCAAAATAGCGATGCAGGAAAAAGGTAAAATTCACTATTCCTAAAATAATTAGACCCAATGCCAAATACCTTCTGAAAGATCCCTGATTTATTTTAGCAAGTAAATCATTTATCCCCCAGCCAATTAAAATAGACAACGGTGCCAACATTAAAAAATTCCTGGTAGCATGGAATCCCCCATCAAAAGTTAAAGCTGCCGGGATGGGGGAAATTAGTAGCCAACCAAATACCACCCATTTTTCTTTTTCTTTTTTATACAATAGAAACCAAATCCCCGCTATTAATGGAATTAATTCATAAAAGTAAAATTGCCCCATTCCATGGACAGATTGGCGGAAATTAGGATCTCCATTTAAAAATAAAAACTCCGGAGAAAAAGCCCGTAAATAATTTAAGGTAAACACTTGCAAATAAACCACTGGTTTATTGTGAAACACTTTTTCCAGATTGAAAGGGAGATTTTCATTTTGCTGGGCGAGTTGGACTTGATCTTTTAATGATTGTTCGGAAAAAATACTAATTAAATTAAATCTTGCTCCGGCAGTTCCCGAAAGCCAATTACTTCCATAAGGAGCTAGTACTACCAAAAATATTAGACCTGCCAAAAGATATTTGGGGAGGTTTTTAAATAATTCATTTCGATAAAGATAAACTAGCATTAGCACCAGTAGCGGCATGAATAAAGTAGCCGTACTATAAATATAAGGCGTTAAAGCAAATAATATGGCTGAAAAATAAAACCAGAGGTAATTTTTGACTCCCTTAAGAAAAAGAAAAGTTGCCCAAATTAAAAATGCCAGCAGCATGGTAACTTCAAAACCGGCCCGGGAAAAATGTATGTGCCAGGGAGAAATAGTAAGGATTAGGGCGGCGAATAGTCCTATTTTCTCACCAAATAAATGTTTTGCTAAGAAGAATAATCCTCCAATACCTAAAATCCCCCAGAACGCGGCTGGAATTCGCACTCCCCATTCGTTTAAACCAAAAAGTCCAATTGTGGGCACAGCTGAATATAAAAATAGAGGCGCCCGATATTCTGACAGAGAATGGAAAAATACCGGCAATTTTTGGCCGTACAGATCTTGCCCTGTTTTTAAAATGGAATAAGCCTGGTAACCTACGTCCAGTTCATCTCCAAACAGCTCAACCGGCACTTTATCCAGTTGATAAACCCGCAGGGTGATAGCCAGGATTAAACTTACAAGTAACAGGAAATATTTTTTCAACCTAAAGTTATTTTAGCACGAAGTGGTGAATCAAGCTTTGCTTAGTGCAAAGCACCAAGCAGAGCTTATTTTAGCCTAAGGTTAGTTTACGGCGCAATCTGGCAATCAAGAAGATTAAATTTAAAATTGAACCTTCAATAAAACCATGGTAAATGTAAAGAGATTTTCTGTTTAACAATGCCCGATCTAAACTAGATTTAGAACCTCCCACCAGATGTTTAATGTAAACTCCGGGGAAATAATAAACATGCTTTCCAGCTCTTTTGATTTTTCTGCACAAATCAATGTCTTCATAATAAAGAAAATATCTTTCATCAAACCCCTTAATTTCCTCAAATAATTTTTTACTGACTAACATGGCCGCCCCATAAACCGCCCCTACTTCAATAGGATGATTAACTGCTGGAACATATTGACCAAACTTATGTTTAATTCCTAAAATATATTCCCTAAAAGCTTCCCAGATGGTGGGTAAATTTCTAACAGAAGCTTGTATGGTGCCACTACTTTCGATTAATTTCGGCCCGACTAACCCCGCGTCTTTATCTTCATAAAAGCTAACCAGCTCATCCAAAATTGGTTTCTCCATTTGGGTATCAGGGTTTAGGAAAAATAAATACTGTCCCCTGGCCGATTTAACTCCCAAATTATTGCCTTTGGAAAATCCCAAATTTTTATCTGATAATATTAGCTTAACATTTTTAAAATTTTTAATTTTTAAAGCTGTATCGTCATTGGAATGGTTGTCCACAATAATTAGCTCATCCTTTGGAGAAATATTTTTTTGCACTGAAGAAATAAAGTTTTCAATTGAGCTGCCGTTGTTAAAACTGACAGAGATGATAGAAACTCTAATCGGCATAATTAATCACCTCTAAATCTGATCTTGTACCGCCGGTTGTTTTTTTAATCTCACCTTTTTTGATAAAAGCCCACCCAAAAGGAATCCAATAACCTATTCCCAGTCCCCCCAATAATCTTTTGATTAAATTAATGCGGTGCTCAGTTAATAAATTTTTATCGGTAATATTTTTCCAGATAAATAATAGTTGGTTACGCTCTTGGACTTTTGCTACAAATTTGCTGGAGTGAGTTTTGCCAATAGTGGTACCGTGCTGATGATAAACTAAAGATTTTGGCTCCCATAAAATATTGAAACCTGTCTTTAAAGCCCTAAAAGAAAGGTCAATATCTTCCCAATAAAAAGGAGCAAACAGTCTGTCAAGCCCTCCTAAGCTTTGCCAGATTTTTTTATTAAAAGCAGCTGATCCCCCGGAAGCCCAGGCACTTTGATGCATTCTACTATCTTCTTCTGTTTTGACAAATTCATAATAACCATTTTTCCAGCAACTTTTCCCCCACCCCTGGCCCTCCTCATGGCAATTAACGGCAAATATTTTTGAGTCTCTAAAATGTTTTAGTAGTGGTTTTAAAAAATTTTTATCTACCAAAACATCGTTATTTAGCAGCACCACTATTTCTCCACTGGCCTCATTAAACAATTTGTTAACCGAGCTAACAAAACCCTTGTTTTGTTGATTAATCAATAATTTAACTTGGGGAAAATTTTCTTGAATAATTTTAATGCTCTCATCTTTTGAGGCATCATCATTAACCAAAACCTCATCTGCACCGGCAGCTAAAATATTGGGTAAGTTTTTGGGCAATAATTCTTCCCCGTTATAGTTAGGAATGGCAATTGTTACTTTCATGAATTTTTTAAGGTTCGCCAACTTAAGCTTAAGGCTGAGGCGGCAAAAATAGTGGCAGCAAAGCTCCTGACCAGCTGTAACTTATCAGCACTTAATATTTCCGCCAAACCATTTACTTTATCTAAACCGGGCCAAAGGGGAGCAAATAATTTTAACTGCAGAGAACCGTCAAAAGAAAAAAACATGATCAAAAGACCCAAAAGCAGTCCTAAAATAGGCAGCAGTTTATTTCTATTTTGCTCACCGACAAACCAGAGGATTAGGAGCGGGGTAATCCATAAAAACCATTGGATATGAAAATGGGTAAATGCTAAAACCGCTGTTAAACTGATGAGGGAAAAATTTAAAAAATCTCTGTACTGTCTTTTTTTAAAAAAGAAGATAAAATATAAACCTAAAATTATGATGGGCACAATTAAAATATTTTCACTGCTGGAAAGGGGCAAGCTAGCATATAAAGACTTATCCAACTGGGGAGCAAATAAAGCACGGGTGCGAAATTCTGGAGAGTTCAGATAAGGAATAACGGTAATTAGAAAAGGAACCAGCGCTAAAGCAGTGAGCTTTAATCTTTGGCCCCAAGAGGTAGCCATTCCTAATAAATAAGGCAGCAGCAAAATGGGGGCGGACTTAATTGCCCCTCCCAAACCTAAAGATAAAGCTCCCAAATCTAGTCGGGATTTTTTAATTAATAACAAAGTTAAAACAATAAAGAAGGTCGCATAAACATCTGCCTGGCCAATTCCGGAAGAAACCCATAAGGAAACCGGATTAAAAATCCACAACACTGTGACTTTTTTTCTATCTGCAAAATTTACTATCTGTAACAGCAAAAAAGCAATCAGTAAATCAAAAATAATAAACGGCAGTTTGACGTATACTAAATATAACCATAAGGAAGGATTGCCAAAAAGAACACCTTGACTGCGTAAAAATAAATCTTCCGTTTTTTGATCAACTAAAATTCTGCCGATCATATGTCCGGGCAAGGAAATAAAATAGCTGAGTGGCAAATCATCTAAAATATCCTGGTTAGAAATTTTTGGCGCTACTTCATAAAAATTTAAACTTGTCCTTTGAAATAAAACTGCGCTGGAGAGGGCTGGAGTACGGACATCAGGATGAAAAGTAAAAGCAGCAATAAATAGCCGCAATATTAAACCAATTAAAAAAAGGTACCACAGCCTATTAATTTTTTCCACCAATGATCCTTTCTATACGTAGACAGAAATTTTCCTTACTAAAAAACTTAGCTTTTTCAATGGCATTTTGGGCCAGCTGCCCTCTTAAAGAAGTATCTTTGACTAATTTAATGGTCTGATTTTCTAATTCTTCTAAATCATTCCACAAAAAACCGTTTTTGCTTTGTTCGACTATTTCTCTTTGCCCCCCCTTATTAATAACTACCGGAACACAACCAGCTGCCATAGCCTCTACTGTAGTAATGCCAAAATGTTCCATCTCTACCGGATCTTCCACCCCAAACCCCGCGCTATGCCAGTAAATACTGGACTGTTTATACAGCTTTAATAATTTCTCATAAGGATAGTTGGGGTAAAAAGTTATGGGGTATTTTGCTAAATCCTTTTTAATCTCTGCCAGCTCGTCCATTTCACTCTCATTAATATAACCGGCAATATGCAGACTCCACCCAGAAAGCAATTTTTGATCATATAATTTTTTAAAAGTATCAATTAAAACTTGATGCTTTTTGGGTTTTTTATATCCCAATAGTCGCCCGACCGTTAAAATATATTTTTTCTTTTCTGATGATTTTGTTGGTGAGGAAGATAGTTTAGCGATCTTTAAAACATCTACTGGCGGATAAACTATGGTCGTCTTAATCGGCCAAGTTTTTTTAATAAACCCTTCAGTAAAAATTGAATTACAGATTCCTAAGTTCCAAGAAGAAAGTTTTTTCTTTCCCCAAATACCTTTATTTAAATTAGGTAAGGGGGCTTGAAAATGAATTATACTATTTCTCGCTGTGGAATAAAAAACACTACCATCTGTCAGATAAAATAAAAAATCGTATTGTTTTAAAAAAAGTGACCTTTTAATCAAACTGCTACCTTTGCCCAAAGGAGCTTTAACTAAATTGACTTTAGATAAATTTAAGTTAAAACGTTTATTGCTTATTTTAATTAGTTCGCAACTGCTCCAAGCGACAAGTTTATTATCTAATAAAATATCTACTTGATTATTCCGGGAAAGAAATTCTGCAATGGTCAGTATATACCTCTCTCCCCCACCGAAGGTATCAAGGTATGGTGTATATAATCCAATTCGCAAGTTGGTTTTGCTCATTTTCATTTTTAAAAATTAAACTCATTTTGGATAAGTTTTTTATCAATATCATCATAAGTTTCTTGAAGAGATTTTTTTTGTTGGAGTTGCCATAACTTAACATAACTGATATACAAACTAAAAGCTTGCAGGAGAGAGTCAATTACCCCCACTGTGCCATTAAAAAATCCCTGGCGTAAAATTCCTTGATTAAAAATTTCACTAAATAAAATCTTTAAAAAGCGCCAGCTGCTCATCGGGGGATGACCGCTGTCGTAACGCAACCTGGCATCAATGTTGGCCCAATCTAAACTTTTTAGAACCATGGAATCAATATCCCGATGGGTTAAATGTAAAAAGGAATTTTCTAATTTAGCTAGTTTTCCACTAAATTTTGGGCTTTCATGAACCTTTCCCTGCCAACATTGGAGAGATACCCTTTTGAATAAACGGATTACATAATCTGGCCAAAAAGCAGGGTATTTTTTCTCTGCTCCTAAAATAATATTCCGCCGGGAAATTGCCCAAGCTCCACTACCTTCTTTTGTTAAAATATTTTGGATTTCTTCTTTTAAGGGTTTAAGCACCCGCTCATCAGCATCTACATACAAGATCCAATCCCCTTTTGCCTCCTGCAGGCCTAAATTTCTCAATCTGGAAAAATCTTTTTCTGTAATTTGAGGACTAGAGACAATTTTTGCCCCCTCTGCCTTGGCGATTTTAATGGTGTCATCGGTTGACCCATCATCCACCACTACAATTTCATCTGCCCATTTAACAGAAGACAGACAAGCTTTAATCATCTTTTCTTCGTCTTTAGTAATAATAATTACTGATAACATTTAAATGTTCCCTTCGTTAAAATTGCCCATTAAAAAATCTAATAATGCTTTCCTTCTGGCAGGAATCCCCATATTTTTTAAAGCTTCTCGGAAAAGCGCAAACCTAGTTCTAAAAGGGGCAAATTTAGAGGCAAAGAGCATTCTGTTGCGGGTGATGTAATAATCCTGGAGCGGAGAACCCAGTCCTGTAGAACGAGCATTTTTATGATGAATTAAAGAATTGGGCGTATACCAAACTTTAAACCCAGCTTGTTTTGCCCTCATGCAAAAATCAGCATCCTCATAGTATAAAAAATATCTCTCATCAAATAAACCTATTTTATTAAACACTTTAGCAGAAATTAACATGGCGGCACCTGTCACATAATCAGTTTCCTCCGCTTGGTTATATTGACCGCTATCCAGCTCATCCACACCCCGATGTTTTCCTAATACATTTCTCATATCTAATATTCCCCCAGCATACCAAATTTTCTTACCGGTCCCAAAATATATTTTGGGACCGATTATCCCACTTTGATATTTTTTGGTCTCATTTAATAAGTTCTCAACGGCATTTTTCTCTACCACTGTGTCAGGATTTAAAATTAAGATATACTCCGCTCCCCTCTCCAGCACATACTTAATTCCCACGTTATTACCCCCGGTAAAACCTAAATTTTTCTGAGTAACTATCAAAGGAATTTTAGGAAACTTTTTCTTGAGGGCCTCCACTGAACCATCGGCCGAGTTATTATCAATGACTAAAACTTTAAAATCTTTATTAAAACCGACACTTTTGGCAAGTGACTTAATACACTCTAAAACCTCCTTTTTTACTTTGTAGTTTAAAACTACGACGTAAGTTTTAATCATATTTTCTGGGCAACAATTAGTTTCAGCATGCCTAAATGAAAAGTCTTAACTCCAATAATTTTAAAACCAATATTTTTGATTAATTGCTCCAGCAACCCACCGCTAAAATGTTGCACATGGGCATGGCTCCAATGGCGATAATACAGGGTCCACAAAAACCAAATTATTTGAAAAAGTTTATTTTCGCTGGGAACCAAAATATAAATTCTACTGCCTGCTTTAGCCACTCTTTTAATCTCCTTTAAAACTGCTCTCGGATCATCAACATGCTCCATCATCTCCAAGCAAAAAATGCCTGAAAAAAAACTATTTTTAAATGGCAACTTCACTGCATCAGCTACTTCAAAATGACCAAAGGGGAGCCTTTTTTTAGCCAAAGCTATGGCTGAGCGGGAAACATCTATCCCATAAATATCCTGGCCGCCAATCTTTTTTAAGATTTGTTGAGTAAAAGTACCACTGTGGCAACCCACATCTAATATAGGACCTTCAACTTCTTTAATGACTTTAAGTACTTCTACAAATCTTCGAAAATGCCAATATTTTTGGAATAAATTTTTCTTAATACCCTGATCATAATGATCAGCCGGCACATCTTCATGTATCTCCAGTAATGATTTTTTCTTGGACATCTATTATTTTTTTCCTCTCCTCTTAAAGATTATGCTCGAAATGGCCTTTTCGATCTCCGAACTAAATAATAATAACCGGTCGTGACGAAAAGGCCAAATACTGCTAATAAGGATATCATTTTCCCTTTCTTAAAGCTATCTGGCTCGTACCTAATAATTACCCAATGATCTCCGGCCATTTTTATGGGCACAGCCATAAAAGTGTAATCTGCCTCAACTGGGGCAGTTAATTCTCCATCTACATAAGCTTTCCATCCCGGGTAGAAAACCTGGGAAATAAAAAGTAACCCAGGTTGGTTAGTTTCCAGAGCAATTTCTTTTTGGCTAGCTTCATCTTTAATTATCCGAACTGTTCCCTGCCCTGGTTGAGGATGGAAATCTAAGTCCGTGTTAATAATTAGTTTTTTAGATAAATCGGACTCAAGCAAAAAACTTAAAATCTTTTGCTCATCCCTTTCTACTTGCCAATCATAAAACATCATTGCCCGGGGCAGTACTTTGGTATTTTCTAGCACCGCTACTGTTTTATCGGTAAAAACCGGTTTTAAAAATGGGGTCTTAAATCTGTCCGGTAAACTTCCTTGTGGGTCAGGTTTACCCTGGGAGTCTTTTTTCAAGGCTAAGATGTATTTAGCATTAACTAGTGATAATAAGGGGGAATTGGGGTTGGAAACTGAGCCGTATCTGCCCATTGGGGTAGCTGCTGTATCCCCTGAATTTAACACCCCTAAAAATTTAGCATATTTAATTGGATAAACAGCATCATAACCTTCCACTGTTTCAATCCGATAATTCATTAAAAAATTAATCGGGATAACATCTTCTGCCATCACCCGGTAATGCTTTTGTTGGCGTAAAAATTCAATCACCGAGGTGGTGGGGAAAACTATCTCCGGAGAGGAAAAGGGGGTAAATTTCCAGCCAAAGCGGAATAGTTCCCCTATTGCCAAAACAATCAATATCAATACTAAAATTAATTTACTCCGTCCTTTGTTACCAAATTTATAATGACACCATAGGATTATCCCAGTTACTGTGAGTAAAATTGTTGGCAAAATTAAATTGCGCAAGGCCACTTTCAAATTAGCTAAAAATTTTAATGATTCTTCATTGATCAAAAAATGGTATTGAAAAAATAAAAAAACTGACCCAGTCACCAAAAGGTAAGCCAGTAAAATAATGCCAGGCAAATAAAGGGCTCGTCTGATTTTCTCGAGTGTTAATTTATCTTTAAGTAAGCCGTCAATCCCAAAAGCGCCCAAAATGGCAACACCCAAATTAAATAAAATGAGCGCCCGATGAGCAGAAGCTGCCTGCAAACCCAATAAACCTGCCTCCTTAAAGGCTACTGAAATAGGGTTGGGCAGAGCAATAAACAAAGAAGCTAAACTTAAAACAAAAGCAAATTGGGCATACTTGTTTTTAAAATGAAACAGATAACCCAACGATGCCAAAATCCCTACCACCACTCCTACAAAACCAGTGGTTAAAGTATAATCTGCCGGCCCCCAGTAATTATAAGTTGCATGATTGCCAAAATAGTCAGGGGCAAAAAAAGTTATAAGCAACTGCCATGGCAAAAAGGCCCAGCGGTTTAACACTATTTCTATACTTCTTTGTGAATGAGCTAATAATTCACCACCCGGCAAAAGTTGTACTCCTGCCAATCCCAAACCAATTAAAATTAAAAAACCGAAACTGAAAATTTTTTTAAAATTAAATAATAATTTAAAATCTAGTATGATAATTAACAGTAGTATAGACAAAAATTCATAAAGGATAATTTGCGGATAACCGGAAAAAATCTGCAGGCAAAGCGTTATTGGCAGCAAAAATCCCGCCCAAACTTTTTCCTTAAAAAGAAATTTGATACTTAAAAATAAAATTGCCGGAAAAAAGGCAGCCACCAAGGAATGTCCATTCCACTGTAACCAAACAGTGATAAACCCGGCAAAAGAGAAAAAAATTCCTCCGGCCATGGCAGCCAGTTTACTACGACCTATTTCTCTGAGTAGAAAATATAAAAATACTGCTGCCAACAGAGGCTGAAAAATTATTTGCCAGTTCCAAGCTGATAATTTTGGTAAGATAAAGTATAAAAAATTAGTGGGAGAAAAGGGAGCTGATTGAAAATTAGCCAGCAACGGTGTTCCTGCTAAAATTAAATTATTCCACAAAGGGATGTCGCCATTTTTTAATTGATCGATAGCAAACATCTGCATGGGGAAAATAAAAGATACAACATCGGTGGTAATGGGATTTTTAACTGGAACTCCTGCTTCAAAACCCGCCCATTTATAATCTAACCAAGGATAGTAAACCCCCACTACAAAATCCGCTGGCAAAGGAATTTTACCCTGCAGCCAAACCGGATAAAAAAAGATCGCTACCACAACAACAATCGTCAAAACAGGCCATAGGATATTAAAGGCTCTTCTCATTTCACTCTATTTGCCACTTTTTGTACAAATCTTTTAAGGGGATTTTTAGATAAATTGCCATATTTAAACCAATAATCTAAATCCTCACCGGATTTTTTCTTTAGTTGTCTAAGCTCAGTTAAGTCAATTTCTTTTGAAAAAAATTTCTCTTTTTCCCAAACTTTTAGATACATAATCAGAAAAGAAAAAGCTTGGAGCAAACTTAAAGATAGACCATGAAGGCCATCTTCAAAACCGCGGTTAGCAAAAAACCGGCTTAAAAATTCTGACAGCGGCTTAGTTAAAAGATCTGACCAACTAAATTTATAGCCATTTTCTATTAGCTCGTTTGCCTGAATTGTAGTATAACGATTTAATCGCTCCACGAATTCGTTAATTGTGCGATAGTGATGGTGAGTAATTGCCAACTCTTCCTTTAGCTCTAATTTCATTCCCTCCCCTGCCACATCTGGTGGACGATGAATTTTATTACTCCATTTAACCGCGCCTTTTCTAAAAAATCTAATGTTATAATCCGGCCACCACATAGAAGCTTTCATCCATTTGTTAAAGATGATATTTTTCCGAGGTATTTCTACATAGTTGATTTGCTCCAAATTTTTGCTAATATCGCGCAGTCTTTTTGCCAGTTCTGAAGAAATTTCTTCGTCGGTATCTAAAATTAAAATCCAATCACCACTGGCTTTAGAAATTGCCAGATTGCGGGCCGGCTCGACAAATCCAACACTTTTGTGTTTATATATTTTATTGGTATATTTTTTGGCGATTTTAATGGTGTCATCGGTTGACCCATCATCCACCACTACAATTTCATCTGCCCATTGGACTGAAGTTAGGGCTGTTTCCAAATATAGGGCAGCATTTAAAGCATTAATCACCACAGAAATATTGGCCATATATGTATCTTAACGATTTTCTTACTCCTCTGCCACTTTTGTTATCGAAAACATTTTTATTATCTGGAAGAATAAAACTACATTAATTACAGAAAGTAGTCTGGCGATTAACCCCTCTTGCCAAATTAAAACTTGACGCAAAGGTTCGAGCCACTGGGGAAACCACCAACCGTGATAGAGATTAACCCAAAAAATTAAACTCAAAATTAAGAAATATTTAATAAATCTGGGTCTGTAAATAGTAAGGAAAAATAAAGAGGCTATGGCAGCATATTCATATCTTTCCAACATGTTAGTTAAAAAAAGCCAACCGCTGAAAGAAACTAAAAACATTGCTTTAAAAATATTTTCTAAAGTTACTTTATTTAATAGTTTAAAAGCAAACAAATTAATTAAGGCGAAAATCCCATACCCCCAAAGCTTGGCTGGTAAAAATAGAAAAATGTAATCCTGGCCAAAAGCTTTATTACCTATCAAAATATGCCAAAAGTTAAAAGAGTTGGTAGAAAGTCTAAATTCTGCCCGATGCACTACTTTGGGAAAAAGATAAGTCTTAGTAAAAGTGACTACATCTAAATTAGTAAAGGGGACAATAATTAGATATGTCATTACCAGAGAAGCTATTATTCCTAGTCCTAATTGCCAAAGTTGAGTTTTTTGCTTAATCAGCAACCATAAAAAGAAAGGCAAAAAGACAACTGCAGTGGGTTTAAAATGCAGTGCTAGACTTAGGAGTATGATAGAGAAAAAGATCTTCCTTTGGTAAAGCAGTAAAAAAGAAACCAGTACCAATAAAAAATCTAAATTATCAGATTGACCCCAAAAGGAAGACAGATAAAAACTAAAAGGAGAAAGTAAAAAAAGCAGGGGCCAAATTAAAGGATATTTTATATGTTGTGATTTAGCTAAATAGTAAGAAACAACTGCCAGCGCCAAATCGGCCAAAATTAAAGGCAGTTTAATTGTCATTAAAAAACCTGTTTTCAGGATCGTCACATCGTATTTTTGGATATCAAACCATTTTATAAAATCAAACCACCACACCATATGGCCAGGTGCCGTATGGGGAACAACATTAAAAGTTAAAAAGCGGAAAAACTCCAAAATCTGCCAGTAAAGCCACCTGTCAAAACCAAAGAATAAACTCCCCAATGGCGGATAATTAGGCCAAGAATAAATCCAAATTTCAAAATTATAAAAACCCAAGGGGCCATGGTCAAAAATCCACTGGCCCCAAGCAGCCTGAGATAAAATATCGACATGAAAAACTAGATTACTCAAAAAAACTTTAACAAAAAAGGCCAACAGAATTATCAAAAATATCGGGGAAGTTTTTGCCTGTAAAAAAGCTATCTTAATTTTAGCAACCATTAGAGATTTATATTTTGGAAAATTTCCACTTCTTCATTTTTATAAATACTTTTTAAATCAAATTTCTGCTGGTCGGGAGTAAAATCAGCAATTTTGGGAGTATAGATATATTTAATTTTAAATTCCTGCAAATATCTTTTGACTATTTCTTCTTCCCGCAAGGCAAAGATATCTTTGGCAATTTGCAGCCGGCCCCTAAAATCTACCCCTAAAATGTTTAAGTTGACTGTATCAGCTAAAAATTCTCTCTGCCCGGAAAAAGCTCCCACATAACCGGTGGATTCATAAGCCAGCAGCGGAATCGGTTCCACAAATTTTTGTTTTAACCTTTCATCATAATAAAAATTTAAAACTACTCCTTGAGGAAGTTGTCTTAAAAAGTCCAGCGCTGCTAGTTCTGCCCTTGAAATTCTGGCAGGCGGACGCTGAGGCAAAAAGTGGTTTAGGGTATCAAAAGTAGTAGGAATAGTTAAAATTACAATGACCAGCGCAAATATTTTCCCCCAAGATTTAAATTGATTTATCAAAAAAGCTATTGATATTCCTGCCAGCAGATTAAAAATGAAAATAAAATAGTAGAAAAATTGGACAATATTAAAGCTGCCTCCTTTTTGAATAAACAAAAGTGGAATAGTTAAAGACAACCCTAAAAATATTCCCATAAACAGATTCCAACGGTTGAGTTTAAGGAATTTTGCGCCAGACAATAGGACAACTATTCTGGTACCTAAATTACCAATCACAAAAATAATTAATCCTAAAACTTCAGCGGCTAAGAATTTGAAGTAATTACCTGTTTCTAAACCATTCATTCTGGCTAAAGAAAGCCTGGCAAAATTCAATCGGTCAACCGAATCAACCATGGAATGAACTAACCAAAAAGGCGAAAAAATTAGCAAAGTCCCTCCGGCTAAATTGTTTGGCAAAAAAATCAAAGCTGATAAAATCAACATTGGCCCAGTCAGTTTAATTAAGTCATATTTTTGTTTAACTGTCTCTATTAAGGTAAGTAAAAATAAACTTGCCAAGACTAAAATTCCGCCGTAAACTTTAAATTCAATCAAACTCCCCCATAAGATTATTAATGGAATCATCAGCGCCTGCTGGCGTTTTTGGTCATTTAATTTTTGAAACAGTACCAGCCCGGCCAAAAACAGCAAAAGAGAAATTGCCAAAGGATGGTTTAATAGAGTAGAAATTGACTGCTGTGCCCAAAATAAACTTTCTCCTCCCAAGCTTTTTTCTTTGAAATAGGACAAAACCCATCCGAAACTACCACCAAAATAAACAAAAAACACAGACCATTTGGCTGCTAAACGAGAGTTGCTCCAAGCATTAACCAATAAATAAGTTAAGATACCAATAAAAATAGCTAAAACCAAAGGATATAATCTAAAATAAAGGTCATTGACAGAAATGCTTGTTAACTGAGAAGTTACTCCCAAAAGCAGATCATAAAAATAATGATAGTTTGTCAAAACAGTATTGCTAAAATTAGGGCTCTGCAATGGTAAACCTTCTTTAACCCTCTCCGCTAAACTGAAATGCCAAATTGCATCATGTCCGTTAGGGCCCCAAAAACCCAAACCATAATCAAAAAGTAAACCATTCTTCACTGAAGTCAACAGCCAAACTACTGAAGCCCCAATGATTAATAAACTGGATATTAAAAATTCTCTTGACCAGCTAATTTTTGGCCGGATCAAATTTTTCTGAAGGTACAAAATTGAAATAAGCGGTATGGCAAGCAGCCCCCAATAAAATTTAACAAAACCTAGCAAAAAGGCTCCCAAAGTAAAAAGGCATATTCCCAAAGGGATGGATAAAATAAATTTTTCATTATCCGTGAGGGTAGTTTTTCGCAAAACAGAGAGCCCGGGCAAATAGAAAAAAATCGCAGAAAAAATTAAAAATATCATTAAATTTTTAAGTTGTTTAAACAAAACTATAAAAATATTTTCATAAAGATAATTTTGAAAAGAGTGAGGCATTTTGGTAACTTGATGAGAAGAAGAAATCGCTTGAGAAATAGCGACGGAAATTGGCCGGGAGATACCGTCTATTTTAATGTCATTTGGCAAAAACTCCAAAGTTCTTTTGGTATTGGCTTGATTTAAATAACTTATTTGCAAACCTAAAACAGTAGGCTTTACTTCTATTTGAGAAATTTTACCCTCATCAATTAGCCAGCGGTCGCCGAAGCTGACTTCATCTAAATTTTTGGTTTCCATCATGGCCAAATTTAAGCTGGCACAAGCCTGGATAAGACAGGGCTCGTCGTGACTGTCAAAGTATTCCCGTAAATCCCGAATCACACTACCATCTTTGGTATAAAACCAGCCTAGACGATATTTAGAAGTCTGGTACCAAACTACTGCCCCGCTCCCTCCCAGAGGATCTTGGGCAAAAATAATTTTTGGGGGGGAAGTGGTGGGGAAAAGCGCAGAGTAACGGCGGGCAAAATCGGACATAGTCACAACTTTGACCCCGGTCTTTTGCAAATTGGCTACCGTCTCTAACTGATTAATATATTCCTTACCATATTCAACCCAGGAAAAATCATTTTCCAAACCAACAGTGACTTGACCTAAACTGGAATAAGGATTATCTAAATAAATACGTAATAATTTTTTAAAATAATCAGTAGTTAAATTATGATATTTAGGGTTAGCATAATCATTGGCTTGCACGGAGTAAGTGCTATCTAATACTCCGTTGCCGAAACTATTATAGGGATCACGGGCAGCCCATTGGATAGTAAGGACGCCAATTTTTTGGTCTGCTCCAGAGGCAGGCACTAGCGCATTTCTAGAAGCCGGATAAAAAGGGGTGGAAAAGTATTGTCCCCAAACTTGATAATTATCAGTCGTATATTGATCAGCCACATCCAAGTTAGCCACAATTCCGTAATTTTGTTTCATAAAGATAAGCGAGTTGGCATCAATCCACCAAGCGCCTACTGACTGGGGTGAAAATTTGAGAATTTCTTTAAATTTTTTAAAAGCGCTGTCAATTAATTTACGGCGCTCTTCCAGCGAGTAGCCGGTTAGGAAAACAGAACCGGCATCATGCCAGTTTGTATTTTGATGATAAGTTATTCCCGCGGAAGTGGCCCAAGTGGGGGTTACTTCCATTAATAATCCAATCTCATGTTCAGGAGGAATATTTTTTAAAAAATTAACTATTTCATCATCAAATAAAGCATCCGGTCTGACTAACCAGGTAGCCTCTAATCCCCTATCTTGAATAGCTTCAAATTGTTGTTTGGTAGTAGTGACTGGTTTTTGAGGCAAACTAAAGAAATCACTCCCCCTAATCGGATTAACAATGGTGATAAATTTTTCCGAAGCTGCTGATACTGTATCGGCAGCAAAAAGGAAAATTAGACAAATTAGTAAACTAATTAGAAAACGCACTTTTAACCTCCTGAAGATTTTGGGAAATCTTATCTTTAGCTAAGATAATAATTAGTCCCAGATAAATTGCTGCCCCAGCTATAACCATTTCCAGCAGTGATAAAGTATCATAGACCAAAAATTGTGAAAAGTAAAAAACTATCGCCCCCATCACCATGCTGGCTACCAGTGGTTGCCAAATATTTTTCCAAATTTCCACTTCCACAAAACGCTTAACTATGATAATGGTAATAATGGAAGTAAAAGAGATCGCTGCCGAGGAAATCCCCACCCCTATAAAACCATATTTAATGGTTAACAAGGGTGTTAAGATCCAGGTAATCACGGTCCAAAAAATCATCAATTTTAAAGTTAATTTTATTTGGCCAATGGCATTTAAAGTATTGGTAAAGGTGGTCGAAAGAGTGGCCCAAAAAGTAGAAACAGAAAAAAGGTAAAAAACCGGCAAAGCCGGCTGCCATTTATCTGAAACTACGTGGGCTACCAATGAGGGGGCCAGTGCCAGTAAGCCAAAAAACATCGGGTATAAAAAAAGGGTGGTTAAAAAAAGAGATTTTTCCACTGCCACCTTTAACATTTTTTGGTCTTCTTGTAACCTGGCAAAAGTGGGGAAACTGACCCGAATGACAATATTCATTACCTCCAGCGGCAAAAAAGCTAAATTTTGAGCCCAAGTGACATAACCTACTCCAACAGAACCAATCATCTTGGCAATCACCAGCGGTACTAAACGGTCTTTAAGTAAAGAAAGAAGTGAATTTAGTTGATAAGGTATCCCAAAATTAAGTAAAACTTTTGCAGAAGACCGGGAAAAACCAAAACCAATTTTCCAGGGAGCAAGCAGATAAATCGTCACCACCCCCACCATAGCTCGCAGTAGTGTAGCAGCGGAAAAAGCTGCCAAATCAGCTTTCATTAATACCAAAATTAGTAGTACCACATTGAAGGTAAGCGTTTCTAAAATCTCCACCCCTACTAAAGGATTAAACTTGAGCTCACGCTCCAATAAGACCGAAGGGATCACTTTAAAGGAAGTGATTAAAAAAGATACTCCTAATGCCCTAATCAGCCACATCCCTTGATCATTCAGGTTATAAAGATGAGCTAAAAATGGGGCAGAAAACCAAATAACTACCGTCAAAACTACAATCAAAGTTTCTTGAATAGTAAAAGTGGTTCGCAAATCCTCTGCCGTCACCTTATCTTTTTTTTGAATAATGGCTGCAGCTAAACCAATATCAGAAAAAAAGCTAAAAAAAGAAACAGCGGCGGTGGCAATATTAAAAATTCCCAAAGTACTGACAGATAAGATGCGGGCCAGTATTAAGTTAATAGTGATAAAACTAATCGCCTGCAGCGCTACCCGACGGAAAGTTAAGCTTAAGGCTCCAGCCACAGCTCGTTTGGAAATTGTGGACAAATCCAACTGGTTCATGGTTTTTTAATTAATTTGTATACAGCAATAAAAACAGCCGACAATGACAGGAAGGAAATAATATTCGCTAGGGAGCGAATTGGGCTGTCAAATAGTTTGGCAAAAACCGTATGTTTACCGGCAGGAACTACAAAGGTGGGTTGGCCCAAATCATTTTTGTTGTCAAAAGAAATTTGTTTTTGATCCAGAAAAACTTTCCAGATAGGAAAATCAATAACCGGCAACCTGACGGTAGCGCTAGAACTACTTTCTATATTAAAGAAAAGCCAATTAGTCCCCCGCTGAAAATTAGTTACCAGCGCCTGACCTTCTAGAATTTCTGCTGTTTCTAAAGCAGCAGATCCGGGTGGAAATTTGGCAGTTTTGGGTAAATAATCAAAAATGCCCGCTGTTCTCTGTAAATCCCACAAAGCTCCGGATAACTTTTCCTGATCAGTTAAAGGAATGGGCCGCTCGATCTTAAAGAAGCCCTGATAAAGCACCAATAAAGCCACCACCATTACTACTGCTAAACCTGATCGTAATTTTTTACTGAGAGGCAAAGCTACCAAGCTACCGGCCACAAAAGAGGAACTAAAAATAGTCACCGCCAAAAGCCTCCAGGGAAATTGCAAGGTTTGTAAAATTGTTATTTTTTCCCAAATAAAATTAGACCTAGGATGCATTAAAAAAGCCGCTCCCCAGAAACTTAAACCAAATAAAAATAATATTAAACTCATTTGCCGTTCTTTCCGCCACAGCAACGCTCCTGCGATTAAACAAGCTAAAACCGTACCCCAATGCAGCCAGCCAATTTGGAAACTCATGCCATCACTGGGCCCCCAAATTGACCCTCCATATCCCCAAAAGGTAGAAATAAATAATTGATTAAGATCTACAAAATGAGCTAAATAATTAAAATAGCCAATAAATAAAGTCTCTAAATGAACGTTTTTTCCCTCCAGTAAAACCGGCAAAGAGAAAAAGGCCGAGAGCCCCCAGCCCCACAGGGCGGCAACCACTAATTTAATGATAACGGAAAGTTTACGCTCCTGCCAAATCCACAGTAGAGCCCAAACTGCCATCAGAGGCGTAAAAACTAAAGCCATGGGGTTGTGAGAAGTTAAAAAAAGGCCAGTGGATACTGCTAAAAACAAGATATTTTTTAAAATTGGTTTTTGAATACTTAAATAAATGGCCAAAAAAACTGCCGGCGTCCAAGCCAGAGACCAGCTTTCGGCCATGGCCCCCCTGACATACACATCCACACTATGGTAAGGAGCATAAACATAAAATAGGGCTGAAAGTAGTCCCCCTAAATTACCCCAAAACTTTCGTCCCAAGAAAAACATAGATACTGCTGAAACCAGGAAACTTAAAATAAATAAAATTTTCACCGAAACAATTAAAGCCATTGTGTTAGTAAAAATAGAGACAAATTTATAGATTAGTTCTCCCAAATAATAGGGCATCACGGGATAAAAATTAAACAGGGGATAACCGAAACCAAAACCCATATCCGGCACCCAGCGACAAGGTATCTGTCCGTCTCGGAAACAAAAATCCATTTCCCAAATTCTCATCACTTGCAGGTCATCGTGCATACCAAAATAGCCGGGCTGGAGCAGAGTGGAAAAAGAGGGAATGCTCAGCAGCAAAACCAACATTAACCATTTAAAAGTAGTTGTTTTAATTAAATTACTGATCATGGCAAAACTTTATATAAGATAATTGCATCTGGGGCAAATTTGGGATTTAGTGGCTTAGCCTTAGGGTACTGCTTAAGAAGCACTCCTCCGGCTAAATTTTCTCCCACCCGACCTTTATTGGCCACAAAAAAGGTCTGGTTTTGTTTCGCACTGGCACGCAGCTGCGCCGAGATAGTCGCGCTTCCTCCTACCACCCGAATATCTGCTTTGTCTAAATAGATATATAAACCATCCGGCAAGGTACCAAAAAATCCCTCCGTCCCCACCACTACCGGGCCGGATGCTTTTTGGGCTATTAAATAGTCAGCAATCTCTTTAAAATTATAGCCGGCAGTCCAATCTTCTAAATAGCCTCTTCTTTCTCCAGCCGGTAGATTAGCTTTTTCTGGTGCAGTTAATATCTGATAATCAAAACTTATCGGCAATGCTATTAAAGCTGCTACAGCAGCAAAAATTAACAACGGTTTTTTTAAGTTAAATCTTTGCCAAAAATTTTCTAAACCCAAGGCAGCGATAATTAAAAGAGGAGGGACAGAAAAAAGTAAATAGCGGGCAGTAAAAGTTTTCAAAATTGCCATTTGAATAATCAGCGGAATCAAAGCCCAAAGCAAAATAACTATTGCTAATTTTTGCCTTTTTAAAATAACGGATATTACCCCCCAGATGGTTAATAAAAAGAGGGGCAGGGTAAAAAGTTTACTGGCAAAATCTACTACATCGCGCAGATGTGGAACAAAAGGATCTAGAGGATGAGTCAATACCTCTGATAAAGAAAACATATAATCATTGTTGCGCAGTGACAGCTGTTGAAATTCCGGACCCAAACGCAGCAAATTATAAATAGTCAGAGCAATCCCCAAGGCTACCAGCCAAAAAATTAACAGTTTTGGGAAACTATTTTTTCTGATTTTTTTAAAATCAAGACCTAAGGCTGTAACAGGTAAAATCAGCAGATTCACCATGGCCGGAGTTTTGGTTAAAAGTCCCCCGCCCAATAGATATCCTAAAATCATTGCCACATCTAATCTTTGCTCCCGCAATAACCAAAGTGCAAAATACGCTGACCAAATAGAAAAAGCTGCCAACATCGAATCAACCAAAGCCATCCGGTCAAAAAAAACAGTGTAGGGTAAGACGACAAAAAATAAAGTTGCCAAAAGGGCCACTCTACTACCAAATATTTTTTTACTTAAAAAAAATACTCCCAGTAAAGTTAAACAGCCAGAAATTACGGAAAGAAACCTACCGGCTAGCAACGGATCGGAGAAAATTTTAAATAAAGGCATCATTAACCACATAAAAAGGGGGGTTTTACCATCGGATAAAGGCAAAAACCGCAAACCTGGTTCTGCTCTCATGATTTGTGCCCAACGGATATAAATAGCTTCATCAGCAAAAATTGGCTGCAGGGTTAGATTTGGTAAACGGAGGGCAAAATATAAAATTATTAAACTTAAAAAAAATAGGTTAGTCTTGCTTTTCATTAAACTCATAAGTTTTATTAATTATTATACAATCTTTTACTTAAGGAAGATTAATCTGGTTTACCAGCAAAATTTTATCCCGATCAGTTCCAATGATAGTGTAATCACTAGATTTAATTTTTTGTTCATCTAATCTCCATTGATAGGTGATTATTAAATTAATATTTTCTTCTTTTAAAATCTCAGTTAAAGTTCCCCGCTTAATTTGCTGAACTACTTTTCCTGAGTAAAAATTAGCTGAAGGGATAAAATCCCCATCTATATATAAAGGGTCAGCAGAGCTGCTTTGCAAGTAAGAATACTCCGCTGCCTTTCTGGATAAAATCGCCTCATCCGAAACGTACTTAGAAACATCAATAAATTGGTACCAGGATATTTTTAATTGCATAAAGGAAATATAAATACTTGCCAACAAAATTACCCCTATGGCCAATTTCTGCGAAAAAATCCTTTTAATGAATCCAAAAGTTAAACCCAAAGCAGCTAAGATTAGAATTGGGTGCAAAGGTATTAAATGCCAAATATGGCCTTTGTCAGAAAAAATAAAGGGCAGGAAAAAACTTAAGAAAAATAAAGACAATATCCAAAAACTTCTCGATCGAGAAAAAAATGGTCCGGCGAAAATTGCTGCTACCCCCGGCCAAAACCATTTTCCCACTCCACTATGCAGGTATTCTTTCATTAACCTTAAATTTTCCCCCAAATTAGTTTCTGTCTTAATTCCGGGTAAACCTATCCCCAAATAATGATTTAAAAAATTAGGCTCTTTCGATAATTGATATAAAAACCAACCACCCACAATCAAAATAAACATCAGCAGCGGCCCCATAAATTCTTTAAAAGAGATCTTTGTTTTCCAGAAAATTAAAATTAAAGCCGGGATAATAGTTAAAGGAACTAAAGTTTTGGACAGAAAAAGAAAAGACAGGCTAATAAAAAATGGCGGCAAGAATTTAGAATTTTTAGCAGCTTTCAAAATCAGTAATAAACTCAGTAAAAAGAAAAAAGTCAGAGGAACATCTAAGTTCCCGGACCTGGCTCTGAATAAAAACCAGAAGGAGGAGGGGAGAGCAATGGCTGAGGCTAAACCTATCCAGCGGTTAAATAACTCTTTACCTAAAAAGTATACTACTGCCAAACTTGCCAGCCCTAAAATCGCTGAAGTGGCCCGTACCCAAAACTCACTATCACCAAAAGTCTTGATCAAAACAGCCATTAAACTAAAAACAGCCGGGGGATGATCAAGATAAGAACTGCCATTCCAAGTTAAATTTATAAAATCTCCAGTTTGAGCAATGTTGCGGGCAATTGAGCCATACCAAGCTTCATCAAAACTGACTAAAGAAGAATCTCCTAATTTATAGAAAAAAAGCGGGGAGAAGATAAGTAGGACCAAGATAACTAGTAGATTAAATCTCTTCTCAATATTTACCATGTAAATCATTCCAGCGGATACGGAGGATATCATAAATCGCCGCCAAAGCATCTTTTAAAAATTGCACCCTCTCGGTATCCACATAATTCCACTCCACCGGCACTTCAGCAATTTTGAAACCATATTTTTTAGCCAAATATAAAATCTCCACATCAAAACCGGCATTAACTGCTCCTCCCCCGGTATGAACCACCCCCCATTCATCTTTTATTTGGGGGATAATTTTGGCAATGGCAGCCTGGTTAAAAGCTTTAAAACCGCATTGGGTATCCCGGAAAGGCAGACCTAAAAATATCGTTCTGATCAGTGTCCAACCATTGGCCATTATTTTTCTGATTAGAGGCGCACCTTTTCTGCCGGCTCGGGAGCCAATGACAATATCAAAACCGCTCTCAAATTTGGGGAAGAATTTCTCAATCTGATTTAGCGGTGTAGCTTGGTCCATATCGGTAAAAAGAGCAAGCTCTCCTTTGGCAGAAAGCAGTCCAGTCATGACTGTAAAAGCCTTGCCTCCATGGCGATTTTCTATTAATTTAAAGTTTTTCATATTTTTCATCTGCTGTTTAGCCACCGAGGCCGTGTTATCGGAAGAACCGTCATCTACCACCAAAACTTCATAAGGGTAATCCACAGTTTTTAAGTAATTATTAACTTCATTTAATACCCCATTTTTAATATTTTTCTCTTCATTATAGGCTGGTATAATTACTGATAATTTCATGACCTAACCTTCCTCGACTCTGGCGGTTTCCCGCTAGGATTATGTATTAGTTTAAATACTTTTACACCTCTAAACTGTGACTCTTCTTCTACCTTAGCCCAACCAAAGTGGGAAATTTCTTGTTTGGGATGGCCAATTGGCTCACAGACAGGATCTTCACAAACCACAAATAACTGCTCCGTTATTTCAAATGGTATTTGAGCTGGTTTGTATCCATACAAACCTAAATAAAATTGATATGCAGCATCATAGTTGTTTTTAGCGATCAGGGCAAAATTAAATGGTTTGTCCGCTGATTTCTCAATTACATACTTGGCTATATCCTGTGTCCTCTGTAGTTGGTTATTGGGCGCAAGAGTTAAGGGGCTTTTTTGTAGATTAAAAACTGCCAGAACTACAATCAAAACCGCGGCTGATATTTTCATTAATTGTTTTAATGGGCCAGTGTAAAAAAATGCTAAACTATAAAAACTCCCCAGTAGGATAAATGGTACCGGACTGACAAACCCTAAATAGTGGGCATAAACATTTTGTTTATATAAAGCCAAACCTAAAAGTGATCCTGCGAGCCAAACACCTAACATTAAATAGGGCCAAGATAAAATACCATCCTTAATTTTTCTCCCGAAAAACAATGCTAAAGGTATTAAAACTGCAACTGAGGTAATTAAAGTCAAGGTTTTCTCTTGGACTGTCAAGTAAGTGCCAATTAAAGATTCTTGGTAGAGAGGGACAATCCTAAACAGAGAGTTGACAGGGTTTAAGTTAACAGTAGCCTCCCTGTTACCAAAAAAATTTTGCAAGGCCTGAAAGTTCATAAAATTATGTTTTAAGTCAAAAAGTAGGAGCGGGGACATTAAAATTAAAAATACCAAAATAGCCAATATTGTTCCCGACCTCACATTTCCTAATTCCCTTTTTTGAGACTTACTATAAATTATTTGATGTAGCCATAAAACTGCTGCTATAGGAATTAAAATTAAAGCCAGATAATGCATTTGGACAACAAAAGCCAGCGCTCCCCCGCTTAAAATGAGCCAGCGGAAATTACCTGTTTGATGGATTTTATATAAACCAAATATGCAAAGTAAGGCAAAAAATGGCGCCGGATTAGGATTCCAAGATGAGCGGGAATAGATGATATTGACCGGTGAAATACTATAAAGAAAGGCTGCTACCAAACCGGCCTGTTTGGAAAACCACTGGCTCGTTAGATGGTAAATCAACCAGACTGTTAAAATTCCAATGACAGCTACCTGGTAAGCTGCCGCGACGGGATTTAGCCAAAAAATAGCCATGGGAATTGCCATCATATAGTAATAAAGGGGGCCTAAATAAATATTGCCAATGGAGGTAGGTGGGCCAATAAATGGTAGGTCACGTTCCACTAATAATTTTTTAATTACCAAAGCATCTCTCCCTTCATCGCCCAAAAAGGTCATATATTCCGGTAGGCGGTAAAATCGCAAAATCGCCGTTAACCCTAAAAGTAACATCAAAATTAGAAATTCTTTTTTATCCAAAAGTACCCACCACAGTTTTAGTAAATCTAAATAACTTTTAGCGACCACTTTTAAATTGGCTCCGGTTTGGGTACCGAATTTTCTCGGGTAATGGTGTACTCCCACCTCTAAAATTTTAAAACCCATTCTTCGGGCTTTAACCAAAAACTCTATCTGGGTGACTTTTTCCTCCCCCACTAACGGTTGAACTTTTTCAAAAACTTGTTTTTTAATTAATTTAAATCCACAAGAATAATCTCTGACATTTAAACCTAAAAGTAGTTTTGCCCCTACATTCCACACATAAGCTCCCACTATTCTGCTGAAAGAGTCCATTCTTTTAAGCCTATATCCCAAAACTAAATCTGCCTGATCAGCTTTTTCCAAAAGTTTTTTAATCTCGCCAAAGTCAAATTGGCCATCTGAATCGGCAAAAGCTACCCAGGAAAATTTAGCTGCCTTGAATCCGGTTTTTAGCGCTGCCCCATAGCCTAAATTGTGGGGGTGGGCCACCAATTTAATTTTTCTGTTTGTTTGCGAAAAATTCTCAACGATTTCTCTGGTTTTATCTTTTGATCCATCATCCACCACCACAATTTCATAATCTTCTAAGGTCAATCCTGTCAGAACTTTTACTGAGTCCGCAATAGTTTTTTGGATATTAGCTTCTTCGTTAAAAGCCGGGAAGAAAACAGATAATTTGTCTACACTCATCTTTAAAAGTATACTATACTTAGTTTATGTCTAAAACCGGGAAAGATTTAGCAATAATTATCTTCACTATTTTATTTTCTACTTTTTTAGTTTGGTTACCACATTTATTAGCCCTCCCTAATTTTTGGAATTTAGATTTTTCAGCAGGATTTAATACTATTTACCGCAATTTTGATGGATTGGAATATATTATAATTGCTAAAACTTTTTACGATCCGGCATTGATTGCCGGCATTCCCCAGGCTTTACCGGCCAATTATTTTGCCTCTCATTTTCCAGGCTTCCCTTTATTAATTTTCATATTTGCTCCCCTATTGGGATATTTAAAATCAATGCTTTTGGTAACAGTTTTTTTTACAATTGCCTCTAGTTTAGCTTTTTATTTTTTGGTTAAAGATTTTAAACTAACTGTCCATCCCCTATTTTTAACTTTAGTCTTTCTATTCCTACCAGCCCGCTGGTTAATTGTCCGCTCTGTGGGTTCTCCTGAACCTATATTTATTTTTTTTGTAATTTTATCTATTTATTTTTTCTTACGAGCTACTAGTTACCAGCTACTAGTTACCGAATTCATCTGGATCTCAGCCATCTTTGCGGCCCTGGCTCAGTTAGTGAGACCTCCGGGGATGCTTTTAATGGCAGGTTTAGGATTATATGTTTTATGGCAAGCTTATAAACAAAAATCTATTCAATATTTTCTTTCCTTTTATCCGTTTTTAACAATTCCATTAACCTTACTCGGCATTTTTTATTTTTATGGCATTCAATACGGGGACTTCTTGGCTTATTTCCATTCCGGAGACAACATCCATCTCACTTTCCCTCCGTTTCAGATTTTTAACACTAAACAATATTGGGTAGAATCTATTTGGCTGGAGGATATAGTGTATATTTTTTTGTTAGGTTTTTTAGGGGGGCTGCTACTCTTTAAAGAAAAAGTTTACCCTGTGGCATTTTTTGTTTTAACTTATCTATTTGCTTCTATTTTTGTGGCCCATCGCGATATCAGTAGATATACCCTACCGATCGCTCCTTTTGTCATTATTGCATATGAGAAAGTAATTAATACTAAATATTTTAAGATTACTTTGGCTATTTTGGCTTTGGGAATTTATCTCTACTGCCAAAACTACCTTATTAATAATATCGCTCCAGTGCCTGATTTATCTTTTTACGATTAATCTTCTTTTTTCCAGGTGACAAAATGGTTCATTAAAAAGTTCCAAGTCATTACCGGGGGGATGGTGGCAAAGAAGTAAAAATTATTGTAAGCAATATGGATTTTGCTTATATAGATAAAGCCGTCTCCATATAAAGCATGCAGTAAATACACTACCCCATAGCTAATTATTACTCCCCCTGAACTGACTAAATTAAATAGTAACCATCGTAATATTAGAGAATTTTTAGTTTTTCTCTTTTTGAAAGTCCAAACATTGTTAAAGAAAAAATTATTTTGAATGGCCAAAATAGTAGAAATTAATTTGGCATTAGGGGGAGTAAAACCAAATTTGGCAATAAATAATTTATAAAAGATAAAATCTACCAACGTACCGGTAAAACCGACTGTCCCAAATTTGATGAAAGTTTTGCTACGCCTGGCCAAGAATAAAATTGGTAGATTCATTCCCCATTTTGATAACCTCACTTCTATCGCATAACCAAAGATATCAATAATGTAGTTCATAATTTCGTTTTTCGACCGGTCTGCCCGACGGTTGCGAAAAATAATCGGTACTTCCGTCATTTTGGCCCCAGCCCGGGCAGCTTCTACTACTGCAGCCGGCTGGATTAAAAAGGTAGTGCCATGCCAGGGCACCGCCTGCCAATTCATCCGCAAAAAAAGATTTTTGGTGTAGGCCTTATAGGAAGGAGTAAAATCGGTAATTTTCCAAATTCCGGTTAAAAGCCGCAAAACTAAATTTGCAAAAATAGTAAACATCTGGCGAGAAAAGGCAATGTTATTCTTGCCGCCGGCAGTTAACCTGGAGCCTTGGACGTATTCATATCCCTCACTAATTTTTTGTAAAAACTTAGGAATATCATTGGGGTCATGTTGTAAATCAGCATCTATTTGCATCAATACTTCAGCTTGTATTTTTTTTAAAGCATACTCATAACCTTTAATTATGGCTAGACCCAATCCCCGCTCAACCACATCTAGAAAATGTACCCGGGGATTTTTAGATACCAATTTTTTAGCTAACTCTCCCGTACCATCAGGCGAATGGCTGTCCGCTACTAACACATGAATATCGAAACCAGGCACCTTACCATTTTGTTCCAAAATAAGCCGGACAACCTTTTCTATACTACCCCGCTCATTGAAAGTCGGAGCAACTACAACTACTTTTTTTTCTTTCATGGCTTGATTGTATGGGAACTTAACTAACTTGGCAAGAAGTCAAGTTATTTTTTAAAAACTTGAGCAAAGGTAGGATTTTGCTGGTCTTTATCTGAGACTTGAGGACTATTTATTTGCCAATCGATATTTAAATCAGGATCGTTCCATAAAATCCCTGTCTCTTTTCCTGGTTCCCAAAGCTGGTCAGTTAAATAATGAAAATCTGAATCCTGGCTTAATGATAAAAAACCATGTCCACAACCAGCCGGGACAAATACCCTGACTCTATTTTTTTCTCCCATGTTGACAGATAAATATTTTCCAAAAGTTGGCGAGTTAACTCTAAGGTCAACAATGATATCCTGCACTTCTCCCCTCATACAATAAATTAGTTTATTCCAGGGGGCTTGATGGATACCTCGCAAGTACCCTTTTTTAGTACGGGAATGGTTATCCTGAGCTAAATTAAATTTAAAACCTAAATGATCTTCTAATTCCGACAAACGGAAAGTCTCCCGGAAAAACCCTCGCTCATCTTCAAAAGTAGGTGATTCTATAATCAAAACTCCTGGGATCTCAGTTTCGGAAATTTTAGTTTTGGTATCAGCCATAATTTTAAATATAACTTTTTTGGACCACCCGATCAACTATTGGCCGATCTTTCCTTAAAGGTCCCCACCACCACTCATTTTCCTTAAACCATTGTACAGTTTTTTCCAACCACTTATCGAAATTATGCTTTTGTCTCCAGCCTAACTTTCTTATTTTTGATCCATCGTTGGCATAACGAAAATCATGTCCCAAACGATGGTCTACGTATTCAATATATGTTTCATTTAGCCTCAAAATTTCTAGAATTTTTTTGGTTACTTCCAAATTTGTTTTTTCTTCCCCATTAATTAAATAAGTTTCCCCTACTTTACCTTTTTGCAAGACCAAATCAATAGCCCGGGCATGGTCCTCTACATATAGCCATTCCCTAATGTTTTCTCCCCTACCCATCAAAGGTACTTTTTGCCCCAGTAATAGATTGGTAATAAAACGGGGTATTAATTTTTCCGGATCATGGTAGGGCCCAAAATTATTGGCGCAATTAGTAATGGTGACGGGCAGTCCATAAGTTTCAAAAAAGCTGCGGACTAAATGGTCTGATCCGGCTTTAGAAGCAGAATAAGGCGTCCTTGGCTGATAAGGAGAATTTTCAGTAAAAGACGATTCATTTAACTGCAAATCCCCGTAAACTTCATCGGTGGAGATATGATGAAATCTTTTGACTTGATGTTTCAAAGCTGCATCCAGTAAAGTGGCTGTCCCCAAAACATTGGTTTTGACAAAAACCAAAGGATCAATCACGGAGCGGTCCACATGAGACTCAGCGGCAAAATGAACTATTATATCAACTGTCGACATGGCTTGATCAACAGCTGCCGGGTCTGTAATATCTCCTTTAATAAAAAGGTAGCGAGGGTTTTGTTCAACATCACGCAAACTTTCCAGATGACCGGCGTAAGTTAATTTATCAAAATTGACAACCGTATCTTGAGGATGGTTTTTTAAGTAATAACGAATAAAATTTGAACCAATAAAACCCGCTCCCCCGGTAACCAAAATTTTCATAGATTATTTTTGATTGATAAGATTTAATAAATATTCCCCATAACCGCTTTTCAAAAGGGGCTCTGCCAAAGCTTCTAACTGTGCTTTATTTATAAAACCTTCTCTAAAAGCCACTTCTTCCAGACAGCCGATTTTTAACCCCTGTCTTTCTTCGATCACTTGTACAAATTGGGAAGCTTGAGTCATACTGTTAAAAGTTCCTGTATCCAGCCAAGCAGTCCCCCGATCTAACAAACAAACTTTTAATTTACCTTTTTTAAGATAAGCATCTAAAACCGAGGTTATCTCCAGCTCTCCTCTGGAACTCGGTTCAACATTTCTGGCAATTTCTATAACATCATTATCACAAAAATAAAGTCCAGCATTAGCATAATTTGATTTAGGAATAAGCGGTTTTTCTTCAATTGAAATAATATTCATTTTGTCATCAAACTCATAAACCCCGTATCTTTGTGGATCAGTTACTTGTGCTGCAAACCCCAAAGCTCCATCTATATCTGCATACTGCTTTAATTGCTTACCCATCTGAGTACCGTAAAAAATATTATCTCCTAAAATCATAGCTACCTTATCACTACCTATAAAATCTGCCCCTAATATAAAAGCATCTGCTAAACCCCGCGGTGTTTTTTGTACTTTATAGGAAAATTTACAACCTAATTTTGAACCATCCCCTAAAAGTTCTTCAAATCTAGGAAGATCTTTTTCTGTAGAAATAATTAAAATGTCGTTGATACCAGCCAACATAAGGATTGATAGCGGGTAATAAATCATCGGTTTATCATAAACCGGTAGCAGTTGTTTGCAAACATAAAGTGTGAGCGGGTATAGTCGGGTACCCAATCCTCCAGCTAGAACAATACCTTTCATAATAAGATGCTAAATAAAATAATTGCCACTAATGCGGCTGTTAAAATATACTCCAAGACAATTTCCCAAGTCAAACTTTTATCCCGGTGGTGGTGTTGCAGAGCCCAAAATAGATAGATCAAAATTAATCCAGTAGCAATTGCTATTTTCATAAAATACTCCCTCCGCCGCTAGAAGCTAAAGTGGCTGCGGCCATAGAAATCACTGCCAGATGGGCTAAATGATTGGATCTGACTTTAAGCACCCCTCTTTTTCGGATAATCAAAAGGTCTAAGATTACCAATATTGCTACAAAAGCTAAAATTCCCAGTCCCGTAACTTTAGTTACAGATAAAGGATCCAACAAGGCCTTTTCTACCTTAGTATCTTGCAAGCCAGCTACCAATTGCGTTACCTGATTATATGAATCCTGGGGAACTGTTAATTTTTCCCCACCAACAGAAACTGTGGGAGCAGCAGCTAAGGTTTGGGTAGTACCAAATTCCTGGACCACTAAAGTAGTTTTTTGACCATTCAAAACTCCCTCTACTACAGCAATACCAATATCCTGATATTTAGGGTTTAGAATATTAGCCCGATGAGTAGGTGATTGCATCCAAGCAGTTACTACTTCATTTGACTGAGAAAAGCTTTTTGCTAAATTTTCACCGGCATAGGTAAATTTATAACCTGCACTCAAAATAAAATCCCAGGGAGTTTTACCAGATGGTGCAAAGTGGGCCCAATAATTTTCTTGAAACATATTGGTTGCTTTCGCTGCAGCAGCTTGATTTAAGGCAGTATTTTCTCTTAAAGGGCTTAAACCATTTTTTTGCCGCTCCTGGTTAGTTAATTCAATTAGTTGGTTTTGGGAAATAACGGATTCAACCCCTAAAATTCCTGGTTTATAAAAACTAAATACCAGGAAACTAATTTTTAAAAGCAAAAAGATTAAGCCGTAAATTAAAATTGCTTCCCAGGAAATTAAATGAGCTTTTTTATGAGTTTCGCGGTGGGGGATAAATAAATTATGCCAAACCATTAAATCTAGTATACCAAGTTATCTTCTATTTTTTTACTGTTGACGGGAATACCCAGAGACAATCCTAGAGCATTGGCTACTGAAACTCCCACTCTCAAACCAGTAAAAGATCCCGGCCCAGTTTCTACCTCAATTCCAGTCAAAATTTTCCAATTTGAATTTGCACAATTTGCACTCCTGGTCTGTTTTTGAACCTGCACTCCCGGAGTGTAGGTTTGAAGTAACTTTTCTATTAGTGGCAGTAAAACTTGAGATCCATACTCATTTTCCTGGCTTAAACTAGCCATTACTTCCCCATCTTTTTTAAGAGAAACCTCCACCACTTTTTGGTCTTTGGTATTAATATGGAGTATCATCATAATACGAATTTTACCACGAGCAGGGATGACATCATACACGCTTGACAAATGCTATAGGACATAGTATAATTATTTTCATGGAATCAGAGATTAACCGGGCTTCGGTTAAAGATCGTGTAAAAACAAAACACATAAAATCATTTGCTCGCTTAGGAATAAGCGCCCTAGTTATTGCCGCTCCTATATTAGAACAAAGTTTTGTCCAAGCCGGCGGATGTTTATTACCAGAAGCCCCTGGACATTTAAGAATTTGGGCAGAACCAATTCACATGCATGCGGGGAGTTCTGATGAACCTTTGCCAGATCACTCTCATCTCTTTAGATTTTTATGGGAACCAGCCCTAGGAGCTAGCGGATATGAATTTAGATTGGATGATCCAACTACCACCGGTATCATTAATGGCGTTAATAAAGAACCAGATGTGGAAGGTCTTTTACCGCGTACTGGAATTGATGTTGATTTGCAAAACCCGACTACCTATAACTGGAGTGTAAGTTCTGTAAATGAATGCGGCGAAAGCGTCGAAGCGGTAGGCCCAAACCTGACCATCGCTGGATACACTATTAATCCTACTGTTCAATAATAATTACTGCACATCCAGATATAATAATTGACAGAATCTTTAAATTCATTTTGTCACAATTCGTACTACGATCGTTGAATGAATTGTTATAGATTTAGTTTTTCCAGCTTTTGTTGGTATAATTTCAGCTATGGATGAAATACTAGATAAACTAAATTCTTTACAGGAAAGATTTCAAAAAATATCTGACTCTTTGGATCGGGAGAAATTGCATGGAGAAATTAAAGAACTAGAAACCCAAACCATGAAAAAAGGCTTTTGGAATGATCCCCAACAAGCATCTATTGTTAGTCAAAGATTAGCAGATAAACAAAAAACTCTCAGCAGTTTAGAGATGGTAGAAAATAGACTTCGGGATGCAAATAGCCTTTATGAAGAAAGCAATCAAACTACCATTGGATGGACTACAGATGACACTCAATTATTAGTCACGGAGATTAGGGACTTAGAGGAAATATTAGATAAATTAGAGCTAAAGCTATTTTTATCCAATCCCCATGATTCTGCTGAGGCCATTTTATCCATCCATGCCGGCACCGGGGGAGTAGAAGCGATGGACTGGGCAGCCATGCTTTCTCGGATGTACCAGCGGTATTTTGATAAAATTGGCTGGAAATTTGAATTAGGTGATGAAAGCGTGGGTGAAGAAGCAGGCATTAAATCCATCTCTTTCATTGTCCATGCCCCTTTTGCCTATGGGTACTTAAAAGGAGAGAGCGGCACCCATCGACTGGTGCGCCAATCCCCCTTTAATGCTGACAACTTACGCCAAACTTCCTTTGCAGCCGTGGAAGTTTTACCGATCATTGAAGACCAAAATGAGGTAACTATTAACCCAACAGATATAGAATTTTCAAGCTTTAGGGCTGGTGGAGCAGGAGGACAAAATGTTAATAAAGTTTCAACTGCAGTCAGACTTAAACATCTTCCTACAGGACTCGTAGTGACAGCTCAGACAGAAAGATCACAGCTGCAGAATAGAGAAAATGCATTGCGGATACTGCGAGCTAAGCTCTGGGTGCTCCAACAAACACAGCTCGCCGAGGAAAAAGCAGAACTTAGAGGTAGTTACCAAAAAGCTAGTTGGGGCAGCCAAATCCGCTCTTATGTTTTGCACCCCTACCATTTAGTCAAAGACCTAAGGACAGGAGTGGAAATTTCCGATACCGAGGGAGTCCTGGATGGGGAGTTGAACCAGTTTATTGAGGCAAACTTGAGGCTGGACAAAGATAGATTATAACTGTTACTATTATTTAAGTAATTATGGAAAACTCCACTGCCGATAATTTAATTAAACCCTTAGCCAAAAGTTCCCAAACTGTTAAAATAATGGTGGCTGTACTTATCTCAACAATTGCTTTAGGAGGAATTACCGGTTATTTAATGGCGAATAAAAATCCCATTTCCAACCTTTCCACCGGCATTAACGGTACCCCTCCTAAATCTGCCCAACAGGACAGTAAAACTTTTCGTGATTTTGCCGAAGGAGTAATTAAACCCAAATCAACCGAATCAGATAACTACAGTGAGGGCACCCATATTTTGCAACGGGACAACAACCCTACTCCGGTAGCCTTAACTTCTTCCGTGGTTGATTTGTCGCAATATGAAGGCAAAAAAGTGCGAATTTACGGAGAAACCCAAAAGGCTGTGACTGAAGGATGGTTAATGGATGTAGGCAAAGTTGAGATTATCAAATGATAACCGATGATCAAATTCGAAAATGTTAGCAAAAAGTTTAGCTCCTCCATCATCGCCCTGGATGACATTAATTTAGAAATTTCCCAGGGAGAATTCATTTTTCTGGTCGGCCCTTCGGGTGCTGGCAAATCCACCCTACTTCGGATTTTAACCAGAGAAATTACTCCCACTAGCGGCCAGGTCTCCCTTGATAAAGTAGATATTACTAAAATTAAAGAGTCAGAAGTTTTTAAACTGCGCCGCAAAATAGGCTTTGTTTTTCAAGATTTTAAATTGCTAGATGATCGGACAGTTTTCGAAAATGTCGCCTTAACCCTGGAAGCTTTGGGCAAAGACGATGATGAAATCCGCAAACAAGTTGAACATACCTTAAAATTAGTAGAGATTTGGGACCGCCGGAATTTGTTCCCCCGTCAGCTTTCCGGAGGAGAAGCTCAACGCACAGCCATGGCCCGGGCTATCATTGGCAAACCGGAAATTTTACTGGCTGATGAACCAACCGGTGATTTAGACCCTAAAACTGCCTGGGGAGTTATCCAACTATTAAATGAGATTAACTCTTGGGGAACTACAGTTTTAATGGCCACTCACAACTCCGAAATTGTCAATTCTCTAAAGCGGCGCGTAGTTACCTTAAAAGGGGGTAAAATTATCAAAGACAGCAAAGAAGGGAAGTACGATCTTTAAAAATTATGGGAAAATATTTACAATACGCCAAAAGAAATATCCGCCGCACCCCCTTCCAGGCGATTGCTGCTTCCATGGTCATGTTTTTGACTTTTTTTGCCTTGCTGATTTTTTTAACTTTAGCAGCCGGTTCACAGGAAATCTTAAGATTCTATGAAAGCAAACCTCAGGTAATCATTTTTTTTAAAGACAACACTAGCGCTGCCGATGTTAATGCTATCCAAAATGCCCTATCTCAAGAAGCCAGAGTCGCCAGTACCAATTATGTTTCCCAAGAAGAAGCCCTACAAATTTACAAAGAGCGCAATAAAAGTGACCCTGCCCTACTGGAGCTGGTGACAGCTAATATTTTACCGGCTTCACTGGAAATATCTGCTAAAACTCCAGAAGATCTTGGCCCAATTGCAGAACTGATGAGCAAAGAACCGGTGGTCGACCAAGTCTTGGTACCAAAAGAAGTAGTCGCCAACCTTACTGCTGCCACTAGAGTAATCCGCATAGTAGGGCTGACCACCGTTACCTTCTTAACTGCTTTTTCTTTGCTGATTATTTTAATGATTATTGGTTTTAAAATTCGCTTAAAAAGAAGTGAAATTGAAATCATGATGTTAATTGGGGCGCCAAATTCTCTTATCCGCATGCCTTTTATTTTGGAGGGAATTTTTTATGCTGCGGCCGGGGCGCTATCAGCCTGGGTTATTACTTATACCCTGCTTTGGTATTTCTCCCCCTTCTTACAAAATTATCTGGGGGAAGTTCAACTCTTACCAGTTAACCCTTTATTTATGCTCTCACTCTTAGGGGTCAGTCTAGTCATTTCTTTTATAATCGGAGGGATTGGTTCGCTAATGGCTGTCAGACGTTATCTTCGTATTTAAGGACTCATATGAGCTTCAAAAACAAATTCACCACATTTTTGGTGACTTTATTTCTACTTACTCTCAGCTTATCACTAGTTATTAACATCTATGCAGAGTCCTCTGATGATCTTTCAAAACAGTTACAAGAAAAATCCGTTCAAATCCAGCAATATGAAGGACAACTCCGTCAAGCCCAATCTCAGGAGAAAACTTTAAAATCCCAATTAAATATTATCGATTCCCAGGCTAAAATTACCCAGTTAAAAATTGAGGAGACTAATTTAAAAATTGAGCAGTTGGGAAGACAAATCAACGACCTCTCCGGACGGATTGACCGTATTTCTTCTTCCGTAGATACCTTGTCTCAGATTTTACTGGACCGCATCATTAAAACTTATAAATACGGCAATATCTCCACTATTGATCTATTATTTTCTTCTGCCGGTTTTTCTGATTTATTGGAAAGATTAAAATATATTCAGGTAGTACAAGCTAATGACAAAAAAGTTCTCTACCAACTTCAAGCTACCAAGGCTGCTTACTATGACCAAAAACAAGACAAGGAAACCCGCCAGGCGCAAGCAGAACAACTTAAAAAAGACCTTGATGTTTACCAACAACAATTAACAAGTCAAAAAGCAGTAAAAAATCAGCTATTAAAAGCTACCCAAAATGACGAGCAAAAATATCAAACATTACTAGCACAAGCAAGAGCTGAATTCTTAGCTATTCAAGGAATAGTTGCAGGGAAGGGAATAGAAACTGAAGTAGGACCAGTAAGTCAGGGTCAAAAAATTGCTACCATTATAAATGGACCTTCTTGTAACTCAGGTGGCGCACATCTACATTTCACAGTTGTAAAAGATAACTTAGCCCTAAACCCATTTAACTATTTAAGATCAATTGATAACCAAAACTGCTCTGGTTCTTCTTGTGGAAGTGGTGATGGAGATCCGTTTAGCCCTGTAGGGAGTTGGGATTGGCCAATTAGTGGACCTATACAATTAAATCAAGGATATGGCAGCACTTGGGCTGTAAGGAATACATGGGTCGGAAGAATTTATAACTTTCATAATGGACTTGATATAATCGGACCATCTTTGGAAGTAAGAGCTGTTAAAGCTGGAATACTCTTGAGGGGGACTTATACTGGAGAAGAAGGATGTAGTTTACCATATGTACGTGTTAGGCACAGCGAAGACGGATTAGATACTTTATATCTTCACGTGTATTATTAGACTAGTGAGAATAAAACTTGTAGTTCTTATTCTGCTTTTCCTCTTTTTTGGGGCAAGTCCTGTATTTGCAGCTTCGGTCATCATCAATGAAATAATGTATGATCTAGAAAATTCTGACACTGGGAGGGAATGGGTTGAATTGTTTAACGAGGGAACAGATGTAGATCTAACTAATTGGCGGTTTGAGGAGGGTGGTATGCAACACACACTAACCCTAAAACAAGGCAACTCCGTGATGTCTAATGGACAGTATGTAGTAATTGTTGATGATTACACAAAATTCCTTCAAGACTATCCAGGATTTTCGGGAACAGTTTTTGACAGTACATTCTCTTTGTTAAACACCGAAGAAAATTTAAAAATTAGAGATAGTTCCAACGGTAATATTATAAACGAAGTAACTTATACCTCTAGTCAGGGAGCTTCTGGAGATGGCAATTCATTACAAAGAAAATCTGACGGTAATTGGATTGCAGTTTCCCCCACGCCTGATGTTCAAAATGCAAGTAGCCTTCCAGCTTCTAGTCCATTAAATAACTCTCCGTCTCCAGCACCTAGCATCTCCTCAACAACCTCTACTTCTTTCAGTTTTACCATTTCAAATATTCCTTCAAATATCAATTCAGACCAATCTTTTAGTGTATCTATCACATTATCCCTGTTAAACAGTCAGAATACTGATTACTATTTAAAAGGGGCTTTTAAAATAAAAGACGGCACCAGATATTTAGGACTGACTAAAGTAAATGGAGATTGGATAGAATACGGTGATGATAATACTGACCAGTACAAAATTACCACAGACTCATCCGGTAACTGGTCCGGCAGTATAGATGTAAAACCAGATGTAAATGATAAAGATTATAAAGGGTCTGGTGATTATATTTTTAAAGTTGGTCGGCTAACATCTTCAAGCTCAAGCCCTACTTGGAGTAATGAATCAAATATCCAAATCAATACCAAAGAGATCTTTGATAAAAATTCAAATACTCTTGAACTGACAAATAACTCACCCACTAACAAAGACAGTTCCTTTGTTGTATATGATCAAGATTTATCGGATGAAGTATATTCTCTGGAAAAATACCGACACATTGCCAGTATAGCTGGAACTGCCACCGCCAGTCCCCTAGTGAAGGTTAGTTCCCAAAAACAAGGTAATTTTTCTCCATTAATCTTTTTGGGTGGAGGGTTAATTTTAGCAGCTTTTTCTTATATAATTTATGAAATTATTAAACATCGAAAATTAAAAAATGATAGTCTTTAAGCAGAGCTTGAAAATTTCTAAAGAAATTTATAAATCAAATTCACCTTCTCAAACCCAAAAAATTGCTGCTGGCTTAGCAGCCAAAATTAAATCCGGAGTTATTGCTTTAACCGGTAGCTTGGGAGCCGGCAAGACAACTTTTACCCAAGGTTTTGCCAAAGGTTTGGGAATTACAGAGAAGGTGGCTTCGCCAACCTTCATGTTAATCAGGCAACACCCCATTCCTAAACTTGAAAAAAATCTTTATCATATTGATCTTTACCGATTGGAAGACCCCATTGATATTAAATCATTGGGGATCGAAGAAATTATAAATAATCCAGAGAATTTGAGTTTGATTGAATGGGCAGAAAAAATTAAAGACCAACTTCCTCAAAATACTATTTTTGTAAACATCAAAATTATTGCTGGGGAGAAACGGGTTATTGAAGTTGAATCAGGTCTTGTCTAGTTTCTACAATTATAACTCCAATATTTTCTGTAGATATTAAAGGTAAATTCTTAAAACTATTTTCCCATAAATGACGCTGACCAATTTGATCCGGCTCTTTAATTAAAAAAACTAAACCAGAATCAGGAGGGTTGCTACCGGTATTAAGTTTTTCTTTTTGGGAAATGTAGGTTGGTTTATTTGGCAAATAAGCATAATCTTTTGGCACAAATCCGTATTTTTTTAAACCTCTCCACCAATAGAGATATTGATAGGGATAATCAATCACTGAGGGCATATAAACATAAACTTTAAAATTTTTACCATTTGCTTTTTGGTAAGTATAATCAACTACCGCCAACTCATTTCTTAAAACTGAGTTACCATTATCCCCAACTTGAAAAGCTTTCAGATAATCTGCCATATTTTTAATCGCAAAAATTAATAATACACTAACTAAAATTACAGAGATAATCTTTCCCAAGGAAGAAATCTTTTGCAGCACAAAAAAGACAAATCCCACCAAGATTATTGAAACTACTAATACCTCGTTTAAATACCAGCTAGCCAGTCCTAATTTTAGGAATACAACTCCTACCAGCGGCACAAACAAAAGCAGTAAAGTAATTAAGGTAAAATTATCTTTTTTAAATTTTTTTAAATAAATTAATAAAGTAACCGGAAAAAGAAAAGTCATCAGTTTAGTAAAAAATTCAAAATTCATAAAGGTAGGCAGTAGACTATTATAAAATCCGTTATATACTTCAATTATTCTTGGGAGAGAGGCTGTTTTTATATCCCCATGGGAAGTAGATTTATAATCAAGGATGGCTTTAACTAAAGAAGAGCCATGTTTAAGGTTAAATAAAATTTGGGGAATAAAAGTTGCCAGAAAAACTAATACCCCCAGATAAAAACTTTTTTTCTTAAATAAATCCCATCTTTTCGCTAAAATTACCGTCAATAATAATATTACCGGCATAAATACCCCCACTGCCACCTCAAAATGGAAAAAGATCCCAGCTAAAAACCAGGCCAATAAATTAGCCCAAATTTTTCCTGTTTCTAAATATTTCCATAAAGCAAAAATAAAAACCGGAGTTAGAAAAAGTATCGGATTGGGGTTTAAGGCATATTGGCTACCCAGTAATATATAATTAGAGGCAATCCAAAGCGCCGCCACTCCTACCATAGCCATCCTGCCATAAAATTTATTAACTAAATAGAGGAGAAAATAGCCACCTACAGCCCAAAGAAAAATTTCCAGTAAGATTGCAGCGTAAGGGTGACCGCCAGATAAGATAAACGGAATTGATAAAAGATAGTACCATCCCGGGCCGTAAAACAAACCTTCAATAGAAGTTGTTTGGCCGATTAAACGCGGTTTTTGCAAAACCACCATCTCCCGGACATCCACCATGTCCCGAGCATTATCCATGTTAAAAATAAAATTATTATTACTGCTTAAAATTAAACGGTAAATAAGTCCAATTAAAATTAGCAACAAAATAATTACCTGATTTTTGCTTAATCTCATAATGAAATTAGAAGGTTCCCTTCATATCTTTATTCTCTTTTGCACTACTATGCTACCAAATTTTTTTTCCTCAATTACTTTGGTAAAATAGCCTTCTTCCCTTAAATAATCATTAATTAAATGGGTGGCAATTCCTCTGGTTGGCTCAACAATAACATATCTACTTTCTGGCAAACCTTCCTGCTTTTCCTGTACCGTTAAATTACCGGGGTAACCCAAAGCATTTTTGCCATTCCATAAAGGGAGATATCCATACTTATTTTTTCCATACCATTCAAATAAATAACTCCAGGTAGTGTTGACAAAAAAAGGTAAAGTCACTGCTTTTACCGCAAAGGGTTCTCCCCTGGCATCAGTGTATAAAAAATCCAGACTTTTTTTCTGGTCCCCCAAGAGCATCCCTTGTTGAACATCTATTTCTGATATCGTTCCTTGAGGATTTAAAGTTTGAATTAAATTAAAATTATTTAAGAATATTAAAATTAAAAGTATTACTCCGGCAATAAAATATTTTTCAAAAATAAACCCCAATAAAAAGGCCACAAAAATCAGTAAGGCCAAGGATACCCCGACATTGGGATAAAAAAGCGGGATATCGCGTTGCAGGTTTTCTACACCCCCATGGATAACAAAAGTTACAAAAATACTAAAAAACCAAATTCCTAAAAATATTAGCTGTTTTGGAAAATGACCTTTCCATAAGACCCACAAAAATACTAATCCCAAAATAGTTGCTAAAATGGTATTAAAATTTTCGCTGAAGTTAAAAGTTAACATCCGAGAAACTGTATAAAAATAAGTTTGCCAAATATTCACCAGGGTTTTTTGAGTATTAAAATTAGAGAGCCCTAAAAGGCCTTGTAGCATAGGGAAACCAAATTTAACTTCAGCCAGGACAAAAGTAGCCACAGTTAAAAATCCTGTCCCTAAACTTAATAACCAAAGTTTAATTGGCACACTCTTAAAATCCTTATAAAAAATAACTACAATCAAGAAAAAAGGTAAAGTCAAATAAAGCAGAGCAAATTGAAATTGAATGGAAAATCCCAAACCCAAAAAGGTAAGCGGCAAACCATGATAGTTTTTCGCAAAAATTACAGCAGCTAGCCCTAGGTACATTAACAAAACAGATATCACGGCGGGAGCAGGGTTACCCATATAAATGGCAAATTGAGTCTGCTCAAAAGAAATGGCAAAAAGAATGGCCGATAATAATCCTATTTTTTTATTAAAAAGAATTTTTCCCAGATAAAAAATTAAAAATACACCTAAAGCATTTAAAATCCGCAAGATTAAAGCCGTAAACTCCGGGCTCATATTTCCTAAAAAGTAAAACGGGGAAAGCAAATAATAATATAGCACTCCATGGAATAAACCAGGAAAAGAAGTTGACGGTCCGATTATTTTTAAATTACCCCCAGCAATTTCTAAAGCCTGATAAGCGTCTCTGGCCTGATCAAAACCAAAATAAATATTATTTGGAAAATAAAGCAGTCTTAAAAACAAAGCCCCCAGAAAAATTATTAATAACAATGTCTTCACTATATGGATAATAACATTTTCCAGAATTAAATTAATATACTTTCTAATAAACTTCCGCACACTCAAGAGTCCGCGGTTTTCTGTGATTTAAGTTTACAAACTTACAAGAAAACCCTACCAAAATTTTCCCCCAACCCCGCGGAAGTGTGTAATTACTTTTCAGTTGAACCCCGCTTTGAGAAAGCGGGGTTTTCTTGTAATTATAAATTTATTTAAAATAGCACCAAACTTTATACTATCGTGGGGACTTTGGCATAATTAGTTCGGGTAGTGACACTTTTTATATTTTTTACCAGATCCACAATAGCAGGGATCATTGCGGCCAATTTTACCATGGGCCTTATTTAATTGTCCCCTCTCCCCATAGATTTTTTCATCCACAATTTCCCCATTTCTCTCAATAGTCACCTTTGTTTGCCCACTACGATCTTCTTTATCTAAAGCAGAAATTAACTCCCCAGTATTTTCAATCATCGCATCTTCATCCAAAGCTTCCTCATGTATTTCCACCGCTCGGCTTAAATCAACTGGTGCTGGCTGGCTAACTTGCCCTTGCAGTGAAAATTTATAAATCCGATGAACCACCTCATAGTCAATTTGTGCCACTAATTTTTCAAATAAATCAAATGCCTCTCTCTTGTATTCAACCAAGGGGTCTCTCCCGGCGTAACCCCGCAACCCAATTCCTGCCCTCAAATCATCAATGGTGTCTAAATGTTCAACCCACAGCGTATCAATAGTATTTAAATAAACAAAACTTTCCATTTGACGCATTACTTCTGAGCTCACTTGGTTTTCTTTTTGCTGATAAAAATCCCGCGAGAGATTAATTAAAAATTCTCTAATTTCGCCTGTCGATTTAAATTCCTCTAATTTTTTCTGCAAATCTTTTTGGCTTGTTTCATCCAGCGGGACAATGGCGCTATAATCTTGGACAATTTTTTTAAGATCTATTTCTCCCTCTGCTAATACATCCACGATAATTGTAACTTCATTTTGAATTTTTTCCCAGATTAAATCTTTTAAATTATTTTCTCTACTGTTTCCTACTTCTAAAATTTGATCCCGCAAACCATAAATAATCTGGCGCTGTTGGTTCATCACATCATCGTATTCTACGGTACTTTTACGAATATCAAAGTTGCGGGATTCAACTTTTTTCTGCGCCCCTTCCAAAGCTTTACTTACCATCCCGTGTTCAATGGGAGTATCTTCACTCATCTTTAAAAAACCCATCACCCTGGCTACCTGATCACCTCCAAAAATTCGCATCAAATCATCCTCCAGGGAAACAAAAAAGCGCGAAGCCCCCAGATCACCTTGGCGGCCAGACCGGCCCCGTAATTGATTGTCAATCCGCCGCGATTCATGGCGTTCTGTCCCAATGACATATAATCCCCCCACTTTATCTACTCCTTTACCTAGCTTAATATCAACTCCCCGACCAGCCATATTGGTGGCTACAGTCACCGCTCCTTTTTCCCCGGCCTTCGAGATAATCTCCGCTTCTTTTTCATGATTTTTGGCATTTAACAGGGCATGGGAAATACCTTTTCTTTTCAGCAACTCGGATAAAAATTCATTTTTTTCAATGGAGGTAGTACCAACTAAAACCGGCTGGCCATTTTGGTACAACTCCGACACTAAATTAGCCACCGCAGTATATTTGGCAGTTTGAGTTTTATAAACAGTATCCGGATGATCAATTCTGACCATTGGTTTGTTAGTGGGAACTACTACCACATCTAATTTATAAATTTTATGGAACTCTTCTGCTTCTGTGACCGCTGTTCCGGTCATGCCGGCTAATTTTTCATACATGCGGAAATAATTTTGAAAAGAGACTGTGGCTAAAGTTTGGCTTTCCTGCTGAATTTCTACCCCCTCTTTTGCTTCAATGGCTTGATGCAGTCCTTCTGAATAACGCCGCCCCGGCATCAGTCTGCCGGTAAATTCATCCACAATAATCACTTGTCCGTCTTTGACCACGTAATCGCGGTCTTTTTGGAATAAGGCTTTAGCTTTTAGAGCCTCTTCCAGATGATGCAAGGTAGAAAAATCCCGCTCATACAAATTATCTACTCCCAACATTTTTTCAATTTTGACCACTCCATGCTCAGTTAAATTGGCAGTCCGCAATTTTTCATCAATCACAAAATCAGTTTCCGAAGAAAGGGTATCAATAATTTTGGAAAATTGTTTATATTTTTCTGTCGGTTCCTGAGCCGGAGCGGAAATAATTAAGGGAGTTCTGGCTTCATCAATTAAAATTGAGTCTACCTCATCAACTACGGTAAAAAAATGTCCGCGCTGCACTTTATCAGCCAGTCTCAAAACCATGTTGTCCCGCAAATAATCAAAACCAAATTCATTGTTAGTACCATAGGTAATATCAGCTCTATAAGCCTCCTGGCGAGAGATAGGTTTTAAGTGTTGCAAACGAGGATCGCTGTGTTTGGGGTCTTTGAATTTGGGATCATAGACAAAAGCTTCTTCATGGACGATAGCGGCACAGCTGGCACCTAAACAAAAGTAAATAGGCCCCATCCAACCGGCATCTCGTTTGGCCAAATAATCATTTACCGTCACTAAATGAACGCCATTGCCGGCTATGGCATTTAAAAATAGGGCGGGGGAGGCAGATAAAGTTTTACCTTCACCGGTTCTTTGCTCGGCAATCTTACCTTGGTGTAAAGTAATGGCTGCCAAAAGTTGCACGTCAAAATGTCGCTCCTTATTAACTCTTAAAGAAGCTTCCCTAACGCAGGCAAAAACTTCCGGCAAAAGCTCATCTAAACTCTCCCCTTTTTTCAACCTACCTTGAAATTCAGCAAATTTTCCTCGAAGTTGACTAGGGGTTAGCTTAGAAACTTTTTTTTCCAGCTGATTAATTTTTTCAATTAGAGGTTTTAATTTATTAACCTCCCGTTCATTAGAATCAATTAACTTACCAAATAATCCCAACATAACTTCATATTATACCTAAATAATTGACAATTTTATACTCTTTCCTTTACACTTAACTCACTGCCTATGGATCCACAAAATCCCAATAGTACTGACCCAAATAATCCAAATATTCCCGCCTCTGGCCCAGGTGCTATCCCTCCTCCGCCTGTTACTCCTGTCCCGGTTCAGCCTGATTTAAGCAGTGCCTTAGGTCCTACTCCTCCACCAGTAGAACCTATTCCTACCCCAGACTCTAATCAGGTAAATATTCCACCTACTCCACCTACTCCAGACTTCAACCCCACACTTACCTATACCCCTCCTAGTTGGATGAATCCTTCTGCTACTACTCCTGCTAGTGATCCACTAATTCAAAATCCACTATCTGATGTTAATCCACCCGTACCCGCTCCCTTAGATAATCCCATTGCGCCGCCGCCTACCCCTAGCGTTCCTCCGGTTGACCAGCCTATCGCACCCACTGAACCCACTCCAGCCGCTCCTCCACCGGTAGAGCCAATCCCCACTTACATCCCTCCAGTCACTCCTATACCAGAAACATCTCCACCACCTCCACCGGCAGAACCTACTCCCGTAGGACCTAATCCCATTACTGAATCTAATTTATCTCAAGGCGCACCGGTGGATTTATCTCAATTAATTAGCAATGCTCAACAGCAAGTCCAAACGGAAAATCCTGGTGGAATACCTGCCAGTCCCATCCCTACGTCTACTGAGGGAGTTGTCAACGCCACCTCTGGGGTTATTACCGACACTGCTGTTTCTGGTAATGAACAAAGTTCTTCTATGAATAAAGGTTTGCCTAAATGGCTAATTGGGGTAGCAGTAGGGCTGCTCATATTGGTTATCGGAGCCTCTGCTTATTTTATTTTAGGAATTGGTCAAAGTAATACCCAAACTTCACTGCCGGCTACTCAAAATACTGGGCAGTTGTCTACTCCGGCTCCCATCTCTTCACCTCGCAGTGTAGTTGCTCCTTCCTCATCTACTTCCTCTGGCCAACCAACTGTGATTACACCACCAGCCACCTCAGCCGCAGATTTAATTAGACAAAGACAACAAGAACAATAAGTTATGTGCATTTATTTAGGTCGGATTTCAGCAAAACCTGTGTATTTTTGTAACACTTCCGGGATTTTGACAGAGCCATCCTCTTGTTGAAAATTTTCTAAAATAGCAATAATCATCCTACCAATAGCAAAAGCGGTTCCGTTTAATATATGCACAAATTTTTTCTCTGCACCGTCTTGATACTTAATATTAAGTCTTCTGGATTGGAAATCGGTCGTTGTAGAGATAGAATGTGTCTCCCTATATCTACCTTGAGAAGGAATCCATGTTTCAATATCAATGGTTTCAGCTGAAGGAAAACCTAAATCACTACTGGCTAATTGAACCACCTGATAAGGGAGACCAAGTGTTTTAACTAACCCTTCTGTAATCGTAAGCATTTTTCTCCTTGCATTTTGATCATCTTCTGGTTTTACAAACTGCACCATTTCTACTTTATCAAATTGATGTACTCTAAGTATCCCTCTCGTATCTTTACCATAAGAACCAGCTTCTCTTCTAAAACACGTTGAAAATGCAGCATATCTTTTTGGTAATTCGTCTTTTTCTAAAGTTTCATCCATATGCATAGGCACAATCGAATGTTCTCCAGTTCCAATTAAATAAAGATCTAGAGGTTGGCCCTTTTCATCTCCCTCTAACTCAAAATCCCTAACAAAATAATAGTTTTCATTACCTCCACCGTGCCAATATCCTAAACCTTCAGTAATGTCTTTCTTAATTAATACGGGGGGTATTACTGGTGTAAAACCTTCTTTTACTAAAGCTTCCATTGCATACTGAACTAAAGCTAATTCTAAAATTACTCCTTCATTTTTAAGATAAGAAAATCTGGTACCAGATATTTTTGTGGCTCTAGATATATCAATAATATCTAAAAGCTCTCCTAACTCCACATGATCTTTAGGAGTGGCGATTTCAGGGGTAATTCCTATTTGTCTTAAAACCTTATTTTTAGTTTCATCTCCCTGAGGAACATCTTCAAGAGGAATATTCGGTATTTGCAGCTCAGTTTTTCTATAAGCCTCCCACGCTTTAAAATTTTCTTCTTCAGCCTTTTTAATTTTATCCTTTAGAACTCTTCCTTCTTCAGATAATTCTTTTCTTTTTGCTATTTCATTTCTCTTGTGTCTAAGCTCATCATATATCTTTAATTTCTCAGTCCAGATACTATAATATTTCAAAAGTTGATCTACTAAAGTAGGATCTACACCTTTTGATTCTACTCCTTTTTTTACTTTCTCTGGGTTATTTCTAACAAAATTAATGTCCAACATAACTTACAATCCTAGTTCAGATGATATACCTTGCATAGCCTTTAAAGCAATGTCGACAAATTCTTCCAGGGGGATATTTAACTCTTTCTCACAAGTTTTAATTTGCTCCCGATTTGCTCCAGCAGCAAAAGATTTCTGAGGAAATTTTTTCATGATTGAGGTCACTGTTACGGAGGACAATTTCCTATCAGGCATAACTAATGCTACCGCAGTGATTAACCCAGCAAGTTCATCAGTAGCATAAATCGCTTTTTCCATTAAATTTTCTCTAGTGGGCTTTACTCCTTCGTGATGAGCTTTTATTCCATTAATAACTCTCTCAGATATCCCACCCATCTGTCTTAACTTTTCCTCAGTTACCAAGGTATGCCTCTGTGGATCTTTTTCCACCAGCTCATAATCGCCGTCGTGAAGTAAACCTACGATAGCCCACTCTTCTTCATTAAACTCTGTTTCATTTTGTTTACGATCGTGAACATTTTGAAAATATCTACACAATTCCCTCATTATTGCTTCCACTGCCAAACCATGTCTTTGTAAATTCTTGCTTCTGAGCATCTCAATCATTAAATTGTAGGCCTCATGTCTGGTCATTAATTTTTTACCTTTATTCTAAGTGGTTTTTTCTCTGGACGGAGCATCGGAAAAGCAATTACATCCGCAATGGCAGGGGAGTCAGTTAACACCATCACCCACCGATCCAGCCCCGGACCGATCCCGGAGGTGGGCGGCATGCCATATTCCAGTGCTTCCAAAAAATCTTTATCTAATTTTTGAGCTTCTGGGTTACCCTTTTTTTGTTTTTTCCGCTCAGCCAGCCAAGCCTCTTTTAGAACCTGCGGATCATTTTGCTCGCTATAATTAGTCCCCATCTCCATTCCCGCCACATAAATATCGAAGCTTTCCACAAATTTGGGATCATCTTCTTTTCTTTTAGCTAAAGGGTAAAAATCAGCCGGGTAATCGTAGATAAAAGTTGGCTGGATCAGCTGATCTGTACATTTTTTTTCAAAAATTTCCAGGAGAATTTCTCCATCCGTCATGTAATCATGAATTTCTACTCCCAATTTTTTGGCCAAAGTAGTGGCTTTTTCCAAAGTATCAATTTCACGAAAATGCACTCCGGTGTGTTTTTTAAACAAATCAGTTAATTTAATTCTGGCCCAAGGTCTTTTAAAATCCAAATCTTTTCCCTGGTAAGAAATTTTTAATCTTCCCAGCACTTGTTTGATCACATATTCAAACATCTCTTCCACCAAGTTCATGTTGTCCTCATAGTCGGCATAAGCCTCCATAGTTTCCAACATGGTAAACTCCGGGTTATGATTGCGATCCATACCTTCATTGCGAAAAGTGTGGCCTATTTCAAAAACCTTTTCCATTCCTCCCACAATTAATTTCTTAAGATACAGCTCATTAGAAATCCGCAAATATAAATTCATGTCTAAACTGTTGTGATGAGTTTTAAAAGGCCGAGCTCGGGTTCCACCATAAATTGGCTGCAAAACAGGATTTTCTATTTCCACGTAACCTTTTTTATTAATGAGAAAATTTCGAATGGCAGCAGTAATTTGGGAACGGGTTTCCATAATTTTCCGTACCTGTGGATTCATAATCATATCCACATAGCGGCGGCGATAGCGTTCCTCCACATCTTTCAGCCCATACCAAAAGGAAGGCAGGGGACGCATAGATTTAGAGAGAATTGTAAAATCAGAAATGGCTACCGTCGTCTCACCTGCTTGGGTTTTGATTATTTCCCCCGAGGCGCCAATAAAATCACCTAAATCTAAATTCACCAGTAAATCATATTTATCACCCGAGATGCCGTCTTGGCGAAACAGTAATTGGATTTTACCGCTGGCATCTTCAATATCAGCAAAGCTAATTTTGCCATGGGGCCGCAGAGACCGTAGTCTCCCTGCCACTGTCACTTTTTTGTTCATTAATTTTAATGCCTCAGCAACAGTATGTTTGCGCAGGAATTTAGCAGGATAAGGATTCAACCCCAATTTTTTTAAGTTTTTAAGTTTTTTAATTCTTTCTTTTTGCAAGCTTTGCAGTGCCATACGAGCTTAAGTATACCTGGAGAAAGTTTTTTTGACAATTAGACTAAGCTGTTTTTTGTTGTTCTATAAAAGAGGCCAATTCAGAATAACCAGGTTGATGGTTATAAGCATAAGTAATAACTCTCCTTCTCTGCTCATCAGTCATATCCTCAGCCTCTTTTCTTAATTCATGAGAGCCACTGTAGCTGTAATAATAACTTCTATAACGAGGATCATCTCTTCTTAAGGGTATAAATTCTGAAACAATCTTTTCTGGCGGTTGGCCTGGGAGATAATCGAGTGTATAGGCCTTGATCCATTCATCACTATATCCATCAGCATTGGCAAAAATTAAAGCATTTCTATTTAACACCATATCCCGCAGCACACCATATTCTAGAGCAAACCTCCCATAAGGAGACATTCTCTCTAGAATCTCTGGAACAAAAAATGGCATCGCTTGGGCCATACTTTCATTAGGCATTTGTTCTATGCCAGGAATAGTAGTAATAGCATAATCTCTAGATAAAACACCGCTTCTAATATTTTCCCTCAGGCAAAGGGCTTGTACTAAATGATAAACCAATTCATGTGCTTCCAAAGGTTCTTCTAACCCCATAAAATATCTAAATCTATTTCTGGGATGGAAGTTTATTTCATGGCTAAACCGATCGGGACCACCAATAATTCTACTGATCCATGGCCGATTTCGACGAACTACTCTAGTGTCAAAATCTAAAGGCAAGTCAGACCTATTGATAGTCTCGAGTACTATCGGGATAACTCTTTGCTCTGCATCTAACACTGCGGCTTTTGTTTTCTCTCTTGTGGGAGGTTCCGCTTCCTGATAACGGCGCCAACCAGCTTCATTAAAAGCAAAGCCTAAATTAGAAAATAAACCGACCACCCTATCTCTCTGTTCACGAATTTCGCTATCAGGGATAGCTGCAGGAGTAACACCTAAAGTTCTAGAAAGATAAACACCCAGCGACTCTCTTTTCCCTAATACTGCTTCACTAAAAGCTAACAGCCCGTCACATCTTTGAGCATGTTTTACTCCGGCAGAATTTGGCGGAGTTCTGGCAATATGGTCCTCTAACCAATTCTTAACACTTTCTCTGTCGGGAAAATTATCTTCTTCCCCAGGCTCGATCTCAAGTAATTTCAAATCTACAACCTGATTACCATTTCTCAAAGTATCCTCCAGACGTTGCCAAGCTACCATCCTGCGCAGGAATTCATCACTTAACTCTGTATCTAATTTAGACTCTGATTCCATCACCATCATAGATATTTAAGGTTTGTATTATCGGGTAAAATTAGGTAATTTGTCAAGGTTACCATATCTGCTGATAAAAATCTCTGCATCTTCCCTGTTTCCTTGATAGAGCATTCTTTCTAAAACTGAGGCTAACTCATCCAGCGACATAAATATTTTCATGAAATTGGGCCAGGAAACTCCATCGTCCAACCTAATGGCTCCACTTTCACTTAGATAATTAATTAAAATCGCTGCCCCCAGGATATAATGCATCCTAGCCGTATTACTTTTTCCTTGGGTCACCAGATAAAAACTCCGAGCTAAATGCGCCAACATAATAGCCTCTAGTTGTTTTTGGCTCATGATATCTTTAAGTATCAGTGGTCCACACACTTTCATACCCATCACTGAAGCACTAAGCTCATCAATAACCGGGAATAAATCTTTTAAATTTTTTTCAGAATTGCGGTAACGCAGATAGGTATGAGCCAATTCGTGTAAAATCACCCCATACAGACAACCGTCTTCCAATTCTCGAGGAGAAAATTCTTTTTTAAAAGCTGGAGAAAAAAATTTATTAAAAAGAGGCAACACTTCCTCTTTGACCCGTTGATGATTAGCTTGTCTAAAAACAGTAATTTCTGAACCATATTTTTCCATCAACAGGGGATCATTGGGTAAATTAATCCCCACGGGCAAAGTTCTAGCGATTCGCCCGCTATAAATAATAGCGTTATCAACTCGGGTTTGAACTTTATCATAATAATCTACTTTTTCTGAAGGCATGATAATTTTGCGACGAGAGGCGAGGATAATGGGCCGATATCTATTGAAAATATCAGTATAATCTTTATCCATCACTCCTACCCAAGCCTGATAGGCAGTTTTAACGAAAAATATTCTGTCATCATACCTTTCAATGGGGCCAATTACGATATTAAATTTATAGGGCTTAGCACCCATCCAATAAATATCTGCCTCTTTATAGTTACCGTTGAGTAAAGCTTGAGCTTGTTTTTCTAACCCTTTACCGAATTCACTGTTTTCAGTTAATTTTGCTGCCTGTTGTAATTTTGCGACCACAGGTTTTAACAGCTTAGCGTATTTAACATGATAGGGAGTAGCTACCAGCTTTCCACCCTTTTTCTCAACTATCGTATAAGGCGATAATATCTCCGAATCAGTTTTGTTAGCTTTTTCTACCTCTTCTCTACTGATATTTTTGGGGTAGAAATTTGCCCCTGGCTGGTTACGGTTTTCCTGCAACTCATATATAGGTACAATTAATTTAGCTGCCTCTATTAAAAGCTTTAGAACTTGCTTTTCGTTAACATCCAGTTTGGGTAGCTTAGTTTTAAATATTACTAAAGGTTTTGCCATTATTTAATCTCCAATACTTTACACCTGTATCTCACTATGGGAGTAGCCACCTCTATTGTCTCCCCTACTTTTGCCCCCAGTAGCGCTCCCCCCATAGGGGACTCATTAGAAATTTTCTTTTTCGAAGGGTCAGCTTCCATTTTACCCACAATGGTAAACTCATCTACTTGCCCATCTAGTTCAATAGCAACTGTAGAACCAATTACCACAAAATCACTGTTAGTTTTTTCCTCTTTAATGATTTGAACATTTTTTAACAGTCCTTCCAGTTCGGCAATCCTGCTTTCAGTTAAATTATGCTCTTCTAAGGCAGAGTCATATTCAGAATTTTCTGACAGATCACCAAATTCCCGGGCTCGCTGGATTCGCTCAGTTACTTCTTTCCTTTTAATTTTCCTTAAATAATCCAATTCGGATTCTGCCTCTTGTAGACCTTTGGAGGTGAAATAATTTTTTTTCTGTCTAATAATTTTACTAGCCATTTTTTTCTCTGGCAGCCATTTGCAAAATTTTAATTTCTTTTGCAAGGAAAGTCAATTATATACTTGTGCTACCTAAAAGTCTATGGATTTAGTATAATTTCCTCATCAAGCCGCGTTCGTCTAGTGGCCTAGGACATCGGATTCTCATTCCGAAAATCAGGGGTTCAAATCCCCTACGCGGTACCGAGCGATCCTACAAATTTAACCTGCAAACCTGCACTCCTGGAGTGAAATCGTTTAAGAACAGAAAGAGACCGACTAATCAATTACTTGAGTGAAAGTCAAAGATATAAATAACTAGAAGTTTCTTGAAGATGGGTTCCCTTTCCCAGAGCAGAGAATAAACGCACTTCCAGGATAGTAAAAACGACCTCCTTTAACGGTTATTTCTGCAGAGGGGAGGCCACCATACCCCATAGGTATTGACTTTATGAGTCTAATGCATATAATTTAACAATCTGCCTAATAAATATGGCTACTGAAGGTCAACCAACACCAATTCCAAATTTAATTATTGCCCATGTCAACGAAAATCTTTTATTAACCCATGTTAGGACTGTTTCAGATCCTAAGTCTTTACTAGATCGAAACACCATACATGGAGATCCCTATTTACATAACGTTAAACTTTTCGCAGCCTTTAAAGAACCAGAATATGATCCTGCTAAGATGACTGCTGCTTTAAATGAATTAATCACAGCACTAAGATCTTATGAATTTAAAGGAAGTGCTATGGGAAGTAGAATAGATCGTTTTTGGCATGGGGCTGGCAATTTAGTTCCTGGAGTATTATTTCTTCACGAGCCAATGGGTATAAGAGTAGAAACAAGTACTTGGAGTTTTAAACCCAACAATGAATATGCCAGAGGAGTTATGGCTCAAGCAGGAATGGAAGAGGGACAAGAGCATACAAAAGTTGAAGAAAAACCTATGTGGAGACAGGTTTCTACTACTATTCTCCCTTCGATCCCCTTAGCAAACTTAGCTGCAACTAATGAAGAAATGAGTAATATTCCAAAACAGGAGGACAGACCATTTCCTGTTAAAAATTCCTTATATGCGTATCATGGGGTATTAAGCCTGGGAGACCTTGAGAAGCTTAAACAAGATCCAACTTATGTACAGGAGATGGCTGATAAAGCATTAGTGGGTTACAGAGTTCCAGGAATAACTAGAAGACCAGGAAGAATTGAAAGAATAGCTCAAACTTTTGGTTTTCTGCCTTCTCAAGGTTAACTCTTTTTAGCTTCTTTAATTTTATCAGTTATTTCTTTTTTTGAATATTCCTTATCTATTCTGAAAAAGATTGTGTAACTTTTCTTCTTTAATGGATTTGGATAAATAAAAATACAGACTTCAGGGATATAACCTCCATTTTTAATCTTTTTAGATTTATGCCATTTGTAGAGTCTTATCAGTAATTTCTCAATTTGGCTAGCTAGAAGGCTAGAAAATACTCCTAACCAGAATTCCTTCATGGTTAGCCAAGCCACTACAATTTCCTTTATCTCAGCTTCGCCGCCCCCACCCATTTGACCAGCTTTATATTTAAAACCTAGCTTTTCTAGTTCTTGAGCAAGAGAAGAAGAGGCAGGCTTATTATAGATATAAGGGTCTTCTCTTACAGAGTAGTATTTCATTGATTGTATTATAATGGTTTTAATCTCTAATGGTAGTTATACGCCAGATTTGGCTTGAAGCTGGAATTGAGGAGATTTGCCCAAGCTTGCAATGAAGCTAGAAGCTGGTTCCAATTCTCAATCATTTGGGGTACCGAGCGATTACATTATCACATAATGAGTCTTTTAAGTATTAAATATTTATTTTCCAACCTACAAATTTAACCTGCAAACCTGCACTCCTGGAGTGAAATCGAATTGACAGACCAGGAGTGCAAGTTCAGACTGAAATGCACAAATCTAGTTTAGTAATTAGGTTTGGTAATTAGGGATAATATGATATCCGCTCTCTTGTTTATTCATTATGATTTTAAAAATGGTACTAACAATAATGCCACAATATTAACTACCTTTATCATAGGGTTAATAGCTGGGCCGGCGGTATCTTTATAGGGGTCTCCCACTGTATCCCCTGTGACTGCTGCTTTGTGAGCCTCCGAACCCTTTCCCCCAAATTTTCCGCTTTCAATATATTTCTTGGCATTATCCCAAGCTGCTCCACCAGTAGTCATAGAGATCGCTACAAAAAGACCCGTCACAATACTTCCTACTAACATTCCTCCCAAAGTAACTGGTCCTAGTACCAACCCTACAATTACCGGAGCCAGTACTGGAATCAAAGCCGGTACTAACATCTCTTTTTGCGCTTCTTTGGTAACAATGGAAACTGCTGCGCCGTAGTCCGGTTTGGCTGTTCCTTCCATAATTCCTTTAATAGTCTTAAATTGGCGACGCACTTCTTCCACCACTGCCCCACCGGCTCGCCCCACTGCCTCCATGGCATATGAGGCAAAAAGATATGGCAGTGCTCCTCCAATAAAAAGTCCTACCAACACATTAGGATCAGACAGAGAAAAACTTAAGCTATTACCAAATTCCTGTGCGTAAGAGGCAAACAAAACCATGGCTGCCAGTCCGGCTGAAGCAATGGCATAACCTTTAGTCACGGCTTTGGTAGTATTCCCTACCGCATCCAAAGGATCAGTCACGTTGCGTACTTTTTCCGGTAAATTAGCCATCTCGGCAATTCCCCCGGCATTATCAGTAATGGGACCAAAAGCATCAATTGCCACCACTATCCCGGCCAAAGACAACATCGCCACAGCTGCCACGGCAATTCCGTACAGACCGGCCAGAGAAAAGCTTAGCAGTACTGCTGCAGAAATTAGCAGCACCGGGAAAAAGGTAGACTTCATAGAAACTGCCAAACCGGCAATCAAATTGGTGGCATGTCCTGTTCTGGAAGCAGAGGCAATATGCTGGACAGGTGAATACTGTGTCCCGGTATAATATTCAGTTAAATAAACCATACCCGCTGTCACCAAAATTCCCACTATGGCACTTAAATATAAATTCATGACAGTAAAGCTGGCATTTGCCCCCATTAAATAATTTGTTAGAGGATAAAACAGGATCACACACAAAACCGTAGTGGAAATTAAACCTTTATATAAGGCTCCCATAATATTTTTGGAAGAACTGGAATTACTACTAAGTCTGACAAAAAAGCTCCCCGCCACTGAGGCAAAAATCGCTGAAGCCATTAAGCTTAAAGGGTAAAGATAGGCATTTCCAAAATTTGGCAGCAGCAGATTTCCTAAGATAATGGCGGCCACGGCTGTGATCACATAAGTTTCAAAAATATCAGCCGCCATCCCGGCATCATCTCCCACATTATCCCCCACATTATCAGCAATAACAGCCGGATTGCGGGGGTCATCTTCCGGAATTCCAGCCTCCACTTTACCCACTAAATCTGCGCCCACATCTGCTCCCTTGGTATAAATTCCTCCGCCTAAACGGGCAAAAACAGAGATCAGCGATCCTCCAAAACCCAAACCAATTAGCCCTTTAATATCGCCGCCCGTATATTGATAAAACCCATAGACTGCTCCCAAAGCCAAACCTACCACCAAAAATCCGGTCACTGCTCCTCCCTTATAAGCTAAGGTAAAGGCCTGAGACAATCCATGTTTGGCTGCCTCAGCTACCCTGACATTACTGCGCACTGCCACACTCATGCCGATAAAACCAGCCAAAGCTGACAAAACTGCCCCAATAAAAAATCCCAATGCTGTGTTAAGTCCCAAAAACTGGTAGATTAAAGCAATCAATATCAAAGCCACTACTGCCACCACAGAGTATTGTCTCTTCAGATAAGCATTAGCGCCCTCTTGGATTGCCAAGGCAATTTCTTGCATTTTTTCATCACCAGCCCCCCGGCGTAAAATTTCCGTCACCAACCAACCACCATAAATTAAAGAAAGGGCCACCGCGGCCCAAATAATTAAGTTAATATTACCCAAAATCTCTACCATCACCTTGGAATTTACACTAATAAGTAGTTATCGTCAAGATACAACTATGGAAACTAATTGTGTCAAGGGGAAGTTAGGCCAAAGCCGGAGCCGGGCCCAATGGTATACTCTTGCGGGCGGCTGATTGAGGAGGACGGGTTAGCGCCACTTTGATCGCTTCATCAATGTGTTTAACGAACACAAATTTAATATCTTTAAAAATGTAGTTTGGGATATCTTCTAAATCTTTGCGATTATCTTCTGGAGCAATAATTATTTTTACTCCCGCCCGGTGAGACGCAATTACTTTTTCTTTTAAGCCTCCAATTTCTAAAATGCGGCCCCTTAAGGTAATTTCTCCGGTCATGGCCACATCTTTTTTGACAGGAACTCTAGTAAAAGCCGAGATAATGGCCAAAGTCAACGCTCCTCCAGCTGAAGGCCCGTCTTTAGGCTGAGCCCCTTCGGGAACATGGATATGAACATCAACTTTGTGGAAAAACTTTTCCGGCAGCCCTAGCTCTCTCCAATGGGAACGGACATAGCTCATAGCGGCGTGGGCACTTTCTTTCATTACTTCACCTAGCTGCCCGGTTAGCTGAACCGAGCCTTTACCCGGCATTAAATTAACTTCAATAAACATGATCGACCCTCCCACTTCACTCCAGGCCATGGCAGTTGAGACTCCCACTGTATCTTCAATTTCTGCCAGCTCCGGCAAGAATTTAACCGGTCCCAAGTATTCATTGAGATCTCGCTGTGTTATTTTAAAACTTTTATTTTTATTGCCCTCGGCAATTTTGCGGGCAATTTTTCTCATCACTCCGGAAATTTCTCTCTCTAAATTGCGGACTCCAGCCTCTCTGGTATATTGCTGGATAATGGCATTAACCGCCTCTGCAGTAAAGTTAGTTTCAGTTTTACCCAAACCATTAGCCCCAATTTGTTTGGGGATTAAAAAGTTTTTGGCAATATGGAATTTTTCATCCTGGGTATAGCCGGCATAACGAATCACCTCTAGCCGATCTCTAAGAGCCGGAGGAATGGTATCTAAAATATTGGCGGTGGTAATAAACATAACGTTCGATAAATCATAAGGTACTTCTAAATAATGGTCGGAAAAAGCATTGTTTTGTTCCGGATCCAAAGCCTCCAGCAGGGCAGCCGAAGGGTCACCGCGGTAATCAGCACCAATTTTGTCAATCTCATCCAGCATAAAAACCGGATTGACAGCCCCGGCCTGTTTAATAGCCTGGATAATACGTCCGGGCATTGACCCGACATAAGTCCTTCTGTGTCCCCGAATTTCTGCCTCATCACGAATTCCTCCCAAAGAAACTTTGACAAATTTTCGCCCCAAGGCTTTGGCAATAGATTTACCAATGGAGGTTTTACCGGTGCCAGGAGGACCCACAAAACATAAAATTGGGCCGTGTACCTTACCGGAAAGTTTATGAACTGCCAAATATTCAATAATTCTTTCTTTAACCTTTTTTAAACCATAATGATCAGCATCCAAAATCTGTTGAGCATTCTTCAGGTCAATTCTTTTGCCCTTACTTAATCTCCAAGGTAAATCAGTTAACCATTCAAGATAATTTCTAATATAACCGGCCTCGGGGTTATAAGAACTCATCTTGGCTAGGCGATTTAACTCTTTGTGGGCTTTGTTTAAAACTTCTTTGGGCATACCGGCCTTTTTAATTTTAAGTTCCAACTCTTTAATCTCTACATTCTCGCCATTTTCCCCCAGTTCTTCTTCAATGCTGCGCATTTGCTCACGCAAAATAGCTTCTTTAGTCATCCGAGAAACTCTCTCTTGAGTTTGAGAGGAAATTTTTTGTTGAATTTCTAAGATGCGAATCTCTTTTGAGAGCAGATCAGAAATACGCTGTAAGCGCTCTTGGGCTGACACCATCTCCAAAATTTGTTGCTTATCAATAGTTTTAAAATCTATAGCTTGAGCAATGGAGTTCACCAACTGGTTGGGATCATCACTGTAGGTAAAAAGACTCCAATTTACCAAACTACCTTGATCAAAAAAGGGATTGCCACCTAGTTCCAGATATCTTTTGAGTTGATCCCGAACAGCCCTAATGAGAGCTTCTGTTTGTTCGCTTTTTTCATATAGTTCCGGGATTTCTTCAATTTCTGCTTCCAAATACGGTTCTGTTCGGACAAAATTTTTGACAAAAACCCGAGCCAAACCTTCTGCCTGGAGGGTATATTCCCCTTCGGTATTAATGACGGCCCGACGGATCAGGCAAACTGTCCCCACTTTATATAAATCTTTTTCAGCCGGATCTTCAATCTTGGGATTTTTTTGGGTCACAAAAAGAACTAATTTATCGCTATTCCAAGCTAAATCCAAAGCAGCTTTGGATTTAGAACGACCGGAAATAATGGGTACGGAATTACCCGGGAAAATTACCGTATCCCGCAGCGGCCCCACAGGAATGGTAGGTTTTAGTTTAATAGGCTCTTGTAGAATATTTTTTGAATTTCCTGGTACAAAATTCATAGCTCACTTCGCTCCCTGATTCTTTCAAAAATAAAACATTAGCAGTTTAGCTTAGAGACTGCTAAAAGTCAATACCTTTCTTTGCTATAAGCCCTTTCTTAAAGGGGTGTCTAACCTCTCTCATCTCTGTCACCAAATCAGCCTTTTTAATAAGCTGCATGGGCGCCTGGTGACCGGTTAATACTAAATCCAATTGTTGGGGTTTTTGATCAATAAGTTGTAACAGTTGAGTAAGAGGTAAAATTTTACTGGCTACTGCCCCCACAATCTCATCAGCTACTATAATATCCCATTTCCCTGACATTATTTCCTTAGATAATAGAGTGTAAGTTTCTTGGGCTGCTTTTTTATGAATTGAAAGAGGAACTTTGCTACCCAAAATATCTAAAAAACCTTTTCCTCCTTGAATGATTTTTACTCCCGGTCCCAATTTTTTAATTCCCACCAGCTCTCCCGTAAACCAAGCTTTACCAAATTGAACTATTAAACATTTTTTCTTATAACCCACCGCCCGCAGCACCAAACCGAGCGCGGCCGTAGTTTTCCCCTTCCCCTCACCTGTATAAATAATAACCAGCCCCTTTTCTTCCATGAACCCATTCTACCAAACCCTTCTCAATTTATATTTCCACATCGGGAGTGGAATTATATTGACACATCGGTAAAATTGAGATACACTCAGCTGTAAATGCCAGCAAGAACTACTCCTCTGGTAAATGAACAAATTTATCATATATATAATCGGGGTACAGAGAAAAGAAGAATCTTTGATAATAAAAGGTGTTATTCAAGATTCATACAGACTATTAGATATTATCAGCTAGAAGGCCCTAAACCTAAGTTTTCTAACTTTATTAAACAGAAGTTATTTAATCCTGATCCCGAGAAGAAGATAGTTGAAATAATCTGTTATTGTTTAATGCCAAATCACTTTCACTTATTGGTTAAACAATTAAAAGATGGGGGAATTAGTGAATTTATGAGAAAACTAAGTGATAGCTATACTAAATACTACAATATTAAATTTGAAAGAGTAGGAGCTTTATTACAAGGTCCATTTAAAGCAGTTTTAATAGAAACTGATGAACAGCTCACACATGTGTCCCGCTACATTCATTTAAATCCACTAGTGTCTTTTTTGGTAAAGGATTTAGCTCAATACGAATGGTCATCTTATGAAGAATACATTAATAATAAATCAATTGGTATTTGTGTTAAAGAAAATGTGTTAGGTTTTTTCAAATCACCAGAGGATTATAAACAATTTGTCCTAGACCAAGCAGGTTATGGTCAACAACTAGAATTAATCAAACACCAATTAGTAGATGAATAATTTTGAGCCTACACATCGGGAGTGGAAAGCTAATTGGATACCCCTTGCAACTACTTGTATAATCAAATCATGAATGATATAGCTTATACATTAAATCCTCAGCTTATTGATGTAAAAATTAATAAGGATCTGCAAGATAATCAGCTTTTAAGTCTCTATGAAGTTAATAAGATTTGTAGAAAAGTTATTACCAGCCAAGATATTTTTAATAAAGAGTTAAATTTACAAGAAAAATATAAAGGTTATATTGCTAATTTCATCTTTGAGGAAGTCAAAAAACTTAACACTTAGAATATCCGCAGGAGAGGCATTTTTGGCAACCTTCCATAAAGACAAAACTGGCTGTACCACACTCCGGACAAAAATCTGCTGTATCCGAGGTTGACAGGGGGAGGCTAGGAGTGATACTACTTTCATCGACAGTCAAATTTAGTGGCACTATCTCCCCAGCTTCAGAGTGGTCATTAAGAGATAAATCTTCACTGAGCGCTTTGGCAATAGCATCAGCCAAACTCATCACCCGGTCTTTACCAAATCCAATTTGAGAGGCACCCCCAATCCCCTTAAGCTGCGAGACAATCTTTTTGGCCACCTCTTGTGAGTGAGGACGGGAAATCCGCAGAGAGAGGGAAATTAACCGGCCAATTGCTTCTGCATCAGCACCGGTATGCATACCCGCTTTACCAATGGTCACAAATACCTCAAATGGATTATCACTATTGTCACGGTTAATCGTAATAAACGCTTCCCCCACCGGAGTATTAATTTTGTAGGTCCGACCCCGCAAAATTACTGGCCGCTGGCCCAAAGTATCACTAGTTGTGGCAGATGGGACCACATCAGGACTGCCCAATACCTTTTCCTCGCCTACCTTAAAGTTGGTTCCTCCCGCCAGCTGGTCATAATAAGAGTTATCTTTTTTAACCTCCAACACCTGTTTTTCCCGGGAACCATCACGGTAAATGGTAATCCCTTTGCAACCCAGCTCATAAACCATCATATAGGCCCGTCTGACATCTTCTACTGTAGCGCCGTGCGGGAAATTGATTGTTTTGGAAATAGCATTGTCTACATGGGCTTGAAAAGCGGCTTGGATTCTAACATGATCTTCAGGAGCAATATCGTGAGTAACCACAAATACTTTTTGCCATTTTTCGGGAACTTCCGAGAGTCTCTGGACTGACCCATGATTTTGCTCAATTTTTTCCAGTAGCTTCTCTGAGTAGAAACCTTCATCTTGGGCTACCTTTAAAAAATAGGGGTTGGTATTAAAAAGCCTTTTCCCTTCAATAGTATTTTTGGCATAGGATAAACCAAAAATAGGCTCAATTCCAGAGGAAGCATCAGCCAGCATCGAGATAGTACCGGTAGGAGCAATGGTAGTCACGGCTGCATTCCTAATTTTAAGTTCTTCTCCTAAAAAGTAGGAACTTTGGGGATCAAAAATTGACCCTGCCCAAGCCGGAAAAACACCACGAATTTTAGCCAACTCCACGCTCGCTTCTTTAGAGGCTTTTTGGATACACTCCATAACATCTTCAGCAATTTGGCGCCCCTCCGGGGTGTTATACCCAATCCCCAGTTGATAAAGTAAGTCAGCAAAACCCATGATACCAAGTCCCACCCTTCTAATTTTCCTGGTCATCTCAAAAATTTCTGGAATCGGGTAATTGTTCATATCTAAGACATTATCCAAAAAATGCACTGCTTGTTTGGTTACTTCTGTCATTTGCGGATAGTCAATTACCCCATCTTTAACAAACTTACCTACATTAATTGATCCCAAAGTACAAGCATCATAAGACAGTAACGGTTGCTCGCCACAGGGGTTTGTGGCTTCAATTTGGCCTAAATTAGGAGTGGGATTAGCTCCGGAAGCATTAATCCGGTCAATCATAATCATCCCCGGGTCACCATAATGCCAAGCCAGCTGGGTAATAAGCAAAAACACTTTTTTGGCATTGAGTCGATCAGTCACCTGGTCATTGCGGGGGTTAATCAGTTCATAACCTTCCCCTTTTTCTTTTGCCCGTACCAAGTCATAAAGTTTAGCCACTCCATCTTCTACCTTTTTTAGTTTCAAATCCACATCCCGGATCGCTTGAGCCAGTTTGATCTCTTCAATAATTTCTTCCCAGTTAGGCTCTGCTGTCACAAATTTACTGTCTTTTTCTACCTGCCTCATCCACTCTTCAGTGACGGTAACGGAAATATTAAAATTAGTGAGAGAAAATTCATCCACCTTCATGACGGCAAAGCGGAGGATATCCGGATGGGTAATATGCATGATCCCCATGTTGGCGCCACGTCTGACTCCACCCTGTTTAACTTGGGAAGTAACGTCATTGTAGGCTTGGAGAAATGAGGTGGGCCCCACCGTACTGCCGCCGGAAGAGCGGATCACATCTCCATAAGGGCGCAGCCGGGAGAAAGAAAAACCTGTTCCCCCCCCAGATTTGTGGATCATCACCATATCAACTAAAGTTTTGGCGATTGAATGCATATCATCTTCCACCGGCAGAACAAAACAAGCTGACAACTGCTGCATCGGTCGGCCGGCATTTAACATGGTGGGAGTATTGGGAATAAACTTTTGGGAAACCATCAGGGCATAAAACTCCTTGGCAACTTTGAGCATATTATCTTTATCAGGATCAAATAATAAATTTGCCGCGGCAATATTGTAGGCCACCCGCCAAAACATTTCTTTAGCGCTCTCAACGGGTTTACCATCTTCATCCCGGCGGGCATAACGGGTTTTGCCAATATATAAAGCATTTTCGGATAGGTTTGGTTGCGGTAAATCCAGCGGAGGAGGGGGGATCGTCCGGCCAATTTCCCAAACTTGCTCTATCTTGTAGTGCAACTTACCGCTAATATGGACCCCGTTACTTTTTCTTTTCTTGGGGGTCGGGGCGGAAACTACTTGAAGCACCGCGGCTGATTTGAGGGAAGTTTTCTTTTTCATAGTCCTCCAGGATTTTGTGGACATAACATATCACATCCACAACAGCCCCTGTCAATATATCAGATCTTTAAATTATTTTAAGGGAGTAATAGTAATCTTTTGCATCACATCTCCCGCTTTGATTTGATCTATCACTTCCAGCCCGGAGATCACCTTACCAAAAATAGTGTATTTAGGTTGCAGGGGAGTATCGCGTTTTAAAATAAAAAATTGGGAACCATTAGTGTTGGGACCAGAGTTAGCCATAGCCAAAGTTCCCCGCAGGTAGGGTTTGGTAACCGGCTCATCGGCAAATTTATAACCCGGTCCCCCAGTCCCGTTTCCCAAGGGATCTCCTCCTTGAATAACCCAATCTTCCACCCGATGAAAAATCAGACCATCATAGAATCCATCTTTGGAGAGGAAAATAAAATTAGAAGCAGCTTTGCTGGCTTCAGGATAAATTTCCAGTTCAATTTGACCCTTTGAAGTTTGGATAATGGCTTTTTTATTAGTGAGCTCCGCCGGAGAGAATTCTCCCGGAAATTGCCTATACTCCTTAACTGATTTAGCTGAGGGGGCAGGAGAGGGAGAATTTTGAAATTGTAAATTTAAAGCAGGAGATGAAGCCGGTTGCTCCTCAGGAATAACCACCGCTCCTTTAATTTTTTGCGACACCCAATAGATAGTGGCAAATACTATCAAAGCTGCTACCATAACCATTAACCACTTGTTTTCCATCCATCTTTATATACCATTAAAATAACCTTCAAGCAAGTATTTTTTAAAATGCCTCTTGACGGCTATTCAATCTTTCCTCCACAATTAAATTGTGAGGTAGACGGCTCACGTTCATTATGTGGCCCCGTTTACTACCTGTCCTATTAATACTTATTAGTCTTACCTACTCAGTAGCTAATTTTGCCAGTCTTCGCCGTGAGCTAGCCTACAAATTGGGTATTTCCGGTGATCCCACTACTGCCTGTTGCAAGGTGGATGATATTTTAAAATCAGACGGTAGTTTTAATGAAAGTGCGAACCTGGCTATTTTTAATAGCCAACAAGTAGATTATCCCAAAACTTCCCTGGCCTATGGCAGTGATTTTTCCGATGACCTCTCCCAAATCTTGGGAACTACTAACTCTAGCGGGGAAGAAAAATGGATTGAAGTTTCCCTCTCAGAGCAACATCTGTGGGCCAGAGAAGGCAATAAGGTGGTGATAGATTTTCCCATCTCTTCTGGTAAATGGGCCCCCACCCCAAAGGGTACTTTTAATATTTGGTACAAAACCCGCTATCAAAGCATGATTGGGGGGAATAAAGATTTGGGGACTTATTATAATCTACCCAATGTCCCTAATAACATGTTTTTCTATCAGGGTTATGCCATCCACGGGGCTTATTGGCACAATAACTTTGGCCAACCCATGTCCCATGGTTGCGTCAATTCTCCTCTAAGTAGCGTGGCAGCTTTATTTGAATGGGCAGGCCCCAATGTGCCTCCTAATCAGAATACTGTTCGGGCCACGGCTGAAAATCCCGGCACCCGAGTTTGGGTCCACTAAATTTTTATTTATTAAGGTTTCTTAATGGGTGTGAGGGGACTCTGGCCTGAAAGAACAGCAATAATATTTTTGGCAGCTAGTTCTCCCATAGCGGAACGCGCTTCAGTAGTGGCAGAAGCAATGTGGGGAGTTAACACCACATTAGCTAAATTCTCCAAACCAGGGGAGAGTCGGGGTTCATTTTCAAACACATCTAAAGCCGCTCCTTTAATCACTCCAGATTTTAAACTTTGAGTTAAAGCTACCTCGTCAACTACCGGACCCCGGGAGGTGTTTATTAAGTAGGAGGTAGGTTTCATCATTTTGAGCCTTTCGGCGTTAATCAGATGTTTAGTGGAATTAAGTAGGGGAACATGAATTGAGACTATATCTGAGACTGCCAGTAGTTCTTCAGGTGTGATTTTAAAAATAGCCCCTACTTTAGATTCAAATTCACTATTTTTCTTAACATCATAATAAGCTACTTCCATACCCACAGCTTTGCCTATTTCTGCCACTCGGGAACCAATTCTCCCCAAACCCAAAATCCCTAAGGTTTTTCCATTTAGCTCCATCCCTAAAAGCACTGAGGGCCCAAACTCTAAAGTTTGAGAACGGGCTAATTTATCAGCCTCCACAATTCGTCGGCTGATAGCAAAAATTAAAGCAATAGTGTGTTCTGCCACCGCTTCAGTTAAAACATCCGGGGTATTGGTGGCCACAATATTGTGCGACAAGAGGGCAGGGAGGTCCAAATTATCAAATCCCACCGCAAAATTGGCTACCACTTTTAAATTTGCTCCGGCAGCGCTGATAAAACTTTCATCCACCTTATCATTAAGTTGGGTGAGTACCCCATCTGCTCCCTGGATAAAATTTAACAATTCATTGCGGGCCAAAACCCGATCTTGGGGAGATACTGCCACTTCAAAGCCGGCCTCTTGCAGCATCTTAATACCACTACCGGGAATTTTGCGGGTCACCACCACTTTGGCCATAATTAAATATTAACAATTTCAGAGAGAGTTTTAAACCGTGTTGGTAAAGTGTCAGAGAAAAACTCTTCTTGTTTTGTCCCCTGTAAAGTTAACCCTTCTTGCCAAAGGGCCCGGCCAGCCAAAAATCCCCGGGCCCCAGCTTTGGTAGCTACTGCCAGTTGCAATTTAAATTCTTCAAAACTAACACCACCCGTCAACAGTATCCAGGGGGTCTTTCCCACCAAATGAGAAATTTCCCGGCAGGCATCCTCATCTCCTGGATATTCCAATTTCCAAACATCTGGTATTACTCCTACCTCTATAAAAGACCTGACTGATTCAATCACCATCCCAGCTTTTGAATCTACACTCCCGATGTGGAATTGTACCTGCACATCGGGAGTGTAAGTTACAATTTCTAAAAAGAAAGGCAAATTATTTTGCTGACAATCTTTTAAAACCTGTTTAGCTGTTTCTAGCTGCACTTTTGCACTCCCTAATTGAGGATTAAAATAGACCAGTAATTTCGCTCCTGAGGCTCCTAAGTTTTTAACCTGCTCTACAGAATATTCTAATTCCGTAATTCTTTCTCTCTCCTGATCAAGAAAACCGCTTTTTTCTACAGGAAGCAGAAATGGTTTTAGTTGACAAGCTTCTTTGCAAGCTTCTAGACCAAAACGCTCGTCAATCAAAAGCCCACTCATTTCATTGACCAAAGAATTAATGATTTTATTTTTTAGATCAATAATTTGCTCTTCTGTAACCTCCTGGGGGTTTCCCGGATTAACTATTTTTTTAAAACTATCCCGATGATCCAAAGCCAACATTAAAAACTTACCGTTTTTTTGGAATTTAATGGTATTCATTTATATTTCTTGGGCTTGAATTTTTAAATTAGCTTTTAACTTCTCCTGCATTTTATCATAAGTTAACAGCCCTGCCTGGGGGCCAATCTGCTCAACCACCGAGGCCCCGTTAGCTGCCCCCCACCTCATGGCCTCAGCTAAATTTTTACCATAAGATAAGGCTGCACAAACTGCCGTAGCATAAGCATCCCCTGAGCCTGTCATCTCCAAAAGATCTGCCTTAAATATTCCCAGCTTAAAAAACTTTTCCCCGTCAAACCCGTATGAGCCTTCTGCCCCATCGGTAATAACTGCCATCCTGGGCCCTAAGTCCGCAATGCCTTTAAGAAGTTTTTTAATCTCCACCTTCCTCCCCTCATCAAAACCTAAAATTAATTTTGCCTCCTCCAGATTAACAATAAAGACTTCTGTTAAAGAGAGTAGCCTGGCATTTTTCTTCACCCCCAATTTAATTTGGAAAGTGCCCGGGTTAAACAGCAGTTTTGTGCCTGTCCTTTCCAGATAATTTATTAAATCCGGCACTAAGTTTGACTCAACATAAGTGGGGCCTAAAGAAGTAAAATAAACCCAGCGGGTTTTGTCCAAATCAGGCAGTTGATAGCTCCAGGGCTGGTGATAAATTAAGATGGTCCTGTCCCCTTTAAAGTTTAAAACAATATGGTGGTTGGAAGGCAGGTTTTTATCATGCATGATATATCTGGTATCTACCTTTTCCAGTTTAAATTTAGCCACAATCCGTTGGTCATACTCTTCCTCATCTTTATCACCCACATAGGTAAAAACGGCAGTTTTAAGCCCTAAGCGGGAGGATCCCACCGCATTATTGGCAGCATTACCGGCCACCAGGGAGGTAGAGGGCCCAACCGGAATTTTATCCCCATACCTTAAAATCAGCTTTCTTTCTCCCTGCTTTTGCTCCAGCCGGGCATCCTCCAGCGGGATAAAAGTATCCACCACCGAGTCTCCAATGGAAATTAAGTCAAACATGGGTTCTGTATTAAGTATTATGTATTAAGGGTTAGGAATCAAGAGGAACAGCCGAATAGCCTGATTTTTTGATGGTTGCTAAAATTTGCTGCTCATCCAATTTATTGGGATCAAACTCTATCTCAGTTTCCCCTTTAGCATAACTGGTTTTAGCTGCCTTCACTCCCTCTAAATCCTCTAAGTTCATATCAATGGTTAAGGCACAGGATGAGCAGTGCATATCTGTAATTTTAAATTTCTTTTTAATCATATGACCTCTATCACCCCCCGATACATTCCCATAGAACAGCTAAAGGGAATCTGGCCTTTTTGTGTGGGGGTGAAAGCAACCAATTGAGTATCATTAGGCTGTAAATTCCTGTTGATACCTAAAGAGGGAATCCTAAAAGATAAAGCACAGCTGTAAGCATTAACACTCTTCAAAGTTAAATTCACAGCTTCCCCTGCCTTTACCCTAACATAATTAGGGCCATAGCCAGAAGAAGTAATGAGTATTTGTGGGTTTTGGGTAACAGGGATATTGGTTTGAGTATTGCCTCCTGTATACCCACCATTACCACTCAAATCTACTGTAATAGAGGGCAAACTAATGGGTGAGCCTGCAGCCACTAAAGCCCCATTGGCTGAAATAATCCCTAAATAAAGCACCAGTAACCCGGCCAGCCTTAAAAACCTGCCCTGGAAATTATCACCTAAAATTGTGGTTAAAAAACCTACCCCAAAAAATAAAGGCATAGTGCCTAAAACAAAAGCAGCCATAATAGCAGCACCCCAAAAAGCATTGGCAGAGGAAATGGCCAAAGTCTCCATGGCCAACGTTGTGCCGCAGGGAATAAAGATAGTCATTGCTCCCAAAAAGGCCGGAGCAAAAATTTCCCTGCTTCTGGCCTGGTTTCTGACCATTTTGGTTAAAAACCTGGGCGGCTGGATAAGCGCATATCTAAAAATAGGGTGAACTTTTAATAAATCTAAAGCTATAGCAATCATATACAGCCCGGCTATAAGCTGCATGAAAATCTGCACATTTGAGCTGATATTTAAAGCCCCTCCAAAAGATCCCAGGATAAAACCTAAGATGGTATAAGCTGCTAACTTTGCAAGAAGAAAAGCAACGGTGGCAAAAATAGTATGTTTTCTCCTGCTGCCGCCTTCCAAGTCCTCCTCTTCCCTGACAGCAATGGTAGAGGCCAAAAGCCCTCCCTGCACAGCCAGACAAGTCAGCCCTCCCACAGTTAAACCGGTTATAAAGATTAGCCAAAGATCCATTTTAAATATTATACTAAATACAACAGCTTAATTTGGATATGTCCTTGGTAAATGAAAGCGCTGCAATCTTGATGCTCTCAGAAAGGGTGGGAAACATAGGCAGTGAGGTTACCACATCATCAATGGTATTTTTATTTTTAATAAGCCATATTGCTTGAGCAATCAATTCTCCTGCATTAGGTGCTAAAATATGGACTCCAAGAATTACTTTTGTTTCAGGGTGGATAACCATTTTAATTAAGCCTTCTGTACGGTTCATGATAATGGCTTTTGGTACATCGGCAAAAGAAACAGTGCGGCATAAGCATCTTCCTAATTGCTTAACCTCCTGTTCCTCAGTAAGTCCTACTCCTGCAAGCTGTGGGTCAGTAAAGATTGTCCAAGGGACAGTATTATAATCAATACTATTTTGAGTATTATTTAATGCATTATCAACTGCTAAGGTACCTTCTCGTCCTGCTGTTGGTTCTTGTCTGATAGACAGATTTATTACATCACCCACTGCATAAATATGAGGTTGAGAAGTTTGAAATTGTGGGCTTACTTTAATGGCCTGTTTCTCATCAATCTCCACTCCTGCTTTATCAAGGGCTAATCTTTTGGTATTTGGAGTTTTACCTGTTGCAAGCAGTATCTCATCTGCTTGAACCTGCTCTTGTTTATCTCCTATCATGTAGGTGAGGATTTTCTTGCTACCTTCTTTTCTAGCAGATTTGACTTGAATATCGGTCTTAATGATTATTCCTTCTTTGGTAAGTATCTCTGCAAGTCTATTAGTTAATTCTCTTTCAGCTGGAGGGAAGATAGAAACATTTCTTTGTAAGATGGCAACTTTCGTCCCAAATCTGGCATACATTTGGGCAAATTCTAATCCCAAAGGACCTGCTCCAACTACAATGAGTTCTTTTGGTTGTTGCTTTAGTTGCAAAGCCTCAATATGAGTTATATACTCAACATCTTGAATATCCTCAATTGGTGGCACCATGGCTGTTGATCCAGCTGCAATAATGAACTTTTTAGCTTTAAATCTTTGGCCCACTTGCCCTGAGCTTGTCGAAGGGTTAACTTCTATCTCATTCGGCGAAATAAATGTTGCTCTTCCTTCTATATGATTAACATTCTCTAAATTATTTAAGACCTTCTCATATTTCTCAGCTCTCAGTTTTACTACCAAATCAAGCTCATGTTGAATAACTTTAGCAAAATCAAAACCCTTAACTTCAATATCCAGACCTGGAATGTGATGCTCTTTGGCAAGATGCATTACTTCACCCGCCCAAAGAAGAGTTTTAGAGGGAACACAACCCACATTAACACAAGTTCCGCCTAAAGACAGACCCTTATTTACCATTAAGGTTTTAGCGCCTAATTCATTAGCTTTAATAGCAGCTGAAAAAGCCCCTGCCCCGCCACCAATAATAATTAAGTCATATTCATCACTCATAATTTAACCGCAACTTGGACACATAAGCCCACCTCCTTACTTAAACAATAAATCCTTTTAATGTTTTGGTAAATTCATTACTGACAAGAGAGTAATAAACTATTTGAGCCTCTTTTCTTCTGCTGACTAGTTCTAGTTTAAGTAGCTTCTTTAGACTATGAGAGACAACAGAGATAGAAGTATCTAATATTTCAGCAATACTGCTGACGCTAAGTTCTGGATAGTGACACAGAAGATAACAAATTTTAAGTCTGGTAGGATCACCCACCACACCTAGTTGTTGGGCACATTCAATAATCTCTTTTCTATTTTCTAACTGTTTTTTAATTTGTTTATGCTTAATATCCATAGTATTTGAACAACTATTCAAATAGTAAGTTACTTCATTGCTGCTGTCAAGTAGAATAAGTTGGGTATATTTTAAATCGTTTAAGCAGGAGGGAATTGGAAACAACGGATATTGAACTTAAAGCCATAGCTGCTGAGGCAAAGATGGGATTTAATAGTATTCCAAAAGGAAGATACAAAATTCCCATGGCCACCGGAATTAATATTACATTATACCCGAAAGCCCAAAACAAATTCATCTTGATAGTCCTCATGGTTTTTTGGGATAGTTCAAAAGCTAAGGCGACAGAATTTAAATCTTTGTTAATTAAAACCATCCCGGCTGATTCAATGGCCACATCGGTCCCAGAACCCATGGCAATCCCAATATCTGAGGCAGCCAAAGCCGGGGCATCATTAATCCCATCTCCCACCATAGCCACAATTTTCCCCTCTTGTTGGATTTTTCTAACTTCTGTTTCTTTTTGATCAGGCAAAACCTCAGCTAAAACTCTTTTTATTCCAACTTGTTTGGCAATAGCATTAGCAGTCCTCTGGTTATCTCCTGTAATCATCACCACTTCTACCCCCATCTTTTGTAATTTCTCCACACCCTCTTTGGCAGTTTCTTTTAAAGTATCGGCCACAGCAATCAGACCTGCCAACTTACCGTCTGCTCCTAATATCATGACCGTCTTTCCTTCGTTTTCCAATCTTTCTACCTCTCTTTCCTCAACCTTTATCTCCTCTTTTTCCATCAATCTCCTATTACCCAAGATGACTTTCTGCCCATTAATTATTCCCTCCACTCCATGGCCTGCAATTGCCTTAAAGCTTGATACTTTCATAAGCTTTACTTTTTCCGCCTCCCCCTTATTAACAATTGCTTCCGCCAGAGAGTGCTCTGACCCTTTTTCCAAAGACGCAGCTAGTAGTAAAATGAGGTCCTTCGACTTGCTTCGCTCGCTCAGGATGACCTCCGTTGAAACAACGTCGGTCACCTCAGGCTTTCCCTTTGTTAAAGTCCCTGTTTTATCAAATATCACTGTATTAATTTTATGAGCTGTTTGTAAATTTTGGGCATCCTTAATTAATATCCCATGCTCTGCTCCCTTACCTGTGCCCACCATAATAGCTGTAGGGGTGGCCAAACCCATGGCACAGGGGCAGGCAATAATTAAAACCGCTACCATATTAAGCATGGCAAAGGCAAAAGCAGGGTTAGGACCAAAAACATACCACACTACAAACGTAGCAATAGCCAACATAATTACTATTGGCACAAAATAAGAGGAGATTAAATCTGCCAGCCTCTGAATAGGCGCTTTGCTGGCTTGGGCCTCCTGCACCAGCTTGATAATTTGTGAAAGCATGGTATCTGCCCCCACTTTAGTAGCTTTGTATAAAAATGTGCCGGTTTTATTTAAGGTGGCGCCAATAACTGTATCTTCTTTTGTTTTATCAACCGGAATGCTTTCTCCTGTCACCATTGATTCATCAATTGAGGATTCCCCTTCTAAAATTTGTCCATCAACCGGGATTTTTTCTCCCGGTCTGACCCTGATCACATTTCCCACCACTACCCGCTCAATCGGGATATCTTTTTCCACTCCATCCACTAAGACCCTGGCGGTTCTGGCCTGAAGTCCAATCAGTTTCTTAATAGCCTCGGAAGTACCGGCCTTAGCTTTAGCCTCAAAATACCTTCCCAGAAGAATTAGACCAATAATGATTGTGGAAACATCAAAGTAGGGCTCGGGTCTGACTCCAATACTTTCCACCAGTTGAGGAAAAATTGTTACAACTGCAGAATAGGAAAAAGCCACCGTAGTACCGATTGCCACCAGAGTATCCATGTTGGCAGTTCTGTGCTTTAAAGCAGGGATGGTGGCCCGATAAAATTCCCAGCCTGCCCAAAATTGGACCGGGATGGCTAAAATCATCTGCACCAAGAAGTTTTGTAAAATAGCGGGGGAAAACTGCATTAAAAAGGGAAAAGAACCCCAGACAATTAAAACTCCCAACCCTAAGCTGACTAAAACTTTATTGCGAAGATTCCTTAACTCTTTTTGTTTCTCTTGTTTTTGCTCATCCTCTGTTTTTAACTCTTCATTAATTCCTGCTTTGTAACCCACATTCGCTACAGCAGATACCAAATCATTATCTGTGACTTTTTTTGAATTAAAAGTCACAGTTGCTGACTCCGTTGCCAGATTAACCACAGCATTGGAGACACCTTCCACCCCACCTAAAGATTTCTCCAAAACCCTCACACAGGATGCACAATGCATGCCTTTGATGGGAAAAGTTTTAGTGGTTAGTTTGTTAGTTAGTAATTTGTTCATCGTACTACTATTCTTCCATGGTACATATTCATGCCACAGGAATATGGATACTCACCAATCTCTTTAGGAGTTATTTCCACTGTTACTTTCTGATTTAAAGGCAGCTCTTTGCGGATTTTGAAATCTCCCAAAACTACCTCTGACAAACAATCAGTCGGGTCTGTTCTTAAAAAATTAACCTTGGTGGTTTTACCTACAGGAATGGATATCACCTCAGGGGAGTAACCACCGGAAACTTTAATATCTATCTCGCCTGCCTTGCCGGCAGGTAGGTTTTCCACACTAACCTCTTTCTCCCTCTTCATCAGGAAAAACCAAAAAGTAAAAGCTATTCCCAATAGCCCAAAAATAATAACTAAAATTTTATCCATTAATAATCTTTTTATCGTTCAAGTTTTTGGACTCCTTTTAAATACATTCATTATTTCAGTGATGGCTTCTTTACTTCTACCATTTTTAATGGCATCGGAAGCGCAGGTTTTAAGGTGATTTTCTAAAATTACAGAATCAGCCTCCTGTAGCGCTCTCTGCACTGCCTGGGATTGGTGGATGATATCAATGCAATACTCACCGTCTTCCGCCATCCTTAACACTTTCTTCAAATGCCCCTGGGCAATTTGCAGCCGGTGTAATATTCTTTCCTGGGTATCCTTGGGCCTGTACATATTCTCATTATATCCCCCCAGGGGGGATATGTCAAATTACAAACACCTGGGGGGTGGATTAGGCAGGCACCCAGGGAAATTACTCGTATTTATGAGAAAGGAAACTACACTCCGGAAACTGCTCACAACCATATTTAATGATTTTGGCCATGGCCGAGAGCCTTTTCCCTAAAATTTGGGCAATTTTAATATCCCCTGAGGTAATTTCCTTATCCCCTTTATAGCCGGAGACAAAAATTGCCCCATAGGGGCTGCCGGCATCAAACTCCGCACTTTCCCCCTGAATGGGGTAAGGAACACCTATTGGAATCATCCCCAAATTAAGCAAAGGGATCATTGAAGAAATTAAAGCTGCTTCCTCTCCCCCATGGACGCTACCGGCACTGACAAAAAACGCGGCCGGTTTTCCCACCATAGCCCCCTTGATAAAAACCGGGGAAAGTTGATCAATAAATTGCTTTAATTGGGAGGCAAAAGAGCCAAAATGAACAGGAGTGCCAAAAGCCACCCCATCAGCTGAAGTTAAATCTTCAAGGGTAGCAGTGGGGATGTGAGTTAGAGATTCTTTGACAGTTTTTAACTCCGGCTTATCGGCAAAAAATTCTGCTGGAAGAATCTCCGGAACTTGTTTAACCATTGCCTCAACTCCGGGAATTTCCCTGGCTCCCTGGGCAACATATTCAGCTAATTTAGCAGTGTGACCACCTAAAGAATAAAATAAGACCAGGATTTTAATTTTTTGTTGATCCATCAGAAAAATTATGCTACTGTTAAAAACAGTTTAACACATCCTTCATGTCAAATAAATTTGGTCAATTTAGCCCGGGCGAGATGGTGGAAACAACCGGACTTTTATCAATTGCCCTGCTGTCCCTAACTTTACTAATCGGTCCCATCTGTCAACTTTTCCCTAGGCTGGATGGTTTAAAAGCCCACCGCAAATTTTTAGGAATCTTAAGTTTTCTGATCGCCCTGGCTCATAGCGCCCTGGTTTATATTTTCTATGTTAATTTCAATCTGGCCAAATTATTTAATCCCCAAAGCCCTCAATATGTTGGGCTGCTTTTGGGTCTGGCTTCCTTAATAATACTTTTGGTACTTACTTTAACCTCTAATAAATTTTCTTTAAATTTTTTAACTCCCAAAGTTTGGAAATTGGTCCAATCAACAGCATATGTCGCCTTAATTTTGGCAGTAGGGCACTTTTATCTGACAAAATCAACTAACGGAGTTTTTACCGTTAAAAGTGCGGCTGAACAAATTACCTTTGGCTTGGCTGCTTTTGTAGTTTTATTTAGATTATTGGTTATATTTTATCTAAAAATTAAGCTTTAAACCCTTTTTAGCCTGATGGCTTTGGTCACTGCCCGGATAATAGCTTCTTTGTTTAGACCAAACTTTTCCAGCAGTTCTTGCGGTTCACCTGATTCTCCGAAATGATCCGAAATTCCCACCATTTGAATTGGCACAGGAAACTCCTGACTGACCACTTCTGCCACCGCCGACCCCAATCCTCCGGCTATTTGATGCTCTTCTACGGTGACAATCGCTCCACAATCTTCCACTGCCTGTAAAATAGTTTTTTTATCTAAAGGCTTAATCGTATGACAATTAATCACTCTAGCTTTTATCCCATGCTCCTCTAGCTCACGGGCAGCCAGCAAACTCACATAAACCATCTGGCCGCAAGCTACAATGGCTACATCCTGACCCTCTGTCAAAACATTTGCCACCCCCACTTCAAAAGGGGACTCCGGGGTGGTTACCACAGGCACCTCAGCTCTGGATAAACGGAGGTAAGAAGGTTTACCATTTTTAGCTATAGACACAGTAGCTTTTTTGGCCTCAATTGTGTCAGATGGAACAATCACTACCATGTTGGGCAAAACCCGGGTAATGGCAATATCTTCCAAGGCTTGGTGGGTAGCTCCATCCGGGCCTACGGAAATTCCCGCATGGCTGCCGATAATTTTGACTGGTTGATTGTTATAACAAATGGTGGTTCTGATCTGTTCCCAATTCCTTCCCGGAGAAAACATGGCATAGGAGGTGACAAAAGGAATTTTCCCTACCGAGGCCATGCCTGAGGCCACAGTGACTAAATTTTGTTCTGCCACTCCCATCTCGACAAATCTGTCCGGAAATTTATCTTTAAAAGCTTGCATACGGGTACTCTCAGTTAAATCTGCACACAGCCCCACAATCTGATCATTTTCTTCTGCTGCCAAAACCAACCCCTCCCCAAACCCATCCCGGGAAGGAACTTGTTCAATATTAGGTTCATATAGTTTTGGGTTTAAATGAGCGCTTTTGTCTAACATAAATTATTCATGTTCACTTCTTATCTTGCCTTGTAAGGTTCTCAATTCTTTTAAGGCTATTTTTGCTTGTTCTTCTTTGGGTGGTTCTCCCGGCATATTTGATACTCCAGGAGGAACTCCATGCCATTTAAAATCATTTTCCATAAAGTCCACTCCCTTTCCGGGAATAGTATGGGCAATAATAACTGTAGGTTTTTCAAAAATGGCTTTAGCCTGGTTAAAAGCATCAATTATTTGCTCGAAATTATGCCCGTCAACTTCTAAGACATGCCAGCCAAAAGCCTCATACTTTTCTTTAAGCGGCTCCAGCGGCATGACATCTTCAGTAAATCCGTCAATTTGAATATTATTACGGTCAATTAAAACTGTTAAATTATGGAGTTTAAATTTAGCAATCCACATCACTGCTTCCCAAGTATTGCCTGCATCTTGTTCACCATCAGACATCAGGCAATAAACCCGCCACTTGGCCTGGTTCATTTTCCCTGCCAAAGCCATTCCCCCAGCCTGAGATAAACCACTACCCAAAGGGCCGGAGGTTGTTTCCAGCCCAGGCAAAGTTTCACGGTGAGGATGTCCTTGTAACCTTGAACCTAATTTTCGCAAAGTTTTTAGCTCTTCTTTTGGGAAAAAACCAGCATGAGCCATAGTGGCATAAAGTACCGGACAGATATGGCCGTTGGATAAAACTAATCTGTCCCGATTAGGGTCAGTGGGATTTTTAGGGTCAATATTTAAGATATTAAAATAAAGGGCCACAAATACATCTGCCATGCCCAAAGGCCCGGCAGAATGGCCGGAACCAGCAGTAACCAACATCTGAATAATATCTTCACGAATTTTAACAGCGATCTCTTCTAATTGATGGACATCTAGGGCAGACATTATGTTACTATCGTAACAACCTTAAAAATCAAATGCAAAAGCTAATTCTGAAATCCGTTGCGGGTAATTTTAATATGTTGATGTTCTCCCCGTTCTAGCTCTTCCTCAAAATTTTTAATAGCCTCTAAAACTCCTTCCGGAGTTTCTACAATTTTATAAACCTCTAGCTCTTCCGGACGAAGCAGCATATTTTCCTTGAAAGATGCAATTATCTTTTCCCAAAATTTGCCATACAAAATTAAGGGTTTATGATGGCCAAAATAAAGCCTGGCCAACCCCCAAGCCATACCAAACTCCGAAATAGTTCCTGTTCCTCCATTAAAAATTACATATATTTGACCCTCTTTCATTAAAGATAAGGTTCGCTCTACGTAATTAGCAGTTTTAATTTCTTCATCAAATAAATTTTTAGGATCTCTACCCTCATAATTCATTTCATCTTCCGGGTAAAAAGTTACCCCAACAACCTTTCCTCTTCCCTGTTTAGCCCCTTCTGTGGCTGCCCTCATTACTCCCGGCCCTCCCCCATCTACCACAATGTAGCCTGCCTGTGCTAAAGCCTTAGCCACCTCAAATACCTCCTCATAAATAGGCTCTCCCTCTTTAGAGTCAGCAAAGCCAAAAATGGCCACCTGTTCAATTGTTTTAGCTTTTAGTAAATTAGTGTCCATGTAAAATTTCCGGTAAATGTGAACCAATGACTACGCTGTCGGCTCCGGCCTTTTCCAAACTTTCCAAAACATCTTTATTTATACCACCATCTACCTCAATTGTAATAGGCCAATTTTTTTGCTTAATCTCTTTGACTTTTTCTATTGCTTGAGGCTGAAACTGTTGTCCACCAAAGCCAGGGTTGACTGACATTACTAAAATTATATCTATCTCACCAACATAAGGTTCCACTGTCTCTAAGTCAGTTTCCGGATTAATAGACAGTCCCACCTTAATTCCATGATTTTTAATATGACTAATCCGCTCCCTAAGGCCACTAGTATCTTCTACTGGAAAAACTATTCTCCTTACCGGAATTTTTACCAATTCATCAACCCAATTTTCCGGATATTCCACCATTAATTGAGCTTCAATTTGAAATTGAGTAGGATATTTGGCAATTATTTCCGGAGTGATACTTTGGTTTTGAACAAATTTATTGTCCATGAAGTCTATTTGTACCCAATCAAATTTTAGGCAATTTTCTTTTTCTAATTCTAATAATTTGTCTTTATATTCTTCCTCAGTTGTAGCTAAAATAGCCGGAATTATCTTAATCATTAATTTTCTTCCTCAACTTTTTCCAACTCCTCTAATCTTCTGACATGCCTTTCTTCCCCTGAAAACTGCGTTGTTAAAAAAGTTTTAACGATTTCTAAGGCTGTTTCTTCATCTAAAACATCTGCCGGCAGAGAAATTACATTCGCATCTTCATGTTCTCGGGCTTGTTTGGCCCTGGCTATATCAAAAACTAAGGCTGAACGCACTCCATCAATTTTATTAGCCACCATATCCACTCCCACCCCCGAACCACAAAGAATAATTCCTCTATTCTCTATATCATTAACTACCGCTTTGGCTACTTTTTCCGCAAAGATAACGTAGTCATCATTTCCATCCAAATGGTCATTGCCCAAATCAGTAATCTCATATCCTTCATCAATTAAGTTTTTTTTCAATCTTTCTTTTAATTCAAATCCCCGATGATCAGCCCCAATAAAAATCATGGTTCTATTGTATCATGAGCAGCTTTGATCTATTAATATCTAGTTGACGAAAAAATGTTTTATCTGTATATTCAACTTTGCTTGTCGCAAGATGAGTTTTCAAGAAATCCCGCTTTGTGCGGGATTTTTTGTGGGGAAAATTCTATGTTAAGATGTAATTATGAAGGTACTTTTTGATATTGGGGCTACTCAAATTCGGGTGGCAGTTTCTGCTGATAACCAAATCATTTCCAATCCAATAGTTTTCCCTACTCCCCAAGAATTTAACCAGGGTATCACTCAAATCCAACAAGCAGCTTTGAAACTTTCTCAGGGGCAAAAAATTGAAGCTGCTGCCGGAGGAATTCCCGGCCCCTTAAATAAACAAAAAAATTATGTGGCTAATTTCCCCAATATTGCTGACTGGAATAATAAACCCTTAAAACAAAGCTTGGAACAAGCTCTGGGAAGTAGCGTCTTTTTGGAAAATGACGCCAGCTTAGTTGGTTTAGGTGAAGCTGTTGTTGGTGCCGGAAAGAACAAAAAAATTGTCGCTTACATTACTGTCAGCACCGGAGTGGGAGGAGCCAGAATTGTGCAGGGGAAAATTGACCAAAAAGCAGGAGATTTTGAAATTGGCCATCAAATTATTGTCCCTAATGGCAGTATTTGCGGCTGTCAGGGCCTGGGCCATTTAGAAGCATACCTGTCCGGCAGCGCCATTGAGAAAAAATATCATCAAAAACCAGAGAGTATCAAAGATGGGGCAGTCTGGGAAGAAATGGCCAAATTCTTGGCTATTGGCATCAATAACACTATTGTTTATTGGTCGCCGGAAATCATAGTTTTAGGAGGAGGAGTGATGAAAGCTATCTCTTTGGATAAAGTTAAACTATACTTACAAGAAATTTTTACTATTTTCCCGGAAATTCCCCCTATTGAGCTAAATACCTTGGGCGATACCGGTGGTTTATATGGTGCACTGGAGTATTTAAAACAAAATTCTAGGTAGCAGCGTGCAGGAAAGCATTAATTACTGACAGCAGTATCGAAAAAAGCAAGGCCCAACCAAAGCCATCTACTACAAACCCGGGAACAATAAAGGTAGCCAGCATTATTAACAAGGCATTAATTACCAGGGTAAAAAGCCCTAAGGTTAAAATATTAATTGGTAAAGTCAGAAAAACCAAAATAGGTTTTAAAACTGCATTGATAATTCCCAAAACTAAAGCTGCAACCAAGGCAGTAGTAAAACCGGCAATATGCACTCCGGGAAGTAAATAAGCCGCCGCCACAATCACCAAAGCCGAAACTCCCCAGTTAATCAAAATGGACATGTTTTTAGTATAAACACACTAAATTATCCTTTGCAAGTTTAGGTTGACTATGTGGTAATTTATTTCCTTTTCTATCTAATAAAGTAAAAGGCCTCTGGGAATTAACCGTGCATTTTGGCATACTTTAATGAATGGGTACGCTTTTTGGTTCCTTATGTTGCTTGATGATAATTTCTTTTTTAAATTTTAATCCACTCGGCTCATTAGAAAGAATTTTTGCTCAACCGCTCCATCTGGTTAAAAAAACTTTTAATATCCACACTGTTACGCCTAAAAATTCTTACACCATTGTTTTAGTAGGTGATTCCATGACTGATTATTTGGGACCTACTGCAGATATTTTAAAAAACTATCTTAAAGAATATTATCCCAATAAGAAAATTGAAGTTAAAAATTTTTCTGTGGGCTCAACCAATATTCTTACTTTACCTGATAGGTTGCAAAACCTAACTAATTTTAACGGAACTATTTCCCAGCCTATTCTAAATTACGAGTTTGATGTCATCATCATTGAATCTTTTGGCCACAACCCTCTGTCTGATCCAAAATGGGAAGACGGTTTCAAAAAGCACAATGAGGTTTTGGATAAAGCCAGGGAAATGATTAAACAAAGGAGGCCGCAGGCAATAGTAATACTGATGTCTACCATTGCTCCCCACTCAGACAGATATGCTGAAGGGGTAGTCAATTTAACTACAGACGAGAGAAAACAGTGGGCCAGACACAGAAGTGCCTATATAAAAAATCATATTAAATATGCTCGGGATCACCAAATTCCTTTAATAAATATTTATGAGAAATCACTGGCAGATCAGGAAAGTGGCAATATTGATTATATAAATACTCATGATTTTATCCATCCCTCACCTACAGGCATACTCTTTATCAGCCAAGAAATAGCTAATTTTATTTATAAAAACAGGATTTTACCTCTTTAATTGTCGAATTTGCCAATTCCAACACCTGGGGTTAAATACGTTCAAACCTAAGGATTTATACAACAGTCTAAGGGTGTATTATAGCTCTAATCAATCCAGCTATAACTTTGGACAAACATTATACGGCCGTGGTACTTTTGTCCAATTATCTTATCCCACTTATTATTACTTTTTATTTGGTTAGATAAAACTCTTGTACTGAATTTTATTCAATCTTTATATGAGAATCCATATAATTGGCAGACTGAAAATATCTACTTCCTCCTCGCTAATGTAATAATTTTAATATTATTTGTCTTACTGCTTTTTGAGCGCCTTTGGGTAAATTTAAAGATTGTTTATTACAAATTAAAATATCCACTAAGAAATTTAAATGAAAATTTCTATATCATTAGTTTTCAAGGGAGGGTTTGCCTTTTAGATATTAAAACAAAACAACTTCGGTGGTTAAAAAATTGGCAAACAGCGTTAGATTTAGACTTTATTGGAGAATGGACTGATGTTGATGACAACATTACTCATTCATCTAAATTGATGGACATTACTTTTAATACTAAAGACGGAATAAGGATAGAATTAAAAGATTTTAAATATGTGAATGGAATTCTAACACAAGGATTACCCGGTACTTAGATATTTTAAATCTTTTGAGCTAGAATAATTTGATGTCTTTCGTTTCCACCAATATCAATTTCATCTAGTAAGATTTTAAATCCAGCATTTTCAACAATCTCTTTATTTTTCTCTGCTCCATAATGGCTCCACCACATTTTTGTACCATGAAAGTTTTCTTCTAAACCTTCGTATTCACCTGCCCCCATAGTTACTAAAATATACCCACCTTGAGGAAGAAAAGAATTTATCTTTTTAAATAAATCTTGATGCTTTTCTCTAGGAGTATGAAAAATTGCATAAAAAGAAATAACAGCATCTACTTTATATTCATCTTCTTTAAGTTTAGACATATCCCTAACTTCAAAAGTTGCTTTGGGAACATTTGCCTTTGCTAATTCTACTTGTTTTTCAGAAATATCAAAACCAATAACATTAAAACCTTTATTTACTAGATATTTATCTACTGGTACTCCAGAACCACAACCGATATCTAAAACGATAGCACTAGGTTTCAGTAACTTTACCAGTTGTTCTAGGTATTTATTATTTTTAAATTGATCTCTTTTAGAAGAATAATTTTCTGCTGCTTTATTATATCCTTGTCTTACTAAATCATTACTCATATATATTCTAGTTTTGGTTTTTTAATTATCAAACGTTAATACAGGGCCTTTCCATTTTTCATTATCTAAAACTACTTCCTTGTAATTTCCATTAGTATATTCATTTACTACTTTATTCCAAAACTTTTGAGCGTCTTTATTCTGGTTAGTTTGCGTTACTTCCCACTTACCGGGGAACATATCAAAGATTTGTTTCGCAGCATTACTCCCTATGCCACCTCTTCTGTATTTTTTAAGGATAAAGAATTCTGCAATAGCATTTGCATCATCCGAAAGATATGTATGCTTATTTACCAATACAAAACCTGCTAACTTATCATCTACTTTAATAAAAAATGGATGTCTATTTTCTTCCTGCCAATAATTATCTAAATACTTATAACCATATCTTCCATTTTCATCTAAATCAGAGTTACTAAACTCACTGAAATCATATTCATACAATTCCAATAAATTGGCTAATATATGTTTCTCTTCATCTCTGACTGTAACAAGTTCTATTTTTATAATCCTAATAATTTTAACACCTCTTCCTCTGCCTCATCAGACTTATCAAATATTTTATAGCCGTATTTTTCTGCTTCTTCTTTATATTTTGGTCTCTCACAGTTAAAAAATAACTCTGCTTCCAGTTTTTGTAATTGTTCAGTTTGTCCCCACCTAGGATCTTGCTTATTCCTTTCAAATATTTCCTCAAATGATTTTCCTAATAAATAAACTCCTGGAAAATTAAAATCTCTTTTAGCTAAATGAGGTAATATATTTACTCCTTCAAAAATTGCTGATTTATGAGATTTAATTACCTCATTAATTTTATTTAGAATTGTTGGCCAAAATGCTTCTGATTGTTTTACTAGGTTTTCCCAGTGTTTCTCACAGGGCGTATTTTTTAAATATTCTTCTTCATCTTGATTAAAAAAGAAATTAACCCAATATTTTAATTGTGGATCCTTAGACATCTCTTTTCGTAAAGTGTCTACATCTAAATGAAACGCTCCAGTTTTTTCTGCAACCTTCTTTGCTAAATAACTTTTACCAGATGCGGGTATTCCTCCTATAAAAACATAGCTCATGCAGAAAGTATAGCAAAAGAAGTTAATTTGTGCTTCAACATGTTCTATAAACTATTATCCTAGCAAATTTGCTATAGGGGGCATCGATATACTTTAGGTTTTTCTGAAAATTAATGTACTTCCATCTAGCATAGTTTCTACCCAGTCAACATCCCAATGCATACCCATCCAAAAACTGAATAAGTTGTTAAGATGTTTCTTGATTGCTTTTAGCTCTTTATTAGTAATAATTCTACTTCGTTTTTTTATTTCATCTACTACTGACAAAATACCTCTATTCCCCCATGTATTAACTGCATGAATAGATGGTCGTCCCTCAATCATAACAATTAGTGATTGCATGAGATGATCTTCCATAGTTCCCATATGTAGATGGGAAAACTTAATTTCATGCTGATTTTTTATAAGATTCTGTATTGTTGTTAACATCTGTTCGGCGGTATTATAAACAACTAAGTCTGGAGGTCTAACTTCTTCTGACCATATGAGATTATTTCTTAAAATATCATACCCGCCCCATTTAACCATCATTGTCACATTTTTTAATTCGTTATTTAAAATCTCAGCTGCTTTATCATTAGATGTGCTAGTTAAATATTTTTCTCCCGTTCTATACACCCCAGCTATGTTAACTTCTGGTTCATAACCGCTAATTGATTTTATAAATTCTCTATGCTTAGTTTCATCATTAGGGTTAACAAAAACGATTTCCATTTTATCCGCATAGTGTAAAAAATCTTCTAAATTAAAAAGGGCTTCGGAATTTCCAGCAAAGTTTATATTCATATTGGCTACAATCATATTCCTCCCAGCTTCAATAAAAGTTTGAGCCTCCTTAGCTGTATCATCGATATCGTTAGGTGTAAATGTTTTAGGATTATCAGTAAATCCAGTAAGATAAGTAAGATATTTTGCAGCATTTTCTTTAGTTGTTGGTTCAAAATAGGTAATACCACAAGCATCGGCTATTTCTTTAAAACTTTTAGTGACTAACCAATTTTTATATCTAATTACTTCTATCAATTTCTCTAATCTCTTATTTGGATTTTTGTCCTCATTCATCAAATAGCTTTCAATTTTTGAGGGATCTGAAATTAAATTAAGATTAGGGATATCATTTCTTATCCCAGTTTCAAGCGCAAGAAAACTGATCTTTCCAGTAAAAAAATCTCTATATCCCTTCGAAAAATCTATAACAAATTTAAGTTTATTGAGCTTCTCTTGATATTTGTCGGGTAAATTTTTCTTAGCCCAATCTAATGCGTATCTTTTGTTTGTTAGATTGCTTAAATGAGCTACTTGAAACAGAGTAGCGAGACCTTCTTGGACAAAATCCTGAGCGTCAAGGAGTAGACTACCTAATTTGGCTTTTTGGTCTTCATCCAGGTGGTTAAAATTTTCTAGTAGATAAAGAACATTTTGAGTAACCTGACCATAATCAGTTTCCTTAGCCATTGCTGTGTGTGCCATTTCATGAGCAACCACACTATCAGCAATCTTTGGATCTCCAAGTAATTGGGAATAATCTAGTCCTATCCATTGACCAGATATGTTATAACGACCGGAAACAGTGTGATACCAACTACTCATACTCTGTAGTGTATGGGACGCAAAATAAAAGTCAAGATCATTTTGAATATACTGTGATATAAATTGTACCTCTTGAAACAAAACTTCTAATTAGTATAGTGAAGAGGAGAAAAGTTCTTAAAATTTTTGCGTTTTTTGTTTCTTTTTACCTGCGCAGCAGGCAAACTTGTTTATTCCCAACCAACTTCTATCGAAATCAAGGCTATTTTCTCCTCGCGGCGCACCCCACCGCCGCGAGATTTTCCGCTTCGCGGTCCTCCAGTCCAAGTTTGCTGAGTGTACTGGTTAAGACCCATTTCGTCATTATAGTCTTTTGAATAAGCCCTAGACTTTTTATTTGCATGACATTAAGTCCTATTGCTTCTATTTGACCTATTGACATTAGGTATAAAGGGGCTTATTCTTTAGTTCAGGACCTAATAATATGAAAATTATAACCTATCCAGTAGCATCATTCGTAAACGCCTTAGACTTAGCCAAGACTGTAGATAGCCTGGGTGACAATTGCGCACACACTACATGCGCAACTAAAATGGGTAAAAAAATGAGTGGTGGATTCAAAGACATTATTGCCTCTGCGGTAAAATATGGAATGATTAAAAATAAAGGAGGCATACTCAGCTTAACTAGCGCATTTAAAGAATATAAGCTTTCTTATACTCCAGAGGAAGGAAAGGAGCATCTAATCAAACTGTTCTTGAGTCCACAATTGTTTCAAGAAATTTATGCAAAATATAATAGCGTCGGACTACCTTCCCCAGACGTCTTGGAAAAAGCTCTTGTCAGAGAATTTGGAGTACCAGACAAATTTGCCACAAGAACCTCAACTTATTTTTTAAATGGGGCAAAGTATGTTGGGTTGCTTGGTGAACACAATAATTTTACCTCCAAAACTCAACCAACCACAGATGTTACCTCTGAGCAAAAAGAGGGGACCGATATGCCCCATACTCCAGGCTTACCACAGCACGAGTCCAAACCAAACGACTATTCTGTCCAAATTGTAGGGCCAGGTATCGATACAAAATTAATACTTACAGAAGAGTCTGATTTTTTAATCTTAAACGCTATTTTAAATAAAGTGAAAAGTAAATTAACACCGGAGAAAAAGGGGAAAATAAAAGATGAAAATCCTCAATCCCCCGCTTAATCTGTGCGTGTCCATATTGGAGTTTTTGTACGAATTCAGTTCTAGAAAAAAAGAGTGTAGGAGAGATGTGTTGGAAAAACATTTTCAGCTGTCTCAGAGGTATCTAAACTCTGCCCTCTCTTTCTTAGAAATTCATAATCTTATAATCTACCCTGAGCCAGGAGTCATTACTCTATCAGATGAGGTATGCGACAAATTAAGCGTTTCATTAATAAATTCAAGAAAAATGCTACTTGATAGCCTGATGCAATCTCAGGCATTTATAGAATTCACTTATTTTATAGGAAAAGGTAAGAATGAAAAAGAAAGTGTTAGACTAATTCTTTCCCTGTATGATATAAAGCAAAGCGAGGCTGTGGTCTTAAAAATTTTCCAAGAATGGATTAAGCTTTTAGGCATTAAAATTTCGGAAAAACCTTTAAAAAATCAAACATTAGATGGAATTAAAAACTCATTGCAAAATAAGCTTTATGCGAATAACTTTATAAAAGAGTTCTTGGACGATGATCTTCGTAATGTTTCGGAGCAAGTTATTACTGAGTTATCTAATGCAATAAAAGAAATTCCAGAAGATAACGAGGCTTCTATAAATGAGGGCGGCAGGGCGCTAGAAGACTTCTTGAGATTGGATTTAGCTAAAGACATTGATTTATCTCGCTGTTCTGGCATAGGTGAAATTGCTAACGAATTAAATAAATACCCTCAATATCCTAAGAAACTAAACAGCCTGTGTTTGGGATTATCCAGCGTTCGCTCTATTGGAAAAGCCCACGGTGCAGATAAAATATTAAAGGTTAAATGGTCTATTACAGAACACGGTGCGACTGGGTATATAATCATGGTGCTTTCTGTAATTAAAAGCTATCTAGTTTTCAAGCAGGAGAGTAAGACAGTTTTTTAGAAAGAGTAGTAGCAGATGAGTATATCTGTCATATCTTTAAAAAGGTTCGATGGCAAAAGTGGGGTTTAGCAAAGACTTATAAACTAAATAGAGACCACGGTTGCTTATGAGTGCCCGGCCTTGCTGCGGGACAGGGATTCGAACCCCAATTTACACGTTCAGAGCGTGGCGTGCTACCATTACACCATCCCGCAATCTTATTTGGAATTATATCAGGTTTAAATCTACTTTTGAATCTAGTGGGGGAATTTCCGCAGGAAAAAACCAGTTACTGCTCCGGAAAGAGCAAATACACCTAATAAATAGGTGGGGAAAGCAGTGTTGGGTAAATTTTGTCTCAAATTGGAATTTTGTCCCACCACCTGAGGGGGGCCGCTAGGACTAACAGTTGGCGCTGGAGTAGTTACAACTGGAGGAGTTTCCACCACTCCTTGTCTATTAACCGCTCTTTGGGAAAAAATAAAATATATTCCTGCCAAGCTTATTACTAACAGCCCTGCAATAATCAGTTTTATTCTCAAATCCAAATCCATACTCTCGGCAGTAGCGCTACTCTATCACATTTTTATAAAATTGACAATGCCTTTTGCAATCTTGCGACACTTTCCTGATCTCCCAGAATTTGCATTGATTCAAAAAGCGGCGGGCTGACTGTTTGGCCGGAAATCCCTACTCTAAGTAGTTGAAAAGTTTCGGTCACAGACAAACCTTCTTCTTCGGCAAATTTTCTAAAAGCTTCTTCAAAAACCTCCTTTTGCCAGGGGCGAGGAAGTTTTTCCATCACCTCGACAATTTTTTCCATAATTTGCCTTAAATTTTCTTTTTTGTAAATCCCTTGGAAAACTGATTTTTCATATTCCGGCTCAGTAAATAAAAAGTTGGTTAAGGGCACAAAATCAGATAATTTTTTGATGCGGTCTTTAATCAAAGGAACTACTTCAGCAATTTTCTCCCTAATTGGATGGTCCGGTAAAAATTCCTGTAACCTTTGGGTTAACTCTTCATCAGACATGGACCGGATATATTGCCCATTAATCCAATCCAGTTTTTGTTGGTTCCAAGCTGCTGCTCCCACATTCATGTTTTTAATTTCAAATAATTGAATTAGTTCTTCTTTTGATAAAATCTCCCTGTCTCCTGGCGGGGTCCAACCCAATAAGGCTAAATAATTGATGATTGCCTCTGGTAAAAAACCGTCTGCCCGATAATCTGACAGTGCGGTAGAGCCAGTTCTTTTAGACAGTTTGCCACTGCGATCCTGATTTAAAATCATCGGATAATGACCATATTGCGGGGGAGGCGTATTAAAAGCCTCAAACAGTAAAATTTGTCTAGGGGTATTAGAAATATGATCATCTCCCCGCAAAACATGAGTAATTTTCATATCCAAATCATCTACCACCACTACAAAGTTATAAAGAGGAATACCATTTTTGCGCATTATGACCATATCGCCCAGCAACTGAGAATCAAATTCTATTTCTCCATGTATTAAATCGCTAAATTTTACTTTACCCCGCTCTACTGGCAACTTAAAACGGATTACAAAATCTACTCCGGAAGATAATTTTTGTTCAATTTCTTCTTTTGGCAAATTGCGACATTTACCGGAATAAATTTGAGACTGATCTGCAGCAGCTTGTTTTTTTCTTTCTTCCTCCAGCTCTCTCATAGAGCAAAAACAATAATAAGCTTTATTCTCTTTAATTAACTCTTCTGCTTTCTCTTTATATAAGCTCAACCGCTCCATCTGGTAGAAGGGACCACCGTCCCACTTTAGTCCCAACCACACCAGTCCATCAATAATATTTTCGGCAAATTCTTTAGTGGAACGCTCCGTGTCAGTATCTTCAATCCGCAAAATAAAAGTGCCTTGATTTTTTTTGGCAAAAAGATAAGGCCAAAGGGCGGCATAAGCAGTCCCCAAATGTAACTTTCCAGTCGGAGAAGGCGCCATTCTGGTTCGTATTTCCATACGACATAATTATATCAATTACCGCCTATCATTGTATAATTAACTTATGACATTAACCCAAGCTGCTTCTTTAACCAGAAAGTTAATTCTTCTGTTAATAATTTTTTTAATTTTGGGCACTACTGGTTTAGTGGGGTACAAAATCTGGTTATCAGTCAATAATAAAACTGGAAGTGCAGAAATGATCCCCGACACCAAATTTGGGATTCTTCCCCCTTTGAATTTACCCAGCAGTATTACTTCATCTGCCACTGTTTCATATCAACTAAATATGGGTTCATCTGGTCTGCCCACCTTTAACAAGGTAGCTAAAGTTTATTTTATCCCCCAACCTACTGCCATCTTAACTAATGAAAAAATTGCTGATTTGGCTCAAAAGCTTAATTTTAATACCGAGTCACAAATTCAAAACAACCAATATATTTTTACAGAAGATTCTAAAAAATTAACTATCGATAGCAATTTAGGTAGTTTGTTGTACCAAAAAGAAGCCAGTACTTCTGCTAAAAGTCCAGTGGTAGACAGTGACACGAAACTCTCAGAAGATGCAAAAGATTTTTTAAATAATTTAGGTTTGTTAAACGAAGATTTTAAAAAGGGCCGGACTAAAATAACTTATTTAAATTTTAATGGTAATAATGTAGAAACTACCGCTGTCTCCAATGCCAATGGAGCCGAGATTTCTCTCTGGAGGCAAGATATTGACAATTTACCAATTATAACAGAGGGCTTTAAACAGTCTTTGTTTTTTGTTAGAGTTACTAAATCTGCCCGGGACTTGGATAATTATCTAACTATTAATTATCTTTATTATCCCATCGATAAAACTACTTTTTCTATCTATCCTTTAAAAACTGCCAATGAGGCTTACGCTGCTCTACAAGGCGGCCAGGGAGTAATTTTACTGCCCAATAATAAATCTTCAGTCACTCTTACTTCTGCATATTTAGCTTATTTCCAATCCAGTATCTATAGTCCTTATTTGCAACCGGTTTATATTTTTGAGGGAGAAAATTTTGTGGCCATGATCCCAGCAGTCATTAATCAGTATCTTAGTCAACCCAAGTGAAATTATTGTAGGCCCAATTAATTAATTTTGTAGTTTCAGCAAAGCGATCATTAGAACCCAAGAGTACAAATAGTACCCGATGACCATTTCTTTCCACTAAAGTGACCAAATTTTCTTTAGCCAAATCAGTGGTACCGGTTTTGATTCCCAATACCCCGCTGACAGAAGAAAGTAATTTATTTAAATTCACTAAACGATGGTCATATTTTTTATCCAAAGATAGAATATTTGTTTCTTTGGTGGCAAAAACTCTGGTTAAATTTGCTCTCTTTAAAGCTTCTTCTGAAATGATAGCCATATTAGCGGCAGAAGAAAAATGATTTTTACTGTCAAAACCAGCCGGGTTATCAAAATGGGTATTTTTTAACCCCAGATTGGCGACTTCCTGATTCATGGCCCCTACAAAAGCTGACAGCCCCCCAGGGAAATTATTAGCAATAGTATAAGCTGCATCATTACCGGAATTTAAAAGCATGCCATAAAGGAGTGACCTAAAACTTAAACTCTCACCTAAATTTAAACCTACGCTTGATCCACTCATTAGTGAGTTTTTGGAAACTGTTAAAATATCGTTTTGCTTAAAATATTTTTCTGCCACCAAAGCCGTCATAATCTTGGTGGTAGAGGCAATGGGTAAAGATAAATTGGCATCTTTTTGCAAAAGAATTGTGCCGGTAGCCAAATCTTTAACAAGTAGGGCTTTGGCAGAAACTAAAGGTGCTGCTGCTCCGCTAGAAAGCGGGGGAATATTATATTTTTGCACTCCGGCAATTTGAGAGGAATTAGAAGGAATTTCCTTAAGACTTAAAAAATCTTGAGAAAAATCCAACCAAGTTGGCAAAAAAATAGGTATACCAATACCAATTATTAATAACAAAAAAGAAATGGCAGCAGATTTCACTTATGTTTTAGATAATCTAATATCAATTCTTTCCATATCTCTTGGGAAAAGTGACGCTTCTCTAATATTGGCTAGTCCTAAAATTTGCATGGTCATCCTTTCCAGCCCAAAAGAAAATCCGCCGTGGGATGGCATCCCAAACTTAAAAGCTTGCAAATACATTTCAAAGTTTTTAGGATCCATTCCCCTCTCTTTCATTACCTCTTCTAATTTTCCTAAATCATGAATTCGCTGAGAACCGCTTAAAATCTCTACTCCTTTAAAAAGCAAGTCATAACTTAAAGAATATTCTGGGTTCTGTGGGTCAGGCATGGAATAAAAAGCTCGTTTCTTAGTAGGATAATGGGTAATAGTTACAAAGTCACTGTTTTTTTCTTCCAGGGCCCAACGGCAAATTTCTCGCTCATCTTCGGGAGATAAATCTGGTTCATTGCTTTCTCTACCAGTCCGCTCCCTAATAATTTCTTGAGCTTCCCTCATCTTTAAGCGAGGAATTTCCGGATTTATTTTTGGCTGATCTACCCCAAACTCTTCTAAAATATCCGGATAAGTTTTGACTACATACTCAACTACCGCTCTACCCACCAACTCTAAAGCATCTAATAAATCTTCGAATTCCATAAATCCCAGCTCGCAATCCATTTGAATACTTTCTGATAAATGTCTGGTAGTAATAGATGGCTCCGACCGATATGCATGAGAAATTAAATAGACTCTCTCAAAAGCTCCCACCGCAATTTGTTTATAAATCTGAGGACTCTGGACTAAAAACGCTTCGTGTTCATAATATTTAACTTTAAAAACTTCTGCCCCACCTTCAGTAGAAGAATAAGAAATAGTGGGGGTAAAAATTTCTGTACAATCTAACTTTTGAGCCGCTCTCTTAAATCCTTCTACCACCATCTCTTGAACTTTAAAAATCTTTTTGATTTTGGGATGACGCAAGGTTAAGGCACGAAAATCTAGTAGTGTAGGCAGTTGTAGGTCTAAATCTTTACCACCCATATCAAAAGGCAACTCCTGGGCTTTTGATAAAATTTCCAAACTTTGAACAGCTAGCTCAATTTCTCCTGTTGGCAAATTTTTATTTATCAGATTTTCCGGTCTTTTATTTACCATACCAGTAACACAAATTGCATCCTGGGCACCTGGGAGGTGATCTAGGTTGACACCTGGGGAGATTACTACCTGTACTGTCCCCGATCTATCTAAAATGTCCAAAAAGATAATTTTTCCATGATCACGTCTAACTTGAACAAAACCATAAACTGTAACCGATTGTCCTACTTTCTCTGGTAAAGTATTAATTAAGTCCCTTTGCATGCTTGCATCATAACGTAAAGGAGAAGCAGTTGACAAGTGCGTGAGTGCGTAGCACACTCTTAGATATGAAAGAAGTAGAAAGCTTAAAGGTTAGCTTTAATATCCCTGACTTTTAGTTGGATTTTTTCGAAACCGTTGTAAGTATCAATATCTAAAACATAGGCTAAATCTACTAATCCTCCATTTTGCAAAATCCCTAATAAGTTTCCCTTATCAAAGGCAATGAAGTGAATTTTCCTTCCTTCGGAAGGAAAATCTATAATTATATTTCCTTTTAGATGTTTGCCATTGCCGACTGTTCGCAAATCCGACAATCTCATATTTTTAGTTGCCAAAATTGGTTTTTGGTTACCTACTCCAAAAGGCTCAAAGTCAGCTAATTTTTTTAATAATGATAAATTTATTTTGCTACTTTCCAGCAATGCCTCTATTTCTAAAGTAGGTTCCTCTGAAACCCTCTCTCCATCCATCATTTTTTCAATTCTATTTTTAAACTCCGCTAAATTTTCACTCAGTATAGTAAAACCAGCTGCTCCGGTATGTCCCCCCACTGCCACCAACAGATCACTGGAACTTCTAATTAACTCCACAATATTTAATCCATTAGCTGATCTGGCTGATCCTTTAGAATGAACTTCTCCCTCAGAAATGATAATGGCTGGTTTTCTGGTTTCTTCAACTATTCTTCCCGCCACCAAACCAATAATCCCCGGATTCCAACTTTTAGAAGAAAGTAAATAAATATTTTTTTCTTCTTTGATCAAAACTCGCGCTTCCTCCATTGTTTGTTGGGTTAAAACCTTCCTTTGCTCATTGGTGGCAGTGACTAAATCAACTAATTTGGCTGCTTTGTTAGGATCTTTGGTGCAAAGTAAACGCAGGGAATCAATGGCGTGCTCCAGCCGACCCATGGCATTTAGCTGAGGAGCGATCAAGTGGCCGATTTCATAGGCGCCGATTTGGCCCAAAGTTAATTTGCAGTTATGAATTAGTGTTTTTAAACCAATTCGCTCCGTTCGATTTAGAACTTTTAAACCCTCTTTGACTAAAGCCCGGTTAACTTCCAAAAGCGGCATCATGTCTGCTACTGTGGCAATCGCTACCAAATCCAGTAACTCTTTTGCTTTTACCTCTGACAATAAACTTCTCATTAAACACCAAGTTACAGCTGCTCCACACAGCTGTACTGAATGAACTATGGCCAAAGCTTGTGGTAATTTTTTACCTTCTTTTTGATGATGATCCGTAATAATTAAATCCAACCCCAATTTCTTACAATACTCTGCCATCTCATATGAGACGATGCCCGTATCAGTAGTAATTACCAAACCAGCTCCCGTTTCTTTGGCAAAATCTAAACCAATGGGGGAGAGACCATAGCCTTCTTTTTCCCGGTGAGGAATGTAGGGCAAGACTTTGGCACCGAGAGAAGTCAACCCTAAATATAAAACTGCTGCTCCGCAAATTCCATCAACATCATAATCCCCGTAAGCAATAATTAATTCTTCATTTTTAATTGCCTGCTCAATTCTTTTTTTAGCCTCTTTGATTCCGGGAATCTTTAAATTTTTTTCAAAATCTTTAAGTTGCGGATGAAAAAAATCTTCAATTTGTTTTTTTGTTTTGAGACTTCTATTAATTAGCAACTGCTCGATTAAATCTTTTGACTTTTGAAGTTTAATTTTCCATTGCATGTCTTGATAATTTTACTAAACGATAAGTAAATACGCAAAGCCGTTGCGGGCAAATAAGAACTAGCGTACAATTTGACCATGTACAACTTACCAAAAGAGGTTCAAGAAATTTTAGATAAGTTTAAGACAGCCGGGTATGAAATTTATATTGTCGGCGGGGCAGTGCGTGATCTGTTAATGAAAAAAGATATCCACGATTGGGATTTCACCACTGACGCTAAACCAGAGGAAGTTTTAAAGATTTTTCCAGAAGGATTCTACAACAATAAATTTGGTACAGTAGGAATTCCGGTAAAAAACACCTCCGAGGTAGATGTCTACGAAATTACTACCATGCGCAAAGAAGGTTTATATACTGATTTCCGCCATCCCAAAGATATTTCCTGGACTAATAAAATTGAGGAGGATTTGAGTCGGCGTGATTTTACAGTTAATGCCATGGCCTTAGACTCGAAGGGAAATATTATTGATCCCTTTAATGGGCAAGAGGATCTCCAGAAAAAATTGATCCGGGCAGTGGGAGATCCAAACAAAAGATTCCAGGAAGATGCACTGAGGTTAATACGGGCCATAAGATTTGCTACCCAATTAAATTTTAAAATCGAAGAGGTAACAAAAAATGCGATCGCTCAAAATGTGGCTTTAATAAAAAATATTGCCTTTGAGAGAATTAAAGACGAGTTATTCAAAATTTTGGAGTTGGAAAATTCTTATCAAGGAATAATCTTGCTGAGAGAAGTCGGACTGCTGCAGCTTATTTTACTAGAGCTGGAAAAATGTTTTGGGATAATTCAGGTTGGTCCCAAACATGCCCGGGTTTATGATATTGGCGAGCATTCCCTGCTTACTTTAAAAAATACCCCCTCCCCTGACCCTCTAGTTAGGTTGGCTGCCCTTTTACATGATGTCGGCAAACCAGATACTGCTCAAACTCAAGGGGATGGCAATGTCACCTTTTATGGCCATGATGTAGTGGGGGGAAAAATAGTTTTAAAAATTGCCAAAAGATTTAATTTAAGTAAAGCTCAAACTGAAAAACTTTACCGTTTAGTCCGCTGGCATATGTTTACGGTTTCCGAACACCAAACTGACTCTGCCATCAGAAGATTTATAAAAAATGTGGGTCTTAAAAATATAGATAATATGATGGCACTCCGTATTGGTGACAGATTGGGAGGTGGCACTCAAAGGGAAACATCATGGAGAATGGAAAAGTTTAAGGAAAGAATTAAACAAGTTTTAATAAAACCTTTTTCTATTTCTGATTTAAAGGTTAATGGTAATGATGTAATGAAGGAGCTGGGTATCAAACCAGGCCCAAAGGTAGGTGAAATATTGCAAAAACTTTTTGAAGAGGTCTTAGAAGATGCTTCTAAAAATAACAGAGAATATCTTCTAAATAGAATTAAGCAATTTGCTCAGTGACCTAAACGCTCTTCCCACCAGACAAGTAAAGCTGTGGCATTAAAGATAGAAGAATAAGTTCCGGAAATTACTCCCACCAGTAAGGCTACCACAAACCAGCGAAGAGTTTCTCCTCCAAAAAGCAGCAGGGCAGTCAATACAAAAACTACCGTTAAGGAAGTGTTTAAAGATCTCCCTAGTGTTTGCACGACAGAAATATTGGCTACCTCAGAAAATTTTCGGCCAATATTTTTTAACAGATTTTCCCGAATTCTATCAAACACTACAATGGTATCATGAACCGAAAAACCAATAATGGTTAAAAGTGCCGTCACAAATAAAGTATCTACTTCCGCATTAAAAAATTTCCCCAAGATAGCAAAAATTCCCACTACCACCAAAACATCATGCAAAAGCGCCACTACCGCAGCAGCTCCAAACCTCCAGGAAGAAGTTGTTTTGGGAACTTTCCTAAATGAATAAGCAATATAAACTACAATGGTTAAACTGGCAATTAATACTGATAAAATGGCTTTCTTGGTTAGTTCTTGGCCAATAACCGGACCCACGCTTTCTACTCTTTTTTCTTCAATCGGGCCATACTTCTCGCTTAAATCATTTTTCAGCTGGTTAATCTGGTTTTGCTCTAAAGGTTTGAGTTTAATTAAGTAAGTATTGTTGTCGCTTTGGGAAATTTGCCCCAATTCTGCTCCCTGACCAATAATACTAACTTTAAGCTGTTCTACCTCTATCGGTTTTTGGAATTGGTATTCTAAAATGACTCCCCCGGTAAAATCAATTCCCAGCTTTAGTCCATCTTTAGCTAAAAAATAAACTCCCGGCAAAATCAGCAGAAACGATAACAAAAAATAAATTAATTTATACTTTAACAAATCCATCATTTAACCTTCTTTGCTTCTTTGACTTCTTGGTGCATTTCTTTGACTAAATCATCCGCCACTTTTTTCACCCGCTCGTCAATACGATCTATTTTTTCATTTAAAAAATTGACCAATTTTTCATTTTCCGGATCTTCGTGTAGCATTTTCAAAAACAATTTTTTATCTTCCTCTGTTAAATTGGATAAAATTTCATCTAAAATGGCATGGTGTAAGCTAGAATCTAACAGCTCGGACAAATGGGCTCTTTCTTCATCAGAAAGGTCCATTTGGTTAAGCTCTTGCAAAATGGGCTCAATAGTGATAATTTTTTGATACCAAATTTTCATAAGTTTTTTGCCCTCAGCGGCCCCAAAGGAATTTTATCATCCGGATCATCAATAAAAAAGTAAAGCACCGGACCTTTTCTTGGTCCTTTGGCCAACCCCACTGCCTCCATTACTTCCGGAGAGCCACCCAAATGTTTTCCCGTCCACTGGGCAGGACCGGCATCCCCGATCACTGTCACCACAGATTGGCCGGTTTTAGGGTTTACTAAAAGCATTTTTCTAAATTTAAAAAAATCCCGATACTCCGCTACTCGTTCAGCAAAACCAGGACTTAAAAAAGTCTGAACTGCAATATAATATCTTTCCCGCGCCTCATCCCGATCAGTAAAATCTTGTTGGGAGTGAGCAAAATAACCCCAAGCTCCCAGCCCCGGAGCTATTCCTGAAGAACCATACATGGCCCAATCTTGTGAATTTTTGGCATGAGCTTCTAAGGTATCCCCGGGATAACGATAAAGATGTTGCTCTCCTCCAATTAAGCCATAAGAGCGATTTAATTTTTTGCCTTGCAGCTGCGCTAAAACTTGAAAGTCAAAGCTGTCGGATAAAATTTTCCCTATTTGATCTTCTTCAATAGTTGTCAGAGGCCTCACATCAGCTGGCAGCGCTTCTTTTAATCTTTTAGCTAACAGTGTATTTTGATCTTCCTGGGCCACAATAGTAGCTGAATTTAAATATTGCTGATTGTTTAATGCAGTACTGGCAGGAGTAGTCAACAGCATTAACCCGCCCAAAGAACCAATAGCCAACTGTTTCCCCGGTACATTTTTCCCCAACCAATTTAGAGCTTGCGAATGTTTATCCCACAGCTTATTTTGCAGAGAACGGTGGCGGGCAGTCCATTTATTTTTTAAATCCTGAAACTGGGGTTTTTTGCTGGAAAATTGCATATCATTTAATAAACAGTCGCAGCAGGGTTTTAGTAACCACTATTGCGGTAAACATTGACACTAACACTCCAATTGCCAAAGTAATGGCAAAACCCCTCACAATTGAGGTGCCAAAATAATATAAAATCACCGCGGTCATCAAAGAAGAAGTATTAGAAGCCCAAATTGAACTCCAGGCTCTAGTAAAACCTAACTCCAAAGCCACAGTTTTGCTTTTTCCCCAACGCAACTCTTCTTTCATTCTCTCAAAAATTAAAATATTAGCATCCACTGCCATCCCGATAGACAAAATAAACCCGGCAATTCCCGCCAAGGTAAGGGTAATAGGCGGCAAAATAAACCCTCCTGTTTTAAAGATAGCAAAAACTATCAAGGTATACAAAAGTAAGCTCAAGTCTGCCAAGATTCCCCACCAACCATAGAAGGCTATCATATAGAGAGTTACTATCCCCAATCCAATGGTTCCTGCAATTAAACTTTTATTTAAAGAAGACTCTCCTAGACTGGGACCAATATGCAGAGAAGAGATAATTTTAACCGGTACCGGCAAAGCTCCGGCATTAAGTTGAGTGGCAATTGTTTTGGCTTGTTCCGTCGTAAACTGACCGGTAATAACAGCATTACCGTCAGTAATTTCTTGTTTGACAGTAGGAGCCTCAATTGGTTGTCCGTCTAAAAATATCGGCAAGGGTTTGCCAATATTTCGTCTGGTAATTTCGGCAAATTTCCTTGCTCCCTCAGCGCTAAATTCCAGGGAAACTTGCGGTCCGGACTGACCGGCAGAGGTACCAAAAGTAACACTGGCCCGCTTTAAATCAGCTCCGGTTAAACCAGTTGGTTTAGCCTGCAAAATGGCTGCCAACAAAGCTGAACTTGAAGCTTCCGGAGAAGTATCGGGAGGTATTTCTCGAAAATCTAACTGGGCAGTTTTCCCCACTAACTCTGCTGCAACAGAAGAATCTTTTACTCCCGGCAACTCTACCAAAATTCGCTGCTGCTGCCCCAGCTTAGAAGTTTGTACCACCGCCTCAGAAACTCCAAACAAATTAACTCTTCGCTCAATAATTTCTTTGGCTGATATTAAGGCATTATCCCGCTCATTAGGGCTGATCTTATCCATTTGAGCCTGCAAAACCAGTTGGGTGCCGCCTTGCAAATCTAACCCCAACTTCAAGGGAAATTTCTGGGCAATCGTTTTTGCTAAAGGTAAGTTAGTAAGAAATCTTTCCGGCAAAACAGTGGGTAAATCCACCACCAAAGAGATTGCCAAAAGCAACAAAATAATCCAAGGAGTAATCCTTCTCATCATTAATTACTATACCGCAATTGCAAGGCCTTAAACCATTCCTTCGAGTAATTGGTTTTCATCACCAATCAACATCACTTTGGGCTGAACCAAAACTCGTAAAATAAAAGGGTCACGGCGCCTCACTCTAAACTGAAACTCTTCTTCTGGCATGGGAGAATAATTAATTTCCGCCTCCCTCTTGGCTTGCTCATCTGATACCAAAGCCTGCAGTTCCGGCAAAACAATCTGCCCCACCACTAGAAGATCTACATCTTCACTTCCAGCTGGAACTCCTTTCAAAAAGCGAGTGGAGACTAAAGCATATTTAATCCTCCCCAGCTTAGCCCTGTTTTTTAAAATAGCGCCGCCCAAGCCCGTAGTTTTGGCCACCAAGGCAAGCAGTTCTGGATAAAAAACATAATCCGTTCTAAATTTATAGAGCCGACGGTTAGCCCGCCACTCTGATGAAACCAAACCGAACTTCTCCATTCGGGAAAGTTCCCGCCTAACAGCATTAATCTCTTCATCAACCCGACGGACAATTTCTCGAACATGGAAAATTTTATCCTGAGAAGATAAAAAAAGTTGCAGTATTTTTACCCGGACTCGGGAAACAAATAGTTCCTCTAACATCTTTCACCACCTCTCTGGGCAGCTTTTTTTCTAAAAACTAACTTTGGATCCCTCCGGGACAGTTTGGATCCAAATTTGTCCTCGATTTAAAGCAATTTCCAAACCTTTACTGTCCAAATATTTAGTTTTTGACAGGCGAGAAGCTTTACTCCAAGTTCCCTCAATGACCTTACCATCTTCAAAAATTAAAGCCTTCCCTTTACCGGTTGTTCCGTAAAGTAAATGGATATTCCCCGGGTAGCCATCATTGGCATTTCTCTCCACCTCAAATTGAACAATCACTACCTTAGATTGTAGCTGCGCTTTGGTATTTAAATCCAGATGGGGAGAGCCATTTTTGCGCTGATAGCAATTACAGTTTTTATCATAAGCCCAAGTTACTTGGTAATTTGGTTGGTTGCTCCAGAAATCAACCATAATACTGCTAATCTCTCCTGCGGCCTGATCATCTTTAAATTTCCATTTGGTGAAATTTTTATCCCAAGGCACTTTATCTTCATCTACATTAGTCCAACCCCGTTTGGCTCCTACTGCCCACAGTTTTTCGGTAGTGGAATACATGGTATGTTCAGTCGCCACCGGATGGCCCAACCGCTGATAATCACGCCAAAAAGTGGGGAAGCCAATACCAAATTGGTTTAAGTCTTTGACTCCATATTTAATAATTTGGGACAGGGCATCAGCCGGGCCGGGAGTGTTGGCGCCTCCCACATGAGCATATAAGGCATCATATTCTCCCAACCAATCCAGATAATAAGTTCTGGCTGATCTGACAGGCCCGACTTGAATATCACCTATATTGCAATAAAACATGGCCATAAACCTGGTAATGCCGCCTTCAGCCACTGCCTCGTAAACTACATCGGCTTTAGACAGTCCTGATTGGGGCCTAGCTTCACTATGGTTTTCAATCATCACTGCCAAGGGGCGTTTTTTCTCCCAAGCTTCTTTAGCTGGCTCAGTGTGCATATTACCGTTTAAAGGGCACTCTGCTGTGCGGGGCAAATTAGGGTCTTCGCCGCCATCTGAGGTCGGAGTAGGCAAAGGGGTAGTCAAAGGTAAAGATAGTCCTTTGCTTAAACCTTTGGTAAAAACAGAATAGGCGACAGAAGTAGACAGTCCATAGAGTATGGTCACCACAATGACGGAAACTAAAATTTTTTGTAAGCTAGTTAAATTTTCAAAAATATTGACAAGTTTATCCATGTTTTAAAGCTTGTTTAACTACTGTTTTTTCCTCGCTTGACAGTTCATATTTACCGGATTTTCCTAAAATAACTGGTTTAGCAAAAACCCTCGTGCCAGAAACACTATGCAAACTGGTCACAACCAAACCATTTCCTCCCTCATCCAGCAAGGCCAGAGAAAAACTTAAATCTCCTCCGGTATTATCGTAGGGATTATAACGCAGCAAAGCAGTATTTTGCACATGCGTTAAACCATCCCGCTGCAAATCCGCCAGTTTAACCCTCACTTCTTTTAAATCTTCCTTAAATTCTTCGACCGACTTAAGCACTTCCTCAAATTTTTTTCTAATATCCCGCTCGTTTGACTTAGGAAATAAATTTTGTAAAAATTTTTGATTCCTAAAACCTAAGTAACTTAAAATTCCCAGCCATAAAGTTGTCACTACTGTCAGAAAAACTACCCAAAAAGGGAGTATACTTCCCCAAACCGAATACATAAGTTACTCTTTAACTATACCGATACTATAAAAAAATGTCAATGTACAGGGAATTATTTTTTAAAAATATTTAATAGACTCATAGTTTTAGGTTCAACTGATGCTTGACAGGCATAAATAGCTATGTTAGGCTCATATGCGTAATCATGCCTATTACTCAAACCCGCAATCAAGATTTGGAAAAAAGGTTAGCTTTCTTACGTTCACAGCTTTATGGCAAAAAATCACCAAACCAACAAGTTAGCCTATCAGCAGTTCACCAGACCAACCGATCAACCGATACTTTGACGCACCGACCTACTGATTTAAGCTTCCTGCGCCAGGATCTTTTAAGAATTTTCCTCTTGGCCGGAGCAGCCTTTGCTTTTCAATTCGGTCTCTATTTTGCCTTATTCAAAAATATCATTAAATTACCGTTATGATATTCGAGAGTAAGTACGACTGGGCAATTTTGCAGACTTACTAAATTAAAAACATTAATTATGACAAAATTGTCCAAAAATTGAAAGGGGGTGAATTTAATTTATGGCACAAATGTATTGCGTTAAATGCCGCACCAAAAGAGATGCCAACAACACACAAGAGGTGACCTTAAAAAATGGCCGCAAAGCCACTAAAGGAACCTGTTCCGTTTGCGGTACCTCTATGTTTAGAATCGGTGGTGCTGCTTAAACTTTAAAATCCGTATATGGATTTTTCTAAAACCCCGTCTTTTTGGCGGGGTTTTTAGTTAAACTTCTTCTCTGGAGCGATACTGCAAAGCTTCCGCCACATGTTCCCCTAAAATATTTTTTTCTTCTGCCAAATCCGCAATTGTCCGGGACAATTTTAAGACCCGATGGTAACTACGGGCTGATAAATTTAAGGAAGATATGGCGATTTTTAAAAGGTTCATTCCTTCTTCTGTAATCTGACAAAACTTCTTAATTTCTGCACTGCCCATCTCCGAATTAGTTAAAACTCCACTGTCAAATCTGCTTTGTTGAATTTTTCTGGCCTTCTCCACTCTTTTTCTTATTTGCACTGAGCTTTCCGGAATTTGATCATCCACTAATTTTTCCATTTCTACTGCCGGCACTTCTAAATGGATATCAATTCGATCCAGGAGTGGTCCAGATAATTTCTTTTGGTAACGGGAAACTTGACCAGGCAAACAAGAGCAGTTTTTCTTGCGGTCTCCCAAAAACCCACACGGGCAAGGATTGCAAGCTCCCACCAAAATAAACTTGGCCGGAAAAGTTAAACTACCGGAAGCCCGGGAAATAGTAATCAGATTATCTTCCAGGGGCTGGCGGAGCGCCTCTAATACTTGGCGGGGGAATTCCGGCAGTTCATCCAAAAAAAGTACCCCCCGATGGGCCAGCGAAATTTCTCCTGGTTTAATATTATTTCCTCCGCCAATTAAACCAATGTGTGAGGCGCTATGATGAGGAGCACGAAAAGGGCGCTCTTTCACCAGAGACCGGTTGCCGGACAAATAACCAGAAATAGAATAAATTTTGGTAATCTCAATTGCCTCTGCCAAAGTTAAGGACGGCAAAATTGAAGGAAAGGCCCGGGCCAGCATAGTTTTACCTGCTCCCGGTGGACCTTTTAATAAAACATTGTGGCCTCCGGCGGCTGCGATTTCCAAGGCCCGTTTAGCCAGTTGTTGACCTTTAATTTGAGAAAAATCATATTCATATACCCGATCTTCATTTAAGCTAATTGTCTGAAGTGGCAGCGGCTCACCAGTGGTTTGCCCCAATAATACTTTTAGTAAATCTACCAAATTTTCAAAAGAAAACACTTTTAAATCTTGCATTACTCCGGCCTCTAAACCATTATCTTTGGGGACAATCATACTTTCTAACCCCAAGTCTTTGGCCAAAACAGCCAGAGGTAAAATACCATGGGTTTTGCGCAGAGCCCCATCCAGGGCCAACTCTCCTACTACTAAAGTTTTTTCTAAATTTATGCCAGCTTCCAAATGAGAGGGTATCTGCCCGCTGGAAAGTAAAATTCCTAAAGCAATGGGTAAATCATAAGCAGGCCCTTCTTTGGGTAAATCAGCCGGAGCTAAATTAACAGTAATTCTCCGGGGAGGAAAATCTACCCCACAATTTCGCAGAGCCGCCCGAACTCTTTCTTTGCTTTCCTCGACTGCCCGGTCTGCCAACCCCACAATAGTAAAAGAGGGTAAACCCTGGTTGGCAATATCCACCTCAACTGTGACCAACACTCCATCCAATCCCACATTGGCCCCGGATAAAATTTTTGCCAGCATCAATTTAAGTATATCAGTGAGCTACCATCTCTTGCCATTTTTTTATAACGTTTTGCAAATACCAATCATAAGCTTCTCCTGAAGTACTACAAACCTCTTTTAAATCATCAAATACTTCAAATTCAAAATAGGGTGGTAAATAGGGTAACCCGTGTGATCTGCGCAGATCATCCAGATCAGCTGGATCTAAAACTAAAACTCCGCCTACCTCGTAATGGGAACCGTCTGGCTGCCAAAATTTTGCCGGTCCCTCTTGCGTACCGGGAAAATAAAAAACTACCCCCTCGCCCACAAGTGTAGCAGTAGCTGTAGTAAAGAATGGTCTTCGATGAAAACTACCGCTAGTAATTCTATTACTGACCACCAAACGAGGTGGTTTGTACCACTTTTGCATCTCCATCACCCAAGTATTAAGAGGATATTTGCTAATTAAATTTTCCGGCATAATTTAGGAAATTTATATTACAAAATTAACTACCTTGTAAATAAGCAATTTGAATTAAAAAGTTAGTTTTTGTATAATATATGGGCCTAGGAAGCAGGACGATTAGTCCGACGAGCGCAAGCGATATCGGACAGGAAAGTCCAGACAGCATAGAGCAGGGTGTCCGGTGTAAACCGGCCAGCCGTAAGGCAGAGTTAGAGCAACAGTGACGAACCGAGGTCAAGCTCGGGTGAAACGGGCAATCCTCCCCGCTGCAATCCTAGAACCGATTAAGCTGCTCGCTTAACAATCGAAATCAGGAGCATTAGACAAATTATCGTCGGTAGTTTAGTTACCAGAGCTAAATTACTAACAGAATCTGGCTTACTAACTTCCTAGGCAGAATCTGGCTTATGATTCGACGTAGTTGAATCTCAAGGTTCTCACGAAGCGAGGTTCTTTAGAGCGAAGCTCGCAAGGTTCTCACGAAGTGAGGTTCTTACTAACTTCCCAGGCAAATTTTTTAAGGTTTTTCTTTTTCTAATAGCATCTCTGAAACAATTATCTGCAGTACTACTGTCAAAGGTACTGCCAATAAAGCTCCTACAATTCCCAACAGCCTACTCCCTACCGCAATGGCTAAAATAACTACCAAAGGGTTTAACCCTACTGCCCGACCCATCACCTGAGGCACAATTAAATGATTTTCTAACTGTTGAATAACAAAATACATCACTGCCACTCCCAAAGCTAAGATGGGAGAGATGGTAAAGGCCAGGAGAATTCCAGGAATAGCTGCTACAATCGGTCCGATCACCGGAACTATTTCCAATATCCCGGCCACAATTGCCAGTGTCAGGGCATAAGGAATATTTAGTAAAAAAAGTCCGATGTAGACTAAAACCCCAATAATCAAACTTAAAAACAGTTGCCCTCTCACCCAAGCCCCCAATCTTTCTTCTATTTTAATAGTGAGATTTTGAATTTGGTGTTGGCGATGTAAAAATAAGGCAGCTGTCCGTTTTTCCAGATTTTCTCTCTCTAATAAAAGATAAAAGGTTAAAACTAATAAAAATAAAATGGTAATAATATTATCAAAAACTACCAGAGTAAACGATAATAAATTTTTGGATAAATCTGCTACTTGGGATTGCAAAAAGGTTTGATCGATATTATTAATGTTAAAATATTGCACCAAGAGGGTGGGAAAGGTGTCAATTAATTTGTTGCTTTGTTCCACCAGGAGCGGTAAAAACCCCAGCAGGATACCGCCAAAGGCGGCTATTATAATAATGTAGGTTATCAGTATGCCAAGTGCTTTGGGAAACTTAAGTTTAGTAAAAAAACTAACTACCGGAGCTAAAGCTGACATTAAAATGACTGCAATAAACAGCAAAATTAGCAAATCCCTGATTAAATAAACAATCCAAAGTCCCAGTAAAAATACTGTAATAAAAATAATAGTTTTGTGGGAAATATCAATTTTTCTTGGCATATTACTTTATCTCACTATAATACCATTTAGCCAGCATTTTTTCTATTTTTTCTTCAAAATTACTTTCAGTCATATCAAACCATTTAATCTGCGGATCTTTTTTTAACCAGGTTAACTGCTTCCTAATAAATCCATGAATTTTACTTTGAAGTATGTTGATGAAACCAACTGGCCCTTCCAAAGTTTTAATCTTTCCCTGTAAGTAATCGGCCAAAACCGCATATTCTAATCCCAACGCTTTCATTCTTTTAAAAGTGAGGCCTTTTTGATGTAATTTTTCCGCCTCTTTGATCATTCCCTGATTAATCCTTATTAGAACCCGCCTGTCAGCATTTTGATACAAAATTTCCCGGGGAGCGATAAGACCAATTTTTAAAATATCTTTGGTTTTTTTAAGTCCCCTCCATCTTTTCTTTTTATCCCTGTATAAGTTCATCTGTAAAAGTTCGATGGCTCGAACTAGCCGGCGAGAATTTTGCTGATCTGATTCATTTAATTCTTGCCATTTTTGGGGGGATAATTTTTTAAGTTCTTGTTGCAACTCCCCCAAGGAAAAACTAGCCAATTTCTTTCGTAAATTTAGATCAAGAGGTTGCGACAAATTTTCTAAACCATCCACTAAAGCTTTAATATAAAAATAAGTTCCCCCTACTATAATGGGCAATTTATTTCTGCTTATTAAATCTATCAAATATTTTTGAGCGTCTTGAATATAATTTGCTACTGAATATTGTTTTCTTGGATCAATTAAATCATAAGCCCAAATTTTAATGCCATTAATTTCCCAAAACCCATTTCCTTTTCTAATTTTTACTTGATTAGATTTTGTCGGTAATTTACCGGTCCCAATGTCTAACCTTTTATAAACTTGACGGGAGTCGCCGCTTATTATTTCCCCCTGAAATTTTTTCGCCAGCTTTAAGGCTATATCAGTTTTACCTGTAGCCGTTGGCCCCATTATCACCAATAGTTTGTTGTTTTTGAACTTTTTGGACATATCCTCCCACTTTTAATATACTAATTCTACCCTTTGGCCAATAAACGGGCAAACTATGCTTACCAAAAAGTTCAGGAGTATCTTACATGTCTAAATACATTATCTTAATTTTAATCTTTACTGCCATAACAAGGCTGTACCATTTGTCCTATCCCAACTCTTATGTATTCGATGAAGTTTATCATGCCTTTACTGCCAAGGAGTATTTGCAAGGTAATAAAGATGCCTGGAATCCTTATGCCACTCCTCCCAAAGACGTGGCTTACGAATGGTTACATCCTCCCATTGCTAAAGAGATCATGACCGTTTCCATGTTTATTTTCCGCTCAGACCAAGCTTTTTATTGGCGCTTACCAGGAGCAATTTTAGGGGTATTATCAGTGCTACTGGTATATTTGCTCGGAAAAGAAATTTTTAAAAATTCATCCATAGCAGTCTTGGCCGGCTTTCTTTTTTCTGTGGACGGACTAAATTTTGTCCAATCACGTACCGGCATGAACGACATTTACTTGGTAACTTTTTCTCTTGCATCTGTTCTTTTTTTTGCCAAGAAAAAGTTTTTATGGTCAGCCATATTTTTAGGGCTGGCATTTTCTTCTAAGTGGCCGGGGATTTTTTTATTGCCAGTTTTTAGCTTTTTTTTAATCAAGCAAAAATTAATTCCCAAAATCCCATTGTTTATTTTTTTATCAATTACTATCTATTTACTAAGTTATGCTCCTTATTTTTTAATCGGCTACCGGTTGTCTGATTTTGCGAATTTGCATCAACAAATTTGGTGGTATCAAACAAATTTAAAAGCTACCCACAGTTATTCATCTCCCTGGTGGAGCTGGCCCTTAAATTTATATCCTGTTTGGTATTTTGTTGATTATCCGGGAAGGCAGATTGCCACCATTTTCGCCTCAGGAAATTCAATCCTATTTTGGTCAGGATTGCTGGCGGTACTCATTAGCACTTATCAATTTATTAAGGGAAAATTTAAATTTGCCCTCATTTTATTTACATATTTTATTTTTTGGCTACCTTGGGCCATTTCCCCCAGAATTATGTTTTTATACCACTACAGTCCGGCTGTACCATTCTTAAGTTTAATTTTAAGTTATCAACTTTACCAAATGTGGCAAAAAAAGAGCCTGCGTTTTTTAAGTTTCTTTTTGATCATAATTATTCTTTCAAATTTTATTTTACTTTATCCTTTTTTAACAGGAATCCCTTTAAACAAAGACTTAGTTAATTTGTTTTTCCGCACCAATCTTGCCCCTAACCCTTTCATCTGATAGAATATACATATTATGTCGAGTCAAAAAGGACGAGAAATACACGGTCGAGCCGCAAAGATAAGAGAAGAAGGGAAACATTTAGAGGCGCTGCAATTACAAGATGAGGCCACGCTGGCTTACCAAAAAGATAAGGACATTTTGGGCCTGGCTGAAATTTTGGCTGACCGGTCTTTGGTTTTAAGACACCTGTTTGATGAAACTGATGATAAAAATTTTTTGATTATAGCCAAACATGAGATGATGGCCTCGGTAGAGATGGCTGAACAAAGTGGCAGTAAAGAAGCACTGGCTCTACCATATTTTAATTTAGCTAAAATTCAGCAAGACCTAGAAGAATTAGATGCGGCAGTATCTTCTTATCAAAAAGCAGTTGACAGCCAAACTCAAAACCCCACCCCAGAGCACAATCGGCCGGCAGTTTTGTTAGATATGCAAATTCATCTTGCTACTTGCCAGTATCAAGCTGGCGATAAGCTAGCCCTAGATAGAGCACTCCAAGCTTTAGCTCTCTTGGAAGAAGCTAATGAGGTTAAGTATAATAAAGATGTGTGGCTCTCAGGAGGGCACATGAGAATAACCCAAATATTGAAAGAAGATGATCCGGAAAAAGCAGCAGAACATTTACAAAAAGCCAAAGAAATCATTGATGCCAATCCTGATTTGAAATTGCGAAAAGGTCAGTGGGAAAAACTAGCTGCTTCTTTTAAGCAGAACTAGGACTTTCCAAAAATCCACGGGGTCCGAGTTTTAAACTTATCTTTTTTCAAAATCTCATCTAATAATTTTCGCAGAGTCGTTTTTTCCATCATCCTAGCTATTCTCACTACTGTATCAGTGCCTACTTTAACTTCTTTGGCTATTTGTCTAATTGACAACCCCTCTTCCAAGAGTTTAACCATCCGCCAGCGATTTTTTAACATTCTCACCTCCGAAGGAGTAAGTAACTCTGTTACTAAAATAGAGGGAATATCTAATTTAGCATAAGTTTTAAGCTTAGGTTTGGACATAATTTAGTTTAAATTAATAACTAAATGGTGCCTTGCTTGATGGAGTAGCAATAGGTTGCCCAGAAGAAGTAGCGCTATTACTGCTTTGGCTTCCATCAAGATTAAAACTTTTGCCAAAAATAAAATAATAGATCAAACCATAAACTACTACTCCGATCACCAGATAGATAAGAATCCACTGCCACAAGGGCCTGTTATCATATCCACCTTTTTTGGATTTTGCCATACAATTTCAGTTTGGCATTTACTTTTAAGTCTTGTCAATAAGGAACTATTTAATTGCCCGCTTTAAGGTTTTCCCGGCAGAAAAACCAGGAGTTTTTTTACTGGGGATTTGAATAATTTCACCTGTTTGGGGATTTCTACCTCTCCGGGAAGACCTTGATCTAATTACAAAAGTCCCAAATCCGGAAACTACCACTTTTTCTCCCCGCCCCAAACCTTCCCTGATTAGATCAAAAGTAGAATTAACCGCATCTGCCGCGGCAGATTTAGTAAGATGGGCTTTCCGGGCCACTTTTTCTACCAAATCTTTTTTTGTCATAAGTCAAGGGTAATTTAACACCAGATTATCCTTTTGTAAAGACCCGACCTAAGTGGTGAGTATTGACTCGCTGGCCCGAACTTCTCTAATAGCAGTAATCTTGACTGCCCCCGGGACCATTACTTCCTTGGAAATCTTCTCAGCGATATCATGAGTTAATTTTGGCAACTCGTCATCAGAAATCTTATCCGGAAAAACAATCACTCTTACTTCTCGTCCAGCCTGCACTGCAAAAGCTCTCTCTACCCCAGAGAAGGAAGTGGCAATTTTTTCAATATCTGACAATCTTTTTATGTAATCCTCAACATCTTCATGTCTGGCTCCCGGGCGCCCCCCGGAAATTGCATCAGCCACATACACCAATACTGACTCTATGGAAGAAAACGGCTTATCTTCATGGTGTTCCGCAATACAATTGACTACTTTTTCCGGGAATTTAAATTTGCGGGCCAGTTGTGCTCCCCGGTCTACGTGGGTTCCTTCCTCCCAGTCGGTTAAAATTTTTCCTACATCGTGCAGCAAACATCCTAACCGCACCACATTCACATCCGCTCCCAGCATTTGAGCCAAGGCAATACCGATTTGAGTCTCTTCCAGAGTATGCTGAATCATATTTTGGCCATAAGAATAGCGGTATTTAAATCTGCCTAGTAGAGCTATCACTTCAGCCGGCATATTATAAACTCCCACATCATGACAAAGTTTTTCCCCTGCTTGCATCATTAATTTCTCCACCTCTTTTTTAGTTTGCTCAACTATTTCTTCAATCCGCTGGGGCTGAATTCTACCATCCGCCATTAATTTTTCCAAAGCCACCCGGGCAATTTCTCTCCGTACCGGATCAAAACTGGATAAAATTAAAGTATCTGGCAATTCATCATCCATCACCACATCTACTCCCGTAGCTTGTTCAAACGATCGAATATTGCGGCCTTCTTTTCCAATAATTCGTCCCTTCATTTCTTCATCGGCTAATTTAATTCGGGTGGTAGTAAACTCACTAATATAGTTGGTCACTCCGTGCAACATGGCATCCGCTAAAATTTCCCGCGCCTTCTCATCTGCCTGGAGTTTGATCTCGTCTTCCGCCTCTTTAACTTTTTTAGAAATTTCACTACTTAAATCTTTTTCTATATTCTCTAAAAGAATTTTTTTAGCATCTTCGGCAGAAAATTTGGAAACTTTTTCTAATTTCTCAACTAATTCAAGTCTAACTTTTTCTAGATTGTCCAGCTTCTCATCAAACAATCTTTGTTTTTCCGCAAGCTGCCGCTCTCTTTCTTCTAAAATTCCTTCCCTTTTAGCCAGTTCTGCCCCGAGAGGTAAAGAGTCCCCACTCGAAGAGAGGTTTGTTTGTGCACCAAAATTTTTCGGGCCAAATGTTTTTTGCATATTTTATTTTGGAAACTACTGAAAAAACTGCAATTAAATGCAGCTTTGAGGCAAATTATTTAGATGAAAATTAATCCCTTCCATAAGAACCTCAAATATATCCTCTAGTTTCCTAAATCTATTTTACCTCTTTTGCAACACATTTTCAACGACTTCTTTAATTACACTAAATTCAAATCCTCTTCTTGTTAAAAATTCATATGCTTTTTTTTTAAATTCCAAAGTGGGTAAATTTTTCCAAATTTTCATTCTTTTTTCCAAGGCCTGTTTTGCTAATTCTGCCTCACTTATCACATATCCTGTATCATTTATCACTTCTTCTATAATTTCTTTATTTATGCCTTTTTGGAAAAGTTCCTGTTTTAAAACTCTGACTCCTTTTTGTTTACTTTTTCGCCTCGCGCTCACCCAAGCTTTAGCAAATTCCTCATCGTTTATAAATTTTAATTGTTTCAATCTTGCGACGATCGTATCAACAATGAATGAGCTAATTTCTTCCTGCTCTTTCAATCTTCTTTTAAAAGATAAGTTTTTTAAATAATCTCTGACTTCTTTTTCTGATCTCTGTCTAATGGAAAACAGCCTGTACATTCTTTCCATCAACTTACCAACCTCTGTTTCCTTAATTAAATGCTCTACATCTGATGTGCTGAGTTCTTTTCCCACCACAAGTCGACGGTTAACCATCAAATTTTCATCTGCTCCAAAAACAAACTGCCCATCAAGATAAATATTAAAACGGTGAGGGTTTTTCTTTTGGGGGGTAACTTCTGTAATTTTAGGCATTTAATAAGGTTCCCGCAGTTGGACAGTAAGAGTACCAAAATGTTTTTCTTCTACTACTTTGGTAAAATAATTTTCTTCTTTAAAAAAATCTTCAATTTGACTTTCACCAATTCCCACGGTTGGCTCAATAATAGTAAAGCGAATTTTAGGTAAATTGGAACGGTTGGTTTCAATTTTTAAATTTCCCGGGAAACCCGCTGCTGCTCCTGCCCAAACCGGTAAATAATTATACTTATTTTCCCCGTACCACTCAAATAAATAACTCCAGGTAGTGTTGACATTAAGAGGTATAGTTAACCCATTGACCGCAAAATTTTCTCCTTTAGATTTTTCATAGGTATAATCCAGCACCTTAATTTGATCAGTAAGCAACATCCCTGGTTGAATAATAAAATCTTTGTTGGGACCAAATTTATTTAAATTAATAATTTGATATAAATTACTACCGATAATTAAAAATGAAATCATCAGCGTTAACGCTAAATTTTTGTCAGATATTTTCCATATCAAAAAAGAGGTAAAAATTAACAAACTAACCGGAGCCCCTACACTGTAATAATAACTGGGAGTTCCTGCCAAAAGGTAGGGAATTAATCCACCTGCAAACCATAGCATCAGAAAAATAATTTTTTCTTTGTACTGCTTTTGGACAAAAAAATAAATTAGGGCTCCCAAAAATAGTAATGCTATCAAAGGAGTAATTTTATAATCTGCCAAGATATTATCATGAAAAAACCTATTAATGGTAAACAAAACCCACTCCGGATAAATCTTGGAAGAATGTTGCCCTATGCTAAGTATTGTGGAGGTAAACCTAAAGCCAAATTTAATTTCAGCTATTATGTAAGTAGAGATTGCCAGTAAAAAAATTACTCCAGCCAAAAAAATATTTTTAAACTTTAATTGATGGGGACGATGAAAAATAACTATCAATAATAAAATTGGTAATAGTAAAATAAAAACATAATGAAACTGAATTGCCAATCCCAAGCCCCCCAAAGCAATTATCAAACCTCGTTGGTCTTTTTCAAAAATTAATTTAGACAATCCCCAATAAAAAACTAAGACCGGGAGAATCGCCAGGGGTTGATGACTTAAAAATAAAGAATACTGAGATTGCTCGTAAGAGATGCCGTAAAATAAGGCTGCCAATAACCCTATCTTTTTCTCAAAAATAATTTTGCCAATTAAAAAAACTAATACCACTCCTAAAGCCTGATAAATTTTATAGAAAATAGCAGTGGCTAGGGGACTGGGACCAAATAAAAAAAAGACAGCGGCATGCACATAGTAAACTAGAGGGCCGGGAAAAAGTTTATCGCTGGCAGCCGAAGGGGGGCCTAAAACTTTAAGATGTCCCTGGAGAATTTCTTGGGCCACAGTTAAATCTCTGGCTTGGTCAAAACCAATATAAATATTGTCCGGAAAATAAAGCCATCGTAAAATTAGGGCTAATAAAAAAATAGGGGTTAATAATCTTAAGGATAGCTTAAACATCTCCCTCAAGTTTATCCTAAAATTTAAGGACTTACTACTCTTCTGCCGTCTCTTCTTCGCCTACTACTAGCGGTTCTTTGCCTGCTTTTCTTTTCCCCCAACTATCTCTAATTTCTTTTTCTAAAACAGAAGTTTCTTTTTTATTCTCTTTCAAATAACTAATTGAAGCGGGCCGCCCTTGCCCCAACATTTTTTCACCCCATTTAATAAAAGCTCCTGATTTAGTTAAAATTCCCAGTTCAACCCCCACATCTAATAGCTCCCCCTCAAAAGATACACCATTTTCATCCATATCAAATTCAGCAATTCGGAATGGGGGAGCCACTTTATTTTTAACTATCTTCACCCGGTGACGAGACCCTACCACTTCATCCCCAGCTTTTATATTTTCGATTTTCCTAATATCAAGTCTCACTGATGAATAAAACTTTAAAGCCATTCCACCAGTAGTTACTTCGGGGTTACCAAACATCACCCCAATTTTTTGTCGCAGCTGATTAGTAAAAATACAAATAGTTTTGGTATTAGAAATTGCCCCGGTTAATTTTCTAAGAGCCTGGGACATCAATCGAGCTTGTACTCCCATCATAGAATCACCCATTTCTCCTTCAATTTCTGCCCGCGGTACCAAAGCTGCCACCGAATCAATGACTAAAACATCTATTCCGCCAGAGCGGATTAAACTTTCAGCTATCTCCAACGCTTGTTCACCGGTATCCGGTTGAGAGATTAATAAATCATCTAGATTAACGCCAATTTTTTGGGCTCTCTGGGGATCAAGGGCATGCTCTGCATCAATAAAAGCAGCCACTCCGCCTTTTTTCTGAGCCTGGGCAATAACATGCAGCGCCAAAGTGGTTTTACCGGAAGCTTCCGGGCCATAAATTTCAATAATCCGACCCTTGGGAAGTCCACCCACCCCCAAGGCCAAATCCAAAGCTAGGGAACCGGTAGGAATAACCTCTGTGGTCATTTTTTCAGCCCGCTCACCCAAGCGCATGATGGCTCCGGTACCATATTGTTTTTGGATGGCGGCCATGGCTGCAGAAATGGCTAATTTTTTTGCCTCAGAAGAGTCATTGGAAACCTGACCGTTAGTTGCCATATTATGCTAATTTAGCAGTTTTTAAACTTTTTTTCAAGATGCCAATTTTATATTGTATTTGTGTATGGATACATTATAATTTATGCGATGGAGTAGAGTATAGTTTTATTACTTTTACTATCTCTTGCTGAATTCCCTGGATGCATTTATAACCTCTTACTTCCCTACTGTTAACCCAGGCAAAACCATCAAACTCCGGAGTAATTTTAACTTTCCCCTTTTTTAATTTGACGGCAAATTTGAAACAAACTGTCGGCACTCCATCAGGCCGAAGGTATACGACACTATCAATATATCTGGGGTCCACCACTTCTAAACCACTCTCTTCCTTGGCTTCCCTCATAATTAATTTTTCCACCAACCCTTCCCAATCCAAAACATCAAAGTTTTTTCTGGTGATCGGATTTTCTTGTAGATCTTTCCATTCCAACTTTCCCCCAGTTACTCCCCACAGCCCCGGATGGGTGACTTCTTTTTTAGATCGCTGCAATATTAAACATTTTTTTAATTTAGGATGATAAATTACCCCAGTCACTACAAAATAAAACAATTTTTCTGTTTTGGCTTTCGCCAAGGATATATTTAAGGTAGTTGTTTTCATTTTCTCGCTCCGCTCGAAAAATAGAAAAGCTTTTGCGATTTCGCTCTATCGAGCGATATGTTCAATTGTGGTTTTTTTGATTTTCTCATTTCATTCGAAAATTAGAACAATTTATTTTCCTTTGCCTTCTCTAGAGAAATTTTCATAGTATTGGAATTATATCTCCCCCGAATGGTAAAATACCATATATTGTCTTCCCCAAAATTGCTTCGCAATTTTGAGAGGAGAAGCTGGTGTAGGCTGAAGCAAATTTTATTTGCGTAAGCGGAAACCGTGCTTCGACGACGGGGTGTAGTTCATCGGTAGAACGCTCGGATGGGGTCCGAGAAGCATGGGGTTCAATTCCCCACACCCCGACCAATTAACTTTTTTTCCTGGCTTTTTTGACTAACAGATTTAATCTTTTGTCTCTAAGCTTACGGGGCATTTCTCTTTCAGTATTTAAAATCGGCAGATGGATAATCGGAGCACCTTCTTTAGCCTCCAATCTCTTCCGACGATTCCTTTTGGAAACATTTCCCTCGTCTAAATCATACATATTTTCTTTGCCCACTTTAACTTAAGTGTAATCTAAGAATCAGAAAAAATTCAATTTTACCTCTTGGGGGATTGTTTTTTAGCTCTAGCTTTTTGAGCCAGCCCATATTTGCGGCGCTCTTTCACTCTGGGGTCTCTGGTTAAAAGTCCGGCTTGTTTTAAGGGAGTTCTAAATTTAGGATCGGCCAGCAGTAAGGCTCGGGATAAACCATGAACTGCCGCTTCCAATTGAGCCATCTTCCCGCCTCCCATAATTTTGATAGTAGCATCAAATTGTTTGGGGGTATTAGTTACTATAAATGGCTGATTATATTTTGCCTGTGTCCCGACCAGAGAAAAATATTCATTAATATTTTTGCCATTGACGCTTAAGTTCCCTTGGCCTTTCAAAAGTCTCACTCTAGCAACCGCTTCTTTGCGTCTTCCCACCGCGGACCAAAAATTATTATTTTTTTTATTCTTTACCTCTGCCATATTATTTTGATATTTGATTTGCAAAAGGATGATTTTCCCCGGCAAATACTTTGAGTCTAGTAATCATTTTTCTCCCTAATTTATTTTTGGGTACCATCCCCCACACTGCATGTCTAATTACCTCGCCAGGGCGGCGATTAATTAAATGCTCAAAATTTTCTACTTTCAACCCACCCGGGTAACCGCTATGTCTAAAATAATTTTTTTGCTTTGTTTTTTTACCGGTCACTACCACCTTACTGGCATTTGTTACCACTACATAATCTCCACTATCTAAGTAAGGAACAAAATTCACTTTACCCTTACCAGTTAATTTGCGGGCAATATCCACTGCCAACTTCCCCAAAACCTGATCTTTGGCATCTACTAAATGCCAATTTCTTTTTATTTCTTTAGCCGATAACTGATTGGTAGGCATTTTATTTTCTCCTTGCTCGCTTTGGTCGCTTGACATCTCCATGCTCGACCTTGCTACTGGCTTTGCTCGTTTGTAGCTTAAGCGTGGGAGACGTCTTCGCTCTCTCTTGCACAATACCCCTCGCTTTCTTAGTTGAAACTGATTTTAATTCTGGTTCTAGAAGTAATTGCATCTGCACTAGTGGAGCTCCATCGCCCACTCTTCTGCCTAATTTTACTATACTGGTATAACCGGAAGTTCTATTTTGTAACCGAGGAACAAAATCTTTAAAAAGTTTTTCCTCCACTTTTTTATTGGCTAAAAATTGGCTAACTAACTTCTCCGTATTTTTGGATTTAGCCTGATTAATAATTTGGTCTATCAAACCTTTAACTGCCTTGGCTTTGGCCTGCGTGGTGTGAATTTTTTCGGATAAAATCAAAGACCGCACTAAATTTTTAAATAGTGCAGTTCTCTCATCGGTATTGCGTCCCAAGTGTCTACCATAAACCCTATGCTTCACTTAAAGCCAGCCCCCTTTCCGCTAACTTCTCGGAAATCAAACTGAGAGATTTACTGCCTAAATTTTTAGCTTTCATTAACTCTGCCCGCTGTACATTAATTAAATCCTCAACAGTATTTAGATCAATGGCCTTCAGCGCATTGGAAATACGCACCGGCAGATCTAACTCGTCAATAGTCATTTTCAAAACTTCTTCTGAAAGCTTAGAGCTGACCACCGGCTCTGGTTCTTCTTCTGCCGGTTCAAACACTTGTTTAAATTGAGCAGCCAAAATTCTAGCTCCTTCCTCCAAAGCTACCTGAGGATCCATAATACCATCAGTGGTCACCTCTAAAATTAATCTGTCAAAATCAGAGCGGCGTCCCACCCGAGTAGGTTCGACATTATAATTAACAGCAAACACCGGAGAAAAAATGGCATCAATAGGGATTATGCCAATTTCATTGTATTTACGCTCTTCCGCTTTAGAATAACCCAAACCTTTTTCGGCAGTCATTTCTATATTGAGTTTACCTTTATCAGTGGTAATGGTGGCAATGGGAGCATCTTTAGTCACTATCTCTCCATCACCCAAAACCTCAATATCTTTAGCGGTAACAGTTTTCTTGCCAGTTACTGATAATTTTAATTTAATGGGACTGGCAGAAAAAACTTTCACCCTGACCCGCTTTAGATTCAGGATAATTTCAATAACATCCTCTGAAACTCCTTCAATAGTAGAAAATTGATGGGACACACCGTCTATTTTAACGCTGGTGATAGCACTGCCTGGCAAAGCACTCAGGAGTGTTCTTCTTAAACTATTGCCAACAGTGTGGCCAAAACCCGCCTCTAGGGGTTCTAAAATAAATTTAGCAAAATTCGCTTTATTTGTATCAACTTTTATTCTAAACATATATTTATTATTTATTAATTTTAACGGCTGTAATACTCTACAATCAATGGCTCACTAATTGATTGTTCCATCTCCTCCCTTTGTGGCATTCTTAAAACCTTGCCCACGGTAGCTTTTCGCTCCAGCCACTCTGGCAAGGTTTTAGATTCCTCTAAGGCTTTTTTAACCTGTATATTATCCACTATTTTGGGCGATAATGCAATAGTTTGCCCTGCTTTAACCAAATACGAAGGAATAGTCATCTTCTTTCCATCAACACTGATATGTCCATGGGTAATGTATTGGCGAGCTTGGTTACGGCTGGCAGCAAAACCTAATTTGTAAACCACATTATCCAACCTACTTTCCAAAAACTCTAATAACCGCTCTCCTGTACTACCTTTTTCTCGACTGGCCATTTTATAATATTTAGAAAATTGTTTTTCTAAAATTCCAAAAAGCCTCTTGGCTTTTTGTTTTTCCCGCAGTTGTATCCCATATTCAGATACCCTCCTTCGGCGGGAAGGCTTACCAGTCATCGTGGCAGAGGCTTTTCTTTCCATATATTTAACATCTTTAGGGAAAAGCGGGATTCCTTCTCGACGGGATAATTTTCTTTTGGGACCGGTAAACCTGGCCATTACACTCTTCTCCTTTTTTTCATCCTGGGACCATTGTGAGGGATAGGTGTGACATCGGCAATCATAGTGATGTTAATACCTGCTCCCCTTAAAGCCTTAACAGCTGCATCACGTCCAGGGCCTGGACCTTTAATATAAACTTCACAAGTGGTTAAACCTAGCTCTTTAGCCTTGCGGGACACATTCTCTACTGCCGAGATAGCAGCAAAGGGGGTAGCTTTTCTGGCTCCTTTAAAACCAGCCCCACCAGAGGATCCCCACACCAGCGTATTACCCGATAAATCAGTTAAAGTTACAATAGTATTGTTAAAAGTGGCAGTCACATATAGTCTGCCGCTGCTTACTCTTTTCTCTACTTTTTTTGTTTTTTTTATGTTTGCCATTTTTATCCTCCTGCTGTCTTAGTTTGAGCTTCTTTGCTTGAGGCTCCCACGGTTTTTCTTTTACCTCTCCTGGTCCGGGCATTACTTCTGGTTCGTTGGCCCCGAGAAGGCAGACTCCGACGATGCCGCAGCCCCCGGTAACTACCAATATCCTCTAATCTTTTAATATTTTGTTCCACTTCCCGGCGTAAATCTCCTTCCACCGCAAATCCTTCTAACGCTTTTTGAATGCGGCTGATTTCTTCCTCAGTTAAATCAGCAATTTTTTTCAAAGGATCTACCTTGGAACTGGCAATAATTTTTTTAACATTACTAGGGCCAATGCCATACAAATAGGTCAGGCCAATACTAACTTTTTTATTATTTGGTAAATCTACTCCAAGTATACGTGCCATATTTTGTTTTGGACTTTTCTGAAAAATCTCCTTCTCGCGAATTATTTACTTCTCACGAAAAGTCCAGTTCGACCTCCTTCTATTATTAAGTTAAAATTAAAAAATTCTAAATTCATAATTTTTACCCTTGACGCTGCTTATGTTTAGGATCACGCGGACAAATTACATACAAAGTTCCCTCGCGTTTGACGATTTTGCAAAATTTACATATTGTTTTGATACTAGCTTGTACTCTCATGTTAACCTTTTACCCTAAAGGTAATTCTACCCTTATCCAAATCATACTTAGGGCTCATCTCTGCCCTGACTAAATCCCCCACCATCAACCTAATATAATGCATTCTCATTTTGCCGGAAATATGGCACAAAATTATCCGACCTACCATCTCCGGCAGATCCTTGCTTTCAGTTACCTCTACTCGAAAAAGAGTATTAGGCAAAACTTCTACTACTTTACCAATAACTTCAATTGTATCCATTAAACTTACACTAAATTTGAACCTATTAATTCTACCAAAACTAGCTGGCACCGTCAACCCACTATGGGATAAGTTAAAATTTCCGCCTCAGATTTGCCCACAATAATACTTATCTCAAAAAGGCCTGATAAAGACTGATCCGCCGTAGAAATAGTCCAACCATCGCCGTCTACCACTACTTCAAAATTTCCTTGAGTGTAAATCACTTCAATAGCCAAGGTCATACCAGGTTTCAATTTTAAACCTCTTCCCGGCCTACCGTAACCGGGTATTTCCGGCTCTTCATGTAAATCCCGTCCTACACCATGGCCCACTAAACTTCTCACCACCCCATATCCGCCACCCTCAACCTTATTTTGAATAGCGCAGGATATATCGCCAATTTTGTTCCCTGCCACTGCCTGTTCAATACCCAACTTTAGAGCTTCTTGACCGACTTGTAAAAACTTTTCTTTGCCTTGATCTTGACCGACCAAAACAGTCCAGGCACTATCAGTATGCCAACCCTTAAACACCGCTCCAGTGTCAATACTGACTACATCTCCCTCTTTGATTTTTCGCTCTGAAGGCACCCCATGGACTACTTCTTCATTAAAAGTAATACAAATGGCATAGTGATAACCTGGCACAGTTTTAAAAGAGGGTTCCCCGCCCAACCTTTTAATTTCCTCCTCTGCTATTTTATCCAACTCTAAACCAGTTACTCCCACTTTAATTTCTTCCAAAACTTTTTTTAAAACCAGAGAGGTAATTCGGCCGCTTTCTCTCATCAGCTCTAACTCTTTTTCCGACCTTGGTTTAACCATTACAAAATCCCTCTAATATTAGCTTGTATTACTTCCACTATTGGCCGGCCGTCAATCACATGTAAGATACCCTGTTTTCGATAATAATCTGTAATAGGTTCTGTTTCTTGATGAAACAACCTAATTCTTTCTGCCACTGTCTCCGGGTTATCATCGGAGCGTCCCCGAACCTGCATTCTTTTGATCGCCTCTTCATCCGGCAGCTCTAAATAAAAAACCTCACTAAAGCGGGGATCGAACAACTTAATTTGATTTAAGGTGCGAGGATAACCATCTAGCACAAAACCATTTTGACAGTCTTTCTCCCTTAACCTCTTTTCTACCAACTGGGCCATTTTTTCATCCGGGACTAGTTGTCCTTGATCTAAAATATCTTTAATCCACAAGCCTTCTTCACTGTTTTCGCTAGCCTTGCTTCGCAAAATTTCCCCCGTCCCCACATAAGGAATTCCCAGGAACTGCGCCAATGGTTTAGCTTGCGTGCCCTTGCCTGATCCTGCAACTCCAATAAAAAAAATTCGATAGCTCATCTGGAATTACCTCTGCTTAAAAAAACTTCATAACTTCGCTCCACCAGCTTACTTTCGAAAAGTTTGGCAGTATCCATAATCACTGAGACCACGATCAAAAGCCCGGTTCCACCCAAAATTAAAGTGGTAATACCGGTAACTTGCGAAGCCAGGGAAGGCAAAATGGCAATGAGACCTAAAAAGATTGCTCCCGCCAAAGTGACTCTCACCAGAATATAATTTAAATAAGCGGCGGTAGCGCTACCGGGCCGGATACCGGGAATAAAAGCGCCTGATTTTTTAACCTCATCGGCAATTTTAGTGGGGTTAAAAATAACTGCTGTATAAAAATAAGTAAATCCTACTACCAAACCAAAATAAACTAAATTATAAATTAAACCCTGGGGAGAAAAATTAGCGTTTAACCAATGGCCCAAAAAACTAAGCTGGGGTTGGTTGGCGCTGGATAAAAATCCCCCTAAAAATGAAGGGATCAATACTAAAGAGATGGCAAAAATAATGGGGATAACTCCAGCTTGATTTACCCGAAGAGGCAAATAAGTTTTATTACCTCCGGTTTCTCTGCCGCCGATAAAACGCCGGGCATATTCTACGGCAATCTGTCTTCTCCCCTCATTAACATAGACCACTCCCGCTACCACCAAAACAAAAAGGCCTAAGAAAATTAAATAATTAATAATTTGAGTTTGATCTACCACAGTAACTGTTTGCGTTAATACTACTGGCAAACGGGTGACAATTCCGGCAAAAATTAGGAGAGATATACCATTACCAATGCCATTTTCTGTAATTAACTCCCCCAACCACATTAAAAATATAGTCCCGGCAGTCATCCCCACCATGATAGAAAAAACCTGCAGGGGACTGATGCTATTTAAAATCCCCTGATTTTTCAGCAAAGTTACCATCCCAATTGATTGCACCAGCGAGAGTGGCACTGTTAAATATCTGGTATATTGAGTAATAATTTGACGGCCCATTTCTCCCTCTTTAGATAAAGCTTCCAATTTCGGCACAATCATAGTCAAAAGCTGCATAATAATTGAAGCATTAATATAAGGATTAAGTCCCAAAGAAATAATGGAAAAATTAACTAAAGTCCCGCCGGAAAAAATATCCAGCAGCCCCAACAGTTGGTTACTGGCAAAAAGTGCTCTGAGCTGATTTAAATCCACTCCTCCTACCGGAATATGAGCCACCAGACGGGAAATAACAATGATCGCAGCAGTGAAGATAATTTTTTTCCGTAGTTCGGCAATTTTAAAAGCATTGATGATCGGGGCAAACAGATCAGCCATTAATTACTTCTCCTCCGGCTTTTTTTATAGCTTCTTTAGCAGACTGGGAAGTAGGGAGTTTAACAGTGAGGGGATTTTTTAAATCAGCTGTGCCTAGAATTTTGATACTTCTCTCTGAAGATTTTTGAGGGATGATACCTGTTTTGACCAAAGCCTCCACATCTACTGTTGATTTGGATTTGAAATTTAGCAGTTTTTCTAAAGGAATTGCTAAAACCTTGTCTTTCTTTTGCGGATTACCCTTACCCCGACGCAGAGGCAGTTTGCGATATAGGGGCAAACCCCCACCCACGAAAGTAGCCGGAACAGCGCCTCGGGCTTTTTGGCCCTTGCTACCCCTGGCAGCAGTTTTACCTTTACCGGAACCTATTCCCCGGCCGATTCTTTTTTTATTTTTTTGTTTAACTTTTGGCAAATTGATCATTTTCTATTATTATCCTTTATCGGGCGTAAGTGTTGCAAAGCTTCAAAAGTGGCATAAACATTAGAAGCTTTATTTTTAGTTCCTAAAATCTTAGAAACAATATCAGTAATTCCGGCAGCTTCTACCACTACCCTAACCGGACCCCCAGCAATAACTCCGGTTCCGGACGGAGCCGGTTTGAGCAGTATTTTAGCTGCCCCATATTTAATATAAACCTGATGAGGAATAGTCGTTCCTCTCATGGGGATTTTCACCAAATGTTTCTTGGCATAAGTATTAGCTTTTCTCACTGCTGATTGCACATCTCCTGCTTTACCCAGCCCCACTCCGATTTGACCTTTTTTATCTCCCACTACCACCAAAACAGAGAGTGACCTTTTATCTCCACCCTTAGTTTTTTTAGAAACTCTATTTACTTGCACTACTTTTTCAAAAAATTCATTTTCCATTAAAATTTAAGTCCTCCTTCTCTGGCCCCTCGGGCCACTTCTGCCACCCGTCCATGAAAAATAAAACCACCCCGGTCAAATACTACCGAAGAGATCTTTTTCTTATCGGCTGCCTCTGCTAACATTTTACCAACCCGATAAGCTTTCTCCTTTTTTGAGCCATTTTTAATTTTTAAATCCGAGGCTGCTACCAAAGTTACTGCTTGGCTATCATCAATAATCTGAGCATAAATATGCTGACCAGACCTGAACACTGACAGTCTGGGGGTTTTGGTATTCCCGCTAATTTGCTGTCTAATTTTATGATGAATTTTGTCTCTTAAAGTTTTTTTCATGTTGCCCCTCCCACCTTTCCGGCTTTGCCAGGTTTCTTTCGAATATATTCTCCTTCATACCGAATTCCTTTACCCTTATAAACATCCGGCACTTTAATTTTTTTAATATTGGCTGCTATTTGACCAACTAACTGCTTATCTATCCCAGAAACTTTAATTTTTACACTGTCTCTCACTTCAAAATTAATTCCCTCCGGGGCCTGAACTTCAACCGGATGAGAAAAACCAACATTTAAAGTCAGTTTATCTCCGCCACCGGCTGCCCGAAAACCCACTCCAAAAAGCTCCAAATTTTTAGACCAACCCTCACTTACTCCCATAACCATATTAGCTATCAAATTTCTAATTAAACCATGCAAAGCTCGCAATTTTGGTTCATCATTTTTTCTTTTCACTAAAACTTGACTGTCGTCCACCTCCACATTAATTCCCCGATGAATCATTAACTCCAAACTACCTTTTGGTCCAGCAACCACTATTTTACTACCAGTTTTTTCAACGGTGACTGAATTTGGTATTGATATTGGTAAGTTGCCGACTCTACTCATTTAGTGCACCTCCGCCATTACTTCTCCCCCTAAGTTTTTTTGTCTGGCTTCTTTAGTGGTCATCACTCCCGCAGGAGTGGAAACAATAGTTATCCCCAAACCCCGGTTGTTAGGTAAAAATTTAGCCCCTTTGTAAACTCTCAAGGAGGGTTTGGAAATACTGCGCACAAAAGTTAGAGCAGGCTCTTTGTTGGTATATTTTAATTCTACAAAAAGAAATCTGCCTTGCTGACTAAAGTTAGTAATGTAACCTTCTTGTTTTAAGAGAGTCAATATGGCCACTACTAGCCTGGAATAGTTAACCAGCACTTCTTTTTTGGAAGCTCGGTAACTGTTTTTTATTCTGATTAAAGTATCTGCCACTTTATCTACCATGATGCCTTTCTGACTCCAGGTAACTCGCCCTTGTGGGCCAGTTCCCTAAAGCAAATCCTACACAGTCCAAATTTTCGCAAATACGCTCTGGAGCGGCCACACCGTTGGCAACGGTTTTTAATTTGGACTGCATATTTATAATTTTTTTTAACAATATTACTTGTCTTTGCCATATCAACTCCTAAAAGGCATTCCTAAATATTCTAATAATTTTTGACTTTGCTCTTTGTTTTTAGCATCAGCCACTATAGTTACTGCCAAACCTCTAACTTTATCGACATCTTTATAATCTACTTCCGGGAAAATAGTTTGTTCTCTAAGACCAATATTTAAATTTCCCTGACTATCAAAAGATTTAAGACTTAGTCCCCGGAAATCCCTGACTTTAGGCAAAACTATATTAATAAATTTATCCAAAAAAGCATACATTTTATCTCCCCGCAGAGTCACCATCATCCCCACTGTTTGGCCTTTACCCACTTTAAAAGAGGCAATTGATTTTTTAGCCAAAGTGACCACCGGCGTTTGGCCGGACAAACTTTTAACATAGGCCCTAGCTTTATCCAAAACTGCCGCATTTTCTTTCGCTTCACCCAAACCAATACTGATGATAATTTTGGAAAGCTTAGGCGTAGCCATTTTATTGGTAATATTAAACTCAGCCATCAATTTTGGCTGTACTTCTTCTAAATATTTTTGTTGCAGTCTATTTGACATTTTTACCTCCAATTACTTTTTTGCATTTTTTACAAAATCTTAACTTTTGGCTGCCTTCCATTTTAAAACCTACCCTGGTTATCTTTTTACAGTTGGGGCAGATTAAAACCACATTAGAAATATCCATCGGCTTACTAAGATCTAAAATGCCTCCCTCTATATCTCCCTGTTTCTTTACATGCCTTTTGTAAACATTAAGGCCATTTATCGCAATTTTATTTTTACCAGTTAAAACACGCTCAATAATCCCTGTTTTACCCCGATCTTTTCCTAATAGTATTTGTACTTGATCACCTTTTACTATCTTTTTCATTTTTATCCTTTCACCATATCTCCTGAGCGAGTGAGGCAATTTTAGTAAAACCTGCATCTCGGACTTCTCTGGCAATGGGTCCAAAAACTCGAGTGGCCCGCAGAGCCCCATCTTTATCTACAATTACAGCAGCATTATCATCAAATTTAATATAAGATCCGTCCTCCCGGCGTCGTTCTTTTCTAACCCTCACAATAACCACTCTAACTATTTCGCTCTTTTTAACCTGACCATTAGGATCAGCACTTTTTACCACTGCTACTGCCAACTCTGCTAAACCGGCTTTTCTTTTGCCTGATCCTCCCAAAGGCTGAATAATCTGGACCGCTTTAGCCCCAGAATTATCAGCTACTGTTAATATACTTCTGTGTTGAACTGCCATTTTATTTTTGGACAGATTTGGTACGTGTCTTAGACTTCTTTTTGGCTTGATCTGCCAAATTGTCCACTACGACCTTGGTCTGTTTACCTCCGTTAATTCCTTGTTTTTCATTTTCTATATTCATAGTAGTATCTTCTTCCTTTTCCTCCGGCATTACTTCTTCTATTTGTTTCTCTGCCTGTTCTTTCAATTGCACCTGCGCCACTTCGGCAAAATTCTGTCCCAAAACTTTGACAATTTGCCAATGTTTATTTTTAGAAATTGGTTTCACTTTAACAAATTCCACAATGTCTCCCAACTTTACTCCCATCGGGTCATCAACCAGATACCTTTTAGATCTGGCAAAAACTTTTTGATACAGGGGATGTTTGACAGAAAATTCCAACAACACCACTGCTGATTTTTGCATTTTATTAGAAATTACTCGTCCAACCATTATTTCTTTTGGACAGATTTGGTACGTGTCTTAGACTGCTTTTTGGCCTTTTCTGCCAAATTGTCCACTACGACCTTAGTCTGTTTACCTCCTTTTTTAGATTCATTAACTTCATTTTTAGTTTCTAATTCTTCTAAAAACTGTTTTTGCCTTAACACTGTCTGCAAAAGCGCTAATTCTTTTCTTTTTTTAAAGACCGCCTTACGGTCAGTTAATTTATTCATATTTTTATCCAAGATTAAGTCCTGGATCTCTGCCCGAGCAGTTTTAATTCTTTGAACTAGTTCTTTGTTATCTAAATTTTTAATCTGCTCTACTAAATCTCTTTTCATGCATTTCTCCTGACAATTTGTGTTTTAAGCGGCAATTTGTGAGCTGCTAAACGCAAAGCTTCATCAGCTACCTCGCGGCTAACTGCTCCCATTTCAAAAATTAATTGTCCTGGTTTAATAACTGCCACATAACCTTCTACATCACCTTTACCAGAGCCCATCCGAGACTCAGCCGGATGTTTGGTAATTGGCTTATCCGGAAAAGCTCTAATCCAAATCCTGCCTCCCCGCTGGGTATAATGCGCCATGGCTCGACGGGCGGCTTCAATTTGGCGGCTGGTAATCCAACCGGAGATCAAGGATTTTAGTCCAAATTGACCAAAGGACAAAGTATTATTGCGGGTTGCCACCCCACCTCTTTTCCCTCGAAAAGCTTTGCGATATTTGGTTCTTTTTGGTTGCAGTAGCGCCATATTAGCCTTCAAACTCCCCTCTGTTAATCCAAACTTTTACTCCCACAAACCCGGATTTGGTTAAAGCCGGGAAACTGGCAAAATCAATATCCGATCGCAGAGTGTGCAACGGGAGGGTGCCGGCAGATTTACCTTCTTTGCGGGCAATCTCTGCTCCCCCAATTCGACCGGCCAGTTTAACTCTGACTCCTTTAGCCCCAGCTCTCATCACCCGATCAATAGCCTGGTTCATCACCCGGGCAGCTGGTAATCTTCTAATTAGCTGTTCTGCCACCCATTGGGCCACTAAATAAGCAGACAAATCGGCTGATTTTAACTCCCTGGGAACAATTTCCAGCGCTCCTTCATCTTTAATTTTTAGCTCTTTCATCAAGAATTTTTTAAGCTCGGTCAGCCCGGTGCCACCCCGGCCAATCAAAACTCCCGGGCGGGCCACATTCACAATCACCCTCACTTTATTAATAGAACGTTCAATTTCTACCAACCCCACCCCGGCTGGTTTTAGTTTATTTAACAGCAACTCTCTAATTTTTAAATCCTGTAAGACAAACTGTTGGTATTTATCTCTGCCGGCAAACCAACGGGAACGCCAATCAACTCCTACCCCAACTCTAAAACCAATCGGATGAACTTTTTGACCCACGGTTACTTACCTTCCTTTCTTGTTTTCCTCGCTCGGGGTCCTGCTCCGCCAGCTGACGGATCACCCCTCGCTGCTTTTTTAGAAGGAATTTCTTGATTAACTTTTTTTTCATCACTTAATACTATCTTTATATGGCTCATTCTTCTGGCATATGGTTTGGCCCGGCCTTTAGTTCCGGCTCTAAATCTTTTCATCACAGGAGCTCCGTTTACCTCAATTGACTTAAAATAAATCACCTCATCAACTAAACCTTTTTGACTGGCATTAGCTAAAGCTGTTTGAATTGCAGCGACCAAATCTTTAGCGCCATAATTTTGAGTAAAGTTCAAAATTTCAATTGCTTTATTTGGCTTTGCTTTGCGAACCATATCAACCACCAACCGCAATTTGCGGGGGCTTCTATGTATATATTTTTGTATATGTATTGTTTCCATTATGTTTTCTCCATTGTTCTTTTGGTGACAGTTCCATGTCCTTTAAAAGTTCTAGTGGGGGCAAATTCACCCAAACGGTGTCCCACCATAGATTCAGTTACATACACAGTTATAAAATTTTTACCTTGATGAACCAAAAAAGTTGAGCCCACAAATTCTGGTGGAATCTGAGAGCGTCTAGCCCAAGTTTTAATGGGAGCTTTGGCTCCATCATCTTTTTGTTTTAAGACTTTTTTCATTAATTTCTCATCAATGTATGGTCCTTTTTTAGATGATCTGGACATTTCTACCAACCTCTACTTTCTGATTGACTTATGTTACCGAAATGTCCAATGTATATCTTTTTATTGTTAATTTTTATTCTTAAATCTTTAATCATAAATCTTAAATCACTTTCTGCGTTTGACTATATATTTATTAGTCCATTTAGTTTTTTTTCTGGTCTTACCCACTGCTGGTTTACCATAAATGGTCATGGGTTTCTTCCGTCCAATTCCTGAACGGCCTTCCCCCCCACCATGAGGATGGGAATCAGGATCCATCGCTACTCCTCTAACCTTGGGCCTCCAGCCAAAATGGCGGCTGCGGCCGGCTTTACCAATAACTATACTGGAATGACCCTCATTCCCCAGCATCCCCACTGTCGCCATGGATTTCAAAGATATCATTCTAACCTCTCCGCTGGCTAATTTCAAATGAGCAAAACCTGCTTCTTTGGCCAGAAGCTGCATTCCCACTCCGGCAGAGCGGCCCAATTGTCCACCTTTACCCGGAATGAACTCCACATTATGGACAAAAGTTCCCACCGGAATACTGGCTAATTTCATGGCATTACCGGTTTTAATCTCCACCTTTTCCCCAGAGGAAATTTTATCCCCCATTTTTAAATTTTTAGGGGCTAGGATATAGCGCCAATCGCCATCACTATATTTAATTAAAGCAATATCCACGCTGCGGTTAGGGTCATATTCCATCCCCACCACTTCCCCCACCACATTAAATTTATCTCTTTTAAAATCAATTTCCCGGAAATATCTTTTATGTCTCCCCCCTTGACCACGTACTGTTACCCGGCCCCGAGATCGGCCCGCATGTTTTTGCAAAATATTCCTCAAACTTTTTATAGTTACTGTTTCCATGATTGTAAGATCCTACGTCGGGATCACCTTTCTTTGAGTGGTGGGCGAGGCACCGGTGGCACTTTTCTCCACTCTCACCTTGGTACCTCTATTTAAAAATCCTTTTTTCTCTCTTAAAACTTGGGGCTCATTTTCTGCAGTAGTCACTGCTACCTCTTCTTGGGGAGTTTCAAACAAAGCAATTTTTTGGCCTTTTCTCACTAACACCATCGCCTTTTTAATATCCGGTAAACGGTAGTATTTCCTTTTACTTCGCTCCATTTTCTTTTGGCCGGGAATATTGACAGTTTTAACGGACAAAACAGTAACTTTAAATTTATCGGCAACAATTTTTGCGATCGCTTTTTTTGTTGCATTTTTAGCCACTTCAAAAGTGTATAAACGTTTATCTGCTAATTTCATTGATTTTTCAGTTACTTTTGGTTTTTGTAAAATAATCATTTTCCTCCTAACTTACCTAAAGCATTTTTTTCAATTAACAGAATTTGGTGTTTTAAAATTTCGTAAGCGTTAAGTTGGTTCGCTGGCAAAACATTTATTTTTGGTAAATTATTAGTAGCCCGTACTACATTATTCAGTTTTTCGCTAGTCACAATTAAAGCACTCCCAACTTTAATTTTTCCCAATAGTTTGGCCAACTGCTTAGTTTTACCGGAAGCTTTTTCTAAACCGGTCAGGCCCATTACCTCTTGATCTTTAGCTTTTGCTGACAGGGCTGAAAGCAAAGCCGCTTTTTTCATTTTTTTAGGTAATTCTAAATTTACCTTTCTTACGTTTGGTCCGAAAACCACCCCACCACCCACAAAAATAGGTGCAGTTTTGGCTCCGTGTCGGGCCCGACCGGTTCCTTTTTGGCTCCAGGCTTTAGCCGTAGTACCTTTTACTTGTCCCCGGGTTTTAGTAGAAGCTAATATAATTTTTTGGTTAAAAGAATAAACTCGGGCAGCCTGAGCCAGTAATTTTTCATTAATTTTCCCTCCAAAAATTTCTTTTGGTAAAACCAATCTGCCACTAGCAAGCCCTGCTAGTGAATAAACTGGAATAGACATTTTGTCATTGCGAGTCCCGCCTCGGCGGGACGTGGCAATCTTGGTTGGCTTTTTATTTTGAACGGAAGTTTTTTTAACTCTTGGCATCTTCTGTTGCCTCCTCTTCTTTAGATATTTCAGAAGAAATCTGTGTATCAGTTTTGTCAGAATTATCAGACTCACTGGAATCCTGACCTTCTGGCTTTCTTAAGTTTTCAGAATTTTCTGAACTTTCCTCCTCTTCCTCAGGTTTTTCCTCTGGTGGAGGAGTATAACCTTTGATCCGACCTAGTTTAGTAATGGTGAGCAGTCCTCCGGTTGCCCCCGGCAGTCCCCCTTTAATAATTAATAAATTCTTTTCTTTGTCTAAACCAACGATTTCCAAATCTCTGACTGTCACAGTCTCCGCCCCCATGTGGCCGGCCATTCTTTTCCCTTTTAAAACTCTGCCCGGAGTGGTACCGGCACCAATGGAACCAGGAGCCCGGTGGCGGTCAGATTGGCCGTGGGTTTTGGGCCCCCCATGGAAACCGTGTCTTTTGACCACTCCGGCAAATCCCTTACCCTTACTCACCCCACTCACTTTAACTGCATCTCCAATTGAAAAAACCTGGTTCAGTTTAATCTCTGTTCCAGGCTGTATAGTCCCGAGCGTAGTCGAGGGATTCTCATTAATTCTTACTTCCCTAAACCATCTAATTTTTTGGTCAATTCCGGTCGCTTTGGCATGGCCAATTTGAGGTTTACGAACTGATCTTTTAATCCCATATCCTAACTGTATAGCGTTATATCCATCTTTTCCCTGACCACTTTTCATTTGTGTTATAACACTTGGTTTCATTTCCACCACAGTCGCCCCCACCCGTCTGCCGCGTGCATCATAAGTACTAGTCATATTCTTTTTAACCCCAAGTAATGTATTTAACATATTTTTGCCAACAAAAAGAGTGAGGCCCATTGCTGGAACACTCACTCAGTATTTCGCTTTTCAATCGCCGTATCCTTACGACGCGCGATCTACTGGTATTTATTAAACTAAAATATTAAGTTTTTACCATTTGCATGGTCTAAAAAGAATTTTAACAGGGTTTAGGCTTAAATGCAAGCAAAAGGAGAAGGCTACTTTTTAATTACACCTTCTTGTTCCATAATTTACATTTTAACTTCTATGTCGACACCAGCGGGCACCTCCATATGCATTAAAGAATCAATCGTCTTATCCGTAGGTTCTACAATATCAATTAATCTTTTGTGAGTTTTTATTTCAAAAGCTTCCCTGGCATCTTTGTCAGTATGGGGAGAAGTATTAACGGTAATTCTTTCAATTTTAGTAGGTAAGGGGATGGGGCCAACAATTTTGGCTCCAGTTCTAAGGGCTGTATCCAATAGGGACTCACAGGTACTATCCAGTACCCGATGGTCATAAGATTTTAAACGAATTCTTATTCTTCCTCTTGGCATAATATTCCCCTTTTAACGTGCGTTTATTTTAACATAAACCAACAAAAAGGGCCTTACGGCCCCATTCGATCCACTCTCTTTTAAGCTATGATCTTAGTAATAACTCCAGCTCCAACAGTTTTTCCACCCTCGCGGATAGCAAACCGCAATCCCTCTTCCATGGCTACCGGGGTAATTAATTTTACTGTTACTTTCACCGTATCCCCCGGCATGGCCATTTCCATACCTTCCGGAAGTTGCACTTCCCCAGTCACGTCAGTGGTTCTGATATAAAATTGTGGTCGGTAACCTTTAAAGAATGGGGTATGTCTACCGCCCTCTTCTTTGCTTAAAATATAAACTTCTGCTTCAAACTCACTATGGGGAGTAATAGAACCTGGTTTGGCTAGTACTTGACCCCGTTCCACATCATCTTTTTCAATTCCTCGCAAAAGGATTCCGGCGTTATCTCCGGCTTCTCCTTGATCCAACATTTTGTGGAACATTTCAATTCCGGTAACCACTGATTTTTTAGTTGGTCTAATTCCTACAATCTCAATTTCCTCATTAACTTTTACTGTACCTCTTTCAATTCTGCCGGTGACCACAGTTCCCCGACCTTTGATGGAAAAGACATCCTCTACTGCCATTAAAAATGCTTTATCAGTATCCCGGGTGGGGGTGGGGATCCATTCATCTACTTTAGCCATCAGCTCTTCAATTGATTTAACAGCTTCCGGGTCTCCCTCTAAAGCTTTTTTGGCGCTGCCGCGGATAATGGGACTTTGGGGGTCGTATTCATATTTTTTAAGCAAGTCCCTCACTTCTTCCTCTACCAAATCCAACAGTTCCGGATCATCTACCATGTCAGTTTTGTTAAGATACACAACGATAGCCGGCACTCCCACTTGGCGAGCCAGCAACAAATGTTCTCTAGTTTGAGGCATGGGACCGTCCGGAGCAGACACTACCAAAATTGCTCCGTCAGTTTGAGCAGCCCCGGTGATCATGTTTTTGATATAGTCAGCATGACCTGGCATGTCAATGTGAGCATAATGCCTGTTTTCAGTTTCGTATTCTTGGTGGGAAATGTTAATGGTAATACCACGCTGTTTTTCTTCTGGGGCATTGTCAATTTGGTCAACTGAGCGGGCCTCGGCCATACCTTTGTCTGATAAGACTTTAGTAATAGCCGCAGTCAAGGTAGTTTTACCGTGGTCCACATGGCCCATGGTACCAATATTGACGTGTGGTTTAGTTCTTTCGTACTTTTTTGCGTCTGCCATAAATAAATTTTGCCTTAAAAAATCAGCTTTGTCTACCCTGAGTTTATCGCAGGGTTAAGCTGAATAACAGTAAATATACTAAAGATAGCGCCAAAATGCAAGGGGGAATTAAAAAGGCAAATCTTCCTAAGGAATTAACCTACTCAAAATTTTGCCCAAGAGGGACTCCGTGCTTTCTACCACCTGGCCATTTTCTGCTGAGACAAAAACTTCTACTGGAGTTTTAACTGGAATTAACCCTAATAATTTATGTGTTTTTGTACCTTTAACTTTATAACCCAAGACCCCATTTTCTGTTTCCAGTTTGACCAAGCTGGGGACACTGCCTAAGTTGTTTTCTACTTTTTCAGAAACTACATCGTCCATGATTTTGGCAGCCAGCATATTATCAATGGCCTGTTGAGGTAAAACTGCCACCACTTTAGACCCGGCCGGAGTGGTTACGGTTAACTGGCGGGTAGTGGGGTCAACGGATAAAGGAAAGTTCAATAGTGCCCCCACTCTTTTGTGGACCAAGGCAATCTGGCCGGGGGCGGTGGCAATATTAATATCCTCCCTTTCCAGTTCATTTTCCATTTCCTCTATCGCTTCATCTTCTGCCTCATCCTCCAGTTCTACTTCCTTTTCTGCTTCTTTAACTTTGGTCTCTATTTTAACTTTGTCATTTTTTACTTCAAATTTAATCCTTAAATTCCCCTCCCTAATTTCACTTTTAATTTTCTCCGGGGTTGTTTTAGTCTCCGCTCTGGAAGTTTCTTTAACTTCTTTAGTTTCCACTTTAACTGAATCATCCCCACCCTTGGCTAAAGACACTCCAGAGACATCAGATTTCCCATTATTGTAATGTCTATTAACAGGAATGAGCGAGGAAACAAATAGGGCTCCTGATAAACCCACTACTAAAACTAATAAATGAACAAAACCGCTTTCTTTCGAGGAGGACATTAATTTCAGCTTAAAATAAAGTTACTGATTTTGTCAATCATCATCATTTTAGGTATAAATTTTAACCAAAATATTCTCGATCGAGAAGAAAATGAAAATATTTAGTAATTATACACCCTGTCACCAAATTTTCTGATGTCAAAACTGCTTCCACTCTTGGGGTGGAATAAAAGGACACCTTAAGAGGACACCTGCGGATATTTTACCAACCTTGAGCCTAAAAAAGATAAAGAAAGATTGTAACAAAATATTCAAAATGTTTACGATCGGAAACAAAATGCCACAATTTTGAATGCACAAACCCGGTTTGGTAATTCGAATTCGATTTGTCAAATTTAATGTTCCACCCTGCCTGTAAAGCCAGAGGTTTCAATGATTTTTTGGGTAATATTATTAGGCACTGGTTCATAATGGTCTGCTTCCATGTAATAAGTGGCTCTACCTTGGGACATACTCCTTATGGCTGTGGCATACCCATGCATTTCTGCCAAAGGCACCAACGCATTAATAATTGTGTAATTACCTCTTTTTTCTGATCCTAAAATCTGGGCCCTTTTAGAAGATAAATCTCCAATAATATCCCCCATAAACTCATCCGGAGTGGTAACTTCCACCTTCATGATAGGCTCCAGCAGGATCATGTCTGCTTTTTTGGCCGCTTCTGAAAGCCCCAACGATCCGGCAATTTTAAAAGCAATCTCGGATGAGTCCACCTCATGATAAGAACCGTCATAAACTACTACCCTAATATCAGTTAGTGGATACCCTGCCAAAATCCCCGTATCTTCTTTTTCAATCACTCCTTTTTCAATAGGTGGAATAAACTCCCGGGGAATGGCCCCTCCCACAATCTCGGAAGCAAACTCTCTCCCAGTTCCACGGGCCAGTGGTTCAATCCTTAGGAAACAATGCCCATATTGACCGCGTCCACCGGTTTGACGAATATACTTACCTTCACCTTGGGCCTCTTTAGTAATAGTTTCTTTATAAGCTACTTGAGGTTGTCCCACATTGGCTTCCACTTTAAATTCCCGTCTCATCCGATCCACCAAAACTTCCAGCTGCAGCTCTCCCATGCCGGAAATAATAGTCTGATTTGTTTCAGCATCTACTTTGACCCGGAAAGTCGGATCTTCTTCCGCTAAACGGTTTAGAGCCAAACCTAATTTTTCCTGATCGGATTTGGTTTTTGGCTCAATAGCTAAAGAGATCACCGGATCAGGGAAAGAAATATTTTCCAGCACCAAAGGCTTACTCTCCTCAGCCAGGGTATCTCCGGTAATAGTATCTTTAAGTCCCACTGCCGCCACAATCTCCCCGGCAAAAGCTTCATCAATTTCTTCCCTGTCGTTAGCATGCATCAGCAACAGGCGGCCAATCCGTTCACTAACCTGTTTAGTGGCATTGTAAACATAAGAACCGGATTTTAAAGTTCCGGAATAGACCCGAATATAAGTTAATTTTCCCACATGGGGATCAACTTGAATTTTAAAAGCCAAAGCAGCCAGGGGCTCTTTGGGATCAGATTTTCGCAGTTCCTCTTCACCAGCCGGGTTTATCCCTTTGACTGAAGCAATATCCTGGGGAGAAGGTAAATATTCTACAATAGCATCCAAAACCGGTTGTACCCCCTTGTTACGAAGAGACGAGCCAGTAAACACCGGTACAATTTTGTTGGCAATCACTGCTTTGCGCAAAGCTTTTTTCAAATCATTAACTTCTAATTCCTCTCCCCCCAAATACTTTTCCATCAACTCATCATCATTCCCGGCAATTTCTTCTACTAATTTTTCTCGGGCAGCCTCTACTGCTGATGACATCTCCACTGGAATTTCAACTTCGGTAAAATTTACCCCATCACCTTCCCACTTAAAGGCTTTTCTGGTCAGTAAATCCACTACCCCCACAAAATCATTTTCCCGGCCAATGGGTAAATTGTAAGCAACTGCATTAGCTCCCAACCGATCCCGGGCAGATTTGATAGTGGCCATATAGTCTGCTCCCACCACATCCATTTTGTTGGCAAAAGCCAAAAGTGGGACGCTGTATTTGTTGGCCTGGCGCCAGACAGTTTCAGTTTGGGATTGCACGCCGGATGAAGCATCCAACACAATCACTGCTCCGTCCAGCACCCGCAAGGATCGTTCCACCTCGGCAGTAAAATCTACGTGCCCCGGGGTATCAATTAAATTAAGTCTGGTTTCTTGATTTTCAAATGGCCCGGATTTAGGGGTCCAAAAAGTGGTAACGGCGGCAGAGACGATGGTGATGCCCCGCTCGCGTTCTTGTTCCATCCAATCAGTGACGGTGGTGCCTTCATCAATATCACCGATTTTATAAGTCCGCCCGGTGTAGAATAAAATCCGCTCAGTGGTAGTAGTTTTACCAGCATCAATGTGGGCAATAATACCAATATTTCTGATTCTATCTAAGGGAAAATCCCGTTTAGTTTTTAAATTAGCCATTTTGTTCCAATTCCTTAATCATTTTTTGAATATTATTTAAACGGGCAGATAGCAAATCTGCTTGTTCCGCTGCATCTTGATATTTAGCATTTTCCCGCAAATCCCCTTCTTGAGCTGCTTCGCCTTTTTTAACCATGGCAAGAGAAAGCTGCTCTTCTAGCTCAGCCTGCTGTTTTTTCCATAATTTCAGTTTTTCTTGTTTAACGTTTTTATTCATACAATTTTCCTTTTTTTTCTTAACGTAAGAAACTACTTCGCGCTTCCCTTGAACTTAATTCAGGGTCGCGCTCGCAGAACCTTGCCTTTTTGACTAACGTCAAAAACGTAAAAAAGCCTCCTCAAATTGCGGAGGCTAAGCAAATATTAGCTTTTTTGAACCTAAAAGTCAAACGGAATTTTCTCTACCATCTGAAGTGGGCAAAGGCGCGGTTGGCCCTTCGACTTCGCTCAGGACTTCATAGAGCTTACCAACGAAAATGTGCAAATGCTCTATTGGCTGCTGCCACTTTTTGCATATCTTCTTTTTTCTTGAAAGCTCCACCTGTCTCTTTGGCGCCGTCCATAATTTCGGCTGCTAATTTTTGATCAAAGCTATGATACTCTTTATTGGATCTGTCGCGGGAAGCTAAAATTAGCCAGCGAATAGCCAAAGTTTCTTTTCTGTCCCCCCGCACCTCCATTGGGACTTGATAGGAAGCTCCCCCCACTCTTCGGGGCCTTACTTCCATTTTGGGAGTAATGTTTTCAATGGCTTTTTCTAAAACTGACAGTGGCTCGGATTTTGTTTCTTCCTTTACTTGCTCCAAAGCTTTATAAACTAAACTCTGGGCAGTAGCTTTTTTCCCATCCATCATCACTCTGTTAATCAATTTTGCCACTAAAACAGAATGGTAAAGTGAATCTGGTTTAATTAATCTTTTAGTAGTTTTTCCTGATCTCATTTGTATTATCCTTCTGAAGTTGGTGCTGGAGTAGCGGCCGGAGCAGCAGTTGGACGAGGAGTACTGGCGCCTCTTTTGGTACCATAGCGGCTGCGGCTAGTTTTTCGCCCTGATACTCCCTCCAGGTCATATTTCCCTCTGACTAAATGGTATTTTACTCCCGGCAAATCTTTCACCCTACCCCCTCTAACCAAAACAATTCCATGTTCAGCCAGGTTGTGGCCAATCCCTTGAATATAAGCTGTCACCTCAGTCCTATTGGATAAACGCACTCTGGCTACTTTACGAAGAGCTGAATTGGGTTTTTTGGGAGTCATGGTTTTGACCAAAGTAACTACTCCCCGTTTTTGGGGGTTAAAATTAGTAACATAGCGGCGGTCTTTGGCATTAAAGCTGCGCCGCAGCGCAGTGGCCTTGACTTTGCGCATGACTTTTTTTCTGGGATGCCTAATTAGTTGATTAATAGTTGGCATTAGCTTTCCACCTTTGCTCTTTCAATGCTGGTAGGAATGAGCCGGCCAATTATAACATTTTCCTTGAGTCCCAGCAATTTATCGACCTTGCCGGCAATAGCTGCATCAGAAAGAACGGAAGTTGTTTCCTGGAAACTGGCAGCCGACAAAACACTTTCTGTTTGCAAGCTGGCCCGGGTGATACCCAAAATAATCACCTCTCCTGTAGCCGGCTCACCGCCACCTGCCAAGATACGGTTGTTTTCTTCTTCAAAACGAATCCTATCCACCACTTCACCAGGTAATAGATTGGTATCCCCCTGGGTTTCAATTCTGACTTTATCCGACATTTTTCTGACAATCACTTCAAAATGTTTCTCATGAATTGGCACCCCCTGTGATTCATAAACTTTTCTGACCTCTTCAATAATATACTCTTGAGCTTCCTTCAAACCTTTAACCCGCAAAACTTCTTTGACATCTAAGTGTCCGGAAGAAAGTGGAGTACCAGCCCCAATCAACTGACCGTCTTCCACCAAAAGAGTGGCTGTCACCGGAATAACATATTCCCGCTCATCTGCGGGTTTTTGAGTGGTTTTGACCCGGACTTTAATACCCTGGTCAGTTTCCGACACAGAAACTTTACCGGCAATTTCCGAAATAGAAGCAATCACTTTAGGGGTCCTGGCTTCAAATAACTCCTCCACTCTAGGCAAACCTTGAGTAATATCTAGCCCCAAAATTCCCCCGCTGTGGAAAGTCCTCATGGTCAGCTGTGTTCCCGGCTCACCAATAGCTTGAGCTGCCACAATTCCCACTGGCTGACCTACTTCGACTGGTTTATTGGTGGTTAAACTAAATCCATAACAAGCAGCACACAAACCATATTTAGATTCACAGGTTAGGGGGGAGCGCACTAAAATTTTCTCTACTCCAGCTTCAACCAACTGTTTAATAGCACTTTCAGTTAAATATTGGTTTTCTTTGACAATCACCTTACGGCTCTTATCAGTGACATTTTTCAAAGTTTTTCTACCTAAAAATCTCACCCGGGCATTACCAAAATTGTCCGGCACCGAGAGTTCTAAGCCAGCTTGCGTTCCACAATCCTCGGAGCGAATAATCATGTCATGGGCCACATCAACCAAACGACGGGTTAGATATCCGGCATCAGCAGTTTTTAGGGCCTTGTCCGCCACTCCCTTACGAGCTCCCCGGGCACTGGTAAAATATTCAAAAACTGACAAACCTTGGCGATAATTGGATTTAGTGGGCAACTCGACGATCCGTCCGGTTGGATCAACTGACAAACCCCGCATACCGGATAATTGTTTAATTTGTTCGGAACTGGCCCGGGCGGAACCGGAATCCGCAATCACCCGCACCGGATTATCAGCAGCCAAAGATGCCCAAGTAAGTTTATAAATATCTTCTGTCGCTTTAATCCAAACCTCTTGAGAAAGCATCTTGCGCTCATCGTTGGTAATTAAACCTTTCTTGAAGTTATCCTCAATCTCGGCCACTTTTTTGTCAGCTTCGGCAATCAGATCATCCTTTTCTTCAGAGATTTTATTATCAAAAATACCTACGGACACTCCGGCAATTTTTGCTCCCCAAAAACCTAAATCTTTGATGTTATCAATCAAATCTACAATCTCCTCCCGGGAGAAACTATTAAAGGCCTCGGTGATTAACCTTTTAATGCCGGCCGCACTTACTGCCTCATTCACAAAACGGAGCTCCTCTGGCAAAATATTATTGAAAATAATCCGTCCGACAGTAGTTTCTATATTACCTTGTTCAGTCTTAATTTGGGCTAGCTGCCTTAAATTGAGCTTATTAACTTGGAAAGCTAAAATGGCCTCCTCCGACAAATAAACCTTCTCTAATTTTTCTAATCTTTCGTCTGCTGAAGTAATGTAAAAGATTCCCAAAGCCATTTCCCGGTTAGGCAAAGTCACCGGGGAGGCATCAGCCGGTTTTAAAATATTCTCTCTGGCCATCATCAACTCTCTGGCCTCTTCTTGAGCTTTGGCTGACAGAGGCACATGAACCGCCATTTGGTCACCGTCAAAGTCGGCGTTGAAACCGGCACAGATACAAGGATGAATTTGGATGGCATTACCGTCTACCAAAACCGGATAAAAAGCCTGGATACCCAACCGATGCAGGGTCGGAGCCCGGTTAATCAAGATGGGATGTTCTTTAATAATCTCTTCTAAAATATCCCAAACTTCCGGAGGGCGAGAGTCCAAAGTATTTTTGGCTCCTTTGACATTAGAGGCCAAACCCTGGGCAATCATTTCCCGCAAAACAAAAGGTTTAAACATCTCCAAGGCCATCTCTTTGGGCAGCCCCACTTGATTAAGTTTTAATTTTGGCCCTACCACAATCACTGACCGGCCAGAATAATCAACCCTTTTACCGAGTAAGTTTTGGCGGAAACGTCCTTGTTTACCCCGCAGCATATCGGATAAAGATCGCAAAACATGGCCTATCACCCGGCGAGAATTTTTAGCAGATGAGTCTATCAAAGCATCAACTGCTTCCTGTAGCATCCGTTTTTCATTGCGCAAAATAATCTCCGGCGCCCCCAAATTAATTAAACGGTGCAGACGATTATTGCGGTTAATTACTCTTCTGTAGAGATCATTTAAATCAGAAGTGGCAAAACGACCCCCTTGTAGTTGCACCATCGGCCGCAAATCCGGTGGCAATACCGGTAAAATTCGCAAGACTAACCACTCCGGCATAATTTGGGCTTGCCTCATACCTTCTACAATCCGCAGTCTTTTGGTAACCTTGATGTGCTTTTGGCCGGTGGATTTGCGAACTTCTTCCCTTAAAAATGAAGAAAGTTTATCTAAATCAATTTTCTTGAGGATTTCTAAAATGGCCTCTGCCCCCATTCCTACAGTGACAAAATCCGCCACTCCGTATTCTTCTAATTTATAAAATTCATCCTCAGAAAGTAACCGCAGGGGAGTGACACTTTTAACCAAATCAGCCACTGCTTTATAAATACTTTCCAGCTGAGTTTGCTCTACTACTCCGCTGTCACGCAAGCGTTGGACTTCTTGGCGGTTTTTTAGCTCCAGTTCCTCTCTGGCCAGCTCCATCTTTTCTTTGCTTTCAGCTGATTTAGTGTCTTTTTTGCCTTTGGAGAGTGTTTGTTTAAGAGAACTTTCCAACTCTTTGACTCCCTTATCCAAATTTTTCCTGGACTGGTCAATTTTGGCGGCCAGATCTTTTTCCAATCTTTCCAGACTCGCTTGCTTTTTAGCAGAATCTACCTCAATGGTAATAAAAGAGGCAAAATAAATTATCGCTTCCAAATTTTTGGGGGAAATATCTAAAATTAAAGATATCTTGGAAGGTGCACCTCTCACAAACCAAGTATGAGCTACCGGAGCAGCCAAAGTAATGTGGCCCATCCGCTCCCGACGCACTTTACTTTGGGTCACTTCTACTCCGCATTTATCACAGATCACTCCCCGATAGCGAATTCTTTTGTATTTACCACAATAACATTCATAATCTTTGGTGGGGCCAAAGATATTTTCCGAAAAAAGTCCGTCTTTTTCCGCTTTAAGTGTCCGGTAGTTGATAGTTTCCGGTTTAGTGACTTCCCCAAAAGACCAGCTGCGGATTTGCTCCGGGCTCGCCACGGTAATTTTTAAAGCTTCAAAATCCAATAAATCGTTCATTATTCCCCTTCCTCTTCTTTCTGTTTCATTTCAGCTACAGACTCTATCTCAAAATCTTCTGATTTTTCTACTTCTGATAAATCCCCACCGCTACCTACTTCCAAAACTTGTTGCATCTGGGCTACTTCTTGTTTTACTTTCGCAGTCTCTTCTACTTCCACAGCAGAAACTATTTTGGCCCCTAAAGTTTCCACATTCAAGCTCAAAGCCTGCAATTCTTTCACTAATACTTTAAACGACTCCGGAATCAAGGCTTGGGGGATGTCAGTTCCTTTCACGATCGCCTCAAAAGCTTTGGCCCGCCCGACTACATCATCTGATTTAATGGTTAACATCTCTTGTAAAATATGCGCTGCACCGTATGCTTCCAGCGCCCAAACTTCCATCTCTCCTAAACGCTGCCCTCCCATTTGGGCTTTTCCACCCAAAGGTTGTTGGGTAACCAGCGAATATGGCCCAGTGGAACGGGCATGCATTTTATCTTCCACCATGTGGATCAGTTTTAAAATGTAGGAACGGCCCACTACAATGGGCTGGTCAAATTTTTCACCGGTTCGGCCGTCAATTAAAACTGATTTACCTTCTGCCGGGAGCCCAGCTTTTTTCATTTCGGCAGTCAAGGCCTCTTCCGGAATTTTCTCAAATACCGGAGCGGCGATTTTGTATCCCAAACGATGGGAAGCCAAACCCCAATGAGTCTCTAACAGTTGTCCCAAATTCATCCGGGACAATACCGACAAAGGAGAAATAATAATATCTACCGCCTCCCCATTTTCCAAATGAGGCATATCCGCTTCCGGCACAATTTTAGAAATGACTCCTTTGTTGCCGTGACGACCGGCTAACTTATCTCCCTCGGTCACTTTTCGTAGCTGAGCCACTTTGACTTTAATCCGTTTAATTGTCCCAGTGTCGAGTTCGTCGCCCTCTTCCCGGGAGAGAATTTGCACTCCAATCACGGTTCCCCTCTCTCCATGAGGCATGCGCAGCGAAGTATCCCTCACTTCCTTGGCTTTTTCCCCGAAGATGGCCCGCAGCAACCTTTCTTCCGCAGTCAGTTCGGTTTCCCCTTTTGGTTGAACTTTACCCACCAAAATATCATTGGGTCCCACTTCTGCTCCGATCCTGACAATACCCTCCTCATCCAAGTTTTTTAGTGATTCCTCAGACACATTGGGAATATCCGGAGTTAACTCTTCCGGACCCAGTTTAGTCTCCACTACGTCAACTTCATATTCCTCAATATGAATAGAGGTTAGTAAATCTTGTTTGACTAATTTATCAGAAATGACGATCGCATCCTCATAACCCAAACCATCAAAGCTCATATAAGCAATGGTCAGGTTTTGTCCCAGGGCCAACTCCCCATTTTGGGTAGCTGCTCCATCAATCAGTAAATCTCCTTTTTTGACTTTTTGGCCGACTTTGACAGCGGGATGTTGAGAGTAACAGGTTCCTTGAGTAGAATGGACAAATTTTTGGATTTGATATTTATACTCCTCTTGGCGTGAATTTAGCGTCAACCTTTGACCATCCACATAAGTCACAGTCCCATCAGCCGGGGCTCTGACCACCCGGCCCATGTTATTTCCCACCACTTTTTCCATCCCCGTCCCCACTACCGGAGCAGAAGGCAACAGCAGCGGTACTGCCTGACATTGCATTTGAGTGCCCATTAAAGCCCGGTTGGCATCATCATGGGCCAAAAAGGGGATCAGTGAAGCTGACACTCCAAAAATTTGTTGGGGAGAAACATCCATAAAATTGACATTTTTAGCTTCAGTTTCAAAAAAGTTTCCCTGCTGCCTGACCGCTACCCGTTTTCCCATAATATAACCTTTCGGATCAGTTAAAGTGGTAGCTTCGGTAATTACATAATCCTCCTCATCATCAGCAGTCAGATAGACAATCTCCTCAGTTACCCGCGGCTTACCTTTGTCTAAAATGATTTTGCGGTAGGGAGTTTGCAAAAATCCATATTCATCAATCTTGGCATAAAGGGCTAAATAAGTGACCAAACCAATATTTTGTCCCTCAGGGGAACGGACCGGATCAATCCGGCCGTATTGGGAATGGTTAATATCACGGACGGAAAAGGAAGCTCGGTCACGGGTGATACCACCCACTCCCATGACTGACAATCTTCTTAAATGATCCACCTCGGAAAGAGGATTAACTTGGTCTAAAATAGAGGACAGCTGGGAAGTTCGGAAAAATTCATTAATGGCGGCAATTACCGGTTTGGCATTAATTAACCCACCGGGGGTGGGTTCAATGTCAGGAGCAATTAAACTCATTCTCTCTTTAATAATCCTCTCCAGGCGTAGCACTCCAATTCGAAAAGCATTTTGCTGGACTAACTCCCCGGCACAACGGACCCGGCGGTTAGCCAGATGGTCAATATCATCCAGCTTTCCCTCACCTTTAGTTAAATTGATTAAATATTTCAAAGTTTCAATGATATCTTGTTTAGTTAAAATTAAGTTTTCCTCACTGTTAGCAATATCCAAACCCAATCTTTTGTTAATTTTGAAACGGCCCACTTTGGTTAAGTTGTATCGGCGGAAGCTAAAAAACATACTTTCCAAAAGACTGCGGGCGTTCTCTAACACAATTGGGTCACCCGGGCGCATTTTGCGGAAGATTTCTGTTAAAGCCTCCTCGGTGCTGGTGGTTTGGTCCTTAGCTAAAGTTAGCTCAACAACTTTTTCTTCCCCCGTATTCACATCTTTAAATAATTCCACAATTTCTTCGGAGGAAGAAAAACCCATGGCCCGCAGCAAGGTAGTGGCGGCAAATTTGCGTCGGCGGTCAATTTTGGCAGTAATAACCCCGGTCCGGGAAACAGAAAACTCCAGCCAAGAACCCCGGTATGGCCTAATCTCAGCTTGATACAATCTTTTACCGGAAATGGGATCATCAGTGGCAGAGAAAAAAACTCCGGGAGAACGGACTAGCTGGTTGATAATAACCCGCTCAACTCCGTTAATAATAAAAGTCCCTTTCTCTGTCATTTGAGGGATGTCACCCAAAAAGACTTCCTGTTTGTAGACTTTGCCTGTTTGTTTGTTGGTTAATTTAGTTTCCAGTTTAAGTGGGGCATCATAGGTGACTCCTTTTTCTTTAGCCTGGTCAGGAGTGTATTTTGGTTTACTAAAAGAAGATTGCCCAAATTCTAAAACCCAGTTTTTGCCGGTAAAATCTTCAATGGGGGAAATTTCTGCTAAAATTTGTTTAATACCTTGATCTAAAAACCATTTATAAGAGTCGAGTTGGAGTTGGATTAAATTAAGTTGCTCTAAAGGAGTTTGAGTTTTTCCCCAGTTTTTTCTATTATCAGTGTTTTGTGCTACCTGTGTTTGCATCAGTAAATAGCCTCTGGCAGTTTTCTCTAGGTTATGTTAGTTAATACCACAAAAAGAAGCATACCAGCTGTACGCCTCCAATATTTGTTATTAAACTAAAGGTAGGATATCAAAAATAAACAAGTATGTCAACCCCAATTTAATCGGGGTCAACCCTTAAGTTAGAATAAATTTAATAGTGCGTCTGGTTGTTCTTGAGGCATGTTATTAAAGTGGCCTTTGTGGTGTTCAATAAAAACTTGAGCTCCTAATTTTTCCTCAAAAAGTTTTTTATTCTCCTCAAGGGGCACAAAAGGATCATTATCAGAAAAAATCGCTGTAAAAGAATTAGCATGAGTTTTAATTTTGTCTAAATCAAGCGGGGTATTGATCCAAGGTTTAGCAATCTGCCACTCTTGCTCTGTTAATCCTTTTAGAAAAGGACCGAATCCAGCCACCAAAATAATTTTATCTACCTTCTTGCCTTCTGGTAAAGATTCCAGAAAACGCAAGATAGTCTGGCATCCCATGCTATGGCCAATCAAAATATCGTTTTCATTCACTTTACCAATTATCCGGGAAAGATATGGCACCCAATTTTCAATTTTAGGGTTGTCTGAATCCGGCAAATCAGGAACCAAAACTTCATATCCCCTCGTTTCAAGTTCTGCCTTTGCCCAGGGTAACCAATCTTTTTGAAAGCTACCACTCCATCCATGTACAATAATGCCTCTTTTTGCCATCCCCTTGGTTATACCATGTTACAGATTATTTTCCAAATCTATTTCTTGGTAAATTAGGGCCTCTTCCATACACACTTTCCCGCCCTGGCATTGTCTGCTTGATCAACAGCACTACGAGTACAGCACTGAATACCATCGCTAGCAGTAAGACTACAACCTTGGCACACTGCTCTAACATTATCCGCCGGAACTATTTCTCCTCTAGAAGATTTAAAAACTGGTGCAGTTGGGGCACTTCTAACATCAGTTTGTGAATCTACTGGTTTTGGTTGCTCAAAACTTCTTTCTCTGTGCATTTTTAACAACTCACCCCCTTTCAAACTTAAGGGCAAAAGTACCCCATCATAATGTTTCTTGGGAAAAGTGTCAATCAGGCAGTTAGAATTTGAGGCTGTGGATAATATCCCAGTTGAACTGATGGTAATTATTAAAACGGACCGGATCGGCAATCCCTGGCAAAATACAGCCGCCAAAATTATTGACCACATTAAAAATTTGCATTAAATAAACCTGCTCTCCTTTTTTAAAAACTGCCTTGGTAAAAGCTAGCGGCGGATAACCTACCGCTATTTCAAACCCTTCTTTTAATCTCAGTAACACTAGCGCCTCATCTGCCCCGCTACCTTCTAAACTTTTAGTTTCATAAGAATCCTTGGCTCCAACTTGAATTAAATAATCATCCAAAGTTCCAGCCCACTCTACAGTTTTGATTTTATAAAAATTATCTACTAAAAGCAGCCCATCCTTATTTTTAACTTCCTTTCCGCATTCTCCCCAGCTATAATCATGTTCTTCTACCACCACCCCTTCTCTAGGATAAGTTAAACTAAAACCGGCTGGGTCAGAGTATGTTTGCCAGGGAGAGGGGGTTGGAGAAGGAGTAGGGTTGAGAATTTGAGCTAAGGCAGGGGTAGACTCAGATTTTGGTTGAATAGAATAAATTAAAAATCCCGAGAGTCCAGCGAAAATAACAAATAATAATAAAACAATTGTGACACTTCCATTTTGTCTGGGCAGCATAAATTTATTATAGCATTAGATTATATTAAATTTAATAGTTTCACCTCTAAGTAAAGCTTGCTGAACACTACTAAATTGTCTTTCTGTAAAAGACTGCTGCATGGCTGCTGCTATTCTGTCAGGAAAAAGGAGCGCGAGCATCAGTGCTTGATCGAAATCTTCTAACATTTGCTGACGAGGAGGTAAAATATTTTGTCCTCGAGGATGAACAGTTATTATCCCTTCTGTGCAAAGACCAATCAATTTAAACATTCTTGTTCGGGAAATAGGGATTTCCATTTGCTCTCCACCAGGATCATAAACAGTCACTGAATCAAACTCTAAAGTTTCTTTTTTATCTGCCATTTTTATTACGGGTAGTTTGCTACATTTTGGTTGTGTTCATCCAAGGTTTTGGCATAGTGGGATTTCCCTTTACTATCATGGTAATAATATAAGTAAGGAGTTTGAGGGTTAGCATTAGCCACTGCCACCAGAGCAGATAAAGAGGGATTAGAAATTGGGGTGGGAGGCAATCCCACATTCAGATACGTATTGTAAGTAGATGCTATTTTTAAATCATCTTTAGTTAAATGCCTTTTCCACCAAGATTTCTCACCCGGCTGATACCCCAAAATATATTGAATAGTGGCATCAGCATTTAATCCCATATCAATTTTATATCTTTTTAAAAGAATTGATGCCACCATTTCTCTGGCACTATCCGAGCGGGCTTCCCGTTCTACAATCGAAGCTAAAATTATTCCCTCCTCGCTACTTAACCCTAGTTTTTTAATTTTGGCTTGCAAATCAGCGCTATATCTACTGGCAAAAGTAGCCCGCAAAGTTTTAATGATCCCTTCAGTGGTTATTTCTTTGGGAAAAAGATAGGTATCAGGGAAAAGATGGCCTTCATATTTTTTAGCTTGTTTTGTAAACTCTTCCCTGTTCCCTAATTCCTGATCACTTATTTTCTCCGCCATCTCTTCTACCCGCCAACCTTCTAACAAAGTTACCCAACTATCATCTGGCTTACTGGTTAAGGTGGTGGCAATTTTAGTGGCAGACATATTAGGGGAAAGTTTAAAAGTTCCGCTTTGTACCTTATTGGTTAATCCTTTGGTTCTTAGATAAATTTTAAAAAATGTAGCTGATTTAATTAAACGATCTTTTTCTAATCTAAAACTTACACTATCCAAAGATTCCCCTTTGGCAATAATAAAACTTTGGACCTGATTTTCAGAACTCACCGGCGAGAGGTTTCCTTCCCACCAACCCTTGGCCAAAAAAAATACCAACAATAATATTAATATTAGTGGCCCAATTTTTTTTCTCATCCTGTTAGCTCATCCAAATAATTTTGTAAAATCAAAGCAGCAGCGACAGCATCATCACTTTTTCGCTTTTCCTTACCTTTGCCGGTGGTGATCATCAACTTAAAGGCGCCTTTAGAGGTGAGGGTTTCATCAGCACTTACTACATCCAAACTTTTTTTTAAAAGTAAGTTAATAAACTTTTGTACTTTCTTGCCCATCTGACCTTCCGGCAGTCCTACCACTATCTTTTCAAAATTTTCTTCCGAGACAATTTGGGAAATTTTTTCTGCTAAATCTAGCCAACCCTTACCCTCAACTGTTTTCCAAGGAGTAGCCAGTTGCCCCTGCGAAACTGCTAACCCCGCTCTCTTCATCCCAAAATCTACTCCTAAGTATTTCATTTTTATATTAATTTTCCTACCACTATAAACCTTTTGGTATTTAACCCCGGGGGAACGCAAGTCATTAAAGTAAGATAGCGCCCAGTATTATCCGGCGGAGCAATAATTGACAAATTTTTGGGGTCCACAATTTTAATATCAAAAATTTGGTAAGTAAAGTCTACCCCTGCAGCAGAAATTTTAATTAAATCCCCTTTTTTTAAATTTGTTAAATTGGCAAATGGAGCCACCCCGGAAGATGAAAAAACCGGCAGAGCTGAATGTCCGGAGATAAATAAATTTCCCTTCTCTCCCGGCAAGGCTGAACCGGGTAATTGTACTGGACCAGAATCTAAATCATTACTATCTACCCCCACTAAAAAATTTTTTTTGAGCCGGAGGATCTCCAAAGAAAAGTTACTGTAAGGGGCACTGCTTACTCTGTTTAAACTAGAAACTATCGCTGGAAAATTACTGCGATTTTCTACAGTTACTCCCCAAACCGGACTATTAATGTCAGGCGGTTGTGGGCTCGTTAAATTAATCCCGCTCAAAATTACACTCTCCCAAACTTTAAAACCTATTAATGGCAAGCTCACCTGGGCTAAAAATAGCGCTCCCAATAATAGGAAAATTAAGGATACGTGCTTAATGGTAATCATTTTAAGCCGACTTCTATTTTAATATTCTGCTCTAAAATGGGCAGGATTTGTAGCGGTGGCGGGAGACTGGGAGTAATTTTAATCTCTGATCCCAAAACATTTTCATAAGATTTTAAAGTATCTGCTGCAGCTGCGGGAGTTCTTCCCTTGACGGCACCTTTAATTTTGTTAATATCTAATTTGGGCATTAATTTGGCATTAAAGCGAGCAAGAAAAACTAATTTACCATCTTTTTCCAGTTTGGAGACATCAGCCAAGGTTTCTGTTTGGGCCAAATTGAGTTCAAAATCAGAGGGAATATCAGTACTGACTAATTTGGAAACAATTAGCTTAAGGTCTTCATCAGAATAAGCCGTGCCTTTATAATGAATAGTCAAATTTAAGGAAAACTCGCTGGCTTGATCGCCCACTCTTTTGTTAAAGGTCTTTTTGGTAATTTCTTCAGCCAAAGCTTCCGGCAAAATCTTTAACTTTTGATTCTGACTGTTCAATTTATTTTGCAGATCAGCCTGGGCTTGGGTACGCAGAGTTGCTGCCAAGCTAGCCAGCAGTTTTTGCTGGTCTGAGTCGGTAACTACCGTTACTTCCTTACTAGATCCCCCCGAGAAATTTCCATTGGCTTTGGCTGAAAACTGGCTGGAGGGAAAGTTCGCTACAGAAAACTCCGTTCCGGAAGGTAAATTACTATCCGCCCCTACCTCACTAGCGCTCACCGGAACATTGGCTTTTCCATAATTAATTCCCCCTTCCACTGCTGACTGGGAAGCAATAGTCATTGAAGAATCTAAAGTAAACTTAAGGCCGGAACTGGCAGAAATGGTCGTTCCTTTAGAAAAAGTTTTACTGTCATCAGTTTTGTTATAAAGAGTCACTGAACCTTTGGCCGGATCTCCCACTGATTTTTTGCCGGTAGCAGAAGCTTTGTCTGAGCTGGAAACAGTAGTTTCAATAATCTGCCCGGGAATTTTATTTTCATTTTCCTCCACTTTTTTTAAAGTAGGGTCCGCTACTACCTGAGTATCTTTTTCTAAGACTCTCGGCTCAACAAAAATTAAAATTTGAGCTTTGGGTAAAATCAAAAAAGCTACCGCTATTAAAACCAGCGCCAATACCGGAATAACCAGTTGGATTTTCCCTAATTTAATTTTGGAAATTAGAGTGTTAACTTTAAGCAAAATTTGACGGAAAATTACCTGGGCAGTAAAAGTTTTCCCTCCGGCAGAAAGTTTGACAAAATCATCTCCTTCAGGCACAGCAACTTTGGTGGGGGGTAATCGTTCATCTGAGTTCGACTCTGGGGTAAACTCTAAGTTAGATTCTTCCGGGGCTGCCTGCTCTGTTGGTGAGCTTTCGGGATTTTGTAATTCTGTAGTAACGTCCCCCACCACAAAACCAGAGTTGGCTGGAGCAGAAACGATACCATTAGTTTCCTGGACAATTTCTGTTACTGGTTCCTCTGTGGTTGAGCCGATATGATCTTCTTCTTTTGGCTCTTGCGGTATTTCCTTGACTGCAGAACTAACTTTAGGAACATTCCTATTATTAACTAATCTAACTTGAGGGTTTAATTCTACTCCTCCCGCCAAACTAACAGCTGAAATAGTTAAATCTTTTTCCAGCGTTTCTATTTTAGGTAGATGCAAGAAGGGCAATTTTGACATCCAAGAAAAGCCTGTTAAAACTTCTTTTTCTTTAGCTAAATTCACCTCCGGGGAGGAGTAGATTAAAATTCGTGAAGGCAAAACTTCAATATTGGTGAGTGTTAGCAATAATTTTTCTACGTCTGCCCCCAAATCATCTCCCCGTTTGGCAGTTCTTACTCCCTCAATGCGGGCCACTTTGGACACATAAACAGTTACAAAATTTTTCTCAATACCCACCAAAATTGCCGTGGGAGGAGTATTTTCCTTTTTTTCTAAAAAATGAGCCACCGCCCGGGTGGTCGCTACATAAGCCAAAGGTTCTAAATCCAATTCTTTCACCACCGAGCGAATAGTTTTTAAATATTCTTCTTTTAAATCTCCTTCTGAAAGCCAACTGTCCGGCACACCAAATAAAATCTTTTTCGGTTCAATCTGTAAATCCCCCAAAACTTTATCCAAAATTAAATCAGCTGCTTTGACCAAATCATCTTCTTGAGAAAAAGACTGAGAAATGCTGCTATGAATCTGTAGATTATTGCCCATGATGGACCAAACAGCCGCTTCCAGACTTTCTTGAGAAATCCCCAGGGTAAAAAAGTATTCTACTTCCTCAGGTTTACTTAAGAAAGGAATTTTATTAGCCAGGTCAGACAGATTCATGGATATTTAGTATCTTAACAAATCTGAGGGGTCTTGAAAAGTACAAGGAAAATCTCATCTCAACTTTTAAGACGAGATTTTCTTCGGTTAAGACCAAAATTAATTATTTCTCACCACACACTCGGCAATCACCTTTGTGGGTTAAAATTACATAAACAGCCGACAACCCTACTAGAATATAAACCACCTTCTCTAAAGCACTCCCTGCACCTAGTAAAGCAGCCACCAAATTCGTATTTAAAAACCCCACTAATCCCCAATTCAAACCGCCAATCCACAGCAGTAGGTAGGCTAACATATGCAATGCTTTCAAAATTATCACCCCCTCTACTAATTTAAGCATTACAAAGATTAAAGAAGTTGTCAAATTGAAGAAAACTAATCTTTGATCCCGTATTTTTCTTTTATTCTTTTTTCAGCTTCAGCCAATGGCGGAACCCCATACTTAGCTCTTTCTTCATCAGTAATATTTGGATCAATTGGTTGACGAAGTTTCCATTCTTGAAATTGGGTACCATATTTTTGGGGTTGACCAGTTTCTAAAAGATAACGATCTAAAGATGCGGCATATAACCACTTAATCTCCCGATCATCTGGATCTAACTCCATTGCTTTTATAGCTAATTCATTTGCTAACTTAAAATCTTCTGGCAATTGACCATGTTGAAATACCATTGCCGCATGATAATAATCCGTCGCTTCTTTTAATTCACCCTTATCAATTAATTCTCTAGTTTTAGCCATTCTTTGATGAATTCTTTCTCCACGCTCTTTTGCTATTTTCGGATCTTGTAGCTTTTCCCAACTTATCTTTGGAGGTTGATCATTCTGATCTGCTTCATAAATTTCTTTTAATTCATTATTCATCTTGCTGTTTTTTCTTTAAGTATTCATCTTTTAGCTCTACCGCTCTTCTGACAATTTCATCCCCAATTTCTCCCCAATTAAAATAATTTTTATAATCCTTTGGATCTACTAATTTAATTTCTGCAGTATTCCCTCCTGGATCAGATATAAACTCTCCGTATGGCCTGACAATACACCAGACTCTTAGTTGGTTGTATTCTTTGCCGGCTGAATTAGTGCAATGTTGGAAACCAACTGGCCCCCAAGATAAAATCTCCATATTGGATTCTTCTTGAATTTCCCTCTTCAAAGCTTGCTCAAAATTTTCTCCTTCTTCTGGTTTTCCTCCAGGTAACATCCAAGTATTGGTCTTACCATCCCTCACAATAACTATTTTATTTCCCATAAAACAAACTCCATAAATTTGTCTCCAATTTTCTACACCCCCAAAGCTGTTAACATTTTGATATTCATAAAGAACGGACAAATTACCATCCTGAACTCTATTTCTTAAAATTGTCATTTTAATACTGCTCTAATTCTGCGGATGCCGGCAGAAATTGCTTCTTCTTTTTCTATCTTAATTCCACCTATCTCATTAGTAGAGTCAACATGTGGACCACCACAAAATTCCAGAGAATAATAGCCCGCCCGGTCACGCTGATCCAGGGCCGCTGGGTCTAATTTTAATCCCGGACCTATCCCGTAAACTGAGACTTTCTCAGCATATTTTTCCCCGAACAATCCAATCGCATTCATTTTCTTAGCTTCCTCTAAATTTAAAATTAGATGATCTACTGTCAAATTTTGTTTAATTTTGTCATTAATTAAATCCTCCACTCTTTGGATTTCCTCTGCAGTCATTTTCTGTTTATATGAAAAATCAAACCTCAGCCGCTCACTGGTAATATTCGATCCCCGCTGAAAAACTTCCGGGCCCAATACATCCCTTAAGGCTTGATGCAGCAGATGGGTAGCAGTGTGGTATTTGGTCACTGTTTCAGAGTGATCTGCTAGCCCTCCTTTAAACATCCCTGCGGAGCCGGAGCGTGATTTTTCCTGATGCTCCTTGCTGACTCTTTCAAAACCTGCTCTATCAAATTCTAAGCCCAGTTCTTGAATTACATCTTCTGCTAAATCAGGTGGTACTCCATAAGTTTGATAATTTTCAAAAATATATTCTCCTGAGGCTTTTTCTTTTTCCAGAATAGGAATTTGACCAATCTTTTTGATAAAACCCTGCTCTTTGGCGGCGATTAAATCTTGTCTGTATTGTTCTAGCCAATTAATGGGTTCACGGAAACGGGTTTCCTCATCTGCTAAAGTTTGCAAAATATTTTTTTCCTGTTCTTTTAGCTCCGGATAAACATCAGACATTTTAACAATGATGAGTTGAACAATCTCTCCGGTAAAGCCAGCTTTGATACCACTGCGATGGGCCGATCTAATGGCTCTTCTAATTAACCGGCGCAAGACATAACCCCGGTCAGAATTACCGGGTTGCACTCCTGCAGCAATTAAAAAAGTGGCTGCCCTTAAATGATCAGCAATCACCCTGATGTAGCGCACCTCGGAAGTAGTGGTCAAACTTTCAATTTTTTGATAAATTTCCTCGAATAAATCTGTCTCGTAGTTACTTTTTTTGCCATTGATTACTGCCAAAGCCCGCTCCAACCCCATGCCGGTATCCACATTTTTTTGTTGCAGCTCTTCAAAGCTTCCATCTGCTTTTTTGTTATATTGCATAAAAACATCGTTCCAAATTTCCACCCAATTGTTATCCTCTGGATCAAATTTTTCCGGAGCAGCTCCCTCTCCAACCCAATAAAACATTTCAGTATCCGGGCCACAAGGACCACTATTTCCTACCGGTCCCCACCAATTATCTTTTTTACTTAAGTGAGCAATCCGGCTTTCCGTAATTCCTAAACTCTGCCAAATTTCATAAGACTGCGAGTCAAAAGGAGCATCCTTGTCTCCCCCAAAAACGGAGACAGCTAATTTTTCTTTGTCTAATCCCAGCTCTTGAGTTAAAAATTCCCATGACCAGCCGATCGCTTCCTTTTTCCAATAATCACCCAAGGACCAATTACCCAACATTTCAAAAAAAGTATGATGAGTGGCATCTCCCACTTCATCAATATCATCAGTCCGCAAACTTTTTTGGACGTTTGTTAAACGTTTGCCTGCTGGGTGATCTTCTCCCAACAAATAAGGAATTAAAGGATGCATCCCGGCAGTGGTAAATAGAACTTTTTGAGTCCCGGAAAGTTCCACTGTCTCTGTTGGGATTAGTGAAGCCGAGGGAATAATTTTGTGTCCCTTACCTTCAAAAAATTTTAAAAATTTCTCTCGTAAAGTTTTTGAATCCATGAAGCTATTTTAACAGATATCATTCTTAGAGCGAAGCGAGAAGGTGATTCAACTAATTAGAAATCTTAGGATAATCACATCTTTCTGTAGTTAGTTTTATTGGGTTATCATCCTTAACAAATCTTGAGAAACAAACAATTGGCTCTTTGGTTTCATCATGAGTACCTGATCGTTGAGTATAAACAATAAAACTATTATCTGGAGATAAAGAAACATAATTTGGTCTATCATTAAAAATTTGCTTAACAATCATTGTTTTTTGTCCAGAAGTGTAGTGAGATAAATAACACTGAACCCAACCAACTTCTCTGCAATAAAGTAAATATGTACCATCCTTAGAAACCTGTAAATTGGAAATTCTACCTGGATTATTAACATGTTCAATAAGATCGTTATCTTCTAAAATCTTGCTTTGCTCTAAACCATCTGAATTTATTGTCCATATCTCATTTCCATTACGGGTAAAAATAATTTTATTCTGTAACCAACCATGAAGAGTCAAATCTTGACCTTCTAAGATTATCTTTTTAGATTTATTTTCTAAATTATAAACATAAAGTCTTGGTTCAAACATAGGCCCTTCGCAACAAGGCTTTTCATCAAATGCTAACCACTTAAGTTCAGGGGAAAACTTAAGTGTAGACTCTCCATAAGCATCTTCTAGCTCAGGAATATCCTTTGGCCATGTTAGCAAAGTCCTAATTTTGTTACCTTTTAGAGAAAACACCTCCACCTTATTGGTTGTCCCATCTCTACATTGTGGTTCTATTGCCAAAATCTGATCATCTGATAACCACTGATATTGGCCTAAAAGACACTCTGATTCTTCCAAAGCCTGTATATTGCCTGTGGCTACTTCTACAACCGAAATATTTTTTCCCTGACTAATAAGAATCATCTTATTATTAGGAGACCAACCATGGATAGAGTATATTACATTATTTTTTGTAATTTGCTTTTTACTAGTCCCATTAGGATTCATAATCCATAAATTCCCCCCTGTAATAGCATCCCCTCCTATTTTGACTGCAACTTTATATTTAGATTCTGATATTTGGGTATTTTTAGTCTGAGTCAAGAATACTAATAATCCGATTGCTAAAAGCATAACTACCAAAATCGGGGTAAATCCTTTTTGATTATTCATTAAATTCGTTAAATTCAGTATACCACTTCCCGCTAACTTCCCGATATCACACCCCCGAGGTGTGATATTATAAAAGTATGCCGTATAGATTAATCCCTTTCACTAACCAAAACTTCTATCATATTTATAATCGTGGGGTTGAGAAAAGAAAAATTTTCTCTTCTGAAAGAAACTACCAACGTTTCCTTCAAGCTCTTTACTATTATCAATTCAGCGGTCCCAAACCACGCTTCTCTACTTACAACAGATTTCATCTAAAAGAATTTAATAAAAATCCGAAAATTGTCGATATTATCTGTTACTGCCTTATGCCTAACCACTTTCACTTATTAGTTAGGCAACTAAGTAAAAATGGAATACAAGAATTTATGAGTAAAATCCTAAACAGCTATACCAAATACTATAATACAAAAAATAAAAGGGTTGGTCCTTTGTTTCAAGGCACATTTAAGGCTGTAAGTATAGATTCAGATGAACAGCTTTTACACTTGTCACGTTACATCCACTTAAACCCGTATGTTTCTGATCTAGTAAAAGATTTATCAAATTATTATTATTCCTCTTATCATGAATTCCTAGATTCTACAAAACAACTAGTCTGTATTACACAACCTATTTTAGATTTTTTCCCCAGAAAAGATGGTTACAAAAAATTTATTAATAACCAACAAGATTACGGTAAAACTCTACATCAAATTAAAGATGCATTAATTGACGAGGATTAATATCACACCCCCGAGGTGTGATATTAGAATAATCTTGCTGGCATAAAATATCTTTATAATGGAAACTAGCTACGCTTGAAAAATCTTTTTTGAAGAACCGGAGGTTTTTTTATTTGCCCCGATTTAATCTGAACTTGATTTACTCGTAGAGAAGCTTTGCTTACTCGCAGAGAAGCTTTGCTTACTTTTTCCACCACCTCCTCATTACCTATTACCACATTGAACCTGTCTAAAGCTTTCTTTAAATCTTTTAAAATAAAAAACACTTGTACTCCGGTGATAGAGAGGAAAATTCCTAAGACAATGATTAATAAAATTAAGGCAATTGATAAAAAATCCATTAGATTATATTAACATCATTGCTGCAAAAAAACAGTCCGTTTAATTAGTGTTGATTTCCCGGACTTACTAGTGGCTGTAACAGTAATGGTATTGCTGCTGCCTTCCAATTGGATTTCTTGCGAGAAACCACCATTGGGAGAAACATTAATTTGTTGATCATTAATGGTAACTTGATCTTCTGGATCAGTTTTCCCGACCACCCTCACTGTGGGGCTGCTGACAGTAATTTTATCTTGGGGGGAATCTACTTCCAAAAATGGAGCGGAGGTCAAGAAACGGTATTCAAACCAAAGATAGGTAAAAAATACTAAAATTAAAAATATGACTACTCCAGAAATTACTTTGGTGGGAGTCAAGGAAAATTTTTTCTTGTCCACCGGATTAGAAAAAGATTCCAGGACTCGGGGAGGATTTTTAACATCAGAAAACTCCCGCCGGAAAATAGCCAACAACTTTTCGCTATCCAGTTTTAAAAACCGGGCGTAATTTTTAATAAAACCTTGAATAAAAGTCGGTGGTGGCAGTTTTTCAAAATCATCATTTTCTAAAGCTTCCAGTAGTTCTTTGCGGATTTTAGTGGCTTTTTCGATCTCTTCCAGAGAGTAAAATTTTTTTTCCCGTTCTTCTTTAAGGATTTGTCCCACAGTTCTCATAGCTGTGAAATTATACAATATCCAGTTGATTTTATTTAACTTAAATGCTTCAATACAATCAAATTATGCTTACAGAGAAAGAAGCCGCCTACTATATTGATAGAGTATTTTCTGCAGCATATCAAAAACTGCGAAAAGGTAAAAAACCAGGTGAATTTAGCTGGGATAAAATTATTATAGATCAGACAGAATTTAACTTAAACGGATTAGCGCTTAGAGCTGGAGAAGACCCTTTAAATGGACGCAATTCTTTAACTGTAGATGACTACTGCAGAAACAGTCTTCCTTGGTCTATTATATTTGTAAAACATATTAAATTTGAAGGCGATCAACCAATAAAAAGACACTATTATTACGATATTATCTTTGATACAACTTCAGTAGTACACTATGGAAATAAAGAACCATGGAATATAGCCTTGAAGTTAGGTTTCAAAAATGAACTTGATCATTTACTAAAACTAATTTCTCCCAATAATGAGCGCAGAGAACTGTCTACTAATTAATTTTGGGTTGCTCCACCGGTTCTTTGATTTAAATATTCTTCTGCATTTCTGACCAGCACATCCCGCGGTTTGGCTCCCTCCCCCACTCCCACAATTCCCGCTTCTTCCAGCTCATCTAAAATCCGGGCCGCTCTGGCATAACCAATGCGCAGTCTCCGCTGCAACAGTGAAGCGCTGGCCCGATCGTATTGGCAAACCGTTCGAACTGCCTCTTCAAATAAATCATCTTCTTCACCACCACCGCCATTTCTACTCCCAATTCTACCGAGCGGCATTTCAGTAACTTCGGTCGTATATTGTGGGGCAATCCCTAAATCTTTTAAGTATTTAATTAAATTATTCAGCTCAGCATCTTGAACAAATACTCCCTGAATTCGCATTGGTTTACTGGCATCTGGTGGTAGAAAAAGCATGTCACCCCGACCCAGTAGTTTTTCAGCTCCCGGAGTATCTAAAATTACCCGGGAATCAATCATGGAAGAAACATTAAAAGCAATCCGGCAGGGAATATTGGCTTTAATTAAACCGGTGATTACATCTACACTGGGCCGCTGGGTAGCCACCACCAAATGAATGCCGGTGGCCCGGGCTAACTGGGCAATTCTGGTAATGGCATCCTCTACTTCCACTGGGGCGAACATCATCAAATCCGCTAACTCATCCACCAAAATCACAATATAGGGCAAGGCCTGGAAACCAGACATCTCATTATAACCGGCAATGTTTCGAACTCCCACTGACTGAAATAGTTTGTAACGGCGATCCATTTCTGCCATTGCCCATTTTAGGGCCGAAAGGATTTTTTCCGGCTCGGTAATTACTGGAGTCAAGAGGTGTGGAATTCCGTTAAAGTTAGTTAACTCTACACGTTTGGGATCAATCAAAATTAATTTGAGCTCATCCGGAGAATTTCGAAAAAGTAGAGATGCGATAAAAGAGTTGACCAAAACTGATTTACCGGAACCGGTGGTCCCGGCCACCAATACATGAGGCATTCGGTCAATATCTACCACCAATGGTTTAGAAGAGGTGTCACGACCCAAAGCTACTGCCAATTTAGATTTGTGTTTGGACATCTCATCTGAAGATAAAACTTGTTTCAGCCCCACCACCTCCAGGGAGCGATTAGGAACTTCAATTCCCACCAAAGATTTTCCCGGAATAGGGGCTTCAATTCTGACTGTACCGGTGGGAGTAGCTAAAGCCAAAGCCAAGTCGTGTTGCAGATTAGCGATTTTAGAAATTTTAGTGCCGGCTGAAATTTCCAGAGCATATTGGGTTACGGCCGGTCCACCGTTTACTTCGGCTACTTTGGCGGCAACACCAAACGATTCCAAAGTTTTTTCGATAATGGCGGCGGATTTTTTAACATCTCCCCGCTCAGCAGCAGAACCTACCTTATCTGAAAGTAGCGACAAAGGCGGATATTTCCAAACCCGAGTTTGCCCAGCCACATTTTGCACTAACTGGTCAGCCATTAAAGCTTCGGGTACTGCAGTTGTTTTAGTAGCCGGTTTATTAGCCCGGCCTTCTTCCATTCCCGAAATCCTAATCGGCATATTTTTAACTTCAAAGCTTTTTTGGCGGCTAAAAATTGGCTTAAAAATTTTGTTAGAAATCAACTCATAAATTTTGGCAAACAAAGCAAATATTTGTCCCAGGGAAGTATTAAATAGTACCACCAAACCCACCAAAAATACTCCCGACAGCACCAGCACTGCCCCGGGGTTGGTCACAAACTGAGACAGTTGCAGCCATAAATTAAGACCAATATCACCAGCTAAGGCGCTACTGACTGCCCCGGTTAATCCCGCCAGTGACAATACTATTAAAATTAATCCCAACAGGACATTAGTCTGAGCGAAACTCCATTTCACTTTTTGTAGCACTAGCCCGGATAAAATTAAAATAAGGGGAGCAAAATAATAGGTCCAGCCCAAAAGTTGGTAAAGAAACTCTCGCCAAAACTCTAAATAAGCAGCATCAGTGACAATGGAGACTGCTGAAAGCCCTGCCAAAACAAAAGCCACCAAAGAGGCCACTGCATTAATGGTTTTGGTCTTTAATTTTAATCTGGGCATGCTGTAAATTGATCTTCTGCGGGGCATTTTACTCTCTAATTATACCATACACTATAAGATATTTTACTGGGTAAAATTCTTTAGTACTTCGTACTTGTGGTTATTATACTTCCACTATTACTGGTAGAATTAAGGGCCTCCTTTCCGTAATTTTATAAAAATATTCTCCTAAATTATTTTCGATATTGTGCCGGATAAAACGCCAATCAGCTATTACCTTGCTATCCTTGGCCAAAGCTGCACTCACAATTTTCTTGGCTTCTTCCAGTAACTCTGCCGAGGTTTTTTCAAAAACAAATCCCCGGGAAAGAATATCAATTTCCCCTTCTAAATGACCACTGTTTTGATCCACCGGTACCACCACAATTACTACGCCGTCTTCGCTCATCACTTGGCGATCGCGCAAGACCACACTACCTATATCACCAATCCCCAATCCGTCTACAAAAACATTCTTGGCCTCTACTTTTCCATCTTGGCTCACCCTATCTTTACTTACTACCAACACATCCCCATCTTCCGGTATTAAAATTTTATCCTTAGCATACCCCATCTCTTGAAACATACTGGCAAAAACTTTCATATGCCGAAAAGTACCGCCAATAGGCAGTAAATACTCCGGTTTAATTAAATTAACCATTAATTTAAGCTCATCAGAGGCGCCGTGCCCCGAAACATGCAAATCAGAGGTAATGGCAGAATAATAAACGTCAATATTCTGGCGGGTCAGGGAGTCAATCAGGGCATTTTGGGCTGATTCAGTGGAAGGAATGGGATCAGCGCTAAATAACACCGCATCCCCTGGCATTAGCTTAACTTGTTTATGTTCACCATTGGCCGCTCGGGAGAGTGAGGATCCTGGTTGACCCTGCGCTCCCGCAATTAAAACCAGCACTTTGCTCGCTGCATAAGATTTAATAGCTTCAGATGCAATCACCACTCCCGGGGGAATATGCAGATAGCCTAAATCACGCGCTACTTGAAAGTTATTTTCAAAACTGCGCCCAGCCAAAGCTACTTTACGACCACTGCGATAAGCGACATTAATGGCCTGCTGCATTCGGGAAACATTGGTAGAAACTGTAGTAACCAAAAGTTTGCCTTTAGTTTCCAGGGCGGCTTTTTCAAAAGTGGCCTCAATTGATTTTTCTGATTTATTAAAACCGGGTTTTTCCACTCGCAAACAATCAATTAGCAGTAATTTAACTCCCTCTGCCCCCAGTCTGGCTGCAGTGGAAACATCCGTCACCTGGCCGGAAACCGGGGTCCAGTCAATCTTAAAATCAGCCTGGTGGATGATTGTTCCTATTGGTGTTTTAATAACTATGCCAGTGGAGTCCGGCACTGAATGAGATACTTGATAAAAAGAAATTGTAAAGGCTCCTAGTTTCAAAACATCATCTAATTTAGTTTCAAAAATTTTGTCTTTGGGTAAGTTATGCTCAGTAAATTTGGCGCGAATAAAACCAGCTGTCAGCCTTTGTGTATAAATTGGCACTTGCAACTCTGGCCAGATAAAGGGTAACCCTCCGATATGGTCATCATGACCGTGGGTAATAATAATCGCCCTAATTTTTTCTTTTTTAGTGCGCAGATAAGTAATATCCGGTATTACCAAATCTACTCCCGGCATAGCTTCATCAGGGAAGCCCACCCCGCAATCAACGATAATAATATCGTTATCCAACTCATAAACATACATATTTTTAGTTACATCACCCACTCCTCCCAAAGGGATCAGTTTCAAAGCTTGACTTTTCTGATTTAAGCTAAATTTTGGCGCAAAAGATTTCATACTCCTAAATATTCTCCCACATTTTGACTGGTAATTTTAAATGGACCCGACTTTCCTTCTACTATTTCTTTAGCGACTTTGCGAGCTATGGTCGCCAAGGTGCGGGAAAGTGACCTGATGCCTCCATCATAACCCAAAGGACGAATAATTTGGGGCCAGACCGTATCATCAATAGCTAGTTGTTGACCCACCCCTGATTCTTTAGTAATTTGCGGCAGCAAATAATTTTTGCCAATCATAATTTTTTCCTGATCAGAATAAATTGGCATCTGGATTGGCTCCAAACGGTCCAACACTGCCGTAGCTAAATTAGTGGTGTTATTAGCAGTAGCCACAAATAATACTTGGGACAAATCCACTGGAAAATCCAGGTAGTGATCAATAAAATGATTATTTTGAGCTGGATCTAGGAGTTCCACCAATATTCCCATAATATCAAAACGGCTATTTTCGGCTACCCGATCAATCTCATCCAGTAAAATGACCGGATTTGCCACCCCCGCTTCTTTTATCCCTTTGACAATCAAACCTGGTTCTGCCTCTGCTATGAGTCGGGACTGACCCCGAATCATGGCCACCTCTCCCAAACCTCCAAAAGGAAGGCGGATAATTTTCCGGCCCAAACTTTCGGCAATCGAATAAGCCAACGACGTCTTACCGGTTCCCACCAACCCCACAAACAATAAAATCGGCGCATGAATTTGATTGGGGCTAACTTGTTTTTTCTGTAAAATTAACACTGATAAATATTCCAAAATTCTCTCTTTGACTCCCTGCAGGCCATAATGATTTTTATCTAAAATTTGCTTGGCCCGGTTTAAATCTAAAATATCCTGGCTAAACTTACCAAAAGGCAAGCTCAAACTAAAATTTATATAAGAAATTAATTTTTCTAACTCTATTCCCGTGCCAGGAGTCTGTAAGAGACCAGTTAATTTTTCTTTAATTTCCGCAGTAATGCTGGAGGATAAAATTTTTTGTTTTAAACTTATCTTACTATCTTGGGCAGAATCCATAAACTAATTCTACCATTATCTATTGAATCCGCCGCGATTTCCACCTCGGGATCCCCCAAACCCGCCTCGGCTAAAACTTCTAGCTCTGCCTGGTCCACCGGGTCTTGGGCCTCTGGAAAAACCGCCTGATCGACCTCGATCTGAAAAAGATGGTCTGCCGCTTTCTCGGGGAGGTCCAGATCGACGATCAAATCTTCGAACGCCGCCGCTTGGCCGACCCGCTTGGCCGGAGCGAAAGCGAGGCGAGCCTTCACTCTCTGGTTTTATGTCTGCCCCAAAAAGCATAGATAAACCAATTTTACCTTCCGGAGAAACATCAGTCACTCTCACTTTTACCTCCTGTCCCTCAGATACTATATCTTCCGGTTTTTCTACTCTACCTGGAGCCATTTGGGAAACATGGACTAACCCATCCTTACCCGGCACAATCTCTACAAAAGCGCCAAAAGGAGCTAACCTAACCACTTTCCCGGTATAGATTTCTCCCACGGCTACTTTTTTAAACATGGCCTCTATTACTGAAACCGCCTTGTCAATCGCTTCCTGAGAGGTGGAAGATACCATCACAGTACCATCATCTTCTACATCAACTTGAGCACCGGTCCGCGAGATAATACCGTTAATATTTTTTCCACCCGGGCCAATCAAGGCGCCGATCTCTGATTGTTCAATGTGCAAAATCGCAATCTTAGGAGCATGAATTGACAGTTTTCCCACCCCTGAAATCACTTCATTCATTTTCCCCAAGATAAACTCTCGGGCCTTTTTACCTTGGCTGAGCGCTTCTTGAATAATTTCAAAAGTTAATCCTTCTAATTTAGTGTCCATTTGTATTGCCGTAATACCGTTTTTGGTACCGGAAACTTTGAAATCCATCTCACCATAAAAGTCCTCCACTGCCCGCATATCTGTAATGACCTGAAATTTTTGCTCGTTAGAAAGCAGCCCCAAGGCCACCCCTGCCACCGGCTCTTTTAAAGGCACTCCCGCATCAAGCAAAGCCAGTGTGGAAGCACAAAGTGAAGCCATAGAGGTGGAGGCATTGGCTGCCAAAACTTCTGATACTACTCTAATGGCATAAGGAAAATTTTCTTTATCAGGAATAACATAACTTAAGGCTTTCTCTACCATGGCTCCATGTCCGGTATCGCGCCGATTGGGAGAACCAATTCTTTTAACTTCTCCTGTGGAGAAAGGATTGATACTCATATTGTAATGGTGCATAAATCTTTTTTTCTCTTCTCCTGCCATCCCTTCAATGGTTTGCTGTAGGGAAGCTGCTCCTAAAGTAACTACCGACAAAACTTGAGTATCACCCCGCTGAAACATAGCTGAACCATGGGTGCGGGGCAGGAGTTCCACTTCCGCGGTAATCGGACGGACTTCATCCATCGCCCGATCATCCACTCTAACTCCTTTATTTAAGATGGTCTCATTCATAATCTCTTTGGCGGCTTTATCAAACACCCGGGAGACCATTTGGGGAGTTAAAACTTCAGAGTATTTAGCGGCCAGATCTTCTTTAATCATGTCTCCGGTGGCTTCGTGCCAAGCATGTTCTTTGTCAAAAAGAGCCGTTTCAATTTTCTCGTGCGCTAATTTTTTAACCTCTGCCAAAAGCGCTTCTTCTACCTCTTCAGCCACAGTGGAATAAGTTTGTTTTTCCTTACCAGCTTCTTTGGCAAACTCTTCAATAAAGTCAATTACTGACTGGGAGTGCTGGTGAGCTTCCTGGATAGCCTTGAACATTACTTCTTCCGTTACCTGGTTTCCCCCCGCCTCGATCATGACGACTTTTTCGCGGGTGGAAGCTACCAAAAGATCTAAATCCAAATGCTCCATCTCGTTCTGCTGTGGATTGACCACGAAAGTACCATCTTTCTCACCAATTCTGGCTCCTCCCAAAGGCCCATGCCAAGGCACACTGGAAATAGAAAGAGCAGCTGAGGTACCAATCAATCCCACTATATCGGGATCGTTTAACTGATCAATGGATAAAATAGTAATGATTACTTGGACTTCCGTTTGAAAATCTTTGGGAAAGAGAGGCCTAATGGAGCGGTCAATTAACCGACCAGTTAAAATTGCTTCCTCAGAAGGTCTTGTTTCCCTTTTAATAAATTTAGAGGAAGAAATCCGGCCACCGGCATAATATTTTTCCACATATTCTACCGATAGCGGAAAATGGCCAGTAGCTTCTACTGTAGGTTTAGTGGCCACTGTTACTAAAGCCACTGTTTCTCCCAAAGTGACTACCACTGATGAGTCAGCCTGCAGGGCAAATTTACCAGTCTCTAATTTCAGTTTTCGACCATTAAGATCGATTTCTTTTGTTATAACTTTATTCATAAAATAATATTCTTCTAGTGTAGCGAGAAGTTCTCACTACGTTTGAACAATAAATTCTTGCGGAGTTTGGAAACTGTATAAGAAGTAATTAGTCGAGCTAATTCTTTCTTTGCAATCCCCAAAACTCCTTAACTTACTTAATTTTTTATTTTCCACCCTTCATAACTTTTCTTATTCTAACGTGCCAAACCCAATTTTTCAATGACTAATTTATGTTAGCGAAGCTAACTCAAGATTGTCACGGATTATCTTGATAATCCGAGCTTTTCTATGACAAGCTTATACCTTGCTTCTTCTTTTTTGGCTAGATACTGCAGTAATCTTCTTCTTTTGTTGACCATGGAAAGCAGTCCTCTTCGTGAATGCACATCATGAGGGTGCTCTTTTAAATGAGCTGTCAGATTTTTAATCTGTTCTGTCAGCAGCGCCACTTGCACTTCCGGAGAACCGGTATCACCTTTTTTGGTGGCAAACTCTTTTATTATCTCTTGTTTCTTTTTAGTATCTAGTGGCATCTTTACTCCTTAAAGATCCAACCTCGGTGCCAAGACGTTGTTCTTTGTTGGGCCCAAGTATAACAGAAATTATAAAGATATGCAACCGCTTTAATTAACCACCATTTCCTTTAAAAATCTTGGGGGTCAGCCAGCCTGGCTCAATTTCATTTTCCGACACTACTGTTTCCATACTGGGCCTCTCTTCCGGAGAAGAGTTGCCTGGCTGAGAAATGGGCGCAGAATTTACTCCCACTACCGGAGGGTTGACAAACGGCTCATTAGTAATAGGGTTAATGTTTAAAGAGGGTGGAGCCGGAACCACCGGAGTAGGTTGCACAATAGGTTGAGGACTAACTGGAGCAGGTTGATTGGGCATGAGGCCGCTTAAATCTAAACCACCAGTTTGTAGCTGTTGACTTAAGGCCGGTTTTTGACCACCTTTTTGCAGTAGCTGTGAAACAGCCATAAAAGTATCCGCGTTAACTTTATTACTTGTTAAATTAGCTGTACCATCAAAAATTCCTGCCAGCAGATTAGTCGCTACATCTTGATCAATATTTAAACCCAAGGAATTTAACAATACAGCAACCATCTCTGAAATAGAGGCGGCAGAGGGATCAACTATATTAGTTTGACCAAAGTTAGCGTTTGCTTCGCTGTCAATATTGACTAAATGTACTCCGGAAAAAATTGTCTGGTTAGTATAAACTGCTCCTAAACTGTTTAAATTGGCTGCCCCCAAAACAAAAATTAACTCCGGCCTACCACCTTGGTAACGGGGGACAATTTTGGTGGGCTGAAGCGGGCTGCTGTTGGTACGGAAAATTAGTTCCATATTGCCGGCTGTAGTATTGTAATCAATATTAGTTAGATTGGGCACTTTCCAGCCTGTTTCCGAAGTAGTATCCGGTACCGCTACCCCTTCCAGAGTCACTATCAAATCTCCCCCACCTACTTCTGGCAAGGTTTGCTGTACTTGATCTACCCCAAAAAGATGAGCTTGGGATACCCGCATGGTATCTTCCCCCACAATAGAAATTTCATATCCTGCTTGTTTTAAGGATAAATATAAGGATAACCCAGCAGCCAGTTTATCAATATTTACTCCCACTGGCAGTGCAATGAGAATATTTTTGGCTGAAGGCAGTAAGTTTTTAATTTCACCCACTAGTCCCATAACTTGCATGAGGGCATTTTACCTCGCAACTTCTCTAAAATCAAATCACCCGGAATGATTCTACAAAATCTCCAATATGGAAATCTACTTTTGGATCAAAAATGATGCCACAATCACTACCTTTTTCTACCCGGTTGACTTCTTCTTTAACCTTTTTTAAAGATTTAATTTTAACTTCTGCTAAAATTTGGCTATCTCTCATCACTCGTAGTTTATGTCCTTTCGCAATCGCACCCTCTAACATCCGGCAGCCGGCAATTTTTTCTGCCTTGCCAAAAGGGAACTCAGCAATAATTTCTGCCCTGCCTAAAACCTCCTCCAATTGACCCACTTTTAACATCCCCTCTACCACATCTTCTATTTCCTCAATTAATTCATAGATTACGTTATATACTCTGACCAAAACTTGTTCCACCTCAGCCAGCTTTTCTGCTGCCGGAGCTACTTTAACATTAAAACCCACCACAATAGCCCGCACAGAAAAGGCCAGTTTAATATCTGATTCAGAAATATCCCCCATACCGCCACTAACAATATCCACTACAGCTATTTCTTGGTTAAATTTCTCTAAAGCATCCTCAATTGCCTCCAGTGAACCCTGTTTATCTGCCTTAATAATGATTTTCAAAATTTTAACATCTCCTTGCCTTAATTTATCTACCAAACTTTGAGATCCTGAACCAAGTTCAGGATGACCGTCTAAACGTGCCTGTTTTGATATCTCTTCTCCCAACACTGCTCCCACAGCCGGCACTGCCTCCATTCCTAACACCTCCACCGGAGTGGAGGGACCAGCGCTCTCTACCAGCTTACCGCTATAATCGAACATCCCGCGAATTTTACCTTTCACTCCTCCCACCAAAATTTGCTCACCTTTTTTCAAGGTACCGGTCCTAACTAGAATAGTGGCCACTGCCCCCCTGAACTTATCTAAACTGGATTCAATGACTACTCCTGTAGCGGGAAAATTAGGGTCACCTTTAATTTCATTTAGTTCTGCTACTACCTCAATCATTTCCAGTAGTTTATCTATTCCTTCACCAGTTTTAGCAGATACTGGAATGAAAGGTGTATCTCCTCCGTATTCTTCAATTAAAATCTCTTGATCAGATAATTGTTTTTTAATCCGTTCCAGTTGGACTTTTAGATCAACTCCCGGTAAATCAATCTTGGTTACGGCCACTATCAAAGGAATTTTTGCTTCTTTAATATGCTTAATCGCTTCCGTGGTTTGAGGCATCACTCCATCGTCTGCTGCTATAACCAGTACTGCAATATCAGCCACCTTTGCCCCTCTTGATCTCATCTTCTCAAAAGCAGCATGACCAGGAGTATCAATAAAAGTGATCAGCTTACCATCATGTTCTACCTGATAAGCTCCAATATGCTGGGTAATTCCGCCATGTTCTTTAGCAGCTACAGAAGATTTGCGAATATAATCTAATAGGGTAGTTTTACCATGATCAACATGGCCCAGGATGGTTACTATTGGTGGTCGTGAATGTTGTGCCATAATATTTTTCTAAACCAGCTACCATATTATTTAGACTTATCATCTTCATTGGTATCCTGATTTTCGTCAGACTGCGTGGTACTAATATCATCAGCTGGTTGAGCTCCGATTTGTGGCTGCTCTTTTTGCTCCGCAGTACCTGCCGGCTCCTCTGCTCCTTCAATATCTATTTTCCAACCTGTTAACTTGGCTGCCAAACGGACATTTTGTCCTCCCTTACCAATCGCCAAAGAAAGTTGGTCATTGGGCACTTTGACTGTGGCCACTTTTTGTTCCTCATTCAAAGTCACAGTTACATCCTTGGCCGGAGACAGTGCTGCAGCAATAAACCTGGTAGGGTCTTCTGAGAAAGACACAATGTCAATTTTTTCTTCCCCCAACTCTGCCATCACTGCCTGCACCCGCACCCCCTTTTGTCCCACCAGAGAACCTACCGGATCCACTCCGTCCTGGGTAGATTTAGCAGCGATTTTGGTTCTATTACCCGCTTCCCGGGCAATGACCACCACTTCCACACTGCCTGATTGAATCTCCGGCACCTCCAAGGCAAAGAGCCCTTTGACTAAACCGGGGTCAGCCCGGGACACAATCACCTGGGGACCACGCCCTGAATCTTTAATTTCTTTAATATAAAATTTTAATCTTTGTCCTTGATGGTAAAGTGCATCTGGCACTTGTTCTGAAGGGGGCATCACTCCTTCTGCCCGGCCTAAATCAATAAAATAAGTATTACCTTCTTGGCGCTGAATTGCCCCGGAGACGATTGTGCCCACTTTTTCTTCAAACTCCCCCATAATGGCTCCTTTTTCCGCTTCATTTAACTTTTGCATGATCACTTGGCGGGCAATGGAAGCGGCAATGCGGGCAAAACCTGGGGGAGTCACATTCTCCTTATCTTTTAAGATAGAAATCTCGCCGCTAGCTGGATCGACTGTGGCAGTGAATTCTTCAAAATCCTCTGGGATTTCCTCGTTTCTTAAGGTTAAATCTTTACGGTAAGCAGCCAGAGCGGCTGAGCGGATCGCTTCCAAAACCACGGAAACGTCGACCCCTTTTTCAGAGGCAATTTGATTTAATGCTGCAGCAAATTCTGTTCTAGCTTGTGCCATAGTTTACCCTTGTCAAAAATGATCGTTTAGATCATTTTTGCAAGCGATCTCCTTCGCAAAAAACAATTAAAATATTTTAATTGTTTTTTCCTTCAGTCCGATTTAAAAAAGGCGGGACAAGCCCACCTTGGAAACCCTTTTCAAAATGTACCGCCCTTATTTTATTCTTTTAGTAATTGCAAGTCAAGCTTACAGGCAATCGGCCTGTCCTAGCTAGTCTGCGCTGCTGAGGTAATTTTCTCAATGCTGCTACTAAGGTTGGTGCTGCCAATTCCGCAGGAACACTATTTCCATAAATTTCCGTGGCAACTGTATCAATTTTAAGCTTATACCCATCTTTATACTGATGATATGATTTACCTCTGTCTGTACTTATTAAAGTTATTTCCTTAGAAAAACGGCGTCTTCTAGGTGCTGTACAACGTTTCCTTCCTCTTCCTCGACTTTTACCTTTAGTACGACTGAGAAACTCCTTTAAATTACACCTTTTATAGACGGGATTATTTACCAGATTTTCTCTAGCCACTTCTTGGCAACATTCTTCTTCATATCTTCTCATAGATTCTTGCCCAAGCTCGTACCATTCTTCCCACTGCGGATCTATTTCTTCTTCAAAATCTGCATTTAACCCTTCTTCAGGCTCAAATCCTTCCAAGGCCAGAAGATAAGACTCATCATCCATGCTCAGTAGTGGCGGGTCATACAGATCAAATCTAACCAAATTACTGGCAGTTTGGGGCTTGGGATCAAACCTTTTTAAAACTTCTACCACCATAAAATCACTTTTACTATAAAAGGCCAATTACAGCATTGTAAAGATATCAATTTCGTTCAACCTCTTTACAAGATCTGTATAATAATTCTTGGGTCAAAATATGCATGAGCGAGCGCTACACCACGAACTAGGATTAGATTTATTACGAGCCACTGAAGCAGCTGCCATTGCCTCAGCCCAAACCATGGGCCAAGGAGACCGACATTTATCAGACAGAGCCGCAGTCGAGGCCATGCGGGAAGTTTTAGATACCATTTTTATGAAGGGAGAGATCGTTATCGGAGAAGGCGAACGGGACAAAGCCCCCATGTTGTATATCGGAGAACACTTAGGATTGGGTTGGAGACTTAACACTGCTGATTTAAATGGTCTTATCTTTCCAGGAGTACATATTGCCGTTGATCCTCTGGAAGGAACTAACCTCTGCGCCCTCGGCCAACCCGGGGCCATCACCACCATTGCCGCAGCTGAACCAGGAGGGCTACTGGGAGCTCCTGATATCTATATGGAAAAGCTAATTGTGGGCCCAGCAGCCAGGGGCAAAGTAGAGCTGGAAGCTCCTGTCAAACATAATTTAGGTATCATTGCCTCTTCTTTGGACCGCAGAATAGAGGATTTAGTAGTGGTAGTCTTAGATAGACCAAGACACACAGATTTAGTTAAAGAAATCCGAGAGACTGGAGCCCGGATTCAATTTATTTCTGACGGAGATTTATCAGCCGGGATTAACGCGGCCATGGGAGAATCAGGGGTACACGCGGTTTTAGGGATTGGCGGTGCCCCTGAAGGAGTCTTAACTGCCGCCGCCATGAAATGTCTTAATGGTGAGGTATTAACTCGATTCTTGGTCAAAGAGCAACTAGTAGATAGAGACGACCGCAATAAAGTCCCTGCTGATGCTGCTGCCCGGTTGCGTGATATGGGGATTAAAGATCCAGCTCAAGTTTATACCACCCAAGACCTAGCTCCAGGCCAAAAAATTACCTTTGCTGCCACCGGAGTCACTGCCAGTACTAATCCCAGATTAAACGGGGTTAGGTTTTTCTCTGGAGGGGTACGTACTTGGTCTTTGGTCATGAATACTGAGTTTAAACAGGTTACCTATGTAGATAGGGTACATATGGATAAAGATAACCCTAATGTGGTAGTCAGACTCTAAAAACTAACTAAAACCAGCCTTTTTTCTTTTTACTTAAGTTATAAAGTTCTTCATAAAGCTGTTTTTCTTCTTTAGAAGGGTTTTGAGGTACGGCCAGGTTAACTCTGACAAAATGGTCTCCATGGCCACTACCATTTATCTTGAGTATTCCCTTACCTTTTAATCTGACTAATGATCCAGGCTGGGTGCCTGGGGGGACTTTTACTTTTACTTTCCCTTGAATGGTTTCTACCTCAAAAACATCTCCTAAAACCAGCTGGGGAATATTGACAGTAATTTCTGAGAAAATATCTGCTCCTTCCCGCAAGAATTTACTGCTTCTGCCCACATTAAAAACAATATCTAAATCCCCAAACCTCATTCTGGTACCATTATCCACTCCTGCCGGGACCTTAATTTTTAGTCTTTTGGTTTTAACTACCCCCTTAGCATCCCTTTCTTGGATGCCAATTTCTTTAGTGACCCCTTTGGCTGCTTCCTCAAAGGTAAGGTTTAGCTGATAAGTGGGGCGCCTCCTAAATCCGGCGCCAAATCCTCCCATGCCAAAAATTTGTTCAAACAGCTCAAATGGGTCCTCAAAACCTCCAAAATCAAACTGGATATTGGGATTACCACCAGAGGATGACCAGGAATATTGCTGCCAGCCACCTCCAAATGGATTCCCGCCCTGAGCACCGCCGAAGGGTCCTCCCCCAAAAGGCCCACCAGTTCCGGCTTGCCCTGAGCGTGCCGAAGGGTCAAAGGCAGCATGGCCAAATTGGTCATAAGCTCCCTTTTTTTGAGGGTCAGACAAAACCTGGTAGGCTTCCCCTACCTCCTTAAACCTTTCTGCAGCTCCGGCAGATTTATCTATATCAGGATGGTGTCTCCTGGCCAGCCTTCTATAAGCAGACTTTATCTCCTCAGCAGAGGCTGATTTATTAACTCCCAGAATCTCGTAGTAATCACGCTTAGCTGCCATCTTTTACTCCTTTTAAAACTACATGGACTTTACTGTGTCCTACTTTAGTAATTATATTATTCATAAAGGGAATTATAGCAGTCTATACCCAAAAGTGCTAGTTAGTTAAATTGAAGTTATTTTTGTTTTTCTAAAAATTCATTGATGGCTCTAACAAATTCCCTTAAATCATCTAGACCAACATTAGCAGACTCAGTTAAAATATCTAAATCTACCTCAAGATACATATGCACTAAAACATTTCTAAGTCCAACAGCTTTCCCTAACCTTTCTGATAAATCCTCAGTAATGATATTTTTTTTATCTAACAGGGGAAATAAATCCCTAGCATATTCAGGCATACCTAAATTTAAACCAGAAACAATATGCTCCGCTATATTGATAACCATCTCAATAGCAACCTGTATACGATGTTTAGTAGCATCAGTAAATATTAAATTTTCCTCTTCATTTAAAGCCTCTCTGGTAACATGGCTATCAGCAATTATCTTAATTTCTCCCTCCAGGTAACGCAGAATATGATCAATAGTCTTTCTATTAATAGCCATAGGTTCCTTCTCTAATTCTTTTTTTCATATAATCATAATCTATATCCCTCAGCCTTTGAGTGTCAAAAAACTCTCTCATAACAGCCACTTCAAATTCAATCCTTTTTGTCTCATCCTCACTGTAGATATTTTCTCCTTGAATTACATTCATTAAAAATACCGGCGATTCTTTTAAACTTATCTCTCTTATCTCAGGTTCTGCTTTAAGACTCAATTTTGGAAATTCTGAATATAATTTTCCTAATCTTCTATAAAGGTCAACTTCCCCGTTAAATAACACGGCAATATCCAGATCACTTCCTTGATGTGGAGTTCCAGAAGCAAATGAACCATATAAATAGACAACCACTACATCTTTTTGAGAGGCAAAATAATCTTGAATTTTTTCAATATCAGATTCATTTAATTTCATGCTTTAATTTTAACACAAAGAATTACAAATTAGTCTTCCACCATTAAAAATACACTTTTGCTACGATCGTGGGATAAATGAAAATACTTGACAAACATTTAAGAAAAACTGATACTGAAAATAGGAAATAAAATCGTGGATAAGCAAACAAATAAAGATATAAGGGATATGATCACTGGAACAAAATATGGACTTTATGCTTTAATGGTTGTTGTAGTTATAGCTTTAATTATTTTCTTCTTTAAGTTGATCTCAGGTAAAATATAATTTAGTAGACCATTTACTGTCCATTTTTAAAGCATTATTCTTCTTTTTTTCCTTGTCCTGAGCTTGTCGAAGGATCTTCTTCTATCACTTCACCTTCAACAGCCTCACTTTTGTCTTCCGACTTCTGACTTCCGTCTTCCGCAGCTTCGCCAGCTGGTTGTTCTGCTGTACCCTGTCCACTGTCGCCTGTACCCTTATTCTCATACATTGCAGAGCCTACTTTTTGTAATACCTCACCTAACGCATCACCTTTTTTCTTAATGTCATCTGTATCTTCACCCTTAAGCGCTTCTTTAAGCTCGTTTAGCTTTTGCTCAACTTCAGTTCTAACTTCAGCAGAGACCTTATCTCCATTCTCTTTCAAAGTTTTTTCTGTTTGATAAACTAAACTGTCTGCAATATTTCTGGTTTCAATTCCTTCTTTTTTCTTTTTATCTTCTTCTGCATTAGCCTCGGCCTCTTTGGTCATCTTTTCCACTTCAGCTTTATCAAGTCCTGTGGAACCTGTGATAGTGATATTTTGTTTTTTGCCGGTGGTTTTATCATGAGCTGTGACATTTAAAATTCCATTAGCATCAATATCAAAAGTTACCTCCACTTGCGGCACGCCTCTTGGGGCTGGTGGAATTCCATCTAAGGTAAACCTGCCCAAAGATTTATTATCAGCTGCCATTTCCCTCTCTCCTTGCAGCACATTAATCTCCACAGAGGTTTGATTATCTGCAGCTGTTGAGAACACTTCAGATTTAGAAGAAGGAATAGTGGTGTTTCTGTTTATTAAAGGAGTTCGGACACCACCCAAAGTTTCAATACCCAAAGTTAAAGGAGTCACATCCAAAAGCAGCACATCTTTAACTTCCCCACCCAAAACTCCTCCCTGAATAGCAGCTCCCACAGCCACCACTTCATCCGGATTTATACCTTTATGCGGCTCTTTACCAAAGAAATCCTGGACTGCTTTTTGAACAGATGGCATTCTGGTCATTCCTCCAACCAAAACTACCTCATCAACATCTTTAGATTCCAGCTTGGCATCTTTCATGGCAGATTTTACAGCATCAAAGGATTTATCAATTAACGGCTTAACCATTACTTCAAGCTTGGCCCGGGAGAGTTTCATTTCCAAATGCTTTGGACCGGAATCGCTGGCAGTTACAAATGGAATACTAATTTCTGCCTCCATTGAAGAAGAAAGCTCAATTTTGGCTTTTTCAGCTGCATCCCGCAGCCTTTGCAAAGCCTGTTTATCACCCTTAAGATCAATCCCTTCAGTCTTTTTAAACTCATCTGCCAGCCAGTCTAAAATTATCTGGTCAAAATCATCTCCACCTAAATGAGTATCACCGTTGGTGCTTTTTACCTCAATTACCCCATCACCCAGCTCCAAAATGGAGATATCAAAAGTGCCTCCTCCTAAATCATAGACAGCAATGGTATGGGCATGGGATTTATCCAGACCATAAGCTAAGGCTGCAGCTGTTGGTTCATTAATAATTCTCTGCACATTCAGCCCGGCAATTTCCCCGGCCTGTTTGGTGGCCTGCCTCCCTGCATCATCAAAATAGGCAGGCACAGTAATCACCGCATCTGTCACTTTTTCCCCTAAGTAAGATTCAACATCAGCTTTAATTTTTTGTAAAATTTGGGCAGAAATTTCCTGGGGGGTATAGTCGTGGCCTTCTACCTCCACCACAGCCATGTTATTTTTACCGGACTTGATGGTGTAGGGCAGCCACTCTTTATCTCTTTTGACTTCCGGGTCATCAAATTTTCTACCCATTAGCCTTTTAATAGAGAAGATAGTTTCCTGAGGGTTTACCACAGCCTGCCTTTTAGCCACCCTGCCCACCACATTTTTCAGGGGATTAACCACCGAGGGGATAATATTTTCCCCCTCGTGAGAGTGGACCACTTTGGGCTTTCCGCCCTCCATCACTGCCACAGCAGAATTAGTTGTACCTAAATCAATTCCCACTATCTTACTCATAATTATGCTCCATATAATCTCATTAAAACCCTTGCTAAATCTGTCTTACCCTGCAAAAAAAGCAGTTCCGCATACGCTGTAACATAAGGCTCAAGGTGCCTCATATTTGAATTCTCTTTTAGCTGCACATCTGAAAATCTTAAAAATTCCCCCAACAAATGATGGTTCTTCTCCATAACTCCTTCTAAATGCTTAAAAACTCCAGATGGGTCATTGTTTACCTTATCATACCCACCAACACTAACTAAATATCTTCCTGGTGCTACTTTAACTTCTACCATATTTTTCTCCTTTTAATTGTCTCCTTCATTCTCGTCATTGCGAGGAGCCGAAGGCGACGAAGCAATCCCTTCTGAGCCAGATTGCTTCGCTTCGCTCGCAATGACGTTACTACGTCCTACCACCACTTGTGCTGGTCTTAGGACTTTTCCGTTTAACTTATACCCCCGCCTGACTACTCTTAAAATTATATTATCATCACCCTCCTGGGTGTCAACTGCCTCATGAAGGGCCGGATCAAATTGGACGCTTTGTCCTGAGCTTGTCGAAGGACCTGCCTCAATCTGACCCAACCCCTCTGACTCCAGTACCTGTTTAAACTCTTTCACAGCCAGCTCTACCCCTCTAAACCACCCACTTTGTTTTTCTTCCTCACTTACTCCAGAAAGTGCTGTTTCTAGATGATCTAAAGTGGGGATCAGTTTTCTGATAAGCTCTGCTCCCACAAAATTAGTCAGCTCTGACCTGCCCTCAGATACCCTTTTTTCCAAATTATGATAATCCGCCACAGCGCGTTTGAGTTGGTTTTCCAAATCAATAACTTTATTCTCTAAATCTGTTATTTTGGTATCTGTTTTTTTCATAATTTTATAGTTTTAGGTCGAACTGGCCTTTTTGCTCCCCAGACTTCATAACAGTCTTAAGAGCGTTGCAAAAATGGCCAAGCACTAAAATCCTCCTAAAGCTTGGGTAACCAAATCTCTCACATATTTAACATAGGGCAAAATTAATGGAAAATTCATCCGGCTCGGCCCAATTACTCCAATCACCCCAGTTTTATCCGGGCTGGCTGTATATCTGGCAAAGACAAAGCTGGTCGGACGCAAATTTTCAAATCCCAACTCATCCCCAAATAAAATATGTATCGGATCTGCTCCCTGGGCTTTGCTAATAATTTCCTGCAGACGAGGAAATTCATCAAATAAACTCAAGACAAAACGGGCCACATCAATATCATAAAACTCCGGCCAGTCCAAAATATTGGCTGCTCCTGCATAATAAAGTTCACCCTCATCATCAATGGCCAAACCCAGCATATCGCAACGGCTGGCTAAATTCCTGACTGCCTCTTTTAGAAGCAGTTGGTGTTTAGCTCTATTTTGCCAAAGATTTTCTTTGATGGAAACTTCAGCTGTCACCGACAGCTGTTTTTCTTTCATTAACTCCTGGATGTAGAGCCTCATACCTAAGGAAGTGGGGACTCGGCCAGCGCTAGTGTGAGGTTGTTTTAAATAACCTAGTTCAGTCAGTTTAACCATCTCAATTCTAATGGTGGCAGGGGAAACCCCCAAATTATATTTGCGCTCAATTACTTCTGACCCTACGGCCTGGGCATTTTCCGCATACTCTTCTACAATGGCTTTTAAAAGTGCTTTTTGTCTATCTGTTAAATCCATAAAAACTAGCACTAATCTACCACGACTGCTAACCCTTGTCAAGAGACAATTACCAACCCAAAAGCAAACTAAAATTGGCAACAAAATTTGCGATCGTTTATTTTGTTACCACTAGCTTCTAGTTGAATCTCAGATGAATACGATTTATGATTTTAAAATACTTAAAAACGCTTCTTGGGGAATTTTCCTTCGACTACGCTCAGGATTATAACTGCCCCACTACTTATGATTTCAGGATGCTAAGAAATGCCTTCTGAGGGATTTCTACACGTCCTATCATTTTCATTTTCTTCTTTCCCTTTTTCTGCTTTTCCAAAAGTTTATCTTTTCTGGTTCTATCTCCTCCATATAATTTAGCTGTCACATCTTTTCTAAAAGGAGAAACGGTCTCTCTGGCAATAATGGTTCCCCCAATGGCCGCTTGAACAGCGATGGCAAAATTTTGCCTGGGTAGCACTTCTTTTAATTTTTCTACCATCCGGCGTCCAAAATTTTCAGCTTTGCTTCGAACAACTATACTGGAAAGTGCATCCACTTTCTCTCCGGCCACTAAGATGTCGACTTTGGCTGCATCCACTTCTCTAAACTCTAAAAATTCGTAGTCCAGTGAAGCAAAACCGCTTGAAGTTGATTTTAATTTATCATAAAAATCAGTTACCATCTCTGAAAGGGACATTTGGTAAGAAAGCTCCACTTGGACTCCAAAATGCTGCATATTCACAAACTTGCCTCTCTTGTTAACAACCAGATCCATGACTGGCCCAATGTAAACCTGAGGAATAAAAATTTTTAGAGACACCCATGGTTCTTTGATAACCTGCATGCTGCTGGGGTCAAGTTCGGCTGGGTTATGGACTATTTTCCCGTCAATTTCATATTCCACCGAAGGGACAGTGGCTATTAGATCTACTCCAAACTCTCCTGACAACCTTTCTTGAACTACTTCCGCATGAAGTAATCCCAAAAACCCACACCTAAAACCATTACCCAAAGCCCGGGAACTCTCTAGTTCAAAAGTAAAAGCAGGATCATTTAAACGAAATTTATTTAAAGCCTCCTTGGCATCAATATAATCATCTTGGTCAATAGGGAAAAGTCCCACATAAACCATGGGTTTAACTTCTTTATAACCAGGCAAAGGTTTTGGCATTACACCTCCGAGGTGTGATGTGATAGTATCACCCACCCTAACCTTATCTGGTTCTTTTACTCCAGTTGCTATAAATCCTATTTCGCCAGCTCTCAGTTGTTCTGTTGATGTTAGCTGCGGCGCAAAATAACCCATCTCCAAAACTTGACCTTCAGCTTTAGTTCCTAAAAACTTAATAGAAGACCCTGTTTGGGGAACTTCTCCCTCTACCACTCTAACTTGAGCTATCACCCCTTTAAATGAATCAAAGAAGCTATCAAATATCAATGCTTTGAAACTTCCACCCTTGGAGCCGACACCTGCGGATTTTGGGGGCGGAATACGTTCAACTATGGCTTTTAAAAGTTCCTCTACTCCCTCTCCGGTCTTTCCGGAAACTAACAGTATCTCTGATGCTGAAAAGCCAAAACTATCAACTAATTGTTTCTTTACTTCTTCTACATCAGCATTTGGTAAATCAATTTTGTTCACTACGGGAATTAAAGTTAAATTTTGATCCAAGGCTGAGAGTCCATGGGCCAGAGTTTGAGCCTGGATACCTTGAGTAGCATCCACTAAAAGTATTGCTCCCTCCACCGCAGCTAAAGCCCGGGAAACTTCATAAGAAAAATCCACGTGCCCAGGAGTATCAATTAAGTTTAGAGTATATTCTTCCTCAATGACATTTTTTCTATATCTATACTTTAACCTTACAGGTGCCAGCTTAATAGTAATACCACGTTCACGTTCCAAGGCTAAAGAATCCAGTAGCTGAGGTTTTAATTTATCCTTAGCAACAGTCCCGGTAATTTCTAACAACCGGTCAGCCAAGGTAGATTTACCATGATCAACATGAGCAATAATACTAAAATTCCTAATATTCATGAGGGAATATTACACCTGCTCCGCAGTTTCCACAATCTCTTTGGATCTAATTTTGGATTGTAATTTAGTGAGTCTTTTTAACAGCTCCACGTAAGTTTGCAGTTCCCTAACTTTTAAAAACCAGACTAAAATTATATAAATTGATAAAGCAAAGGCAGAGGCTAAACCTGTTAGGATAATTAAATTAATGGTCCTGGTGGTATCAAAAATCACCTGGTCTAACAACTTTATAGGAATGTAAAGCGCTCCGGCCATAATTATGGTAGAAAGCAGCATCTTGGAAAACGGTCCCCACACCTGTCTTAAATTAAAACCGCCTATTTTGAAATGCAAGGTGAAAAAAAGTAACAAACCTGACAAAACAGCTGCTATAGAATTCGCTAACCCCAATCCCCAAACCGGCAGATGCAAAATATTAATAAAATAAATGCTTAAAACAATATTTACTCCCACCACTATAAAAGATACCAATACTGGTGTTTTAGTATCTCTGAGAGCATAAAAACCTCTCACCAACAAGAGTGAGGCAGCTTGAGCTGCCAAACCAATTGCCAAAAAAGCCAAAGTCATACCAGTTGAAACTGTGGCTGTCCAATCAAATTGCGAAGCCCCAAAGACTAACCGGACAGCTGGAATACGCAAAATTATCAAAATAGCAGTGGAGGGTAGAGACAAAAACAAAATCTGGTGTAGGGTGGTGAGCAGGGTCGCTTTAAATTCTTCTTTTTGTCCGCGGGATTTTTCCGTTGCCAGAACTGGTAGAGCGGCTTGAGCAATGGTGGCACCAAAAAGCCCAATCGGCACTACTTGTAAATGCTGGGCAAAAGTTAAATAAGTCACCGAAGCAGTTGAAATTAAAGAGGCCAACACCACTCCCACTGTTTCATTAATCTGCTCTGCAGCCAGCCCTAGAGTCCGAATACTCATCAGCTGAAAAATTTCTTTCACTCCCGGATGAATTAAACTTTTTAAAGACCCAATTCTAAACCCCAAAGACCAAACCAGGGGCAACTGAATCAAAGCATGCATGGCTGCTCCCATAATTACCCCCATACCTGCTGCCAAAATCCCCAAAGAGTCACTTAAAAAAATTACTCCCAAAATAATTCCCAAGTTATAAAATACTCCCGCCAGAGCAGGGATGATAAAACGTTGGTAGGACTGTAAAATTCCCACAAAAAAAGAACCCATCACTAAAAGAATTTGTCCCACCAAGATCGCTCTAGTTAGTTGGGCCACCTGTATTTTTTGAGCGGGGGTAAAACCTGGTACGATCCACCCGGTGACAATATCAGAAAAGAAAAAGACCAGTAGCGCCGCTACGGACAAAACTGCCAAGGCGATAATTAAAATTGACTGGGCTAAACGGAAAGCTTCTGCTCGTCCTCTCTCTTCTAAATATTGAGTAAAGACCGGAATAAATGCCACAGACAGCGCACCAAAAATTAATAACTGAAAAATTAAATCTGGTAGGCGGAAAGCGGCAAAAAAGATGGCCACTGTGTCGGGAGGAAAAGTGTGAACCAGCAAGCGGTCCCGGATTAAACCCAATATTTTAGACAAAATAACTGTCCCCATAATGACCAAAGCCCCGGATAAAATGGAAGTTTGTTTGGCAGTGAGAAGTTGTAAGAATTTAACCATTAAAGAAATTGTATGCTAGAAAAGATGGGTAAAACAAGATCAAAAATTTAGAAAATCTTAATATTAGCCATATTTTTTAAGACTTGGAATTTTTCAGAAAATATTTGACCTAATTTTTGTTGTTTTAATAAATCCTCAGCTTCCTTTTTTTGTCCTGCTGAATCAGAGGCTCTTAAATTTTCTTTATTTTGCGTTATATAATCATCAACCTCCTGGGCAGACACGGTGGCGTCTTTGTTATAAAGTTTTTCGATAATCACCTGAATCCTCAGCTGCTGTTTCAAAGCTTGTCTATCTTGACCTTGCTGGGCGAGCAAACTATCGAGGGCCTGGGTACCGCCAACATTATTTTCCAATTCTTTGATTTTTTGATTTAAATCTTCCTCAGACACTCTTATCTGATTTTTGACTGCTTCCTGGTCAAGCAGTTTTTCATTGACCAGCTGAGAAATAACCTGCTCACGAAACTGTTGATTTAACTTAGTCTGCAACTGTAGATTAGTAATTGGCTCATTGTTAACAGTAGCTGCTATTAACCAAGATCTTTTGAAAGCAAAGATTAAAAGCAGCCCAATAACTAGTAGCACCAGATAAAAACGGCGATTTTTTTTCCAAGTTTGGAAATTATCTAATAAGTTTCCTTTAAGGAAAAAACTTTGCTGTTGTGTTTTTTTAACCACTTTTGCCATCTGGCTGATAGTAACAAAGTATCGGCCCTTTGACAATGGGGGAAATCATAATAAATAGATATCAATGAAGTGTGCCCTCCAGCACTTCGCCGTAGCTCAGTACTTTCGCGCTAGATTTCATAAGAGGTAAATGTCAATAAATCTAGCTCTCCAGCCTGCTATTCTGGCATCATCAAAGCCTAGATCTATAATATTTCCTTTGATTGCTCCACCAGTGTCCCCTGCCACTGCCACTCCGTATCCGGGGACATAAATTTTACTTCTTAAGTTTATAACTTTGGGATCAACTGCGATCACTCCCTTACCAGCTTTCATTCCGATGGCTGTCCATTCATTACAGCCAGGGCACCTGGAATCATAGTGAGTGGCATAAACCCTCATTTTTTTCCAATATCTAATTTCACCCTCAGGAGTTTGTATACTTTTCCAGACAATTTTGGTCCCCCGCAAAATTTGTTTATCTTTGGGGATAGTCACTTCCGTGGAGATAACCTCTCTCTTCCAAGGCTTACCTTCAAAATAAGTAACTTTAGTAATGATCGTTTTTTTACCATCCACCCCTTCATCTATTACTTTTTCAATTTCCGCATCAACTTGCGGATCATCTTGATAAACAATACTTTTGGCAATAATTTCTCTACTTTCCTCCAATTTTTCGGAAAAACGAGACTCTGTATGGAGGGGCTGGCTGGCTGGCAAAGAATCATTAACAACTGGCTGGTTGCCAGGAGCCTCTGCTAAAACAACTGTCCCCATCCAACCTTGCTGGAATAAAAATGAAGTCATCACAATTAATAAGGCACCTAGATAACGTTCCATCAAACCTTTAACCAATCATCTTCATTTGTACTGCTAACATCTTCATCAAAGCTATCCTCATCTTGGTAATTAGTATTACTAACCACCAACTCTTGGGGAATATCGCTTAAAAAGCGAGACACTAAATTATTTGATCTTTGCCCAAAATACAATCTAGATCTGGTGTAAGTTAAATATAGTTTCTCTTTGGCCCTGGTCATCCCCACATAACAAAGCCTTCTTTCTTCCTCCAGCTCTGCTGTATTGAGCATAGCCCGAGAGTGAGGAAATAATCCCTCCTCCATTCCCACCATAAAAACTATGGAAAACTCTAAACCTTTGGCAGAGTGCAGAGTCATTAAAGTCACCGAGTCTTGGGTCTCCTTCCTTTGATTAGGTAAGTAGCCATTTTCCACCAAGGCCACATTCTCTAAAAAGTCCACTAAAGAGGGGAACTCTTCTGCCACAGATCTTAATTCTTTCACATTTTCCACCCTGCCTTTGCCTTCCTGGGTGCCATCATCAAGATATGTCAGATAACCTGTTTTTTGTAAAACTAAATCTAAAAGCTCTAGGGTGGAATACCTTTCCAGGGCAGGGGAAACTTCTGTGCATAGTTCCATCAATTTCCCTAATCTGCCTTTGCCAACTTTTTCCGCTCGCTTTATTGAAACCGAATCATTTGGATTTTGTAATAATCTTAAGTAAGCCAGTACATCTTTGATTTCCTTTCTTTGGTAAAAACTGACGCCGCCGACTAATTTGTAGGGTACACCAGCTTTTAAAAATTGTTCTTCCAAAGAACGGGATTGAGCATTAGTTCTATATAAAACTGCATAATCAGATAGTCTTTTTTTCTCAAGTTGTGAAATAATAAATAAAGCCTCTTCCACCTCATTTCTAACTTCCACAACTTCTATTTTTTCTCCATCATCTTTGTCAGTCCACAGCTTTAAAATTGGGTGAGTTTTATTTTTAGAAATAATAGCATGTGCTGTATCTAAGATATTCTGAGTGGAGCGGTAATTTTGTTCTAAATTAAAAATTTTAGCATTATGGTAATCTTTTTCAAAATTAACAATGTTTCTAAAATCCGCTCCCCTAAAAGAGTAAATTGACTGGCTGGCATCGCCCACAACACAGATATTTTTATGTCTTCTGGTAAGATATTTGGCAATTAAATATTGGGCCGGGTTGGTGTCTTGATATTCATCAATCAGAATATATTTAAACTGAATTTGGTATCGGGTTAGAATAGTGGTTTCTGTTTGAAAGAGTCTGATGGTTTTCAAAAGTAAATCATCAAAATCCAAAGCAGAGTTATTATCCAAAATCTTCTGATATTCCAGGTAAATTTTGGCCACAGTTTCCTGGAAAAAACCCCGGGCATATTGAGGGTACTCTAAGCTAGAAATCAGCTCATTTTTGGCCTGGGAGATAGTGGCCCTAACTGCAGAGGGAGAGGTTTTTTGAGTGGGGATGTTTAAATTTCCCATAGCTTGTTTGATCGCATCCAAAGCATCACCCTCATCATAAATTGCAAAACCGGGAGGCAATCCTAAAACCTTGCCTTCTCTTCTTAAAATCCTGGCGCAAAAAGAGTGGAAGGTCCCCATCACTGGTTGGTTTAAACCTGCACTCCTGGTCTGCAGGTTCGAGTCTTGAAGAAGTTTTCTGATTCTGGTCATCATTTCATCAGCAGCACGGTTGGTAAAAGTTAAAACTAAAATATTTTCAGGTGGAATTTTTTTCTCGGAGATTAAGTAGGCAACACGGTAAGTTAAAACCCTGGTTTTTCCAGATCCTGCTCCAGCTAAAATTAATACCGGACCCTCAGTAGTTTTGGCCGCTTCTTTTTGTTGGGAATTTAAATCATCAAGCAGACTTGGCATGCCAAATATCTTAACATAAAATTGTATAAATTTTGTACAAAAAAGTAACTGCTGGACAAGAGATTGACAGGAATGCTAATATTTATCCCTATGACAGTTAAATTTCTAGATTTTTGGGCTCCCTGGTGTTCTCCCTGCAAGATGATGAATCCTATTTTAGAAGAGCTCAAAAAAGAGTGGGGGGACAAAGTAGAAGTTGTTGAAATTAATGTTGATGAAAACCCCTCTGAAGCACAAAAATATGGAGTCATGAGTATCCCCACTTATGTGATAGAAAAAGACGGTAAAGAAATTGGCCGCAAAATAGGGGTCACCTCCAAAGAAGAGCTAAATAAATTAGCCTTATCTTAAGTGGGCTTTAAAGATCAAGTTATTCAAATTATCAAACAAATTCCTGAAGGCAAAGTTACCACTTACGGCACTATTGCCACTTTAGCAGGTCTACCCAGAGGGGGAAGACTGGTGGGAGGAATTTTACATGCCAATTCAGAAAAATTAGATCTGCCCTGGCAACGGATTATTAATCGCCATGGTTTAATCTCTACCAAATGTTTAGAACATCCCAAGCCGCTACAGAAAAAATTATTAGAAGAAGAAGGAGTCGCTGTTTCAACTGATTTCATGGTAGACTTAAAAAAATATGGCTGGTGGGGTGAGTAAATAAAATGAAAAATATTTGGGTGATCGCGAACTGGAAGAGTAACAAAACTATCTCTGAAGCTTTAGACTGGATTTCAATAGTGGGTCCTAACTTAGAAAAAAGAGATTATTTAAAAGTAGTTGTTTGCCCAACATTTACTGACATTGAAGAAGTCAAAAAAGCTATACAGGTGGGCAATTTTCCTTTAATTGTGGGCTCACAGGACCTTTCTCCATATGAGGCAGGAGCTTATACCGGAGAAGAAACAGCTGCCATTCTGCGCCAATTTGTGGATCTGGCAATTTTGGGGCATTCCGAGCGGCGGCAAAATTTTAACGAGACCGATGACATGGTCGCCCGCAAAGTTGAGCAGGCCCTAGAGCACAACATTACTCCTCTGGTTTGTATCCAAAGTGACCACACCCCTATACCCAAAGGGACAAAATTGGTGGCATATGAGCCTGTTGAGGCCATCGGTACCGGACACCCTGACAGCCCTCAAGAAGCAGAGAGTGTCTCCCAAAAAATTAAAGCAGACCACCCTCAAGTAGAAATTTTATACGGAGGCAGTATCACCTCGGAAAACGCCAAAGCCTATATCTGCCGAGAAGACATTAGCGGCGTCTTAGTAGGAGAAGCTTCACTAGAAGGGGAGGAGTTTGTTAAAATAGTGAATGCATGTCTGATCCAGTAATCCCCTCTGCCAAAGTTAATACTAATTACCCTAACCGAAAAAAATCCCGGAGGGCGACTAGAAAGTTCATTCCCATCTTAAGTTTGATGGCAGTTATTTTTTTTGTGGCTTTCGCAGTCTCTATTCTTTTTGGACCTAGCAGCGTAGTAAACTATATCTTCCATAGTAGCACTTTAAAATCCACCAATGATCGGGTAAATGTATTGCTTTTGGGAATTGCCGGTCAAAATCATGACGGACCCAATCTAACAGATACCATTGTGGTAGCTTCCTATCATTTAAAAACTAATCAACTAGATTTAATTTCCCTACCGCGAGATTTTTGGATTGACAGCATTAAGGGCAGGGCAAACTCTGTTTATGAAATGGGCTTAAATAGGGGGGCCGGTTTAAGCAGTGCCAAACAAGTAATTGGTAATGTCTTGGGTCTACCCATCCATTACGGCCTCAGAGTAGATTTTAATGGTTTTATCAAAGCTATTGACACTGTGGGCGGCATTGACTTATCTGTAGAAACTGAGTTTAATGATTATCACTATCCTCTGGCGGGCGAAGAAAATAATCTGTGTGATTTAACTTCCAACACAGTTGATTTATCAGCCGAGGAGGCCCAAAAATACCATCTCCAACCCGGCCCCCAACAGGTTTTTGTTAATATTGATGGCACTATTGCCACTGATACCGCTGATCCTAATAAGGAATTAGTTTATTTCCGCTGTCGTTTTGAACATCTCCATTTTGACGCTGGCAGCCAACATATGGATGGGGCCACTGCTCTAAAATTTGTCCGTTCCCGCAAAGGCACTAATGGTGAAGGTTCAGATTTTGCCCGAGCCAAACGCCAACAAAAAGTCATCGAAGCAGCCCGCAATAAGGGATTGTCTCTTCAAACCCTCACTTCACCTGATAAAATCTCTACCCTAGCCTCTACTTTCGGACAAAGCCTAGATAGCGATATTCCCCTGACTGATCTGCCCAAATTTATCCCTCTGGTAAAAAACTTGTCTAAAACTAATAATTTAGTATTGGACAACTCTGTTCAATTGGGGCTCTTAACTCAACCCAATCCGGCAGATTTTGGCGGAGCCTTTGTCTTAATTCCCAAGGCGGGGGTTAGTAATTATGATAATATACAAAGGTATATTAAAGATGCCCTGAATAAAAAACCGAATGAAAGTACTCCTGCTGCACGGACCGGCACAAATTAGTTCCCGCTCTAAACTTTTAAACTTAAAAAAAGATTTTGAGAGCTCTGGCATTGTTACCTTTCCCACCGGCTCAAATCTACCAGATATATTAGGAGCTATCTCCACCCCCTCACTGCTGTCAAATAACCAGCTTATTATCTTAGAAAATCCTCCCGAGGATTTAGTTTTTAACTCTTCCCTTTTCCCTGACCACTTACCCAAAGGGGAGCTTCGCTCGTCACTAATTCTGTGGTTTGATCATGAAGTTTCGACCAAAAAACCTATTTTAGAAGAGGTCAAAAAAAATAAAGGGCAGATTCTGTTTTTTCCTGCTGAAAAAGAAGCCTCTATTTTCCCTTTTTTGGATCTTTTGGCCAGTCGTGACAAAAAAGCTTTTGTAGAAATTTCAAGGTTGCAAAAAACCCATGAAAAATTCTCCGACTTACAATATTTGATGACTATGATTTTTTATTTACTACGCACACTGCTGATAACACCAGCAAATGCTGCTCCTTTCGTCAGACAAAAATTAGACAAGCAGAGAAAAAATTTTTCCCAAGATGAGCTTAAAAATCTCTATAAATTTGTACTAGTTACTGATTTCAAAATCAAAAGCGGACTCTTGGATTTAAAACAAGCCGAGTTTTTACTAATAAACAAATTTGCCAGATAACTATTTTTGCTCGCTGATTTTTTGCGACATCAAGTCCAGATCTTTTTTATCAACTACTCCATCAGAATTTAAATCTGCCCTTTTTTCCTTGGGATTTTTGCCTAAATTTTTTACCACTATGCCATAATCAGAAGCATTAATAAATCTATCATTATTTAAATCAAATTTATCCAGATCAGAACTTTTGGAAGAGGATGCATTGGCTATGGAGGCTGTTAGGTCTAGTTGTTCCCCAATCTTAATTGAGGGCAAAGGCTTGCCGTCATCAGTTAAATTAAAAACCATCGTGGCTGACCCAGCTCCTGAGACAATACTCAGTTTGGCTGTTGTTTGTTTGCTGGGCTGGAAAACTCCCTGCAGATTAGTTTCTCTCATTTTGGCAATAGGGATAATAAAATTCCCAAAATCCTTAATTAAACCGGCTTGTACCAACGCCCCGGAAATAGCCAGATATGCCATGCCTTCTTTCAAAGGCCTGCCACTTTCTAAAACTGATCCCACAATGGGTTTAAAACCATTTTCTGTCAAACTGGCAGCAGCCGTCTGAAACTGGGCTACTTCAGCCTTATTTTTGCCGGAGACAATTCGATATTGATAAGCTGTTGCCGGAGAAAGATTGCGGACAGTGACTAAATGCATAAAATAAAGCTGAGGCACATTTTGATCCCGATCATCTAAAATTGTCTGCTCATTGTCACTTTTTTGTCCTATGGTCACAAAACCAGGTACAGCCGTATCAGTTTGCCAAGAAATGACCGCGCTCGTATCTTCAATATTGGAAACTGTAATATTTTTAGGTTGAGTTTCCGGAGTCGCTCTAACTGCCAGATATTGATTTTGCAGCACTAAATAAACTCCAGTGCCCAAACCTCCTAAAATAATAGCCAGCCCCAAAAGAGTGGGGATACGCAGTTTAGTTAAAATATTCATGGTTGCAAAAGTTGTATAGCAGACTGGTCAAAAGTAGGCTCCAAAGGCGCAGTGGCTTCTTGGATTGTCGGATCTATTGTGACCTGCGTTCTGGTGTGGATAATATCAAAAATTACCCAAGCCATAAAGGTCAAAAAAGTAATGACTACTAAAATTAAAATTTCTTTCCTGGCCATATTATTTTAGGAAAAACGCTTTACCCACTATCTGCATTAAGATACTAGAGCTTTCAGGGTTTTTATTCAAGGTTAAGCCTGTGACAGAAATTAAACGGGAGCTATTCTTTATCCCGTTTAAGGTATTAAGCAAATTGTTATATGATCCCTCCAAGGTAAAAGTAAATTGGATTTCAGTTAAGTTTTTAGCAGACTCTGTCGCATTAGGAATACTAATGGGGTCAATTTGTAAGGCAGAAATTGAAGCCTGATTACTCAAGGCGTTTTGCTCCAGGGCAGCAATGACTGTTTTTAGGTTAGGTACGGGCGGGATAGTTGTATCAATTTTTTGCCTAATGGCAGGATCCAAACTTTGATAATTTTTTCTGGCTTCTGAAAGATCTTTAGATTTTTGGATAATTTGAGCTAAAACTTGTTTAGAATTTTCCAGATTTTTTTGTAAAACTAAAATTGTGCCAATAGTAGGTTTAATGGCAAACAAAATAAAAATAGCCACCACCACAATACTTAAGATTAACGATCCATAAGTTTTAACAATCGGTGCCCGCAATATCGGGGCAATATAAGTAAAATAACGCGAGTAACGATGCTGATTGTTCATAACTCTAAATTCCCCTTGGTAGAAAAGTAGTAATTACCAGTAATAGTAAAAACTACCACCCCCTGATTTAAGCCAATGCCCCCAATATTTAGATCTTTAAAACTGCGGTCAGTTTTTAGATTATTAAAAAAAACAGTGATATCTCTATTGCTGGCAGATTGGCCGGTGATCTTGACTTCTGCAACTCCTACCTTGGAGCTTAGGTTGAGTACGGTTAATTTAACTGCGGGGGGCACTTGAGCAGATATTTGGTTTAAAATATTAACCAAATCAGCAGAGGCCAAACGAATATCTTTAACTGTCGAAAGCTGCAACTGAGTTCGTCTGACCAAAGCCTCATCTGAGCTCAAGCTTTGAACAAAAGGTAGTTGGGCCTCTACTTCTTCTTTGGTATTTTGTAGATCAGCATCAAATTTAAAACGCGACAAAAAAGCAATTAGCACAACCGCCTCCACCACAATAACAATGTAGCGCCCGGAGGAAAGTAACCAACGGATAAATTTGGCCAAAATTGGCTCCTTTGACCCCACAGGATGAAGCAGGTTTAAGCGGATGGCAAAACCACCTTTTTTGTCGGGCATAAGTCTATTATATATTAGTAATTAGGGGAAAGGGAGAAGGGAACAGTTATTTTCTCTTGGGTGAAACTGGTTTTGCAATCTTGATTGGAGGAGCTGATTTAGATAATCTGGATTTTAGACGAGCAGCTTTGTTGGGATGAATCAATTTGACTTTGGCGGCCTTATCCAGGGCGGAAAAAACTGCTTTAAGGGCCGCAGGAGTTTTGGTTTGCCTGGCTTTTTTAATTAAATTTTTAACATTGGCGGACCGCACCCGGTTACGGGCGGTTCTGATTTTATCTTTTCTTAATTTTTTAATTGCTGATTGGATTATCGGCATGTCAGGTATCTTAGCATGACTATGGACCAAGTTCAAGCTATAATTACCCCATGGACTTAAAAATTATTAGACAGAAAAAAAATCAATATAACAAATTAGTAACCCATGTTATGCAAAGTTGGCAGTGGGGAGAGTTTAGAAAAAGTTTGGGCACCAAAATTTTAAAATATGGCCTGTATAATAAAAACCAATTAAAAACTGCCTTTCAGATAACTTTTCATAAAATTCCTCTCCTTAATCAATATGTTGGCTACCTGCCTAAAGGCCCCATGCCGGATAAAAATTTAGCCCAGGCTTTAAAAAAAATTGGCCAGGAAAACAATTGTGCATTTATTAAAATAGAGCCTAATATTGAGCTGCCAGCTACCACCTACTATCTACCGTCTGATTTCCATAAATCGCCAAAACCCTTATTTACTAAATACAACTTTGTATTGGATTTAACCAAATCGGAGGCAGAATTACTTCAAAACCTCCATCCAAAAACCAGATATAACATTAAAGTGGCCCAAAAACACGGAGTCAAAGTAGAAGAAAGATTCGATGATGAGGCGCTAGATATTTACTTAAGATTGTATTTTGAAACAACTAAACGTCAAAATTATCATGGCCACACCCCTACTTATCATCAGGCTGTTTGGGCCAAATTAAAAAAAGAAAAAATGGCTCGATTTCTAATTGCCTTTTACCAAAATGAACCCCTAACCGCCTGGATGTTAATTAATTTTCAGGACACCCTGTATTACCCGTATGGCGGATCTTCCAAAGCTCACCCGGAAGTAATGGCCAATAATTTAGTTGCCTGGAAAGCTATCCTGTTGGGTAAAAGATTAAAGTTAAAAAATTTTGATATGTGGGGAGCATTAGGTCCTAATGCAAGCTTAAAAGACCCTTGGCATGGTTTCCATCGGTTTAAACAAGGATATGGAGGAAAGTTAGTTGAATATATCGGCACTTATGATTTAGTTTTTAACTGGCCAATATATTTAACATTCACTATTGTTGATAGATTAACTCCTTTAAAAGTTTTTCTGTTAAAACTGGTGAGAAAGTAATGGAAATTACACTGATAATCGTTGTGGGTATTCTATTTGGTTGCCTAATAGGCCTTTCCTGGTTTGCCGGATCTGATGCACCTTTCGTCCCCACTAAAACTAACCGCATAAAAAAAATATTAAAGTTAATACCTTTAAAAAATAAAGTTTTTTATGAGTTGGGATCTGGCGATGGCAGGGTGGTAATTGAGGCAGCCAAAATGGGGGCTCAGGCTTTTGGAATTGAACAGTCATTTTTAAGGATTTTGTATTCTAAATTTATTGCCTCCAGGTTACAACTTAGCAATACCCACTTTATCCATGGAAATATTTTTAAACAAAATTTATCTGCTGCCCAGGTGGTTTTTATTTTTCTTTTACCTAAAGGGGTAGAAAAGCTGGAAAGTAAATTAAAAAAAGAATTAAAAAAGGGGTCATTAGTTATTACTCAAACTTTCCATTTTAAAAATTGGAAGCCATTAAAAAAGATTTTAATTACCGACAAAAAAGAACCAAATACTTTTTTGGGGCCTAATAAAAAAGAAGGTGAATTTTACCTTTACCAACTTTAAGTAGTTGCCTGGTAATGTTTGGAAAATAACACTTTTTTCAATATTTTGCCAATGGTATACTACACCAGTGAAACTTCTTCATTTTTCAGATATTCATATTGGAATGGAAAATTATGCTAAATTAGATCCGGAGACTGGACTCTCCAGTAGACTGTTAGATTTTTTTAATACTTTTGATTTTATTGTTGATCTGGCAATTAAAGAAAATGTTGATGCCGTAGTTTTTGCTGGGGATGCCTACAAAACTAGAGATCCTAATCCTACCCAACAGCGAGGTTTTGGTGAAAGAATTAAAAAACTGGCCAAAGCGGGAATCCCCACTATATTAGTTGTGGGAAACCATGATACTCCTAATGCAGAGGGTAAAGCCAACACCTTGGATATTTATTCCGCACTGGAAATTGATCATGTTTGGGTCTCCCGGAAACCAGAATATTTAAAAATTCCCACTAAATCAGGTACTCTGCAGGTTATTACCTTACCCTGGCTGCATAAAAATGACTATAAAACGGTTGGGGATAAACTAAAATCTTTGTATGATAAAATTACCTCCGAGAACTCTGCTATTTTTTTATCTCATGCTGAGGTGGAAGGGTCACAGTATGGCTCTGAAAAAGGAATGGCTATCGGAACTGATGTGACCATCCCCTTACCGCTACTGCAGGATAAAAGATTAGATTACGTGGCTTTAGGCCATATTCACAAACACCAGGTTTTATCAAAACCAGGAGATAAACCCTTGGTAGTTTATTCCGGTTCACCAGAGCGAATTGATTTTGGAGAAGAAAAAGAAGAAAAAGGAATATGTCTAGTAGAGATAACGAGTAACGAAAAACGAGAAACGACCTTTAAATTTATTCCCACCAGTGCCAGGATTTTTAGGACTATCAAAGTTTCCCTAAAACCAGATGACCCAGATCCCACCCGGACTGTTATTGCTGAAATTGAAAAACATAAGGTTAAAGACGCTATTGCCAGAATAATAGTTGATATCCCAGCTGATCTTGATAAAGAGATTAAAATGGATCTAATCAAAAAAGCTCTTAAAGAAGCCAATTTCATTGCCGGAATTTCCCGCAATGTGGAAAGAAAAGAAAGGTCCGCCAGCTGGCGGATTGACGGCCAGGAGGAAGTGGAAAGATTAACCCCCATTGAAGCTTTAAAAAAATATTTTGCCGCTAAAAAAATTTCCCTTGAGAAACAAAAAGAACTAGAAAAATATGCTGCCCAGTTACTGGAATCCTGATTGTCAAAAGATTAAGTTCCAATTATACTTGCATCGTCCATGATCCCAGTCTCCTTAAAACTTTCCAACTTTACCTCTTATAGTGAAAATGTGCCGGAACTGGATTTTACCAAGTTTCATTTGGCGGCCATTTCCGGACCTAATGGTGCCGGGAAATCCTCCTTGCTTGATGCCATTACCTGGTGTGTTTGGGGCTGGAGCAGAGCTGGGGACAACGCTGATCAACTTGTGCGGTTGGGGGCTTTAGATATGTTTGTCGAATTCAGCTTTGAGCTAGACGGACATATTTATACTATTAAGCGCAGACGAGCTATCAAATCTGGCTCCAGCGCCCTGGAGCTTTGGAGTAATTCCCACAACCTAACTGAGGGTACCATTAAATCTACCCAGCAAAAAATTATTAATACCCTTCATCTATCTTTTGAAACTTTTAGCAATTCAGCCTTTTTGCGCCAGGGCCACGCCGATGAATTTACTACTAAGGGTCCTTCTGATCGAAAAAGAATCCTGGCAGATATTTTAGGTCTGTTTCACTATGATGAGTTGGAAGAAAAAGCTAAAGAAAAAATTAAGGAGATTCAAAATAAACTGCAGTTGCTAAAATATCAGCTACTGGAAATTGATACTGAACTTTCACAAAAAGAGTCTCAAGAAGAAAAACGGAAAGAGACCATTTTGCAGGTAGAAAAAATTGAAGAGGAGATTAAATCTAAAGAAGCAAATTTAAAAACTCTCCAAGTTGAGCGGGAAACTTTAAATGTAGCCGAGCAACAACGGGAGAAACTACTGCAAAATTTAACTCAAAATCAACAAGAGCTCAGGGAAATTACTGAGCAAGGAGTGGAGCGCAAAAAGAAAATTGATTCTTTACAGACAGAAATCTCTAATCTAAAAGTTGACGAAAAATTATTAACAAATTTAAGTGATTTACAAAAGGAGAAGGAAAATTTTGAAAAAATTAAACAAGAACAATTGGAGCTAAAAAATCAATTAACTAAAACTCAATCAGTAATCGATCTAAAAAATGCTGAGCTAAAAAATTTGCAAAAACAATTAGATGAGATTGAAGAAAAATTAGCGGATTTAAAGCGAGCCGGGGCCAAATGCCCCACTTGTGGCCAAGAGATGAATACACAACATAAAAAAACTGCCGGAGATAATTTATTAGTAGAGAAAAAAGAGTTAACAGAAAAAATGGCTTTAATTGATAAAACTGCTGAAGAAAAAGCAGTAGTTGATTTAACTAAAAAAATTACTGAGCTAGTTTTTGATAATCAAAAATACCAACAGTTAACTGCTCAACTAACAGATTTAGTAGCTTTACAGGAGCAAAAAGAAAAACTGATTCAGCTGACTGCCACCCTGGAAACAGAACAAAAAACTTTGGTGGAACTGCGGAGTTTTTTTGTTAATAAAAAATCTCAAGTGGATAAATTAGAAATAGAATTTAAGTCCCTACTGGATGTGAGCGGAAAACTGACTCCCCTAAATTTGGAGCTTCAGCAAACCGAAGAGCAGTTAAATAATTTAAGGGCTGAAGAAAAGGAATTGCGCGGCATACTGGGCCAAATTACTGAATTAATCTCCAGATCAGCTCAACTAGAAAAACTGCAAAAAGAAAAATCTAGCGAAAAACAAGATTTAGAAAAACAAAAAACTATTTTTGAGGAACTCGCTTTAGCTTTTGGTAAAAAAGGTATTCAGGCGATGATTATAGAAACTGCCATCCCCGAAATAGAAGATGAGGCCAATAGATTATTGGATAAATTATCCGAAGGCCGGATGAAAATAGCACTCATTACCCAAAAAGAAACTAAAACTAAAATGGCTGGAGGCGAGCGGGGGATTGTGGAAACATTAGATATTGTCATCTCTGATGAAATGGGTGAACGTCCTTATGAGCTATACTCAGGAGGTGAGGCTTTTAGGGTAAATATTACCCTCCGCTTAGCGCTGTCAAAACTACTGACCAGACGGGCCGGAGCTAAGTTACAATTTTTAGTCATAGATGAGGGGTTTGGCACCCAAGATGCCCAGGGCAGAACCAGAATTGTGGAAGTAATTGATGCTATCAAAGATGATTTTGAAAAAATCGTGGTAATTACCCATCTGGAGGAGTTAAAAGAAGAATTTCCAGTTAGGATTGAAGTTTCTAAAAATAGTGGTGGATCTACGTTTGAACTAATCGGAGATTAGTTCAAAGGAAAGCGCTGTTTACTTTTGAGGTAGCGGGGGTTTAACTCTCACCTTATTTAGCTTAAGGATTATCTATATGATCTAATTTCAAGATGCATTAAAATAAAGTTATGCTAATTTTCTTTAAAATTATACCTGCTTTAATTTCCTGGGGAGTTTTTAGTTTCATCATTTTCCAGGTGCCATATCCAGAAAGTTTAACCTCAGCTAACTTTACCCAACTGACTTTATTTTTCTTGTCCTTATTTTTAAGCTTAACTTTTACTTTAAATATTTTCTTAAAGTATGTAACTCTATCTATTATTTTAGCTATTAGCTTAATTATGGTTTTATTGCTTCAAGCCCTACATATTTTAAATTTAGTCACTGCCAGTTTGGTCATCATTGCTACTGTTCTCTTAGTCAGCCACTTCCAAAGAAAAAAATCCAAAAATGGACTACCCAAAGTGACCAAATCCCTCAGATTGAATTCAAAACCAGAAGAAGGTACACTATCAAAACTGAAAAAGGTGAATCTATGACTAACCAAAAGAAATTTTATATTACAGCAGCTATACCTTATGTTAATGCCAAACCTCATATTGGTCATGCCCTAGAATTTGTCCAAACAGATACAATGGCTCGTTACCATAAATTACTGGGAGAAGATGTTTTAACGCTTTCAGGGGGAGATGAAAATGCCCTAAAAAATGTCCAGGCAGCAGAAGTGGCTGGAGAAGATACTCAAAGTTTTATCGACCGGCATACTCAACTTTTTTTAAGTTTATCGGAAAAATTAAATGTCCAATTTGATATTTTCCAAAAAGGAAGCGATAAAGAACACCATTACCCATCTGCTCAGAAATTTTGGAAATTATGTGAAGAAGCGGGTGATATTTATAAAAAATCTTACAGCGGCCTTTACTGCGTCGGCTGTGAACAATTCTATTCTCCTGACGAGCTAAATGAAAATGGCGAATGTTTTGAACATCCCGGGAAAAAATTGGATGAGGTAGAAGAAGAGAATTACTTTTTCAAACTCTCCAAATATCAAGATCAATTAATTAAATTAATAGAATCAGAAGAATATCAAATTGTGCCTAACTTTAGAAAAAACGAGGTGTTGTCATTTTTAAAATCTGGCCTGCAAGATATTAGCATTTCCAGAAGTAATAAAAGAGCCAAAAATTGGGGAGTACCGGTTCCGGGAGATGATACTCAAAGAATTTATGTTTGGTTCGACGCTCTAAATATTTACCAATCCGGAGTGGGATTCGGTTGGGATGAAGCAAGTTACCAAAAGTGGTGGCCGGCAGATTTACATGTTATTGGGAAAGGTATTATCAGATTTCACGCTGTTTATTGGCCAGCTTTCTTGTTGTCAGCAGGACTATCATTACCCAAAAAATTATTTGTTCATGAATATTTCACTGTTAATGGGCAAAAGATGTCCAAAACTTTAGGCAATGTTTATGATCCTATCCCCCTAGTAGAAAAATACGGCGCTGATTCGCTGCGGTATTATTGTTTAGCTAAAATTTCACCTTTCCAGGATGGAGATTTTTCCGAGGATAAATTCTTTGAGGCTTATAATGCTGATCTGGCAAATGGTTTAGGAAATTTAGTGGCCCGGGTGGCTAAACTTTGTGAGCAAAATAATATTACAGCCACTGCCCCCTCCAATGTTTGGTGTGCTGATTTGGCAAAATATATGGGAGAATTTAAATTTAATGAGGCTATCAATGTAATTTGGCAGTTAATCGCTGAGGCAGATAAAAAAATAAATGAGGAAAAACCTTGGGAGTTATCTGGAGATAAACTGACTATAGTATTGCCGGATTTAGTCAAAAGAATCCAGGCCATAGGTTTTAACCTCCAGCCATTTTTACCCCAAACCGCCGACAAAATCTTAAAACAGTTTTCCAGCAGTATCAAATCTGCTCCAGCTCTTTTTCCTAGGATTTAAAATGAAAAAATTACTACCACAACCAATCGGACCAGAGAAAGTTATTTTTAAAGGAAAACTCATTGAAATAGTGGAGCAGAAAATTAAAGCTGGCGATTATGAATATACACTTGAGATGGCCAAGGTTAAGAAAATTCCGGAAAAAGAACTAAAAAAAGGCGTGGATTACATAGGTGTAACTTGTGTATTTTTCTGCCATGACGGTAAAGGTAATTTACTAATGCATAAAAGAAGCCAAAATTGCCGGGACGAAAGAGGTCATTGGGATGTGGGTGGCGGCTCTTTAGAATTTGGTGAAAGTTTTGAAGAAGGTGTAACTCGCGAAATTAAAGAAGAATATTGTTGCGATGTTCTAGATCTTAAATTTGTGGATGTTAAAAATGTTTTAAGAGTTAATCATAACAATAAAAAAACTCATTGGATTGCCCTATTGTTTGCTGCCCATATTGATCCCTCCCAAGTTAAAATAGGTGAACCGGAAGCAATAGAAGAGTTAGGTTGGTTTACAGAAAAAAATTGGCCTGAGCCTATCCATTCCTATTTCCATAGTTGCTACGAAATTGTCAAAACCCACTTAATACCATGATCATTGACACCCATGCACATTTGTATTGGGAGGCTTTCCAAAAAGATTTTGATGAGGTAATTGAACGAGCGCTCACAGCGGGAGTTGAAGCAATTATTAATATCGGAGTAGATCCGGAAACTTCTCAAAAAGCAGCGCAATTGGAAAACTCTCAAATCAAATTTTACTCCAGCATCGGCATTCATCCCCACGAAGCTCTTAAGTATATCCAAAATGGACAAACATTACACGGCCGTGATACTTTTGTCCAAAAGGATATAGATAATTTAGAACAAATTTATAACAGTAATCCTAAAAAGGTTGCAGCTGTGGGGGAATGTGGTTTGGATTTTTTATTTGACCACCCTGCCTTATTGGAGACTCCCTCCAAAAAAGTCATCTCTACCACACAAGCCAAGGCTTTACAAATACAGCTTTTTCAGGCTCAAATTGATTTGGCTAAAAAACTAAGTCTCCCACTGATAGTCCACTGCCGCGATGACCGTTCTCAAAATCCTGCCAATAGTGAGGTTTGGGATAAAACCATTGATATGACTAAAAATCACCAAGGTATTTATCATTGCTATTCAGGTCTTAAGAGAACAACGAAACGCATTATTAAGGAAACGAGATTTTTAGTTTCTTTCGCTGCCACTTTAACCTATCCCCGAAATGATTATTTAATTGAAGCAGTCAAAATGTTACCACTAGAGCGAATTGTCCTGGAAACTGACTGCCCTTTTTTACCTCCCCAGAGTAAACGCGGTACTCGCAACGAACCGGCTGCGGTTTTAGAAATTGGGCAAAAAATTGCCGAAATTAAAAGAATTTCCCTGACAGAAGTCGCTGAACAAACTACACGAAATGTTTTGAAACTACTATCGCTTAGCATATAATACATATATCTATGCGGTTTCTATTAATTTTTATCTTAGGGCTGGTAGCTTTTTTCTATTTATCAGCTTTAGTTAAACAAGTCTTTAAAATAAAAATCCACTCTCTGGTGGGTTTTATTGTTGGTTTACTGGGAATCATTAATATATTCGTTCCCCTGGTCCCTTCCCCCACCAATCTGCTTTTGTCTTCCTTTTTGATTGGGGCGGGACTAGGTATAGTAGCTTACCATCTTTTTTCAGAAAGTTATATTGTTTCTGAAAGATTGGAAAAGCAATTTGTCTTAAAACACGAAACTGCCTTTGAGCGGTTCTTAGAAATCCTACCCGGGGCGCTGACTTGGCTGGCCCTCACTTCCCCAATTTGGCTTTCTTTCACCCTGCCCTTTGCGGTCGCTTATATTATTGTCTTAGCCAATGTTTATTGGTTGTTTTCAGCTCTTCGCATCTCCATTCTGGTTTATATTGGCTACCATAGAATGGAGCAGGCCAAAAAAATTGATTGGCAGAAAAAGCTACTGGAAGATTTTCCTAGTGAATGGGAAAAATATTATCATTTGTTTTTAATTCCTACCTACAAAGAAAGTGCTGAAATTTTAGCTCCCACTTTTGCAGCCATCGCCAGCTCCAGTATACCTAAAGAGAAAATTTTCCTGGCCGTGGGATTTGAAGAGCGGGATGATCCGGAAAAAATTGCCGAGACTACTAAATATTTAGAAGAGAAAATCGCCCCCCAAATTGGCGGAGTTTTTACCACCATTCACCCTTTTGGGCTACCAGGAGAAGTACCCGGTCCTGGTACTAACCGCAATTTCATGGTTAAAAATGTTCTATCAGAACTTAAAAAACGAAGCTTGGATACCCAAGATGTCATCGCTACCACCCTGGATGCTGATTTTATTATCCACCCCCAGTTTTTGGCCGGGATGTTACATAAATATTTATCTACCGGGTTGGAAGTACGCAATAAAAGGTCTTTCACCGGAGTATTTTTATACAACAACAACTATTGGCAAGCCCCTACCCCCATGCGGGTTATAGCCACCGGGACTGCCTTTTGGCAACTATCGGAAATGGTCGGCTCAGACAAATATATTAATTTTGCCTCATTATCCATGAACTTAAAATCACTAGTTGAAACAGGACTCTGGTTACCCAACAAAGTAAATGATGATGCTGGTTTTTACTGGAAAGCTTATTATCATTTTAACGGTGATTACAAAGTCATCCCCCATTTCTTGCCCATTTCCGCTGACACTGTTTTGGATGTTAGTTTATTTAAAACTTTTCAAAATCAATACCTGCAAATTAAACGCTGGGCTTATGGCGTAGAACATATTCCCTTTATTTTTAAGAAATTTTTTACCAATAAAAATATTAATTTCTGGGATAAAATTGATAAACTAACTTTTATTGTTTGGTCTTATTTTAAATGGGGGACGCTGGCTTTATTTATCACCTTTGGAGGGCTGTTTATCCCTTTAATTAACCCCGGCTACGGCCAATCAGTTGTCTCTCATAATCTAACTGTAGTTTCTTCTTGGATTTTAACAGCTGCTTTTGTGGGTCTTTTTACTACTATTTATTTTAATGAAAAAGTGGCTCCTCCCAGACCGACCAATTGGTCGATCCTGCGGCGGTTTTGGTCCTACCTGCAATGGGTATTAGTGCCAATTGTACTGGTCTCTATCACCTCCATTCCGGCCATTGATGCCCAAACTTCTTTAATGTTTGGCCGATATTTGGAATTTCGAGTCACTAATAAAGAGCGCCAGGCTACCCTTTAAAATATGCCAAGAATTTTATTTAAGTTTTTTAAAAATGACCGCTATTTCTTTTTGACTACTACCGTCTGTTTCCTGCAATTTTTTTTCCTAAACCTCCTATTTTTATTTTTTTATTCTAAATTACCAAGCAAGTTACCTCTGCTTTATTCCCTTTCTTGGGGAGATGGGCAATTAATTAGCAAAAATCAATTTCTAATTATACCCGCTGTCATGGTCTTAATTATTTTAATTAATCTAGGTCTGGCCTCCCAATTGCATTACTCCCAAACATTTTTGAAAAGGGTACTTTTTATTGCCAATACTCTAATTACCACCATCTTATTTATTAGTGCTTTAAAAATTATGGTGGTTTTTATCTGAAAGAAAGCTTTGCTTATCTGATGGATTTATTGTTAATTTTTATCATTACTTTTTTAATTACGGCTATTATTACTCCAGTGGTTATTAAACTGGCCAATCGTTTTGATTTGGTTGATAATCCCAGCCGCCGGCCTCATCCTGCTCATATCCAAGAGAGAATTGTTCCCCGGGCTGGAGGACTGGCTATTTTTGTAGGGATGATAGCTGCTTTTTTGCTTTTTCTTCCCCTGGAAAAACATCTTTGGGGAATTATTTTGGGTATGTCAGTTTTGCTCACTTTGGGGTTGATCGATGATAAAAAACTACATTTTTCTCCTTATTGGCGCCTGCTGGGACAAATTTTAGCCGCCACAGTGGTAGTTTTAAGCGGGGTGGGGATTAGTTTTATCACCAATCCTTTGGGTGGAATCATCCGCTTAGATACTATTATTTTGGGGTTTGATTTTTGGGGCACTCATAAAATTATTTTGATTGCTGACCTACTGGCTCTAGTTTGGATTGTCTGGGTGATGAATATGATTAATTGGAGCAAGGGTGTGGATGGGCAAATGCCGGGAATTGTTTTGGTCACCCTTACTACTCTGGGGCTGCTGTCTTTAAAATTATTTTCTCAGGGAGATCCCCAGCAGTTGAATATTGCCAAGCTTTCTTTTATTGGAGCGGGAGCGGCTTTGGGAATGTTAGTTTTTAACTGGCACCCGGCCAAAATTTTTCCCGGATTTTCCGGCTCTACTATTTTTGGTTTTTTAATTGCCGTGATTGCTATTTTATCAGGTGGTAAATTGGCCACTGCCGGGTTAGTGCTTTTGGTGCCGGCCACTGATTTTGTTTATACTTTTTTCCGCCGGATACTACAAGGCCACTCTCCGGTTTGGGCAGACCGGGGACATTTACATCACCATCTGTTAAATTTAAAGTTATCCCATCAGCAAATTGCTCTTTTCTATATGATCGGCGGAGTAATTTTAGGAACAGTTGCCTTAAATTTAAATAGCACCCAAAAGTTGTTTACAGCTGTGGGTTTGGGTACAATTATCTTAGGCGGCATTTTATGGTTGAATTTATTTGGGGGTTTATCAGAGCACTCAGACCCAGACAATGGGTAAAAAACTTCGCTCTTTTTGCGGCTTTAATTTTTGCCGGAGAATTATTTGACCCTCTTAACCAATTTAGAGCCCTGCAAGCTTTCTTACTTTTCTGTGGATTTTCTTCTGCCAGTTATTTATTAAACGATGTTTTCGATATCGAAAGAGACAAACTCCATCCTTTCAAAAAAAGACGACCCGTAGCCTCCGGGCTTATCCCGCCTCTGGTGGCAGTAGCAGCAGCTCTGGGTTTGATCGTGGTACTTTTGCCTACCGCCTATAATTTATCAGTCGCTTTCTTTTTGGCTTCAGTGTCATATTTAATTTTGCAACTGTTTTATTCTGCTTACCTTAAACAAGTTATTCTACTGGATATTATGGCCATTGCCGCCGGTTTTGTCTTGCGGGTTTATGCCGGAGTCTGGGCCATTGATGCTCATTTAAATGTCTGGTTCCTGCTTTCCGTCTCCTCTTTTGCCCTTTTTTTGGCTATTGGGAAAAGGCGCTCGGAGCTAACTTTAATGCAGTCCCAAGCTTCCCGACACCGGGAAACACTACTCCATTATCCGGAAAGTTTGTTGGATATTTTAACTTCCATGTTTGCCAACTCAGCTTGGTTAACCTATGCTTTTTTTGCTTTTTTACAACCCCCCATAATTACCCGCCATACCATTACTCTATTTTTAGGAGGATTAAACTTACCTTTTGGTCAAGCTAAATTTTTAATGGCCACTGTCCCCATAGTTATTTACGGGGTGATGCGTTATCTCTATATTATCTATGAGAAAAAAGAGGGTGAATCGCCGGAGCGCGTTTTGGTCACTGACCGACCCTTACTTATTTCTGTTATTGTTTGGCTGGTTTTCGTCATCGGGATTATTTATTACTTAGGGGTGTGAGGATATTACTATTTCTTTTCCACATAAGTTTTGGAAACATACCCTTCCAGGCCGGTACTGGTTTTAATCTTATCCCAGCTAGTGCTTTCTTCTACTGCCTCCAACTCATCTCCGGTATTGACTCGGCCGATTTCTTGTCCTTGTAAAGATGGTTTATCTCGCACCCGCAAAAATCCCGTGGGGGTAGTTAAAACTTTTAGCTTGATTGCCGGAGGGCTGGTGGAAACAGTGGTATTACTGACCAGATTAGTTTCTTCCAATTTTAAATCCACACTTAAAATTAAATTAAATCTCTGGGGAACATTAGCTCGAATAGTTCTGGGCTGGTAATTTTCCTGACTAATCACAAAAGTGTGCTCTCCAGAGGGCAAATCTAGTTTTAAGGGCGTTGGCCCCACCTTTTTACCATCAATTTCCACCTGTGAAATAGTCGGAGAGGCGATTATTGTCACTCCCCGACCTTCTTCCAGAGTCAAAATTTCTCCTGCCTCACTGTCTTTATTTAACTGTCGATTAATTACTGTCAAAGTACCTGAAGTTAATTTAACTCTTCTCTGCCAGCTAGCTTCTCCCTCTTCAATTTTGATTAAATAATCTCCGGCAGATAGATTTGTTTCTTCGTATGGACTTTCACCTTTTTTTTGATCATTGATATAAACTGTGGCTTTTTCCGGGCTAGAGAGCACTTTAACCCCAGATTTGGCCTGGAGATTAGCTACTGACAAAAAAGCTGGCCACAAAAAACGCCAAGAGACTACTAAAAAACTTAAAGTTATTAACAGCACAAAAAAAGTTTTCTTCATTTAATGATTATACCCCAATTTTTAGGGTTTATATTTTGACTTTTGGGCATTTTTTTGCTATAATACGCCCTTGTTTGTACTTACATTAAGCACAAACACACTTTGAAAATTTTGAGGCATAACCTGCTGCCTAAGAAACTTACAGATAGGGATGCCCTAACTCTGAAGTTTTCTAACATCAAGCCAAGGTTTACATTCAAGGGGTTTAAGCGGCTTAATAATATTAAAATTAAATTACCAATTACAGGAACACTATTAGTCCTTTTTTTATTGGGTTATTTCCCCACTCCCACTTTTCCGCCCACTATCAAACAGGCTAGTGTTTTGGCCCAAAATTCTCAAACCGCTCAAGTATTGCCCGCCCAGCTGCCTTTTAGTGTACAACTGCCTCATCCAGGATATTTATCTACTAGATTTTCTCGCTACCACCCGGGTATTGATTTGGCCACCGGTTATGGTATGCCCATTCATTCCATTGGTGAAGGACTGGTCATTGAGGCCAATTTTTCTTTCTGGGGCTATGGGAACCATGTGGTCATTTCTCATCCAGGTGGTTATAAATCACTTTATGCCCATTTGGCCAAAATTTATGTCAACTCAGGCCAGCAGGTGGACCAAAACAGTATTTTAGGGCTGGTGGGATTAACCGGCCACACCAGTGGTTCCCATACCCATCTGGAGGTAACTAAAGACAGTCAGTACTTGGATCCTTTAACTATCTTACCGCCGGTGCAGGATTATCCTTCAATAGAATTTTTAGAGTCAGTGGGAGGAAATGTCATGGATGTTCCAGACCAAAACAAACCCTTGAGCAAAAACCTACAACCTGAATTTTAATCTAAAATTTCACCTTCCACAGCGGAAACTGACACCGACCTCAAACCTAAACCTTCCCGCTCCCGGTTAATCAGCCGCTCCAGTAAATTTTTTATTTCCAGCGGGTAATCAACGCTTTCCAAAATAATTTCGCCTTTGTTTAATCCAGCCGTATTAATAATAATATTGCCGTGGTGCAGGAGAATCCGGTCAATAAAAGATTGGTCCACCTCCAGGTGAGTAATTTTATCAAATAAAGCAGCAGTTAATTTGACATTAAATAAACCCTTTTTAATAATTACTCTTTTGGTAGTTAAAAGATAGCGGTGGGAATGGTACAAATGTATGCTGTGAAGTAGCGTGACCAGCAAATCTACCATTATTCCGGCAATAACAGCCAGTATTTTATCAACCCCTAAGATCATGACTGCCCCGGCCCCGGCAGCTAGAAATAAAATTCCGGGGAATAAAAAGAAAACCAGGAATTTATTTCGCAAGTAAGCGTTGGATAACCCCGTTACTAACACTAATTCTTCATCTTCTGATAAATAAGGGGCAAAAGCCTTTTTTTGACCGAAGGTAGGTGACTCGCGGTAATGAAACTTGGCCATTAAAAATATTGTAACAGATATTTAGTCTTTAATACTCACCCATGCCGGGGCCGCCCGGAGGGGTAGGTGGAGCAGGGGGTTCTGGTTTATCCGAAATCAGCACTTCGGTTGTCATGACCATCACAGCCACAGATGCAGCATTCTGCAGAGCAGATCTGGTCACTTTAACAGGATCAATAATCCCAGCTTTCACCAAATCTTTGACTTGCCCATCGATAGCATCTACCCCAAAATTTACTGGTTTATCAATTACTTCATTTAACATCATCCCGGCATTTAAACCGGCATTTTCCATTAACCTCATAAAAGGTTTCAAAATCGCTTCTTTGACAATTTCTACTCCTACTTTTTCCTCCCCAGTTAATTTTAAACTATCCAAAGCATAACTCGCTCTTATCAAAGCTACCTCTCCTCCCGGCACAATCCCTTCTTCAATAGCAGCTTTGGTGGCAGCCACCGCATCAATCACCCGCTCTTTTTTCTCTTTCATTTCCAGTTCAGTGGCTGCCCCCACATTAATCACCGCTACTCCCCCAGTCAACTTAGCCAATCTTTCTTGTAGTTTTTCTTTATCAAAATCAGAATCAGTGGAGCTAATTTGTTTTCTAATTTGTGACAACCTCCCTTCAATTTTCCCTTTAACTCCCTTACCATCCACGATTAAAGTTTGGTCCTTATCAGAAGTCACCCGGCCAGCTCGACCTAACATTCCCACCTCAACGCCATCGAATTTAATACCTGTTTCTTCTGAAATTAACGTGCCCCCGGTTAAAATAGCTATATCTTCCAACATCTCTTTACGGCGGTCACCAAAACCAGGAGCCTGCACTGCTAAAACATTAATAGTTCCCCGCAGTTTATTAAGCACTAACAGCGCCAAAGCCTCCCCCTCTACCTCATCGGCAATGATAACCAAATTTTTATTTACTTGGACAAACTTTTCTAAAAATGGTACAAGATCGGAAGCGGCAGAGACTTTCTTGTCAGTAATTAAAATAAAAGGGTCTTCAATTGAAGCCTCCATCTTATCTGTATCAGTCACAAAATAAGGGGACACATATCCTTTATCAAACTCCATCCCCTCTTTATAATCTACTGTCATCTCCAGGGTTTTACCCTCCTCCACTGTCACCACCCCATCCTTACCCACTTTTTGCAAAGCTTCGGCTATTAAATTGCCAATTTGAAGATCAGTCGCAGAAATGGTGGCTACTTGAGCAATTTCTTCCTGATCACTAACTTTTTTGCTCATTTTTTTAAGCTCTTCCAATAAAACTGCCACTGCTTTTTCAATCCCCCGTTTTAAAACCATAGGGTTTGAACCAGCCTGGATATTTTTTAATCCTTCCGAGACAATGGCCTGAGTAAGAATAGTAGCGGTGGTAGTACCGTCTCCGGCTACATCATTAGTTCGGCTGGCTGCCTCTTTAATTAATTGGGCTCCCATGTTTTCAAAGGGATCTTCCAGTTCAATCTCTTTGGCTACACTGACCCCATCATGAACTACATTGGGAGCTCCCCATTTTTTATCCAAAGCCACATTCCTGCCTTTGGGACCCAAAGTTGTTGCCACAGCATCAGTTAAAGTATTAATACCTTTAAGTAAAGACTCTCTGGCGCTTGCATTAAATTTAAGCATCTTGGCCATATTTTTCCTTAATTCTTTATCTGCCTCCACACAGCAAGATCAGTTGCGTTAAAGGTGAGTTCATGACTTAATACGTTTCGTCCAGCACTAACACCTAAAACATAGACATTATCTGGATCATGATCTTGAATCTGCTTAAGTATAATCCTTAGTTCATCCACATCACTACCAAGCTCTAATAAAGTTATTGGCGCCAGACCCAAAGCAACTAAAAATTGACGTTGCTCGTTCTGTCGAAGTTGATCTATTTGCATTCTCCTGTCAGCACTTAGTTCAACCTCACCTCTATCGATAGCTTCCGCAATTAATTCACCGCCTCTATATACCGGTTCATAATTTAAGCCATCTCTCCCTCGGGCAATAATCGAGAAAGAACCATGTTTCCCTTTCATACAGACAGTCCTAGGATCGATCTCTAATAATATTCTTTCTGTCATATTTTTATCCTTTTTTACCTTGTCATTCCTGCGAATGCAGGAATCTAATTAAAATCCTATCTCAAATAGTTTATTGGATCCCGACATTCGTCGGGATGACAGATAACGTCATTCCAATATTGCCATTAAGTCTTCAATCCTTCGATTTCACTCAGGATGACAATTTGTGTTGGCAATTTTACACAAATTGTCAACTTCATTCAATTATTGCCATGAGATCATCGAATTTCACTAACTTATATTCCACCCCATCTATTTTTATCTCATCTCCACCCCATTTTTTATAAATTACTACCTCCCCTACCCTGACCGGAGAATTTTCTGCCACTGCCAAAACTTTTCCCTGGGCGGGTTTTTCTTGAGCTGATTCAGGCAGAATGATACCAGAGGTAGTTTGAGTCTCTGCCTCCAATGGCTCTACCAAACAATAACCCATTAAAGGTCTCACTTTAATTTTAGTCTCTATTTTTTTTGTTTTTGGCATGAACTTAAATCGGGGTAGCCCTTCGGCCATAAAATATACCCAAATTAGTTAGTAAAGTCAAGTAGTAGCCTAAGCTGACAAATAAGTATTGATCTAGTATGATAAGCCCACATGAAATTCAAATTAGCAGCCGCCCTGGCAGGGCTTTTAATAATCACTTATGAGGTAATTTTTGCTGACAAATTTTATCCCCGTACTTTTGTAGGGGAGGTGGAAATTACCGGTCGGACTGTGCCCCAAGTCCAGCAACTTTTATCAGAGCATCTTGAGTCCCGATTAAATAATAAATTAGATTTTGTTTACCAGAATAAAACTTACAGTGTCGATTTAGCCAAAGCCGCAGTCAGCCTTAACTCTCAACAGTTGATGGAAGAAATTTCTCCCCTTGGCCACCAAGGTTCATTTTGGCAGCGTCTCAGCTTCCAACTGCTAAATTTAGTTCAACCGACCAAATATCAACCCCAACTTTCTTTGTCTATTGATGACCAAGTAAACCTAATTGGGGGGCAAATTTATCAAGCCCCAATACAAATCCAACTTAACTTAAATGACGCCAATCAAATAGAAATTAAAGCCGGCCAAGACGGCTTAAGTTTAGACCGGGAGCAGCTAATTTTTCAAATCACCCGTTATTTAATCTCCGGAAATTATGACAACAATTTGCCGGTAAAAACTCTGCCTCCGGACTTATCCACTCGAAAGGCCGAGCAGTTAAAAAATTTATTAGAAAACTTAAAGGAAAATCCCCTGATCTTAACTTTTGAAAAACTGACTTGGAAACTGGACCAAAAAACCATTTTTTCTTTACTTGATTTATCATCCTCTGAAGATTTGCTTAATCCGGATAAGTTGAAAATTTATCTGTCTAATGAGGTGGCTAAAAAAATTGACCAGCCAGTCATCGAAGCCCTTTTTAGTTTTGATGTTCAAAGCCGCCGGGTGACCGCTTTTAAGCCAGCCCAAAATGGGCAACTATTGGACCAAAAACAGACCGGACAGTTGATTGTTTTGGCTCTGCAAAATATCCGCCCCCATACCATCAGCTTACCGGTCACTATCACCACTCCGAAAATTACTACCAGTGATGTTAACGACTTGGGGATTAAGCAGTTGATCGGCCAAGGAGTCTCCCATTTTGGAGGTTCTATCCCCAACCGGATTTATAATGTTAATTTAACTGCCAATAAATTAAACGGAGCCCTAATCCCCCCCGGCCAAATTTTTTCTTTTAACCAAACTGTCGGCGATATCACCGCTGCCACCGGTTTTAAACAAGCTTATGTGATCAAAGAGGGGAGGACTGTTTTGGATGATGGCGGAGGAGTTTGCCAGGATTCTACTACTCTTTTTCGGGCAGTCTTAAATGCCGGCCTGCCGGTGATTAAAAGAACTGCCCATGCTTACCGGGTGGGTTATTATGAGCAGGGTTTCCCTCCTGGATTGGATGCGACGGTTTTTTACCCCAGCGTGGATTTTCAGTTTAAAAATGACACTCCGGGATACATTTTAATCCAGGCTTATACTCAGGGTTTAACTTTATATGTGGATTTATATGGCAGTTCTGATGGCCGAATAGCCAGTTTGTCTACCCCGGTCATTACCAACCAAACCCCACCACCACCGGAACTGCGCCAAGATGACCATACTTTACCCAAGGGCACAGTTAAACAGGTAGACTGGTCCGCTTGGGGAGCAACTGTCACCTTTGGCAGGACTGTTACCAGAAATGGGGTCATTATCATTAATGAAACTTGGAAATCCAACTATAAAACCTGGCAGGCAGTTTATCTTGTGGGAACCCAATAAAATTGGCAATCTCTTGGTTTATAAGTTCAATGAGTTATTTACTTTTTAATTACACCCTCTTGTTCCAAATGCTGCCTCATGTGCTGGTCTAAAACCTCCCTCTCCTGCGGAGTTAACTCCAGTTCAGCTAGGCTGGGCTGGCCAGGGGCTACCAAAACTCGTTTTACACCTGGTTGGTAACTAACCAAAGCAGAAAAAGGTAAAGTAATTATGGCTGTATCCTTTTGTCCTTGGGAGTAAAGATAATTAAGATAAGAACGGGTAATTGTGGTATATCTAGTATCACTTCCTCTAGTAACCCTCAAGAAGGCTGAGTATCCAACACCATTTCTATTGAAAATACTGCTGGCCTTTCCTAACCATATTTCACCCATTTGATCAGTTGAACCCACCAATGGATTGGAGTTAGGAATAATAAATCTGCTGTTAGATTTATCCCAGGTCTGGGAAAAAACCTCTACAGTAATACCTTTTAGGGGTGAATTTGTGACGGAGTCTACAATTTTTAACCTAATCTCGGTAGGAACATATTGAATTGGTTGCTTCTCAAAATCTAAATAGGTACTGATAGGTATTTTAGTAACACCATTAGTATAAATCGGAGATATTAAGGAAAATTGAGAATATAGTAGATTAACCCACATCACATCCTTGATATAAGCTGTTATACCAATATGAACTGGCTGTTTGGTTTTTGGATCTAATACATAATTAAAATTAGGATCAATATCTTCCCAATAATAATCCGGCAGATTAAAAATGTGACCTAACTCATGAGTTAACAACTGTTCATCCAGTTGAGAAAAAGGTTCACTGTTTAATCCAGGATAGGCTGGTAAGGTTATTAAAACTCTACCCTCATTCGGAAATGCTCTGCCCCCCTGGAAAAAAGCGTCTCTGGGATTAAATAACCAAACCTTAATTTTGCCGTCTTTACTGATACACCTAGTACTATCAGAATAGGTTCTTTTCTCTGTACCTGCAGGACAATTCTCTATGTTTTTAAGATAAGAATTATTCGTAAAAATTTTATCAACTTTCAGTCTTTCAGTAATACCAGCACCGGCAAAACGGTCATTAACATAGTTATTAATTGTGTCTTTAACCCATACAGCTGTTTCCTCCTGATTAGATAAACCTTGATCAATAAAAACATCTACTAAAAATTCATTTTTACTGGCAGGAGTCTGACTTTCTGTAGGACGGATTAGAGTAATATCTGCAGTAGCATCTTTAAAACTATCCCCACCATCAGAAAAAGTCACTCTTACGCTACGCTTAACACTAGCCTGATCTGTACCTAACTCATTCAGCCGCCAAGGGATTAAAGTTGTAATATATGTACCAAGATTATTTTCAACATGAAGAGGGTCTAAACCTCCCCTACTATTATCCTCATCGTCATTTTTAATATCTATACTTTGTAAGACAGGCCTAACCGAAATACTGGTCTGACACTCCCAATTATAATTTGGGTCTTGTTTGCTGGTGGCTGTAAATTTGACAGAATGATCACCTCCTGCTGTATATGTGTGAACGGAATTACCTCTAAAATCAAGGGCTCCTGTCTCCTTCTTAGTCCCATCACCATAATCTATATTCCATACAGCATCCCCAGGGTGATTAACAATATCTTTTGTCGGAGAAACAGAAAAAGTAATATTCAAAGGGGCTTTACCAGAATTAGGATTGGCTGTTAAAGTACAACTTTTAGCCATTGCTGCTCGATTTGGTAAATTGGTAGCAGAATTGGCGCAGGAATTACATTTATAACTATTCAAACCGCTGCAGTAGGGATTATCCTTAGCATAGCAATTAAAAGTGGTCTCGGAGGTAGCTCCCGGCTGCCGGCAAGGACTTAAATCACAAGTATCATAGGTTTGCTGATCACAAGTAGGCACTGCTGGACACTCACCACAGCTATCTTTGCAACTGGGCGCTGACTGTAAAGTAGTACCGCTTTTGGCCGGGCAATCATAATTAAAATCATTGCTATCTCTACCACTAATACAAGTATTCTCAGCTCTTGAGTAAAAACAACGGAATTTAGTGCCACCTGTTTTACACAAAGTATTATCTAAGTTACTACCTCCAGCATTATCAATACACCGATCATAGGTAGTGCTACCAAAAGTTACTGTAGTACCATCTCCAGATTGTGGGCATACTTCCTGGGCATAGACTTCTTTTACTATTCCCTGGCTGGGATAAGATGATGGTAGTTCCCAGCTATCTGGCAGTCTTATTTTTAAATAAACATTAGGATCAGTTGTTTGAGTAATCTTATTACCATCTTTATCTACAATTTGGATATAGTTTGTCTCGGAGGCCTTAGGTAATAAATTAGTCCTGTTTTGGACTAACCAAACCCCGGCTACTATCCCACCCAAAAGAAGCAGTAAGGGGATAATTTGGATAATACCTAACTGGTTATTTTTAAATTTAAAAAATTTCGTAGTACTTTTACTATGGAATAGTAGGCGCAAGTTGTCAAATAATTTTGACTGTCACAATATTATAGGTTATAATGTAGTTATGTCTAGGGAGTATTTAATGTATCTGGGGATGGCTGCAATTTTAACTTTTAGTGGTTGCGGCCCTAACCAGGAATCCGCCAAAGCAACAGCAACTGCTATAACCCCTCAATTTAAACCTGAGGTTGATTCATATTATCCTGAGCTAAAAGCCTTACCATTATATGCAAGCGGAGAGTTCTATACTCAGAAAACTACTAAATGGCTTAACTTTACCCGAAGAAATTTTGATCCAGCAATTGCACAAATGATCTTCAATTTTTTTGAAAAATTGGCAAATACCCAAAAAGTCCTTGAGTATAAAATAGGCGATCAGACAATACCGTTTTTCCTTGATCAAAGAGCTAGAAATCAAAGAGTATTTTTTATAGTACCTGAAAACGCCCCTCCCCCTAGCTGGCCGAATGTAACGCCTGAGGCTTCAACAACAGGTATATTTGAAAATGGCCCCTATGTAAGTATGACAAGAGTGCATAACTTAGTGAACACCTTACCTCCAAGCAGAGCATTTACAACTATTGAGACTGCTTTTAATAAATCTTTCAGCACAGAAAGCTGTCAGAGTTCATTATTAGTTCGTTCTGTATCTACAGATGCTGCCAATTTAGGACAAGAAATTATCTGCAACTCATATGGCGCTGCTTTTACTATCAGGCAAATGAGAATTCCTTACCAGGATTATCAAGATTGGGCTAAAGGTGTAAAAATCAGCAAAAATCCTTCATCTCCTTCTTATCCTCTATATGTTCTTTCTATTGAAGACTACAACGAGATACCAATTACAGGATTAATTCTACACTAATTTAAAGCTTTGATGGTGAGCAACTTTATAGCTTTACTCTATTGCTTCTACATCGGGGCGCATACACTTCCACCCTTGGGGTGGAATAAGCAGAGCTTGCCATCTGGTGATGGTAAGCAAAGCTTGCCTTTTTCTGATGAAAAACATAAGAGGACACCTGTGGATTTCTACTAAGTTTAAACCTGCACTCCTGGTCTGCAGGTTCAAGTTTAGAGATGAAGATAAACTTGCTCAACTTGAGCAAATCTATGGTAACCATTACGAGAATTCAAAGCTGCTGCTATTGATTCAGCGCAAATTCTTTTTCTAACTGCCATTTCTTCAGGTGGGAATGGGTCTGAGGGCCGCGTTAATAAGACCCCTTCGGTGCCTTCAACTATTCCACCAGATCCATTGGCCACAGCAGCATAAACAGTTAGAAAGCTTTGACCAGTTTTTTTATCAAAGCGCATTGCCAAAGCATAAGCTAAACCATTTTTCAAACCAACAGCAGGGCCTTCTTCTTCCGGTAATATTCTATTTGCTCTATTTCTAAGGTAGTTTATCGTTTCCTCTGGATATTTCCCCGCTAAGCCTTCAATATTTCTTAAGCGTCTATCTGCAGAATAAAGGTTAGGCACTCTGGTTAAAAATTTCAAAATAGCCTGTCTTTGCTCTGGACTCATATTAGGAGTGGTCATCGCCTCCTCTATTTGCCGATCACATTCCTCTGTGTCTTGATCAGTAAAAGTCCTAGTCATATCCACCGCGGTTTGATCTAAAATTTTAGCTAAAGGCTGAATCACCTCCGCATGAATACCAGGAAATCGCAGTGTCTCATCCAAAGGTTTTTTCAAAGGCATCCTGGTACCTTTAAAACCTACTTTTGTTTGCTCTATATCCACTAAATTATCAAAAACCTGTCTATCTCCCTCAAAACCTTCTTTTATTCTATGCATCAGAATCCGACCTAGCTCAATATTATAAAATCCTCCCACCACTGAAGCTAATACTAAAGGCTGTTCTCTCTTTAAAATCTTTCTATTTGCATATTGCAAGTAATCATCAGACAAATTTGCAAGATTAGGTAAGCCGAATTCTTGGTAGTGCAACCTGGGAATGCTTTGATAACCACTTTGCCCCCAGGAGCGGGGTGACCAGTTGTAACCAATAATAACTATTTCATTTTCCGGATCCTCCATCATCACGCTGGCAATATTCCCACAAATAAACATTACCGCCTCCCCTTCTTCTTTTGGCAACCTTTCCGGCCCTGGGATAGCCCGATCATCCCAAGGCATAATAGTAAACTGTGAACCTCGGGTGTAACCGTTAATAGGCACAAAAAACATCCAGGGAGCCCCAGCGCAACGCATTAAAAAAGCAGCATTGGGAGCAATATTATCTCTTACATATGGACCACATAGAGTTTCTTCTGAAGTTAATTTATGCATCCTATCTGGGTTTGGGTCAAAAGGTTGAAAGGGCACGATTAACTTGGGGATCATCTGCTCTCGATGACCTGAAACTTCAGCAGTTGTCTCTAATAACATATTTTATGGGCCTTTTATATCTAAAACCTTTTTGGGGCGCCTGTCAAGTCAACTAGAGTATGTGGGGTATAATTAAGATATGAGGTTTTTTACCATTCAAAGAATGGCAAAGAATCGCATATAATTTTTTATGCGATTCTTTATCGCCCTGGAAATTCCGAGTGAGAATAGGCTGCAGTTTCAAGCTATACAAGCCAAACTGCATACATTAATTCCTCAAGCCAGACTTACTGATTTGAGTAAAATTCACCTCACTTTGGCCTTTGTGGGGGAACAACCGAATGAGCTAAAAACCCAACTGGTAGAGATTCTTCAACAAGCAGGACAAAATATTTCTCCTTTTGAGGCAGTCCCTGCTTATATTGATGGATTTCCCAGTTTACATCATCCTCAAGTGCTGTGGGTGGGAGTCAAAGGTGATATAGATAAAATCTTGCTGATTAGGGAAAGAGTTAAGGATGGGTTGACAGACTTACATCTACCTATTGATGAAAGAAGGTTTGTCCCCCATATTTCCATTGCTAAATTAAACAGTGATTTTTATATAGACAGAAATTTGGAGGTGGAGCTGGAAAAACTTATGGCCATCTCATTTGATCCTATCAAAATTACCTCCATCAAACTTTTTGAATCCATTCCCTCCGGGGGTTTCCATAAACACAATACCCTGGCAGAAATTAAACTAAAAAGTAACTATTGACTAAAAGGGATATAATAAACTTAAGATATGAAAGAGCATGTTTTTGAAGACGGTCCTTCAGAACAAGAATGGCCATCTGAAAGAATTATTAAGGCTTTAGAGCAAGGCTTTAATAGTTTAAGAGTTACCCTGGCCAGAATGCGGGAATATTTTTCCATACCTAGGCCTTCTGATGAATTTTTAGACCAGCAGCCAACTCTACCAAACTCCGGTCAACCAAATCCAGACACTCCTCTTGACAAAAAGCCTAACTTATCTTAATTTAATATTATCCTATGAATAAAGACCGTGAGCCAAAAAGGTTAACAGACACACGACCACAAAGAAATCATGGCACAGGCAGAGTATTACCTACCTATAATTTACTATCTCGAGGTGAAGGCCCGAAGCCTACCGAAAAATCTGTGGACCCAGAAACATTAGTAGAAGAGATTCGTTCTCTGGCCGGAATAAAATTTGCTTTTGCCAAACATCCTGGCAGAAAAGGCTAAACCAGGTGGATTTCTTTTCCTCCTCTTCTTAAAAACCAATCAAGCAAGGATGAGGTACTTCCTGTGGACTTAATTTTCATGGCCTCAACAAATTCATCCCTTTTTTGCATATTCCATACCTCCACTCTTTTACCCACCCCCAAAACTAAAGTTCTATCTCCTGGTTTTAGACCAGCATAGGCTAATAACTGAGGAGGTATCAAAAACCTACCCATCTTATCAATTTTAGAGCTGGCAGTATGGTCAGCAGCCAAACTTTCTACTTCAATTAAGGAAAGATGCTTCATTTCTGTTTCAGTTAAACGGGCCATGATTTCCAGCCAGTCTTCAGGCCTGCACAGTGTCAGTGAATAACCAATCCACTCCCTAACTACTACCACCTGACTAAACCAGGGCCTAAAAAGTGGCGGCAGGACTAGTCTGCTTCTGTAATCAAGTGTTCTATAATAGCTCCCGAACAAATAAGGGCCTTTTGGTTCTTCTGGAATAGCCTGCGGAAATCCATATACCTGATCTGCTTCTGTCATAATTGAGTGCAAATTATAACACCTAGGGAAATTTATTTAAATAATATACATCTTTCTTAAACCTAAAATCTGAGAATTGAAATTCCCCTTGACCATCTTTTAAAGCCTGGTAAATTTGACATTCATTACATATATCTTCCATCTCATTTTTAATACACACCCACTGCCCTTTCTCTACTGCCTTTTTCACCTCCTGCCCTTTTTCTTGTAGCCACTGTACTTGTCCCTCTAGCGGCTCCAGCACAACAGGACTGGGACTGCTTTCCCGATCCAAATACCAAAATGAAGCTTGAGTCACTTTTTTGCCAAAATTATTTTCTGCCAAAATAGCATACAGATAAAGCTGCAGGGGGTCTTTTTTATCGGTTACTCCGGTTTTAAAATCCACTACCCACAAAGTCCCATCTTTTTTTTCTCCCACAAAATCAAAATTGCCGGTTAATACCACATTTTCTACTAAATTATATTTAGGGAAATTAATATGGGGGGCACTTTTACCTAAAATTTGCCAGTTTTTATAAAAATTTTCCATCATTAACAAACCTCTTTTGCCAAAAACAGCTTCTTCTTCGCGAGAAGCAAACCCCCCTCTTTTACCGGTAAATTTAAGCCATAAGTTGCGGTATTTTTTAATTAGTTGGTCCAAGTTAGCTTGCCCTTGTATCTCCAAAAACCACTTGATGGCATCATGGACAGTGGAACCCAAAGATAAATAAGGGGAGGCTATTTGTAACCGGTGACCAGATTTGGGGTCCCGGTAGAGATTTTTTAAATAAAAAGAATGGGGGCATTTTAAAAAATCCGACAAAGAAGTATAGGAAAGAAAAAGGGCATTTTTAATATATTTATTGTTTGAGGAAACCATTATCTTTTAACATAGACATAAATTAAATTAAAAAACAACAGGGAAGGCTTAGTAATTTTTTAATTTTTGGTAGAATATCCTCATGGTAATTTTAGGTATTGAAACATCCTGTGACGAAACAGCTGCTGCTATCTTACTAAGAGATAAAAAATGTATACATATTTTATCCAATGTAGTGGCATCATCTGCAGCTTTGCAGGCTAAATATGGAGGAGTCATTCCTGAACAAGCAGCCAGGGAGCAGATCAAAAGTATTATTCCGGTGATAGAAACCGCGATTAATAATTCACGATTAATGATTAGTGATATAGATGCAATCGCTGTTACCTATGGCCCGGGGTTAATTGGTTCTTTGCTGGTGGGAGTAGAGACAGCCAAAACTTTAAATTTGGTTTGGAATAAACCGCTTATTCCTGTCAATCATCTGCTTGGTCATTTTTATGCAAATTGGATTGATACCACACCTCCCACTTTCCCTTGTTTAGGTCTGCTTGTTTCTGGGGGTCACACTGATCTAGTATTATTTAAAAACCATCACGAATATGAGTACCTGGGTGGAACTAGAGATGATGCAGCTGGAGAATGTTTTGATAAATGCGCCCGCCTTTTAGGTCTTCCTTATCCTGGTGGCCCGGAAATATCCAAATTAGCCTCGCAAGGCGATGCCTTGAGCTTCAAACTCCCTGTTCCCATGAAAGGGAGTAAAAATTTGGACTTTTCCTATTCAGGGCTTAAAACTGCGGTGGCAAGAATAGTTGACAGTGAACAGGCTATAGGCGACAATGGCCAAGCTGATCTGGCTGCCTCTATTGAAGAAACTATTGTTAAATCTTTAGTCGATAAAACCATTCTGGCAATCCAAAAGTACCAAGTTAAGCAAATCATGGTGGCAGGTGGAGTAGCAGCCAATCGAAAACTAAAAGAGAATTTAGAATCAAGAATTAAGGATCAAGATTTCAATATCAAGCTGCACATACCGCCTCCCCAACTCTGCACCGATAACGCAGCCATGATTGCCGCTCGGGCTTTTTTTGAAAAACCTTTATCTAGCCCTCTAACCTTACAGGTAAACCCCAATCTTTCCTTGTCCTATTAATTAGGTTGACCCTTACCCAAAATTAAAATATACTTTCTGCATGGACAAAACTTATAATCAAAAAATAGTTGAAGAAAAATGGTATAAATTTTGGGAAGAAAAAGGCTTCTTTAAGCCTGAAATTAACCCTGATGGTCAACCCTATACCATTATTCTTCCCCCACCCAATGCCAACGCCCCTTTGCATTTTGGCCATGCCATGTATGTGGTGGAAGATATTTTAATCAGATATCACCGCATGCTCGGAGAGGCTACTTTGTGGCTGCCAGGCTCCGATCATGCCGGGTTCGAAACTCAGGTGGTGTTTGAAAAAAAACTGGAAAAGATGGGTAAATCCAGATTTGATTATGACCGAGATACTTTATATCAGATGATTTGGGACTTTGTACAGGATAACAAGGGCGCCATGGAAGGACAACTGCGCAGATTGGGTTTTTCCCTAGACTGGTCCAGAATGAAATTCACCCTTGATCCGGAGATTGTCAAAATTGTTTATAAAACCTTTAAAAAACTATTCGACGATGGGTTGTTATATCGGGCAGAAAGATTAGTCAATTACTGTACCACCAATGGAACTTCATTTTCTGATCTGGAAGTAATTTATGAAGAAAGGAATGATAAATTTTATTATTTGAAATATCCCCTGGCTGATTCAAAAGATTATATAATTATTGCCACCACCAGGCCAGAAACCATGCTTGGGGATACTGCTGTAGCTGTTAATCCAGAGGATAAACGCTATAAACACTTAATAAGTAAAAAGGTTAGACTTCCCCTAACAGACAGAGAAATTCCCATTATCGCTGATGATGCAATTGATACAGAACTGGGAACAGGAGCAGAAAAAGTAACTCCAGCCCATGATCCAGCAGATTTTGAACTGGGTCAAAAACACCATCTGGATCAAATATCAGTTATTAATTTTGATGGCACTATGGCTCAAAATACCGGTAAGTATGCCGGCACCACTTTAAAGGAGGCCAGGCAAGCTATTTTAGAAGATTTAGAAGCACAAGGATTGGTGGAAAAAATTGCAGACTATAGTCATAGGGTAGCTGTTTGTTATAAATGTGGTACTCCTATTCAACCACTTTTAAAAGAACAGTGGTTTATTAATATTCAGGATTTGGCCCAAAAAGCGGTTGAGGTGGTTAAAATTGGAGACATCAAAATTTATCCCCAAAATTGGGAAACTACTTATTTCCATTGGCTGGAAAATATTAAAGACTGGAATATCTCCCGGCAGATTGTCTGGGGGATACAAATTCCTGCCTGGCATTGTCAAGACTGTCATGAATGGACAGTCACAGACGGTATCACACCCCCAAGGTGTGATAAATGCAGTTCTCTAAATTTAGAGAAAGACTCTGATGTTTTTGATACCTGGTTTTCCTCTGGGCAATGGCCTTTTGCTACCCTACAATCTACCAAAGAAGGGGATTTTGAAAAGTTTTACCCAACTTCGGTCATAGAAACAATGTATGATATTTTGCTTTTTTGGGTGGCCAGAATGGTGATGCTGGGAATTTATACTACTAATCAAGTTCCTTTTAAAAACATAGTTTTACATGGCAAGGTGTTAGATCCATTAGGGCAAAAAATGAGCAAATCCAAAGGCAATGTGGTTAACCCCATGGAAATAGTAGATCAGTATGGGGCAGATGCGGCCAGAATGGCTTTAGTGTATGGCACTGCTTTTGGCCATGACCAGGCTTTATCTCACCCCAAATTGCAAGCCATGAGGAATTTTACCAATAAGCTGTGGAATATAGGCAGGTTTATTTTGATGTATTATCAAAACCCAGAAGCGAGAGCTTCGCTAGTGGACAAACATATCACGGCCGTACAAAGTTTGTCCAATTCAAATGATAAAGTTATTCTGGAAAAATTAAATCAAACCTCAGAAGCAGTTACCAAAGCTTTGGATGCTTATAGATTCCATGATGCCGCTGAAGTCTTATATGAGTTTATCTGGCATCAGTTTGCTGACAAATACATTGAAAGCGCCAAAGATAGACGGGCTGAGGCCCAACCTATCTTAGAATATGTATTTAGAACCAGTTTAGAACTACTGCATCCCTTTATGCCTTTTATTACTGAGGAATTATGGCAAAAACTGCCTCACAAAGGGGACAGTATCATGATAAACGAGTGGCCTCGTGCCTAAATTTAACGCAAATTCACCGCAAAATTGACGCAAAAAGAAATTACTCTCCTTTATCTTCTTTATTTTCTTTTGGAGTTTCAGGAGCAGCTTCTCCCTCAGAGGGAGCCTCACCCTTGCCCGCTATAGCTTCAGTGGAGGCGGGCTCACCCTCTTCACCTTCTGCCCCCTCTTCTGCCTCAGTTGCAGCTGCCTGCTCCGCCGCTTGCTCCTCCAATAGCTCTTGAGTTTCCGCTGAAACTGCCGGAGCCAGTTTAACTACGATTTCTTCTGGACCTGCCAGAATGGTTAATTTTTCTTTATCATAATTTAAATCTGCTATAGTGATGGCATCATTAATTTGTTTTAAGTTAACTTGGTCAACTTCCAGGCGTTCCACTAAATCAGTTGGCAAAGCTTCTACTTCCACCTCATTTAAGGTTTGCAGTACAATGGCCTCCCCTAAATGCACAGCTTCCGGCTCTTCCCCTACTAAAACTATTGGCACCGGCACTCGTACTTTCTCACTTAAATTAACTTGATAAAAATCAATATGCATGGGGGTTCCTTGAACAGGGTCATATTGGACATCTCTGACTAAAACCGGACGCACTTTTTCCTGACCAATTTTTAGGTCAATTAAACCAGTTTCACCTGCTAGATGGAAAATTTTTAAAAAATCACTTTCAGCAACAGTGACGGACTCGTTTTCCACTGCCTTACCATAGACATGGGCCGGCAGCAGGCCGTCTCTTCTTAATTTTTTGACTTTTTTGCCTAAGATTTTTCGCTCAGTAGCATGTAATGACAATCTGTCCATAAAGGGTAATCTACCATAAATTGATCTCTAACACAAGGCTGCCTAAACATGACCAAAATTATCTCACGCGCGACTTTAAAATCCCGCTTTTCTGGCCTCTTCACAAATAGCAGCAATTCCCATAAGTAAAGTTAACTGCTGAACTGGATTGTCCACATTATGTGGACTTAAATTATAACCTTTGCCTGGCTGGTCATGGTAATCGCTGGGATCTAAGCCGCAAGCATCCCCCGGCACGCTTAAATTAACCCATTTGGGTTGCCTAAACCAAACTCTAAAATCACGAGGGCTAAAAATATCACTGTATCCAAACATATGTTCATGGGTTGATTTCATCACAATCTCAATATCTTTATTATCAGATTCATCTGGTTGATCAGACAACCAGGGCATTAATGATTTGGCTAATATCACAGATAATGACCCTCCATGCATTCCCTTTTTGGTAAATAAATTAACATGGGCTAATTGATAATATTTATTGTCAGGAATTTCTACACAATCTAAAGCCAGTAAAGTAAATAAGACATTGAGGGTGGCTGAAGTAGCAAAAGCTGGCTGCCAATTGGGCTCTTCATTAAGATCATCAGCATTTTTCTTGACCACTGGCAAAGGACATTCCAACATTGAATACTCCTCTCTTTGTGGGGGCAAACTACCAAGTACAGGACCGAACCCCCACCATGGCCACTCTGAGCTGGGTCTCATAAATGCTGGTAAGCTCAAGTCGTGTTGCAAAAACTCGACCACAGGAATAGTCGGGTTAGCTAGAAGGTCTTGTAGATTCTCCAGGGCTTGACTGTGAATAGTAATAGTTAAATTTTTACCATCCTTACCCACTCCCAAATCATAAACTGTTGGTCTATTTCCCTCTTTGATGTTGTATTCCATAGGAAAATTTATAGTCTATTTACTAAGTAGTTGTCAAATTATTTAATAAAAGTGGCACTTAAGGTTTGATCACTTTTCATCTCCAGAGTAGTTTCCTGCTGCCCGGCACTTCCCTGCTCCCCTACCAGTTGAAAATTAATTGGATAATTTAATTTCCACTTAAGCTGGTAATTTACTCCTGATTGTTTGACTAAGCTTAATTGGTATTTAGCGCCTTTTTCCCCAAACTCTAATTTATGGGGCAAAACATAATTTATGACCAATGATTTAGTTTCTTGGGGAGCCAAAGTAATGGTGGCTGAGAGCCCGGAGCGGCCATAATCAGAAAAATTGCTGGCCAATTTCAAAATATCCTCACTACCCCAATATAAACTATTAACTTTAACTCCAAAAGGCAGGTAAAAGCGTAAATTGTTTTTATAAACTCCGGCCGGATAAACCTCATTTTGGCTATCATTTTTATAATCAATGGTTAATTTCTGCTCGATTTCCCCACTGGAGCCAATAGTTGTTTGCAGCTGTCGGTTTTGGCTGACAAAATAATTAGCTTTATTCCCTCCCAAATTTGCCTCCATAGTGGCCAGAAAATCCTTCAATACTCCCTTGGTAATAGCCGGCCTTGGTAATACTCCTGCCCAACCTTGAGTAATCAAAAGAGATAATAATTTTGTATCATCTAAATACAAGGTCATGTTTTTATTAGTTAAACTCCGGTCCATCACTGTCAACACCCCTGGCCAATTCAAATCTTGAGGAGTTAAGAGTTTATTAAAAACGCCGGTCAGTAGGGCAGAATAAAAATTATATTGACTGCCGCTCAAAGCTTGAGCAATTAAATTATCGCTGGTGATCTCACTGCTGTCGGCGATTTTGACCGGACCAGTAACCTGCAAAATCTCCTTGAGGGTCAGCACGTCTAGCCCCGCTACCCCATCTATTTTTTGGCCTGTTTCCTGGTTAAAAAACCATATTACCTGGCGGGCACTGGTGGGAAAATCCCCCTCCCAATTAGCATTGGCTAAATTCCATGTTTTTAAACCCAAGTCTAATTTTAATTCTCTGGGCGGCTCTACTGTGGCAGTTAGTTTCTTGTCTAAGTCTTGGGGATTTAAAACAGAAAAAGTTTTTAGTTGGCCGCCGATAAAATCCAGTTTTGTTAGTCCCACAATTAACCCCCCAGTTGGCCTCAATTCCGACTGATCCTGCAAAACTACTAAATAACTCTTTTTAGTGTTCGCTGTTGTAAGAGAGGAAATTAAACTGGCTATCCCAGAGGCTTTACCGGTTAATTTTTGGCCATAATCTAGACGGTCTTGTAAATTGCGGACCCGACCTTGTAAAATGGCCGGCAGACGTTTTTTAAAACTGTCACTACCTAAAATTGCTTGAGCCTGGGAAAAATGATCATCCGCACCAGCCAGTTGCAACTGGGCACCAGCTAAATTATCCGCTAATTCAGCCTTATCTTGACCCAAGATTATTTTTAAGATTTGGTAAAGAGATTTAGCACCTCTGGCCGCCTCTTTCGTCCCCTCTGCCACCAGTTGGGCAGATTTAATTAAATCATCAGCCAGCCCGAACTGCTCCCCAAACCAACCATTACTTCTGGCTACCTGGACTGAAGAAATTAAAAAACTGGCTGACTGAATACTCTCCTGGGCTGCCTCAACCAAACTTATACTGGTTTCATAGTCCCCTTTTTCCAGCGCCTGCGAGGCAGTCACCAAGCGGTTTTTATAATTTAATACCCCCACCCCCACCGAGATAAACGGATAAAAGAGCGCATAAAAAATTAAGATTAACAGCCCCACCCAAATTAATTGTTTTCCCCAGCCATAACTTTTGATGGGACGATCTTCTTTAATTTCTAGTGGGCTCCCCTCTTTGGCCTTGGGGCCCTCCTCATCTACCCATAAACTGATTTTATGGGTAGGTTTAGAAGTAGTCATTTGGGCAATTGGCACTTCTGCTTCTTTAAAATAGCTCAAAGTCGATTTCAAATATTTGACAATACTAGCGTCCGGTTGCCAATTCAAAGTCTTGATGGTTTTTTCCAAATTAGGAGTGTTCCAGGGAGGCAACTCTGTTGGTTTGAATCCCCTATTCTCATACCAAACCGGATCCAGCAGCACCTGCTTAATCTCTGTCAATTGAATTGGCTCTGACATGGCTCCATCAAAAATTTTTAAGGCAGTTGAGCCGGCAAACATGCTTTTAATGATTAAACTAACCGCCTCTCCCACAAAAATGGCCCGGGTAGAAAATTGCTGAGTTAGAGAATGCTTTTGCAGCTCTCCTAAAAGAGTCGCTTTAATCAACTCTATTAAACCATCTTCATTTCGAAAATGCATGCGGGGACCATAAATTGTAGCGAGCCTGACTACCCGGGCATTTAAGTTATGATCAGCGGCAAATTGGGCAATTTTCCGCTCTCCTGTTTTAAACCATTCTAAGCCAGAGGCACTGTCTTTGTTATACAACTCAATTGAGGAGACAAAGACAATTTTAGAATGATGTTTTTCTGCCAGCTCCAAAATATTGGTTAAATCCCATCCCCCCTCTGCCACTATAAACAAATAATCCAAACGTGGTAACTCTAAATTAAAATCCCCCGCATTCTCCACAAAAAAGTGAAAGTTTTTATTTTTAGTGGCATCAGTTAAATACTGTTTAAAACCAGAGGATAAATCATCAACAACTAAAACCTGGAGATTCTTTTTTAACAGCTCCTCTACCAGATGAGAGCCTAAAAAACCTGCTCCCCCTATCACGAGGGCCACTGGGGTGTTGCGGGCAATCAAAATACGCTCTTTTGAGTTACTAGGATCGGCAGTTTCTGGCACGCGTAAATCGTACCACTGTTAACAAAAATTTAAAAGAAGGATGATTATTGTTTTAACTTGAGGGAAATTAGCTCCAACGCGGAGAATTTTTAAAAAAATTTAGCGGCGGTCAATTCCTAGATTTGCCAGTTTATCGGCAGTTTTATTTTGCTCCCGCCTGACATGGGTATAAGTTACCTGACTCAAGTTTTCTTCTAGGCTTTTAATTTGTAAAAACAACTCCCGCAGATGCAGGCTTTTAATTTTAAATCTGCCGGAAAGCTGTTCTATAATTAAACGGGAGTCAGCAAAAACCTCTATTTGATGTTGGTCTTTAAAATTATCTTTGATGAACTTAAAAGCCTCCAGTACTGCGGTATATTCAGCCACATTATTGGTAGTTTCCCCTAAAAAACCATAGCCTTTTTTAATAACCTGTCCATTCTCGCCGGTAATGACAAAACCAAAACCAGCCAGTCCCGGATTGCCGCGGGAGGCTCCATCAGTAAAAACCGTTAATTTCATATCCTTAAACCCTTAATGAACAACAAACTAACAAGTTGCAGCGCCAATATCAAGTACTCAGAAATTACTGTGACCCAAGATGCAGCTATAAAAGAGCCTTGGGGAATAAATAACAGATTAGCTATCAGATTAAAAATTAAGCCCAGGCTGTAAATTAGCAGAGTTAATTTATAATAGTTTTTGGCAATAAAGTACCAAATCAGCAAAGCTGTGACAAAAAAGGCCGGGAAACCTAAGGATAAAACCTGCAAAGACTCGCTAGCTCCGGCAAAACCTCCTCCTGTTAAGGTTTGCATGATCCAGGGAGACAGAAGGTAAGTAGTAATAGTTGATAAAAGGGCCAGGCCTAAAAGAGAAACTGCAGCCAGTTTAATTTGCTTAAGGAAACTACCCATTTGAGCCTTTAAAGAAGTTAACATTAAGGGATAGTAAGAGTTCATAATAAAAGCTGGCAAAACCAAAACAGTCTGAAAAACCTGGTAAGCGCTGTTATAGATACCTACATCAGAGGGACCTTTAAAATAAGAGATAATAAAAGCGTCGGAGCGGAAATAGATAATATTTAATCCTAAAGTCGCGGCAATTGGCCAAGAGTCTTTCAAGAGCCCCCCAAAATAGTTTAAATCAAATAATGGAGTAATATTCTTGAGAAACTTTTTTAAAAGCAGGAGGGCCAAAAAGGAAGTAGCTAACCATTGCAAGCCCTGGGCTAAAAGGAGTGTGGGGGAGGACAGTTTAAGGTTAGCCCACCAGATAATCAACCCCAAATAAGCTAAAGCCCCCAAGGAAGAGGCAATTACCACCCGCTCATAAGCTAACTTGGACTGAAAAACTAAATTAGTGCTGGTAAAAATCCCAAAACCCACAATGGAGATGCTGCCTAAAATAACTGCCCGGCTAAACTCAGGAGTGGCAAAGGGCCAAAAAGGAAGTAGGCCAACAGCTAAAATAATGAGTAGTAAAGCCCAAACTAACCTGACCCCTAAAAGTTTTCTTACTTCTTTCAAGCGCTCACTACTACCATGGACTTGCCCTAAAAGATGGGCATTAAAACCAAAATCCACCAGCTGGAAAAATATAGCCAAATAAGTTAAAGCCAGAGTAAAAAGCCCGGTGCCGGACTCACCATAATTTCTGGCCACAATCCCTAAAACAACAAAAGTAGAAACCGAGGCAACTAACTTACCAATTAATTGCCAGAAAGTTTGTTGGGAAATTTTCAGTAAGCTTTGCACTCTTAGATTTTAGCAGGTTTAATGACTAAATGACGTTCTTTGCCTTCTCCCACACTTTCAGTCTCTATCCCTTTTAAGTCTTGTAGGGCTAAATGGACAATCCTTCGCTGCCAAGGGGACATGGGCTCCAATTCCATGGCTTCTCCATTGGAGATGACTTGATCCGCCCATCTCTGCGCCTGTTGAGCTAAATTTTCCTCTTTTTGTTTCCTCCAACCCGCCACATCCAGAATCACTCTTTTGATTTTAGCGTCCGGGTTTTTCTTTAACATCATTAAACTAATTAAAAGTTGCAAACCCTCTAAGGACTCACCCTTAAAACCAATTAATCTGCCGGCATCTGGGGTAGCAATTTCCACCCGCAGCTGCTCATCATTTTCCTCAATATCATAAGACCCTTCCAACAAGAGTAACCCTAAAATATTATCTAAAATTTCCGATACTTGCTCTTGCATATTTTGTTTTGGACAATTCTGCCTAACTATTTCTATTATTTAGTCCTGTTACCGAATTGCCCAGTCGTAATATAATCTTTTATTGTAGTTTCTTTTTAATGGAGGCTATAATGTCTTCCAGGCTGCCCCAGCCAGAAACTTTATGCTGTTGGATAATACCGAGTATTGTATAGACATTTAAATAAATTGCAAGCCCGAGAGGAAATTGATAGGCAAAATAAGCCATCATCATTGGCATCAAAAAAACCATTTGGCCCTGAATTGCCCCTAAACTTTCTTCCATGGTTTCTTTTTCTTTAGCTTCTTTAGGAGTATCTGTTTTATAAACCTTAACTGGTTTAGGTAAACTCATTTTAGCTTGGGCAAAAGCTAACAACGCTGTAAAGAGTGGAATAGCTATCAAATTAAAACCTTGGGAGCCGGGGGATACCCCTAAATTAAGCCCAAAAAAACTTGGCTCAGGTAAATTATCTAAATGTAAAAATGGAAAATAAAACAGGGAATTAACCCAACCTAAATTAGCACTGGGACTGGGCAAAAGGTGCAAAATAGCCTGGTACAATCCCCAAAAAAGCGGCAGCTGGATCAAAGCCGGCAGACAACCGGCTGCCGGGTTAACTCCGTGCTGCTTATATAGTTGTGATTGAGCTAAAGCTAAGGATTGCCTGTCAGTATGTTTCTTCTTCAACGCATCCACTTGTGGTTTTAGCTCAGCAATAATTTTGGCGCTTCTTAGCTGGCCATGCATGGCCGGCCAAACCGACAATCTTACTAGTAGGGTAAATAAGGCAATGGCCCAACCAAAAGCACCAGGCAACCCCAGATTATGGAGCATTAAATAAATTGCCACCAATAAATTAATTAAGGGTTGTAAAAAAAGGGCAATAAAAATATCACCAACATTCATTTAGCGGCACCTCCACAATCTTTGCACTGTCAACCATAAACCTTTGGCTACTCCATATTTTTGGATCATCTGTTTAGAATACTGCGAACAACTAACCGGATACCTACAAGCTCCTCCGGGAGCAAAGTAGGAGAGTATTCCTTGGTCAAAAGATAAAAAGATTTGATAAAAAGAAATTAATTTAATGAATAATGTTTTCATATTCTTTTAAAAGCTCCTCTGATTTTACCTTAAGTACCTCCGCGTTGGGAACTACCAAAATATTAATATTGGCCGGCAGTTTTACTAACATCTTTTCAAAAGCGGCTGAGATTACTCTTTTGGCTCTATTTCTCTCATGGGCTTTTTTAAAAACTTTAGTGGTCAGGGCAACCCCAATCTTAGGCTTATTATTATCTCCATATTTTAGATACACATTACCAAACTTATGAGATACTTTTCCCCCTGTTATTACCTCTTTGAATTGGAATTTCAAATTTAACCGGTTAAGTTTGGGTAGCATTTAAACAGCCAGGCGAGTCCGACCCTTGGCCCGGCGGGCAGATAACACTGCCCGGCCATCTTTAGTGGCCATCCTGGCTCGAAATCCATGCTTTCTTGCTCTCTTAAGTTTTTTAGGCTGGTAAGTTCTTTTTGGCATAACTTCAAGTTATTGTAACAAAAAAATAATTTCCTGTATAGTTAGAAATAATTGATATACTTATTTACAGTTTCGCCATCTTGTTTGATTATTTCTTGTGGATAAAATTGTGGATAAGATTCATTTTGTGGATAACTGATCCGTCAAAGACGGATCATGTCAAAGGATCTCGTATGGAAAAACTAAAGCTGTGGCAAAAAATTACGGTTGAAATAAAACACGAGCTGGACCAGGCTAATTTTAAAACCTGGTTTGGCAACTGTTTTTTAAAGGAAGTTGTGGATGATATTTTGGTTATAACCGCTCCCTCAGCCTTTATTAAAGAACAGGTCACTCTACGCTACTTAGACCTTTTAACTGAGGCCGCAGAAAAAATTCTGGGGAAAAAAGTTAAAATCGAGTTGGTAGTAGAGTCAAATAACAACCACAAAACTGTACCAGTAGAGGAAATTTTTGAAGCTCCGGCTCCCTCTCAAATCAATATACTAAACCCCAAATATACCTTGGAAAATTTCGTGGTGGGGATGTCTAATAATGTAGCCTTTGCGGCTGCCCAGGCAGTGGTACAAAATCCCGGTATTTCCTACAATCCTTTATTTATTTATGGTGGAACCGGGGTGGGCAAAACCCATTTAATGTTAGGTATTGGCCATGCTATCTTAAAGAAAAACCCCGCCTTAAAAGTGATTTATTGCTCTTCTGAACAGTTCACTAATGATTTTGTCAGTGCCATTCAAAACCATCGCATGGGGGACTTACGGGCCAAATACCGCTTAGCTCAACTTTTACTAATTGACGATATCCAATTTTTCTCCGGCCGGGAAGGTACTCAGGAAGAATTTTTCCATACCTTTAATGAGCTGCAAAGTAAAAATTCCCAAATGATTATTACCTCCGACCGATCTCCCCATGAGATTGCTAAACTGGAAGATCGTCTCCGCAGCCGTTTTGCCGGCGGTTTAATGGTGGATATCCAACCGCCGGATTTTGATACCCGGGTGGCCATTTTAAAAGCTAAAGCCAATGAGTGGGGGACTACTCTACCAGAAGAAGCTTTAAAATTAATTGCCGCCTCTTCTGAGGTTAGCATCAGGGAGTTGGAAGGAAAACTCCTGCAAATTATCCAGGTTTTAAAAGCCCAAAATTTACCTACCACTACAGAAAATATTACCCTATTTTTAAATAAAACTCCCAAAAAACTACCTGCTTTATCTCACCAACAAGTACTAACTATTATTTGTCATTATTTTAATTTGGCCAACAAGGATTTAATTGGCCCCAAAAGACAAAAAGAGTTGGTTTTACCGCGTCATTTGGCCATGTATATTCTCTCCGAAGAGTTGGGGATGACTGTGGAGCGGATTGGTCAAATACTGGGTGGTAGAGACCATACCACTGTTATGCACGCCCGGGATAAGATTAAAAACTTGATCACTAAAGATAAGGAAATGCAACAAATTTTTATAGAGATTAAACAAGAGTTATCCACCAATTAACATAACTTTTCCACTAATTATCCACCAAAAATCCACCACTTATGAACACGAAAAAAGAAAGAAACTTGAACTTAAATTTTTTAACTTTACACATATCCACCATATCTTCTAATATTACTACTAGTTTAAAATATATTGTATAATCTAATGACTTGTTGAAAAATGGCGGATTTAAATTGGGCTACCATCGGTATTATAGGATTAGTTATTATTATTGCTTATCTTCTGGGAAGGTTGCAAAGCAGAAAATCAACCAATATCCCCACTGATGTCATTGACTTGTATAAAGGAGTACAAGACTTACCAAGTAAAGTTTTACAGGTTATCCAAGGATCAATTAACCCCCAAAAAGGGAAAATGGCAGAGCTTTTAACTTATGCTGAGCTGCGTTATGATTACGACCGGATTATTCCTTTAGGTTGGCCAATTGATTTTATTGGAATTAAAAATAATGAGCGGGTAGATTTTATTGAAGTAAAATCAGGACAGTTTTCCACCTTGACAGATGAGGAAAAACATATTAAAAACCTAATAAGTAAAGGTCAAGTTTATTTTCGCTTGATTAAAGTAACAGAAGAAGAGGTGCATAAGTTTATTAGTTCAACTTCTGCCCAAAGGTAATTTGATATGAAATTTTCCATTTTACAACAGGATTTATTGCCAGCCCTGCAAGCAGTCTCCCGCTGTGTTAATCCTCATGCCAGTTTACCGGTTTTAGCCAATATTTATTTATCTGCCCAAGGGCAAGAGATTAGGTTGGCGGCCACTAATTTAGAAATCGGTATTTTTAAAACTTTTAAAGCAGAAATTATTGAGGAAGGGGAAATTACTGTGCCGGCCAGGATGTTTTTAGATTTAATCAGCTCTTTACCGGGGACAAAATTAGATTTTGAAACCAGCCAGGATATTTTATTATTAAAAAGCGGTAAATTTAAAGCTCAAATTAATGGTTTATCAGCCAGCGAGTTCCCCGTCATTCCTTTACCTCAAGATCATCAAATTGATTTTCCATCAGAGGTTTTTAGGACATCACAGTCAATTTTGTTTGCGGCAGCCACAGATGAGGGACGCCCTACCTTAACCGGTATTTTAGTTTTTACTAAAGGAGATAATTTAAACTTTGTGGCCACTGACGGTTTTCGCTTGGCTTTTAAAGAGGTCAAGTTAACAAAAACGCAGGAGTTTAAATTTTTAGTACCCAGGCGAACTTTTGAAGAAGTACTGCGCTTATTGGATGAGGAAGAAGTAGACAATCTAAAGGTGACCAGTTCCCCAAACCAGGTAGTCTTTGCTTTTAGCAAAACCATTCTTTCCTCCCGGTTGATAGAGGGCTCTTTTCCGGCCTGGGAAAAAATTATTCCAACGGAAATAAAGACTCGTTTAATTATTAATAAAGAAGAGTTGTTGAAAGCTTTAAAAATAGCCTCAGTTTTTGCCAAAAATGAAGCCAATATTATTAATTTGGATTTAAAAAAAGAGGGGTTGATAGTCAAATCCGCTTCCCGTCAACTTGGTTCTCAGGAAATGGAAGTAGAGGGACAAATAGAAGGGGAGGAGTTGTTGGTAGCTTTTAATGCTAAATTTTTACTTGATGCCGTCAGCAACTTACCTACCAGCCAGGCTATGTTGGAATTTTCCGGGGAACTAACTCCCTGTCTGGCCAAACCAGTAGGCATGGAGGGATTGCAGTACGTGGTCATGCCGATGGGGAGAAGTTAAACTCCTTGATAGCTAATGGTTTTAATATGATAAATAAACTCTTGATCCAGCTTAATTCCATCCTCAGTATGGGTGTTGGGTAGAATAAATAAAGTCAAACCGCTACCCAATTGTAATGGTTTTTTAAATTTAAACCTAAAAGTCTGGCCATAACTAGTGTTTATGCCATTAAGGACTTCCAGATCATATTCTAGAGTCTCCGGGTCAAATTTATGTTTCACCTCTGATTTCATCACAGGCATATTAAAAGTAATTTCAATATCCTGGGTAGGCAAAATAATGGCATTATCTAAAGGGTTAGGCTTAGTGGAAACTATTTTTAGTTGCTTTTCCTGGGTAGCTTCTTTTTGTGGGTTCTGTTGTCCAATAGAAAGACTATCTTTAAACAGAAAAAAACCCATCAAAAGAAATAATATAGTTAAGGATACTTTATATTTATTTAACAAATTCATATCTTTATTTTACTAAAAGTTCCCGTGCAAATTGTTGATGCAAAGGTTTGCTGCGCTGGTAAGGATTATTGGGAATAGCGGGTTCACAGGCGGCTCCAATTCCCAAGCTTTGCTCTGGAAACTCTAAGTTTAAAAAATAAGTTATCGTCTCTGCATAATCTTCGCTAAGGTTATTAATTCCTCCAATGCAACTGTTCCCGTTTTGGGAATAACTAGTCAAATAACCTTCTTGACTAATTACCGATTGCAACTCGTTTTTCTTAGCAGTTTGTGGGTAGCAGTTTTCTATAATATGGGAAAGTTCATGGATAAAGACCACCTTAAATAACCCTTCTGAGTAAGGTTGTTTAGTAGAAGAGCTAACTCCACTCATAGTTAAAGAATTACAAGAAATTTGTTCATTAAATCCGCGATCTAGTCTTCTAATATTAATAATATTATGGTTGGGATTAACTAAGTTTAAAAATTTAGTGTTAGAGATACCCCACAACTTCTCCCAGGCCCATTTTAAGTAGTTGTAACCAAAAGCAGTATCCATGTTAATGCCGAAAGCGTTTAAAATGTCGTCATGTAATTTTTGTTGATCAGTACTAGGCGGAGGTGCGTTAACAGAAACAGGCCGACAGTTTTGCAGGCTGTTCCATAAATCATCCCCATAGTTATATGGTCCGGCGCATCTAGTAGTACCGCTGGCTGTTTTTTCAGATGTACCATATTCCAAGCAACCATAATATCCTTCTGCGACTCTGTTTATGATAGTCTGATCACTGGTCCAGGAAGGATTCCACTCAACAGCACCTAATTTACTTAAGATCAAACCAGCTGAGAGGATAATACTACCTCTGGGGTCACAAAAATCTGCCTGAGTAAGCTGGTCGACGGTTTTATTTAAAAAACTGGCCCCTTTTTCTACCCCGCTAGCAGAATAAGCTGCTGCCAGCCCCCAAGGTGGTTGAATTTGCATAATACCTAAAGCCCCGGTCGGGTTAATAGGACACTTCTCAGCTCCCAGAGTTGGCAGATCAGCATCAGCGACTTTGGTAACAGAAGGAGTTTCCACCCTGGCAATGGCTGCCAAAAGGGTTGATGGTACTGAAGTTAATGTTTCAGCTTCTTGGAAGTAACTTAAAAGTAGTGGACTTTGATAACTTTCAGCTTGAGGGTTTCGATCTCCCCGATAAAACTGGCAAGAGTTAATATTGCCAATTCCGCCAGCTTCAGCTTTCTGATAAGGGGGGATGAAACTGCCGCTTTCTAAGATGTTAAAAATAAGCGGTCCTATAAAAATGACTGCCACCACAATTAAAACTGCCACCACAATGGGCCAACCTACACTGGCTACGGCTGCTCCTCCGGCCATCACTGCTCCCCTGGCTGCCCCCTGGGTTAACATGCCTCCTGCCCGGCCCGCTCCCCCCAGTCCCTGGAATAATCCTGACCCCACCCCCCGGACCAGGGAACCAGCACCTCTAAGGGTATTTTCTCCCAGCCGGCGGGTTAAAATTTGCCCATGAGAGGAAAAATCTTTAAAACTAGAGGGTATTTCCCATTTGGGTCGGGGAATATTAGGTGGGGAGGGGGTTTGAGGAGGTGGCCCTCCCTCAGTAGGTGTTTTACTAATTTCCTGCTGGACTCTTTTTAAAGCAGCTTCTTCGACTTTCCCCTCTAGTTTATTAAGCCATTTGTTTAAATTGTCCTCTTTTTGGTCAGGATCACTTAACTTATCCTTTAAAGCTGTTTCCAACTCTGTGGCTTGTTGTTCGTTTAAGACTGGGGGGGCAGCCGGGTTAATTAATCTTCTTAAATTTAAATCTACTTTTTTGTTGGCATACAATTTTTCTACCAGCTCATTATCTTCTTGATAAACCCGATAAGCAGGCAATAAATGGCGGACCAGGCGCAAGATAGGTTTTTTAGCAATAAAATATCCTCTAATGACCACAAAATGGCGGTCCGGTTTTTCTTTGAATTGGTCAATGGCCCCTCGAGGCTCAAAAAGCAATCTAAAAATTCTGGCGTCTTGTTGGGCCATGGCAGTAATTTGATTCTACACTTTAACCTTGCTGGCGAGCAAGGATCTCGGCCGGGTTGGAGGTAATTAACTGGTGTTCCTCGGGGGAGGCCACTACCCTCATGGCCACATGAGTATTGCCGGCAAAAAAGAGCCCCTGGCCCACTCCGGCAGCCAGCAGCAGACGCTGTTCACCTTCTGATAGATAAAAGACTTGGGCCACTTTTTCTATTGAAGCCGGGGCTTGTTTTAGTAGTACCTGGATGGAGGAGTTGGAGATAATTTCTTTGCCCCGGTCAGTCCCCAAAAAATCTTCCACATCCTGGGTAATGGTGGTCAGCCCCAAATAATATTTGCGGGCCCTTTTGGCCATATCGACCAAGAAATCAGCGCTATCTTGGTTTTGCATTAAATACCAGGCCTCATCCACCACCAAAAGGCGTTTTTTGAGTTTAGAGCGCACTTTGGTCCAGATGTACTCCAAAATAATATACATGGCCAAAGGACGCAGTTGGTCAGGCAGGTCACGCAGGGAAAAGACAGTAAAAGAGTTGCTGATATCAATATTGGAGGGTTGAGAAAAAATACCTGCCAAGGATCCTTTGACAAAGCGTTCCAGCCGGGCAGAGAGACTGGTGGCAATAGCATCTTCCATACCCATTAAAACTTTGTATAAATCTTCCATTAGAGGGGCGGGGCGGTTTTGGGTTTTGGGGTCATCAGTAATACCAAAACTGGCATAAGTTTGTTTTAAGCTTCTGTCTAAGATGGCTGCCTCTTGGGGGGAGAGTTGCCCTAAAACCAGTTTTAAAAAGCCAGTCAAAGACAAAATTTTTCGTCCCAACTCATTTTCTCCTGGATCGCCACTTAAAGATAGGTCAAAAGGGTTGATTTTAACTGCTGAATTAACTGAAAAGTTTAGATATTCTCCGCCAATAGCTTTGCACAAATTTAAATATTCCTGCTCCGGGTCAATCACCAAAATTTCCGTGCCAAACATTAAAGAACGCAAGGCTTCCAGCTTAACAAAATACGACTTCCCTGCTCCGGATTTGGCAAAAACTACCGAGTTGGCATTTTCCAAAGAAAAACGGTCGAATAAAATTAATGAATCATTGTGTTCGTTAATCCCATACATAATGCCACTGTTGGAAGTTAACTCTGAGGAGGCAAAAGGAAACATGGAAGCCAGTGAAGTAGTGTCCATATTATGAGTAAAATTAAGCAAATCTTCCCCTAAAGGGAGGCTGGATTTAAAACCTGCCTCCATTTGCAGGGTGGTGGGTCTGGCCGTCATCGACAAAGAGGCCAGAGTAGATTCTACCAGTTTAGAGGTATTAGCTAACTCTTCTTTATTGTCCGTGGGCAGGGTGACATAAAGGGAATACTGGAAAAACCGCTCGGTGCCCCGCACCAATTGATCTTGTAGGGCCCGGGCATCTTCTAAGGCCACTTCCACCGCCGGGTTAACTTGCTGCCCCCGTTCTAAGTCAGTTTGGATGGTGGCTTCCATTTCAGCAATTTTCCTTTTTAGATCATTTAAGACTCCACTGGGCTGTTGTGGATAAATAAACATGGATAGATACAGCGAGTGGTCAAAAGAAATGACTGGTTCCAGCCAATTTAAGTCGACAAATCTGGGGTAAGCAGACACAAAATAGGTGCGATAAAAGGTTTGGTTAATCCGTAAATGGTTAAAATCCACCTCCATTTCCGCCGGGGCAATCAAATCAACTAAATTTAAATTATGGGGGTTCATATATTATCTCCTAACTCTTCTACGACAAAAGGATGGGTTTTGGCCCGGGCCAAATTGGGAAAAAAATTGCTGGTCGGAGTAATTGGAATGGGAGTTGGCTTTGGCTGGGTGGGAAAGGGAGTAGCAGCTACTTGGGGAGCTGCTAATTTAACAGGGGGAACCTGCACCGGAGTAACTATTTTAGTACTAATAGTTTGGTTATAGATATTAAAAAATAATTTGACCAGCTGGGCATTTTTCAACTGCTCTGCCTTGATGCCGGCCCGGGAGAGCTGGCGGATAATTTGATCGCGCCGGGGTAAAATAATGGCCTTAATTTTAGGCAACTGAGATAGGGAGTTAGGTTTTAAAGACAGCCCCAGTTCCAGCGAGGAAACATTGATGGCAATATAGAAATTTTTATCCAACACTTCGTTTTCTTTGATGGTTTGTTGAATAAAATTGCGGTAGCGGGTCATCATAGCAGAAAGCAGAGGATTGTTTTGTAGTTTTTGGGCGCTATCCAATAAAGTTAAATATGAGCTAATATCTAACTTGATTGACTGGATAATAATTTGGATGGGAAAAGATAAAGAGTTGAGCAGTTGGGCAAAGCTGTCGACAATGGCCAGTTGTTCTTTTTGGGAAAGCAGCCCAAAATTGACTGCCCCCACTTTTAATACTAAGGTGGCACCGCCGTCTTTTAAAAGTAGTAAGTCGCTGTTGATATCTTGAACTGTTAAGCTATTTTGAGTTTTGGTCATATTAATTTTTTAGCTGATACCGTTAAAGGTGATAAGGTCGTACCTTTTAAATTAATCTGAATTTTGTCAAAGGATAAACTCTCTTTTTCCAACTCAATCAGATAAGTACCATTGGGTAGGGGGGTGGAACCGGAAAACTGGCCCAATTTGTTAGTTTTTAAGGCTCGAACAGGCAGCCCTGTTTTGTCGTAAATAATCACTACCACTCCTTCTAAATAATTGCCGGCTGCATCGGTAATAATGCCATTGATCACATTTGGTATGGTGGTCAGCACTAACTGGCCGGGTTTGATTTTACTAGCCGGGACCACTTTAATAGGTTCATTTTTAACCATTGGTGGAAGATCCACTGGAGTTGGAGTAGGAGTGGGGGTAACTGGTGGAGTCGGGGTCACAACTGGCGCAGCAGTAGGAGTGGGCTGAGCAGGGATGATAGTAGCAGTTTGGGTGGGAGGGGTGATTTTGGCAATCACCGGTGGAGTAGCTGTTTCTAGGCTGGCCACCACTTGAGAAATAATGGACCCGCGCTGGCTAAAAAGGGCCGTTTGCTCCCAGGAATGGTCATTTTTGGACCATACCCACTGAGTAGGAGAATAAACTGCTTTTAAGAAAGCTTTCACCCAATAATCCAGCGGGCGGTCGGCAATGGGCATAAAAGCCAGCGCGACCCCCACCAGAGCAAAAAAGGTAATCAGCGGCCAGGCTAAAAATCCCAGAATAGGAAGCAAAAAGACAAAGATTAAATAAGCTGTTCCCATTCCGAAAGATAAGTATAAAAACTGTTTTAAAGTCATGTCCCCCACTAATCTAAATTCAAAAGCAGTGACGTTTTGTGGGATAGGATGGGCTTCCATTTAAGAAGGATCATATAGTGTGAAAAAAATGTATGCAAGGGTTTAAAAGTGGATCATTTTGGAGCAAACCTATATGAATTTCCTCCTTGCCAATACTAAATATTGAGTGTACATTAAAGGCGTGGTGTATCGTCCTGAGTACTTAAGGGAAATCGAAGTATCGAAGGGGAAGATACAAAAAAGGGAATGGGGTGCCTCGCCTCGCTGAGCGGGCGAAGCGGGAAATCCCCAACTGTGCCGCAACGGTGATTCTGAAAAGATAAGTCCGGAGACCGACCACTCCGCCAGCTGGCGGATCAATCCCGAGCCAGGAAAATGATTACTCAAGAACAAGAATGTATACAATTTATCGCTAATTGGAGGAAAGCATCTCCCCAAAATCGTCCTCAAATAGTCCAAGAAATCGCTTCGTGGCATCGGGAAAGTAATCGCCAAATTGCCAAAGGAATAGATTTTTATTGGTACGAGGTGGATGAGGAAGGTGATTTTGTCTCCCCAACCAATGGTGAAAAAATCACCGCCAGTATTAATCAAGAGTGCGGTTTGGGACAGATAGAAACTGGGGTAGTAAAGGAGTTGCAAAGACAAAAAAAATTAGGCGAGGAGCTTTTTATCTGGATTAGTCCGCCATACCCAAATACCTATGTTGATTTAAAATTGACTATTACCAATCGGGTAGTTGATAAAGGGAGGGAGTGTTTTGCCAATAGGGCCATCCTTTTTGACTGTGATGAAACGCAAAGCTTGCAGTTGGCTCGAAAGGTTGCTGAAATCAGTAAAAACCGGCCACTTTTGTCCTCACTGGAGGAAATTAGACGAACTCCGCTAGTGTTAGATCGCAGTTTAGATTGGATAGAAGTTTTAACCAAAATAACTGGTGATAGTAAGTTGGGAGAAATTATTAACAGTGGAGAAGACCAACAAGCTAAAACTGAAGCAGTGAAGCAGGCTAGTCAGTTTTATGATGATTTATTGGGGGAGCCAACAATAGAATTGAAGGTAGAAAATATAAATTTTGCCCGCGATTATGGCTTGGGGGATAGTTTAAGCTCTTGTCCGGTGATTATGGGTGGTTTAACAGCCCCAGAAAACTCTTTTTCTTGCCCCAAATGTCACAGACCAATTCCTTATGGTAGAGGAATGACAGTTTGCCCTAATAAAGACTCTTTTGGTAATAGATGTGGAGCTAAAAAAGAAGACTACGGAAATTGTAATTAATTTGATTTTAAATTTTTAGAGGTTTAAACTTAACTTATGAGCGAAACTGATCCTTTGATAGAGCAGGAGTTGGGTTCAACAGTGATGGTAGCTGAGAAACCAGAGACACTTAAATCTCAACCTCTTAACCCTTATTCCAAGCAGCATATTTTTCCAGAAGAATATGCAGAAGAATATGCAAAAGATCATTTTTTGCCTCCTCCTGAGACAAAAGAGAATCATCAATTTGACTTTACAGAAATGGTGAGAAAGCTAATAACTCAAAAGACTTATCCTATTAGAGGAATTTCTCCTGACTTTAATCCCGCAAAAGCGAGCTTTTATAAAATTGAGCGTCATGGTAGTGGCGGATTGGGAGCTAATCTGGTTAATGATCAAGGGGAGACAGTGGCGGTGATGCCTTTTTGGACTGAGGAATACAGTGACCAAGAAAAATACATCATTAAACCAGATGGTCCTTATGATGTTCATTATGATCAAAGTGGCCGAGAAGTGATGCGGCTTCTGCGCCAAGAGGGAGGGGCAGGAGTAGTACCTGATCCAGAGCCAGCAGATGTGGTGAGCTCAGATGCCGCGAGGGCCTGGTTAGAAAGACAGCTGAGATCTTATGAAGGGTTAGGGAGTGAAATAGATATGTCGATAGTGAGCAGTTTGCTGTCTACTATTTCCGGAAGAATTCCTGATGCTTTGGGGGTGAAGAGGGAGTTATTAATCAGAACCCGGGCTCGTATTTTTTATCATAATGCTGCTATTAGAGCCAGATTCAGATTAGGGGACTTAATGGAGGTATTTGGACAATTGCAGCTGCCAGAACACCAAGAGATTTTGGGTACCCCCGGCGTTAGGGAATCGATAGTAGCTTTAATAAACAATGATGGTGAGTTTTTTAGATTAGGTGGTGCAGCAGCTGATGCAGAGAGGACTAATATTAAAAACAATCTTCAGGTTGGATTGGGTCTGGCTCCAGATAGAGCAATTTTAGCTTTGGAACTCGCCGAGAAATTTGCCCAAATGACTGGTGAAGCCAGTTACTATGATGGTATCAGGGATTTAACTGGTAATTGGCAACATTTTGAGGTCGGGGCAACCGGAGAAACAGACTATCAGGCTTATGCTGATTATTTAGCCGAGCATTGGGACGATATTGACCAGGCTAATTCCTTACAAGGGCAAGGTTCAGCTAACATGCGAAGGGCCTTTTTTTATCCAGTTTTTTTACAAAAACCTGCTACTGATAATAGGGGTCGGGCTGAATATTTAAGGAGATATGCTTATTTGTGGGTAAATTCAGCCGTACATTTTCGCAATCCTGCTTTCAATGCAGAAATGAATTTGTTAGATTTCGCCGATCATATTGACAGTCAGTGGATAAAATGGATTGTTTGGGCCGGGAAAGTCTCTAAAGCTCATGGTAATGCCGGCCAATTAAATGAAAAAGGAGCAGAAAGTATTTTAAATGTACCCTTAATCGAGCCTAATAACTTAAAACAAGACACAAGTGAACAAACTATCAATGGAGTGATGGATAACTACAAAAAGGCTATTGCCGTTTTTGGCCACCTTAATTATCCTGAAGAAGTTCAGCGGTCCATGACCCATCTATTAAGAGGGGTGATGGAATATGTATCCGAAAGACATATTAATCAAGCCCGGGCAGAAGGTTTTATTACTTGGTTGGGTATCAATCAAGATCAAGTTTTTAGTGTCTTAAGATGGGCTGCTAAAATTGGTGCCGTTACTTATGTCCAAGCAGAAGGTTTGCGCCATCAACTAGATTTGACTTTATTTAGAGTGGCGGCTGAGGCTGCGGCGCCACATTTGGGCCAAGGTATCTGGGCTGGAATCAGGGGGTTTTGGGGCGCCATTACTGGTAAATAAGTTAGCTTATCGGCGTGGCGGTTGAGATAATTGGCCCAGTCTATTTGTAAAGGAAGTTAACCAGCGCGGCGCTCCAGGAGCGGTTGCTCTTTCTTCTAATAATCTAGATCCCGCTGCAGCTGCTCCTCTGCCAAAACTAGGTGCTGCTGCTGTCACCACAGTTTGCCCCCGGCCCAATCCTGCCATGGCCTCTTGGGGAATACCGGCAATATCTTTAACCCCAAAAGCGTTTTTGACCATATCAGGGATGGCTGGAGTGCCTAAAATTAAGCCGTAGGCAATAATTAATCTCAACAACTCGATACTTAAACCGCCAAAAAGTGGGGGTGAGGCTACCCAAGACTTTGAGTCAGTTTGCAAGATCATACCGGCAAACAAAAAAGCGGCAAAAACAGCCGGGAAAACTAAAGCATTAGCTAAAATTGTTTTCCACCATAAATTTAAAGAGCCTCCCTTGCCGGGAATAGAGGAATATAAAATAATAAATGGTGAGAGGATAGTGGAAACCAGCAGGGCAATGTAGGCCCCGATTAATTTCCACAGCAACCTAAAAAATTGGATCAATAAAGCAATCACTAAAATTAAAGGGACAATCAATCCCACAATGCCGGTGAAGGCTGCTCCCGCTCCTGCTCCCAGGGCAGTGCCTGCTCCCAAACCCAGAAGTGTACCTGCTCCCGGAAAAACAATAGTGCCCACAATGGTTCCGATAATGGCCGGCAACCCAATGGCTAAAGCTGCTCCTCCCCTTTCACCGCCTACAGTTGAAGATAGGGTCCCAAAAAGCCCTTTAGTGACATCATGGATATTTTCCGGAATCCTAAAAGTTGACACAAACATATTGAAAACATTGGAACTATTGGCTAAATCCTGAACCTGTAAAACATTAGGGGTGGCCAAAAAAATCTGGGCTACTGCTTGGACCCCGACAAAAGAAGTGTCAATTAACAGAGCAGAGAAAAAATAACTAAAGGTCACTAAAACTATACCTATGACCAGTCCAGGCAAGGCAGCCTGGGCGGAAATAACAGTTTGAGGATTAATTTTAGAGCGGAACATGATCATAAAACCAATGGCAATAAAAACAAAAGTAAAAATAAAATAGGCCAAGTTTCTGCTAATTAGCCAAAGTTGCCTAACTGGTTCAATAATGCCCGCTCCTGACCCGCCCACCTGGGCATAGGCAGGTTTGGCTAAAAAATTATTTCCTACAGAGGCTAAGTATTGGACAGTAGAAGTAGGTGGGTTGGTATACATGGCCACAAAAATATTAGTCACTCCTGCTAAAGCCCCCCCACTTTGGCCAGGACTGTAAAGGACAATTTTGCGCTCTTTGCCAAGGGTAATTCCCAAACATTCGTCCACCGGGCTCATCCCGGCCAGTTCACAAAACATGCTGTGTTCTAAATTTAAAATAGTGTAATTAGAATGTTGGGGAGCCTTATAATTTTCCTGGGTAACTGATTTAGGTGTAGGCTTAGGAGAAGGGGAAGGAGAGGTTTGGATACCAGTATTATCTCCTGGAGCTTGAACGGATTTGGAGGTATTAACTGGATCATTAGTGATTTCAGCCTGGACATTAGTAGCCAGTAGTAAACAGTAAACAGTAAACAGTAAAAATAAAATTATGGCTTTACTGACAACTGACAACTGACGGCTGAAAGCTGAAATTAGGGCAGACATAATTTAAGATTAAATCAAAGTAGCTTATTTATCAACAGTGTGGCCAGTCACTGTTCAGTAACTGGTTTAACTCCCTCCGGGAAATTAGCCTGCTGGTAGGTTTCCTCATAATCTTTAACCTTTTCGACTCCTGGAAGAGTTGGCAAATCTGTGCCATAAACCCCAGTGGGTCCCCTTAAAAAGCTCTTTAGTTGTTCTATGGGGGTACCTTGTAACTTGACATCTGGAGGGGTTTGAGTTTGCTGAATAGTTTCTGATTGGACAAAAAACTTTTCTATATTAAGGGTTTGCCCGGCTTTACTTACTAATTCTGAGAAAAAATTACCTATTCCACTCAAAATCTGGCTTACTAAATCCTGATTAGGTAATTTATCTTTAACTGCCTCCGGGGCCAATAAATTCTGGTTCAAATTATAAACAGCCTGTTCCTCAGAATTTATGGTAATAGCCTGAATAGGAGTAGCCAGTAGTAAGTAGCCAACAGTAAACAGTAAAAATATAATTGTTATCTTATTAACAATTAATTTAGGGGCAGACATAGTTTTAAAATTTACAGGTTCCGTTATAAACACTACTTTTAAGTGAAGCAATATTTCCCCCACCAACTCTGGCTGGTCCACGGGTACTAAAAGTATATTTACTTCCTGGCGGCATCTTTCTATTTACAAGAAGATTATCATAAGGATTTTTCAGTTCTCCATAACGACCAATAGCATAACCTACTACTTTACCTCGGTTATCATATCCCACCTGGATAATTACAGCTCCTCTGTAGAAGGTATCAAGTGTTAAATCTCCTTTATTAATGACCACCCCACTTCCCACCATGAATCTTTGATCAGGAGCAAGATTTAATGATGAAGATTCAAATTCCACCATACCGTAATCTCTGGGATAAGTAGAGACTGGATTGGTGGGTTGCTCTGAAAGTTCGACACTAGCACGGTCTATATTACCGGCGGCTAAAGAGGCTGTCATAATATTATGAGGTCCAGCATCAAAAGTGGCGCCTACATAATCCTTATTAGGATTCATACAATAGAAGCTTATTTCAGTTGTTTTTGCCACTGGAGAATTATTTCTGGTCAGAAATTGAGGAGTAAAACTTAAATATTGTCTCCAAAAATTAGGCATAGTTAATTCCCACACTGCATGGATACGGTTTTCTCGGCAGTTACGTTCAGTAGGATTATTAATACAATCCCATGAAGGTCCTTCAAAAATCTGTACGTCTTTAAATACTACTTTAGTAGAGGTAATCACACCTGTAGGTTTTTCTAAAGTAGGGGTAATTGGTGTATAAGTAGGTGAATATATTTGGTTCAACGGTCTTTGTCGTAGATAATCTTGAACTGCCCAATTACCATCACTTAACTGCCACCATAAATAACCATCAGTATAAACCGGACCTCCGGTAACAAAAACTGAGCTACCCTCTTTTTCGCAGCGTTGCACTCTACTGTTGGTGGAAGGTTGTTCCCTAATATTTAAACAGCTGCCGGTCCCGGAAATGACGGCTTGATCTTTAAGAGTAAAAGCAGGGGTGGGAGTAGGTTGAGGAATTTCGGTAGGGGTAGGGATGACGGTAGGAACAACTAATGGGGAAATATCTGGGGGTGGGTTTTTGGTTAAATAAACCGGGTTAAAATCAATATAATTAATGGTACCCTCACAATCCTTAGAGTTTCTACTTTCCTCCCTGCACCAACTGGTATTAGCTACCCTAGGTTCTTCTCCTGATTTAGCGAGGATACCATTGCGGTCACCGGGTAAACTTTTGTGTGCCCAGCCGGCAATGGGTTGGGATTCATCAAAAGGAACTGGTTGGTCACCTTTGTACAAGGCTACATCTACATGAGGGCCGCTATTAAAATGGTCGGGGCTATGTTCACAAGAAGTAAAACCCAATTCGCTGGTGTAGGCGACTTTGTCTCCTGGTTGTACTTTGATTTCACCCAAATGTTCATATTCGCTGCTGTAACCATTAGGATGGTCAATTCTGACCATACTGTGCCGTGGGTCGTTGGGATTATTTTCCTTCCCCACCCAAGCTACTACTCCCGGGGCCATTGGCCTGATAGGTATAGTGCGGATGATTAATGTTTTTTCTGGCTCACATAAGCCGGCAGCCACGGAAAAGTCTAAATGCCCGCTATGGGCCCCACCGCCTCCGCCGGTAAAATAACCCCGGCCCCAAAAAGGGAACTGCCAGCCCAAGTTTTGTGCCCCTTGGTCTGGCTGACTGACTATTGGTGAGCTGTCTAATGGCTGATCAGGTGAAGAAGGTGTGGTCCCACAACCGACAAGAGCCAAACCAGCCAGTGGTAATAGTAAATTTAAATTGGAGTTTGAGGGGTGGTTAGAATCTAAAAAATAATTAACGCGAAGTTCGTCTGCCAGAGATGGTCCAATTACTCCTTTACCCCAATCTCTGGAGCCATCATCCAAATAAGTGTAGCCTAATTCTTTACTCATTGTTTATTTAAATTAAGGACACCAATTAGTTCCGCCAACATTACACAAAGTTTTAATGTCAAAAGTTTTTAAGCCTTCTAAGCCGGTAAAGGCCGCAACCAGCTGCAATACCAGCCAGGCAATGACCAAAAACAGTATTCCTAAAAGGGCCCAGGTGACTGTCATGGAGGCTGACTGGATGGCTTTGGCATCTCCCCCGGAAGTTAAGTACCTAATTCCTGCCCACACTAATACCATCACCAAAGCTACAAAAGCCGCGGCTACTGACAAATTAATGATTCTGCCAAAAAGCGCTTCCAGTTGGGTCAGGCCGGCTGCATCGCTGACTACATTGGCGGGGGTCATAATTTAAAATTATCACTCGGATAAGCCCAGGTCAAGCTCAGCGTGATAAAGAGGGGGTGGGGTTTTGTGGTGAAGGAATAGTGAATTCTCTTAACAGATCAACTCCTAAGAATCCTCCGGCCAGTTGGACTATGGCAAAAGCTACTGCCAAAATGGCCAGCCCCACTAGGGCATGGATAATTCTACCTCTGGCATTGCCAATGGCATCTTTATTACCCCCGGATAAAATCCACTCCACTGCCCCCCAGACTAACATCACTAAGGCAATAATTAAAGCAATAATAAAAATTAGCCTAATTCCGGCATTTAAAAAATCAGAGATATTAGCAAAACCTACGTCAGGTTTTTTGATTTGGATGGTGGTATCTGCGGCCCACACTCCCACCGGATTTAAAAGTGCTGTTGCGGAGGCGGTTAAGATAGATAGTTTTTTCATTTCTAATTTAATAGTATGCAACCCCAATTAGTTTGTCAAGTTTTAAAGAAAGTAAATCCGGTAAAGATTCCCACTAGGTTTAAAATAGCAAAAGTAATACCCAAAAGAATAATGCCGATAATAGCATGAGTAATTCTACCTCTGGCATTGCCAATGGCGTCTTTATTGCCGCCTGACATAATCCACTCAAAAGCTCCCCATACCAGCATAAAAACAAAAATAACAGCTGCGATTTCATAAATTAAAATTATCAAGTTGCTTAAAAATAAGCTAATTCCGCCGGCTCCGGTCGGGTCTTTTTCTACAAAAGGCTGCAAGGGAAGAGGGGGAGTAATTTTACCAAAGACATCTTCTACGGCTGCCAGTTTCATTGGCCTCCTTTAATAATTTGGAAATTGGGAATATCAAATAAAGCAGACAAAACAAACTGTAAAATTAAAAAGGCCATCATTAAGATTATAAACCCAATCATAGCATGGGTCATCATCCCCCGGCCGGAATTCAATGCTTCTTTGTCTGATCCGGCAGTTAAAAACTTAAAAGCCCCAAAGATAAAATAAAATACTACCAGCCCTGCCGCAATGGAAAAGGTGGGAGCGACTAACCGGTCAACGCCTTGGCCCAGCGAGGAAATTTCTCCAAAAGCAAACTCATCTTTTAATTTCACTTCAGCAATTAAATTATTTATCATATTGGTATGACTACTTTGCTATTTGGTTGCAAAATTTCCTTGGCAAATTGGGCGACAGCGAAGGCCAGGGCAATCATAATCAAACCAACGATGGCCCAAATAATTCTGGATCTGGCTTGAGCCAATTTTTGCTTATCCCCACCGGCCGCAATGTATTGAAAAGCAGCCCAGACAATCCAAAAAAAAGCTAAAAAAGCCGCCAAATAAAAGGTCATGTTCAACAGCCCGGAGATAACATCTCCCAAATTATTAAATTTGCCTGGACCGGTTCCCCCAACCGGAGATGTGTCCCAAATTTTTGGTAAATCCTTAAATTCCATAATTATACTTCAGGTAGTATTCCTAGTATATCAACTCCGATAATTTGCATAAAGAGGACGGAAAAGACGACAAATAAAATACCAATAATAGCACTGGCAAAACGGTCATGGCCGGCTTTTAACCTTTCCGGGCTGCCGGCAGAGGTGATCATCTCCAGTACCCCAATTAACATCAGCAAAAAGGCAACCCCGCCCCCAATACCCAGGCTAAAACGGAAAAGATCTGTAATTAAAGCTAAAGGTTTAGTGTGGACACAACCAATGGCGGTAGCTACACCCTCTCCACTGTCACAAGCAATGCCGGATGAAGAAGTACAACCAGGAGTGCCGGGAGTACAAGGAGGGGGAATGGAAGAAGAAAAAGTATGACCCTTCTTATCAGTGGTTATTACTAAATTGGCGGTAGTAAAAATATTTTTATTGTCTGGAGTTAAGATTTGAGCTTGGATATTGTATGATCCAGCCGCTAAATCAGCTACTCGATTGGAGATGTTAATACTAGAAGTACCTGAATTATCAGTTGAGCCTTGTCCAATTGGTCTCCCTTCTAAATTAGTAATCTTCAATTGAATAAAAGCTTTTTCTATCGGACTCCCATCGTTTTTTTTCAAAGTAGTATTTGCTGTAAAATTTTCTCCTGCTTTACCGCTAGAAGGGTTAATCGATAAAGTTGATTGATAATCAGATTGGGCTGGCTGAACAGTAAATTTGATGGTATGACTGGTTTTTTGTAGTTTCCAACTACAAAAAGCTCTATTACCTAAGACGTCAATATTGCATGACTCTTTGTATACTCTGGCAAAGACTTCATAGTTACCAGTTGTTTGGGGATCTATTCCATAACTACCCTCAGGATTCCTTGCTAAAAGAGAATCATAACTGCGGCTATCTGTATAACATTGGCTATCGGCTCTAGAGCCAGTAAATATTAAATCAGCGGCATCCTTTTTAAAATAAATAACTAAACATGTCCCAACATCAATTCCGTCATAAGAAATAAGCAAGTTATCTTGGGCAGTAGGAGAAGCAGGAGAGAGAGTTATAGAAAGAGAGGCTGAATAAATCTCCAATGGTATTAAGAGAGATATTAAAAGAATACTTAAAAAAGTAACTATTTTGGGCATTAACCCTAGATTAGCACATGGGTAGGGTACAGTTCAAAGCGTTTCACAAAGTTGTGTTAAAATTAAACTTACTGCATGCGAAAATTTATCCTGTTACTGCTCTCGTTGTTTTTTCTATTTACTGTGCCCTTAATGATATTCACTATTAAAGCTGATGAAATTGAGGATTTACAAAAGCAAATTGATCAACTAAATGCAGCCAGACAGCTATCAATTGCTGCCACTAAACCTTTGGAAGGACAACTCTCTGCCCTAGAGCGCCAACTGGCTCAAATTCAAGCCTCCTTAGATAATTTAGCTGCTGCCATTAAGAGAAAACAAAATGATTTGGACTTACGAGAAGAAAAAATTGTTCAGGAGCAGGTGACTTTAGAGGCCAGCATTAAGTCTTATTATATTAGCTCCTTTCAGGCTGCCCCCCTGCTGGTGCTGCTATCTTCCGCCCACCCCAGTGATTTATTCCGGGAGTTGTCCTTTCAACTGAACTCTGCCAAACAAAACCGCCAGACAATTATTAATATTACCAACGAAATTTTAGATTTACTAAAACAAAAAGATAAACTGGAAAAAGACAAAGCCGGGCTGGCTTCCCTGCAAGCTCAGGCAGATACCAATGCCCAATTTATTGGCGGGGAAGTAAAAAAAGCTAAAGCTTACCAGGCGGATTTAACTTCTAAAATTGTGGCTTTAACTGCCAAACAGCAGCAGATTTTATCCCAGAGACTGGCCAGTTTAAACATTTCCCGCTCAGCTGCTTCCATTGGGGCTTGTAGCGATGATCGGCACATTGATCCGGGATTTTCTCCCCGGCTGGCTTTTTTTACCTATGGGGTACCCAATAGAACTGGGCTTAACCAATATGGGGCAGACGGCAGGGGTAGGGCCGGACAAAATGTCGAGCAAATTTTAAATGCTTACTATACTAATTTTGAACTTAAAAAAGATTACCGGACTGATATCAATATTAATGTGGAAGGACATGGAGCGTTTAATATTGAAGATTATGTCAAAAGGATTTATGAAATGCCTGCTAGTTTTCATCCTGAGGCTCTCAAAGCCCAAGCTGTGGCGGCCCGATCTTATGCCCTTTCTTACACCAACAATGGGGCAGGTTCCATTTGTACCACAGAGCGGTGTCAGGTTTTTAAACCTGAGCCCAAAGGTGGGGTTTGGGAAGAGGCAGTTAATGCCACCCGTGGCTGGGTGATGGTACAGGGAGGCAGCCCAGTGAAAGCTTGGTATTCTTCTACCCATGGGGGATATATTTTGTCCTCCGGGGAGATCGGCTGGTCTGATACTTCTTGGACCAAACACGGGGTAGATACAGTTGTCGGCAGTGCTAGTGGATTTACTGATTTACAGGCTGGAGCTTATGATAAAGGTTCCCCCTGGTTTTATTGTGACTGGGGTTTCCGCAAGGAGTTCAGTAAAACCGCCTGGCTAGAACCCTCAGAAGTAGTAGATATTATTAATACTTTACTTTTAACTCAGGCAGACTCTTCCACCGGTGAGCATCTTTACCAAACTGATAAACCCAATCCGGCTGGGACAGATAATTGGGACGAGGAAAAAGTCAAACAGGAGTTGCGAAATAAAGGCCTAACTCCTTACAATAATATTTCCAGTGTCTCAATTTCAGCAGATTTTGGCAGTGGGAGAACTGCTTCTGTTAATGTCTCTGGTGATGGTGGGTCCAGAAGCTTCTCCGGGGCAGATTTTAAAAATAGATTTAATTTGCGGGCTCCGGCTAATTTACAAATTGTGGGACCGCTGTTTAATGTAGAACAAAAATAAGTTATACTGCTTAAAGAATGTTCCCTACGAGTTTGATAGAAAATCCCACTAATTACCGTTTTGAGGGCCAGGACGGCGATGAGGATATTCTCCTTTTGGTTAGGGCTCACCCCATTACTAATTTAGGTTGGATTCTTTGGGCCGTAGTAGTTTTTTTCTTACCGTTTTTAGCGCCCGCAGTAGTATCTTTATTTGGTTTTGACCTGGCTGTTATTCCGGAAAAATATCTGCTGGCTTTTTCTGTAATTGATTATTTGTTGGTGCTGGTGATTGTTTTTGAAGGATTTTTAGGCTGGTATTTTAATGTCAGTATTTTAACCAACAAAAGGGTACTAGATATTGATTTCCATTCAACCTTAGCTAAAGATGTAGATATAGCTTTGCTGCAGGATGTGCAGGAGGCCAAAACCAGTATGGGAGGAGTGTGGGGGTTAATTTTTAATTACGGTGATGTGGCTGTCCAAACTGCTGCTGCCAAAGTAGAAGTTGATGCCAAAAGCGTGCCGCAGCCAAATTTAGTAGCTGACCGGATTATGGATGCTGCCGAAAGGGTGGGAATATGATGGTAGAGCCGGGAGTAATTTTAGGTTTTTTTAATTTAAATGATTTTTTAAAAGGAGTAATTCTCTTGATATTGGTTTTTTATGCCATTTTTGCTTTTGTGGTAGTTAGGCAAGTTGATTTAATGAGCAAAACTTTGATTACTCCGGTTTCTCCCTTGGTGAAGGCAATTGGTTTATTTAATTTTGGTTTTAGCCTGGGACTGATAGTCTTGGTTGTTGGGATACTTTAAAATTGAAATAGCGGGAGGTATAATCGTTTCGTTAAATGAAATTTGCAGTTGCCAAAGCTACCGGTTTAAATTCAGATCAACAAGCAGCCCTTGTTAACTGTGCGGAACAAAATGGACAGTTATTTGTAGGGTTGGTCAGGCTTGCTGGCGATGATGCCTTTACCAGGGGCAGGCAACTTTTAAGTGAATTATCTGATTTGTTTTGGGAGGAAGAAGGCTCAATCGGGGAAAAATTAACCAAAGTTTTCGCCGAAGCCAAGCTTAAATTAACTGGTGTTTCATCAGCAGAGATTTTACTGGCCGCGCTTTCAGGTAAAGTGTTGTATTTAATCAGCCAAGGAGAGGGAGCAGCTTATCTTAAAAGAGAGGGAAAATTATCTGTTTTGACCGGTGACGGAGAGGGACAGCTCGTCTCCGGTTTCCTCCAGCCTGGTGACCGGGTTCTTTTTGCCACCACTTCACTATTAAAATTCTTGGGTGATAATTTAACTAAATCTTTGGAGCTTAGCTTACCTGATTGGGAAGAAGAAATTGGCAGCAGGATCAATAGTGCGGAATTTGAGGAGCATGGTTTAGCAGGGTTAGTACTCTCGGTAGAGGAAGAAGAAGTGCCGGCTGAGATGTCGCCCACCTCACCAATTGCCAATTTTGACCAAACGCCATCTCCCCCCGGGTCTGGCTGGCGTTTTAATCCCGGGCCGGTTTTTAAAAATATCATTCCCGAAAGCTCCCGGGGTAAATTAATTTTGGCCGCTTTCTTGCTGCTGGTGATTTTGGCAGGAATTGGCTGGCAATACAAAAAGACTAAAGATGGTGAGAGTAACCGTTTATTTGCAGGTTTTCTTCAAGCTGCCCAAGCTGATTTTGAGTCAGCCTCTTCTTTGCAATCCCTCAACCCGCCGGAAGCTAAAAATAAACTTAACTTTGCCAAAGATAATTTAGCGAAGGCGTTGGCTGTTAAACCCAAAGATGCTGCGGCTTTGGAGCTGCAGAACAAAATTAACTTAAGCGCTGATAGCATCCTGCAGCAATTTAAAGGGGTTAATTTTGACAGTTTCTTGGATTTAAATCTGGTGAAAAAGGATTTTCGCCCTACTCAGATGAGTTTGTCTGTGGGCAAGCTTTTGCTTTTAGACAAGGATAGTAATACTTTGGTGACTATTGATTTGGGTAAAAAGCAACAACAAATTCAAGCTGGAGGAGGTAGTTTGGGGCAGTCACAAAAAGCTTCTCTCAACGGCAGTAATGCTTTTGTTTACGCAAAAGATAAAGGGGTGGTAAAAGTTGATACCACCAACCAAAAAACCTCCACTGTTGCCAAAATGGATGATGAATGGGGAGAGATTGTGGATTTGGCAGGATTTTCCGGCAATGTTTATTTATTGGATGCTGGTAAAGGGCAAGTCTGGAAATATGTGCCAACTACAGCTGGGTTTTCTAATAAACAAACTTATTTCACCAAGGATACTAAAGCTGATCTTGCCGGCGCCCAAAAAATGCAAATTGAATCCTCGGTTTATGTCTTAAAATCCGGTGGTGATATTTTGCGCTTTACCAGAGGAGCCAGTGACTTTTTCTCAGTGGGCGGGTTAGATCAACCTATTAAAAGCATTAGCAGTATTTTTACCTCTTCTGAGGTAGAAAATTTTTATATTTTGGACTCGGGAAATTCCCGGCTGGTGGTGACCACTAAAACCGGAGCCTATAAATCCCAGTACCAGGGTGATAAGTTCGGCACTGCCGCTGATTTGGCGGTGGACGAAAAAGGCAAAAAAGCATATTTGCTGGATAGTGGCAAAATTTACACCATGGATTTAAAATGACGCTTCATGAAGATTCTCAATAAAAAAGCTCTTCACAACTATTATATTCTGGAATCTATTGAAGCTGGAATTTCACTTTTGGGTAGTGAGGTTAAATCACTGCGGCAAGGTCGAGCTGACTTAGGGGAAGCTTATGTGAGGGTAATTAATAACGAGGTGTTCTTGATTAATGCCAATATTCCCCGTTACAGCCAAACTGCAGCTCGGGATTATGACCCTCTTCGATCCCGCAAGCTGCTGTTACACAAGGGTCAAATCCACTCCTTGCTGGGTAAAATTTCCGGTCAAGCCACCACTTTGGTGCCGGTGTCAGTTTATGAGAAAAATAACCGCTTTAAGGTTCAAGTAGGACTGGCCAGAAGCAAAAAACAATTTGATAAAAGGGCTGCCATTAAAGCTCGCGACCAAGCTCGCCGCATTGAACAAGAGCTGCGAGGTAAAGAATAATCCAAGTTTGCTTTTGAGTTTAAAATCTGCTAAAATTTGAATATTGGGGATGTTTAGTTTTCGACAGGTTAGCTCTTTAAAAACTGCAAGCCGCTAAAGAAATCTTAAGCGTAAAATATGGTTTCAAAATTTAAACGGCAATAATAATGTCCGTTATGCATACGCCTAATTTAGGCCGGTAGCATTATCTTAAGATAATTTCTTCAAAGCGGATTACTTAAGGTATATACAAAGCTTTGATGCAATAATTTTAGTGTTGGTTGATCTAAAATTATTTAAGACAACTCAATCAAGTTTTAGTTTTCCTGCTAGTTTGGTTACAACTAAGACTTAAAAATATGCTAGCTAAGCTTGTAGAAGTTTTTGAGGAAACTTTCCCGGACGAGGGTGCAATTCCCTCCATCTCCACCAAAGGTTAACTTAATTATTACATTTTTTTACCTCCTTTCTTAACTTTTCCCTGTATTATGGGTGGCAACATGAGCATAATTGCCTGGGTTCTATTCGGACTGGTAGCAGGAGTTATTACTAACTTAATTGACCCCGCCCCTTCCAGAGGAGGACTTTTAGGAGCAATAGTTTTGGGAATTGTGGGAGCTTTGGTGGGAGGGTTTTTAGCCAGTTTAGTGTTTAGAGTAGGCATAGCCGGGTTTGATACTTCTTCCTTGATAGTGGCAGTTTTGGGTTCGCTCTTGGTGTTGTGGGTTTCCCGGTCGCTGCGGAGAGTTTAAATTATGAATCCAACTATATTACAGGCTAGTCCATTACCAATTATTAACGTTATTAGATTTAAAAATATCATGAGATGGTTAAAAACACTGCTCAAAGAAAATTTTATTTATGCGCTACTGACTGCCCCAGTAGCTTAAAAATTATCTAACTATGAAAAAAACTATCCCCCCTAATTTAAAACCGTCAGGAGTTATTACAGTATCCCAGATTTTGGTTAATATCATCAAAATGCAGGCCACCTCTTTTAATGGCCGCCTTAAAATAGCCAGCTAAATTTGTAAATTTAAGATTATTCCTTACCTACTCTTTGCAGAAATTTTACCCAACTCTTACTGATTACTTAGATAATGCTCTCTAAGGCGAAAATTTTGTTAAATTTTGTTTTTATCAATTAAAGTGCTAACATATTAGATCATTTATGAATAATATTTTAGAAAAAATCTATAAATCAGCTGCTAAATTTCTCGTACCACTAACATTAGAAGATATGTACGCTTTAATAGTCAAAGAAGCAATTAAACTGGTGGGAGCAAATTATGGTTCTGTTGTTTTATATCAGAATGGTCAACTAAAAAGAGTTTATACTTCTTACCCAGTTTTAAATCAAATTAAGCCTCGTCCCCAAGGATTTACTTATCGAGCATTTAAAAGCCGCCAAACTACTATTATAGATGTAGCAAAAGCTGCTAAAATTCACCCCTTGGTCAAAAATTCTCAAATTCAATCCATTGTGATGATCCCCTTGTCATACCGCAATAAATCCATTGGAGTATTAACGATTGATTTCCACCATAAAGAGCAATTTAACCAAGAGCAATTAAATGTGCTGAAATTATTTGGTTCCCTTGCCACTCTAGCGATTAGAAAAACTCAATTATATGATGAAATTAGGCAAGCCGTAGAAGCGCGTGATTTATTTATCTCAATGGCGGCCCACGAGTTCCGTACACCCCTAACTACCATTAATGGTTATGTTCAACTGTTATGTTCAAAATTGTCAAATGCCAATTCTATAGAAGCGCGTTGGGCAGAAGAATTGCTAGCAGAAACCAAGAGGTTAACTGTGCTTATTAATGAGTTGTTAGAGGTAGAGCGGATTAAAAATAGTAATTTTAGTTATAAGTTGCATATCAATTCATTAAGAGAGGTAATCAGAAGGGCAGTCACTAATTTTCATTTTATGCATCCCAACCGTCGGTTGGTTTTTACTGATAATTTGGGGAAGGATGATACTGTGATTGGTGATTTTGATAAATTGATTCAAACCCTGAATAATTTGTTGGATAATGCGGTTAAATTTTCTCCTGAAGGAAAAGATATTGAACTAACTTTAGGATATCATACACCTTATTTCACTGTGGCAGTGAAAGATTACGGTAAAGGAGTGGCCGAGCAAGACCTTAAGAAAATTTTTGATAAGTATCAGCGAGGCTCCAATCATTCTGCAGAAGGGATGGGTATTGGTTTATATTTAGCCAAGAATATCATCGAGAGCCATCAAGGCAAAATTAAGTTATTCTCCAGAGAAAACCAGGGGACTATTGTAGAAATTAAATTGCCCAAGATAAAAAAATGACAGAAGCTGATCCGCAGTTAAATACTGAAGTTTTGGATAGTACTCGCGATTTAGAGGGGAAGTTAGCTGGTCCAACTGTCCTGGAGATGGTAGATTCTCCTGAAACTAGACTGTTAATTTTGTGCGGTGAACCGGGTATTGGTAAAAGTATTTTTTTGGGACAGTTACACAAGAGGAGCCGGCGTGGCTTTAAGCTGGTGACTTTTGACGGGAAATTAGCTAAAGCGCAAAGACTGTTAAAGAAAGATCGGTCTCGGTGGGGACAAGTAGAATGGGATCGTTTTTCCGAGATTATGTTGATTGATATCAACAAAGAGTGCGACAGGATGGAGCGAGCACAGTCACTTGAGCTGCTGGCAGTAGAGACGGTTTCTATAGGCATGGTGGGTGGTTTTAATCGGGCGATGTCTGTTTTGGAAACCTTAGCAAGTGAAAAAGGTGTGAGAGTGTTGGGAGCAGTACCGGACCCCCGTACCCAGAGACAAGCCAGCGATATAAGAGTGCTGTTTACTGATCCGGATTACCCCATTCCTGATGAAGAAGTTCGCCGCAAGCTAGACGAGGATTATAATGTGGTGGCGGTTGGATATGGTGATGATGCTAGCTCCGGCAGAAAATTGAAGCGTAGATTAGGCAGAATGGCCCGTCCCGACAAACTAGAGCAATTTAGCAATGAAATGTTACATGAGGCTCAAAGGCTAAGGTTGGTTGATGAGGAAAGGATTAGTGGGATGGTTTATCAGGCGTTTGAATCTCCTAATAGCCTGTTGTTGCCTTTTTCTCTTAGATTAAGGTATGCCTATAAAGCAGTCTGGATGGAATATTATCTAGGAGAAAATCTGCATTTAAATAATGGTCAAGGTTTAGGAATTTTTATTCCCTTTTTGGAAAACCGGAAGATTTATTGGTATACTACATAAATTATATGGGTAGAGAATTTACTGAGCAAAATTTCTTAAGAGTCTCCGATGAATTGGAAGAGATTAATAGGGTTTTTGAGGAAGATATCGATGAGGTATTGGTTGATAATCCAGATTATCCTCGAATATGGCTTCCTCCTGATCGTAAAATCCGATTATGGTCGGTACCCAGGACAACGGCAGAATTTTTAAGAACACAAGTTTTAATCAAGAGGCCGCCAACCATCTTAGAATTGGGGACTTCAGCTGGTTATTCTGCTTTATGGATGGCAGCAGGAGCTAGGGAATATGGGGGAAAAGTTTATACAGTGGAAGTAGCTAGGCCTAAAAGCGATTGGGCAGCGGAAAATTTTGAAGAGGCTAGATTGGGTCAGACAATTTTCCAATATGTTGGTTGGGCAGAAGACATTTTGCGCAGAAGTTGGAGAGGGGATACTGATTTTGTTTTCTTAGATGCTGATAAACCCAATTACCTTAAGTACATGCAACTACTGGAGCCTTATTTAACTGAAGGGGCAGTGATTATTGCTGACAATGCGCTAGATTATGGGGATTTAATGCAAGATTATTTAAACTATATAACGACTAGCCCCGACTATTACAGTTATTTATTAAGAATAGACCATGGGTTGATGATTTCAGTGAAGCTGCGTTAAAGGTTACTCTTTAATAGTATAACCAAAGCCGCGGATGGAGTGAATTAATTTTTGGTCAAAACCATTATCAATTTTTTTCCTTAGATAACCCATATAGACATCTACCACCCTGGTTTCAATATCAGGGGAGTAAAGCCAGACCCGATTTAAAATCATCTCTCTGGTTAAAATCCGGCCCTGATTAGTCATTAAATATTGCAGCAGTTTAAACTCTTGGGGAGTCAATTGAATAAGTTTCCCTTTGCGTTTAACCTCTAGTTTTTCACTATCCAATTCTAAATCTCCCACCTTCATCAAAGAGCGGTTGTTATTACTTTTACCTCTTAGTTGGACCCTAATTCTGGCTAAAAGCTCAGTGGCCACAAATGGTTTGCTCATATAATCATCAGCCCCCAGTTCCAGCCCCTGGATTACATCAGAGGGAGAGTCTTTAGCAGTCAGCACTATAATTGGTAAATCAGGATGTTTTTTTCTGGCTTCAATGATAACTGTTTCTCCGCTCATGGTAGGTAGCCCTAAATCTAAAATAATTATATCCGGAGGTAATTTGTTGATGGTATTTAAAGCAGCTACCCCATCAGAGACTGTGGTGACAGAATAATCGTTTTGCTGCAAAAACTCCTTTAAATATTTTTGCAGAGCAAAATCATCTTCTACTACTAAAACTTTTGGTATCATTTTTTTAAACCCTTACCTTTTACATACTAGATTTTAGTTTTATTTTTAAAAAATCTTGTTATCATGCCGTTAAATCAGGTTTGGGGGTAAGATGCCAGACGCCATCTTGAAGTGAGAGAATTTGAAAATCTACTTCCTTAAGTCTCGTCTTTACCCCACAACTGATTTTTTTGTCTTTAAATTTTCCCCATTTTACCATATTAAGTTAAATTTTGTTCAAAATTAGTTGGGTAGGTTTTAAAGGCGGATCTTTCTATTTTATGCAAGATGATCTAAAATTAGTATGGGCTAAATTTATAAGGACTAATTAAGTTTAATGTAAGAATTTCGTTAAAACGAAATTCTTGAAACTTAATCGTTTAAAGAATCCCGTTAAAACGAGTTTTTTATAAAGAGAAGTATGTTGTTAGATTTGCTATTTCCCAAAAAATGTGTCAGCTGTGCCAGGGTAGGGAGTTACTTATGTCAGGGATGTATTAATAATTTAAACCAATCAGATTTGGTTTGCCCTAAATGTGAAAGGTTGTCTTTGGGAGGGCAAACTCATCCCATCTGCTGGCGTAAATTTGGTCTGGATGGACTATGGTTTTTAGGAGTTTATCAGGATCCGCTCAAGAAGGTTATCCAAGTTTTTAAATATAAATTTGTTAAGGGATTAGGGGATTTATTGGTAGAACTTATTTTGGAATATTGGGCCCGGTATCAACCTTTTGTTTTAGACCGTATCAAAGCGGACCAGGGTAAAAACTGGCTGGTGGTATCGGTACCGCTTCATTGGTATAGGCAAAATTGGCGGGATTTTAACCAGGCAGAGATTATCGGAAAAAATTTATCCCAAAAATTAGGATTGGGTTTTGCTGACGCTTTAATTAGAAATCGTTATACTAAACCTCAAGCCAGATTAAAAGCCGCTGATAGAAAATCAAATATTTTTGGGGCTTTTTCAATTAAAAATTCTTCACTCTTATCCTCTCACCCTAATATCCTCCTCATTGATGATGTCTGGACCACAGGTTCTACCCTAAAAGAATGTGGTTATATCTTAAAAAGAAATGGAGCCAAAGAAGTCTGGGCGTTGACTTTAGCTCGTTAGCGCCGTCGTACCAGATAAAAAATATTGTGTAGTAGAAGGTATGGAGAGTTAGCATTTCAAGTGTAAATTTGGTAAAATATCTTATCCAGTTGGAGTACCAAATTGGGTTTGGGATAATTCTGAGTATATTAAGGCATGTGTTATGTGATTAAGAAAATACTGGAGGAGGGACCGGACGGTAAGGTAGCGGTTTGCTAAACCGTACACGAGCTTAAAACCCGTGAGTGGGTTCGACTCCCACCTCCTCCGCCAGGGTGGGGTGCTGGAGCGGTTTAACAGGATAGTCTTGAAAACTATTGTGGCTGAAAGGTCACCGTGAGTTCGAATCTCACCCCCACCGCAAAGTGTTGTATAATAAACATAGCTATGAATGAGAATATTCCTTCATCAGAAAAGCCAAGATTTACAAGAGAGCAGGTGGTCGATGCTTTTAGAAAATTTCCACCAAAGGGCATTGCTAGCCCCGATGACCTTCCTCTTAATGATCCTGAAGTAATCTCTGCTAATGCAGTACTTCAAGTATGGGATAATCAGCAAAAGGCCGAGGTACAAAGACTAGGTACTCAAGAAGCCAATCTTGAATATACATTAAGCAGAAGTACTATCCATGTTGACGCCGGGTTCTCAGACCCTGATTATCTTGATGAAGTTGCTAATGATTGGTTGGCACAAGATTTACAAGAAGCAGAAGATGCAGGACTAACAGAAACAGCTAGAAAAATTCAGGCAAAAATAGACGAGATTGAAACAAAGTTAGCATAGTAGGTTCCAACATAGTCAACCAGGCGCCGCCACTTTACACTTGCCTCAGAAAACTTTAAACTATAACCACTACTATGCCCAAAGTTTTTCAACCAACTAAAGAATCTGTTGAACCCTCTCCAGTAGAAGAGTTTACCCCTAAAATATCAGAAGCAAGAGAGATTAAAACTTTACTGGAATGGGTTGCTCCGGCCCGGCCTTATCGCAAAAAAGATCGTTCCTACTATACTACCATTGCTGTTTTGGTTATTTTGTTAATTTTAATTGCCATTTTAATAAGGGAATTTTTGTTAATTGGAGTACTGCTGTCTTTGGCTTTTGTCTCTTATGTCCTGGCCTTTGTCCCACCAAATGATATTGGCTATAAAATTTCTACCCAGGGAATTACTATTGGAGACCATTTTTATTTCTGGCATGAGTTGGAATCATTTTGGTTTAAAGTTAAAGAAGGGCAGGCAGTTTTATTTGTCCAAACCAGACTGAGGTTTCCCGGGCAGCTAATGTTGGTTTTAAAGATTGACCAGGAAATAGTTAAAAAAGAAGTGGCTAAATTCTTGCCTTTTCATGAAATTCCCAGAGAAACAATCATGGACCGCTGGTCTGAAAGTTTACAAAAACATTTTCCTCTGGAAAAAACCCATTTTTAAGTTAGTTTTTAAACCTAATTTGCGGTACAATACTCAAGATGCGCCTGTAGCTTAATGGATAGAGCATTGGATTGCGGATCCAAAGGTTGTGGGTTCGACTCCCGCCGGGCGCGCTCAAGGAGGGTTGGCAGAACGGTAATGCAATGGTTTCGAAAACCATCGGGTGAAAGCCCTAGCAGGTTCGACTCCTGCACCCTCCGCCGCTAGAGAGGTTCGTTCATAGTATCCTTTGGATGCTATGCTTACTTGTTAACATCCTCCTCCCACCGCCTGTCTCATTCCCAGGAGACTTGTTGGATGTTGGCGCTTTCCAGATTATTCATCCCTAAGTAATTCATCACTGCATTTTTGGCCACTTCCTGGTCATAGGGTTTACAGGAAAAGATATCCACCAAAACTTGTTTGTGGTCAGTAAAAGTATGGATGGAAATGTGAGAAAAATCAATGATGACAAAGCCGGACAGCCCGGGGTTTTCCGGAATACCGGAGGTGATTACCGGCCCTTTTAAAACAGTCATACCAATAGTACCAGGGAGAGTGTTTAAAAAGGTGTTTAATTTTTCCTCATCAGAAAGGACAGAATCAGGCACATTATTAACGTCAATAATTATATGAAACCGACCGGCAGCCATCGCATAAATACATAGTAAAATTACTATGTATATTGAGTATTGGAATATTTTTTATCATTTGTCAACCCCATTACTTTAAATCTGTTAAGCAAGCTTGCCTGTTTGCTGGGCAAAGGGTAAAATCAGTTAATCTTGCGCCTGTAGCTTAATGGATAGAGCATTGGATTCCGGATCCAAAGGTTGGAGGTTCGAATCCTCTCAGGCGCGCATAGTCTCGTCCTTTCGGGAGGGGTGAAAGTATCCTCCTTCGTTTGAAAACTTCAGCGGGACAGGCCTTACTGCTAGGGAGCCCTTCGACTTCGCTCAGGTCATCGACTCTGAGGCTTTCAGCCTCATCGCTCAGACTCGAAGAGGTAAACTATTTTGGTGATTCACTTTGGCCATAGGGATCGCAATTTTACCCTTAATTTTTATGCTATTATTTGATGTATGGCTTGGAAAGTGAAATTCTTTCAAACTGCAAGAGGTAATTTTCCAGTAAAGGAATTTATGCAGGATCAGGATAAGACAACGTATATGAAACTTATCCATGCAATAGAACTTTTAGAAAGTGGTGGTCCTTATTTAAAACCTCCCTACATAAAAAAACTTAAAGATAAGTTATATGAACTTCGGATATCTGGAAAAGTCGCCACTAGAATCTTTTATACTGTCGTCAACGGAGAATATTACTTACTGCATGCCTTCAAAAAGAAAAGTCAAAAAACTCCCAGTAAGGAATTTAAAATAGCCCTTGACAGAATGAGAGAGATAGTATAGCATATATGCTATAATTTAATCGACGGGAGGAAGATTAAATTTCAAGCTTTGCTTATATGATTAAACCTAAGAATAGAAAACATTTAGATTTTTCCGTGTGGAAAAAAGAGGTATTGAAAGATCCAGAACTGAGGGTAGAATATAACCGCCTGCAGCCAGAATATGCTGTCATTCAAGCTATACTTGATGCGAGGATTAAAAAGGGAGTAACCCAAAAAGAACTGGCTCAAAGGATTGGCACCAAACAATCAGTCATTTCAAGACTCGAGTCCGGCCATGCTAATCCATCAGTCGCCTTCTTAAAAAAATTAGCTCAGGCTTTAAATTCTCACTTGGAAATCAGGTTTAGATAATAAAAATTACTAAAGAATAATCTAATATGCATACTTATACATTTTTTAGACCTAAAGCATAAGCAGAGCTTGATTTCTCGCAAGCTCGAAATTAGACTAAATCTGGTAATAGGCCGTTAGACAGGAACAATCTTATGAATTCTGGCAGTCTGGCTAATATCACGTCAGGCGCGCTTTAAGCTTTTTTAACTTGCCTTTGGAAGAATTTAAGATAAACAGCCGGTAAAATACCGGCAGAGTTAATAACAAGCAGGGCAATAAACCAGTTGCGTTGGTTATTCCTGGCTGCATGCCACATACCAATCCCACGCAAAATTACATCTACAATACCCAGTAAAACAATTAAGAAATTAAATTGTCCCAAGTCCCAGTTATAAATTCCCTGTCCCATATTAACAGTATAACAAATTTGAGCGAAGAGGGAGGGATGTTCGCCTTTGGCGTAGCATAGTCTAGCGACTATGAACGAACCTACTTAGCGGAGGAGGTGGGATTCGAACCCACGTGAGCTTGCGCTCGTACGCTTTCCAAGCGTATGGAATGAACCGCTATCCGACTCCTCCAAACTTTCCTATTATACTTTACTTCGGGGAAATTTTGGAGTATAATCCAGGCACAATCTCTTACAGCCTCGTCCGCCAGCTAGCGGAGCGGGCCGTTGGATGACTGTTTAACTATGGATGATATCGAATTAATCAAACAAAAGATTAATATTGTTGATCTTGCTCAAGAGTATTTACCCTTAAAAAAATCCGGCATTAATTTTAAAGCCAATTGTCCTTTCCATAACGAAAAAACTCCCTCCTTTTTTATCTCTCCCGAACGGGGAATTTTCCGCTGTTTTGGCTGTGGCAAATCCGGAGATATTTTTACTTTTTTAATGGAAAAAGAAGGTTGGGAATTTAAGGAAGCACTAGAAGTTTTAGCCAAACGGGCCGGAGTGATTTTAAAAAAAACTGCCCACAAAAAGGATACTAAAGATAAATTATATGAGCTCAATCTCAAAGCCCAGGAATTTTTCCATTACCTGCTGCTCAAACATTCTTTGGGTAAAAACGCCGCTGAGTATTTAAAAAAACGGGGTCTAACTGATGAGTCAATGACCCAGTTTCAATTGGGTTATGCCCCTAATTCTTGGGATTCCCTGACCAAGTTTTTGGGCAAAAAAGGCTTTAGCGTAGCAGAAATTATTGAAAGCGGCCTGGGAGTAGTTTCCCAAAATGGCTGCTATGATCGTTTCCGGGGCCGTGTTATTTTCCCCCTGATTGACACCAGAGACAGAACAGTGGGTTTTGCCGGACGGATTATTTACCAGGGTGAGCCTAAATATATTAACAACCCTCAAACCCCAATTTTTGATAAAAGTAATTTTCTGTTTGGTTTAAATAAAGCCAAATCTGCTATTAAATCAGCTGATATGGCAGTTTTAGTGGAGGGAGAGATGGATGTGATTTTGTCTCATCAGGCCGGCATCAAAAACATGGTGGCTTCTAAAGGAACAGCTCTAACCGGCGGGCAGTTGGATTTAATTAAAAAATATACCAGCAACTTATCCTTAGGGTTTGATATGGACTTAGCCGGGGATAGCGCCTCCCGCCGGGGGATTGAACTGGCAGATAAAATGGGATTAAACATTAAAGTGGTGGAATTACCCTCAGGTAAAGATGCAGCCGAGTTGGCCAGTCAAGATGCCCCGGCGCTAGAGCAAGCCATAACCCAAGCTCTTCCCGTCTATGATTATTACCTTAACTCAGTCAGCAAAAGATTTAATTTAACAGACCCCAGTTCACTTAAAAAAATTGGCGAGGAGCTAGTCCCTATTTGGTCCAAAATTAATGATGATATTGTCCGGGAACATTATATCCAAAAATTGGCTGCCCTCCTGCGGGTGGATGAGGTGCTTATTAGAAACAGGGTTGAAAAAGAAAAATCTGCACCTGTGCCCAATTTTCAACAGGCGCTAAAACAAACCAAAAAAGACGACCGACTCTCCACTCTCTCCCGCCGCAGCTTGCTGGAAGAATATCTGATGTCGCTCTTGCTACATATTCCCGCTGATTTAGTCTTTGTCCCCCAATTTCCGGAGACCCTATTTTTAGAAGAAAAATGGCGGGAACTTTATGTACTTTTGGTATTATATTTAGACTCGATTTCTTTCAAAGGCCGCGCCTTTGACATTAATGAATTCCTCAAAGGAGTACCAAGAGAGCTGGTAGAAGAAGTGGATAGGCTGTATTTGGTAGAAATAGATGAGCGTTTCCAAAATTCCCGCCATTGGCAAGAGGAATTGGAAGTGGTAGTATCACAGCTTAAAAAGGAGTTGGTTAAAGCTTCGCTGGAGCGGTTGTCTTTGGAGATTAAAAATGCGGAAAGCTTTGGTAAGATAGAGTTAGTGGGAACTTTGACTAAAAGATTTAGAGACTTATCAGTAAAACTAAAAAATCTCTAGTCTAGAAATAATTATGGCAAAAACTGGAACGCGCAGTAAAAAACCAATTAATTTGGATAATAAAAAATTGTTAAAACTCGGCCGCGAGCGGGGTTTTGTCACCCAAGAAGAAATTTTGCAAATCTTCCCCCAACCGGAAGATCATCTGGAAGAATTGGATAAATTCTATGCTGATTTAATTAATGCGGGGATTGATGTTTTTGAAACTACTGCTGAGGATCTGGAAGAGCCCGAATCAGTCAGTGAACTGGAAAAAGAGTTGGAGGTGTTGACCACTTTAGAGGAAGGTTCAGTGACTGACCCGGTGCGCCAATACCTGCGGGACATTGGTAAGGTGTCGCTGCTAACTGCCGCGGAAGAAATTGAGCTGGCCAAAAAAGCAGAAAAAGGGGAGAAGCAAGCCCGAGATAAGCTGACCAGCGCCAATTTGCGTTTAGTAGTTTCTATTGCCAAAAAATATGTGGGGCGAGGTATGAGTCTTTTGGATTTAATCGAGGAAGGCAACATTGGTTTAATGCGGGCAGTAGATAAATATGATTGGAGGAGAGGTTTTAAGTTTTCCACCTACGCCACCTGGTGGATCAGGCAAGCTATCACCCGGGCCATTGCAGATCAAGCCCGCACCATCCGTATCCCTGTTCATATGGTGGAGACAATTAACCGTTTTAATCGGACCCAGCGTCAGCTAATGCAGGAGCTGGGACGGGAACCAACTCCGGAGGAGGTGGCAGCTGTTTTGGGAATTGATCCAGTTAAAGCCAGGGAGATTATTAAAGTTTCTCAAGAGCCAACTTCGCTGGAGACTCCGGTGGGGGATGAAGGAGATTCCCATTTGGGGGATTTTATTGAAGACCAAGGGTTGCAACCAGACGAACAAGCGACTCGTGAGCTTCTTAAAAGTCACTTGGATGAAGTATTAGATTCACTCTCGCCCCGGGAAAAAAGGGTGTTGCAGTTGCGGTTTGGCTTGGAAGATGGTAAACAAAGAACTTTGGAGGAAGTAGGCAAAGAGTTTGGAGTAACCAGAGAGAGGATTAGACAAATTGAAGCCAAAGCCATTAGAAAACTCAAACATCCCACCAGAGCGAAAAAATTAAGAGACTACCTGGAGTAAATTTTCTTTTTGGAGTTTGGGTAAGACACAAATCTTCTTCGGTTCACTACCTTTAATAAAATATTCCAACAAGCCGCTGCTAGAAGCCTCTTTCAACAGCAGGCCATTTTGGCGGCAGATCCACACTTGGCTAATGTTGGCAGGCGGGCTAAATTTTTCTACTGGTGTCTCGGTTAAAAAATTTTCCATTAAGCTTTTCCAAATAGGGGCGGCTCCCAAAGAACCGGCTATCTGGTCCATAGGGGTGCCGTCACTATTTCCCACCCAAGCTCCCACCACCAATGAAGGGGTATAACCCAAAGTTAAGGAGTCGCGAAAATCCTCCGTAGTGCCGGTTTTAACAGCGGCCGGGCGGGAGATGTTTAAGATATTGCCAAATACTTCTGCCCGACTGTTGGCATCAGACAAAATAGAAGAAATTAAAAAAGCCTGCTCTGGCTCCAGCACTTTTTGAGGGGTAGGTTGGTAAGAAAAAATTTTCCGGCCCAATTTATCATTAATTTCTAAGATGGTGGTGGGTTCAATCTTAATCCCATCATTGGCAAAAACTCCATAAACAGAAGTTAGCTCTAAAAGCTTAACTTCGCCTGCTCCCAGCACTAAGGATAGCCCATATTGAGCAGGCTCCTCTAGGTTAGTAATGCCCAGCCGTTTAGCCATCTCTAAGACGGTAGGTACTCCCACTTTGGACATAACTTCCACGGAGGGGACATTGAGAGAGTTGGCCAGAGCCCGTCTGGCTAAAACCGGACCGCGGAATTTGCGGTCAAAATTGACTGGTTTGTAGGGGGGAGAGCCGGGCAGATTGTAGGTTGTAGGTGTATCCTTTAAGAGAGTGGCCGGGGTAATAAGATTTTGCTCAAATCCTGCCACATAAACAATCGGCTTAAAAGCAGAACCTGGCTGGCGAAGAGAAGTTGTTACATCCACCTGGCCAAAATCCGGATTTGACCAATTAACACTGCCTACTAAAGTTAAAATTTGCCCGGTTTTAGGATCAATTACTGCTGCAGCACCATTATTGACCCGATTCTTGGTCAAATTTTTAACTTGACTGGTGACTACTTGTTGGGCATACTCTTGCCAGTTAGAATTTAAAGTGGTCTGTACCCGAAAACCGGAACGGATCATAGTTTCTTCTCCATATCTTTTGATCAGTTCATCTCTGACCAAGAAGGCAAAATGGGGGGCGCGATATTTCCAAGAACCTTCATTGAGTTTTAAATTGACAGGCTCACTCATGGCATATTGGTGCATTTGGGGGCTGATGTATTTTTGGGTGAGCATTTTTTGTAAAACAATTTCTTGGCGAGCCTTCAAGGCTAATTGGTCCTGAGAGAGCCGGGAAGGCGCCGGCAGCAAAGCTGCCAAGAGGGCAGATTCAGACAAGTTTAAATCGCGGGCACTTTTGTTAAAATAAGTTTGTGAGGCCTCTTCCACTCCAAACGCTCCCTGGCCAAAATAAACCGAGTTTAAATACATCTCTAAAATTTCCTTCTTACTGAAACGCCGCTCGATCTCTTGAGAAAGGACTATCTCTTGGTACTTACGTAAAAAATTTTTACTGGGAGCAAGCAGAGAGTTTTTAACTAGCTGCTGGGTAATGGTAGAGCCTCCAGATGATAAATTTCTTTGAATAATATTGGTGACTGCAGAGCGGATCATACCGCGCCAAGAAAAGCCGGGATGTTGATAAAAATCCCGGTCTTCCGTGGTGATAACTGTTTGTTGAAGGTGGAGAGGAATTTCCGATAAAGAGATAAAAGCCTTATATCTTGCCTCATCAAAAGTAAAAAATGGCTTATTGCTGCGGTCTAAAAGAATGACGCCGGTATCTTTTTTATTCATGAGGCTCTCTTTGCTTTCTAAATCATGAGCAAAGAAAATGTAGGTAAAAATAGGAATGAAAATTAACAGGAGGGTAAGAGTTAGTAAGGCCACCTTTACATCTCGTTTATTGATCATCAGGAACCGGGGCCAGGTAGGCATACTAAAGCAAAGTTTAGTGCAAGGGACTTATCTTTCAGTAAAAGAGGAGTGAGAGTTGGGTAAGAGGCGCTTTAATTCCAATATTTCCAAGCGGCATATTTAGCTTGCAGTTGCTGTTTGGTGACTGCTACGGGTGTAATATTGGCAAGCTGGGCAAAACCTTGATCTAACAGTTCGCCGGCCCATAAGTCCCGCTCCAAAACCCCCGGAGCTCCCAACAGGACGACGATAATATTTTGATTTTCCCTGTGGGCGAGTACTATAGTGGTTACTCCGGCAGAGTCAGTATTGCCGATCTTGACCCCTTTAATCCCCGGATAAACTCCCAGCAGCCCATTCCAGTTATATAAATCTGCCTGTTTGTGCAGACTGTTTTCTGGATAAAATTGGTAATCTTTAGCCACAATCTCGCCGATCAATGGATAGTAAGAGAGAGCATGATGAGTTAAAACTGCCAAATCGCCGGCGCTGCTAAAATTATCAGGATCATCCAGGCCATGGGGATTGGTAAAATGGGTATTTTTTAACCCCAAAAGTTTAGCTTTTTCATTCATGGCTTTAATAAAAATGGGGGCACCGTATTTTTGGTCAATGCCTGCTTTGAGCTCCACTGCTGCATCATTGGCTGAAGTTAAAAGCAGAGCATGCAGTAGCTCATCTCTGCCCCATACTTGCCCGGGGATCAGGCCCATTTTTGTTGGCTCCACCTTAGCTCCTTGGGAAGATATGGTAAATTGGTCAGCGGAAGAAATTAAGTCAAGGGTGACCACTGCTGTCATTAATTTAGTTAAAGAGGCAATGGGTAAACTGTAGTTTAAATCTTTAGAAGCTAGTAATTTACCTTGGTTAAAATCCACCACTGCATAAGCTTTAGCTTGGTTTGCCTGTGTAGCTGCCAGAGCGGTGGGGATAAAAGAGTTGGAAGTTTTAATTTGAAAATTATCTAAATCATGTTTTAATTTAGGTGCCACAGTTTGCCAAATATCTACGTGGGGTTTAAAAAGAGTGGTCTGGGGTCTAACTCCTAAGTATGGTAGAGCAACCATTAAAAACACCATCAATAAACTGATCCAAAAGGCTTTTAAGCTATAGCCATTTAAATTTTTTAAAAATGATGAAAAGCTATTCATTTTAATCATTAGCAGCTAATTTGGACCCAAATTTTTCAGCTAACAGATGCCATAGCTCTTGTTTGCCTTCATCAAATCCCAAGGCCCAAATGCCCACTCCTGCCAAATTTTTCTGTTTGGCGAAGTCGTATTTTAAAGCCAGTGACTGTTTATCATCAGTAAACACTATTCTCCAAGTGTCGGTATCGGCTATATGATAAGCTTTATAGGGAACTTGGCTGTCAGGATCACGCCCTTCAACAAACTCATCAATTCCCTCCATCTCCGGCTTGATTTCGTCCTGTACTATCTGGTAAGTTTGCGCTTTGGGTTTCCCCCTCCAAGAATAAAGTGGCCTGGTTTCCGCTTTTACTTGGGGACTGTAGACTAAGTAGTTATAACCATAGTAGGGTACCCCCAGGATTAATTTGTCAGGGGGCATGACCTGTAAAAAATCATTGACCGCGGAAGAAATATCATACCAATACCCTCGGGGGCTGTTAGTGCCGTAAAGGGGAGCAGTGGGTATGGCATGTTGAGATCCGGTAGTGGCAAAATCGTAAGCCATCATAAAAATTCCATCACTAAGTCTGCCTAGGGTGGGAATATCGTAAATTTTAGGTTCTTTAATGGAAGCTGCATAAACAGATACAGTCACTCTGGAGGAGCTGTTGGCTTGGTGCATCTGCTCAGTTAATTTGGCCACAAATTGACTGAATTTAGTTTTATATCTCGACCCCGGATCGCCATCAAATTCAAAATCCACATTAATGCCGTCAATGCCTCTTTTTTGGACTTCAGTAATTGCCTGATTAATCGCTTTTTGTTGGGCCGTTTCATCATCCATCAGTTGTAAAATAGAATAGTTGTCCATTTGGGTTAAAGTTAGAACTACTCTGGTGCTACTGGCATGAGCTTTTTTAAACAGGCGGGTAACTTTGTCGCTATAAAAAGCTTCGTACCCAGGACTGTCCTGCAATAAATTACCATCTCCTCCTACCTCAATACCAAAATAAGCTAAGGTAGTTAACACATTGAAATTGACATTATCCAGCTTATCCAAAGTCCAAAAAGGGGCAAAACCAAAGACTTCTGTACTAGTTTTGCTATTTGTTAGAGGGTGAAGAGGGGAAACCAGTGGTTCGATTAAATTTTTAGCAGGCTGCAAACCATTCAGTAAAATAACTACAATAAGTAAAAGATCAATCAGAGAAGCTAGAACGTATTTAGCTCTCTTAAATTGTCGAATTTGCCCTGGAAATTTAACCAGGGGGAACCTTTTGGAGGGAGCTGGCAGAAAGTTAATCATACCGCACCCTCAAAGACATTAAAGATGTAAGCGGAAAGAGAGAATTTGAGAATGCAACTGCGGACTATATCAGGATGTTAAAAATTTGTCAAGTTTTGGGCAAGTTTTGTGTAATAACAGCCTGGAAGAAGTGTGAGAAAAGTGTAATCTTTAGTCTGTTTTCATGATGGCCCGGCTGATAAAAAGCAGCAGTAGGGAACCTAAGACGGCCAAAGAAAGAGAGGTGATATTAAAACCAGTGACCCCGGTTCCTAAAACTAAGTTTCCCAAAAATCCTCCTACCAAAGCTCCCACAATCCCCAATATAATGGCTCCCAGCATGCCTCCTTGGGTAGGATGGGGGTCTAGTAGGTTGGCCACTACTCCGACAATTAGTCCAAAAAGTAGCCAGGCTAAAATGGTCATGGTTGCATAGTATATTTTTCAGATGAAAATAGCAGCCAAAAAATAGTAAGGGATTAGCAAGAGTGTTTAATTAGGAATACACTAACCTTCAGTTGATATTTACTCAATTGACATTTCTTGGTTCGCAATCTATTATAAAATCAATGGGATATTTCGGAAAACTTGAGGAAAAATTAAAGGCTCAAGAGCTTCGTCGCCGAGGTCTTTCATATGGAGAGATACTTTTACAAATTAATGTTTCAAAGGATACTATAAGCAGATGGTGCCGTGATATTGCCTTGACAAAAACTCAAAAAAAGAGGCTTCTTAAAAATAAAGTATTTGGGCAAAAAAAGGGTTCACAGGTTGCCGCTGAAAATAAAAGGCGAAAAAGACTTCTAAGAACTAAAGAAATTTTTGAAATATCCAAAAGTGAACTCGGAGAGTTAAATAAAAGGGATAGGTTTTTAGCCGGGATTGCTTTTTATGCCAGTGAGGGGGATAAAACTGATGGTAAAGGAGGAGTTGCTAATTCAGATCCCAGAATTATTAAATTTATGATTAAATGGTTTAAAGAGTTTTGTAAAATACCGATGTCTAAATTTAGAGGTGCTTTATGGTTACATGAAGGGTTGGATGAAGAAAAGGCTAAAAAATTTTGGTGTAAGCTAACGAATATTCCCACGCAACAGTTTCATAAGACTTATATTGCTAAGGATAAAAAGGATAGTAGAAAAATTAGAAAAAACATACATCAATACGGAGTTTTTGCAATTAGATTTAGTGATGCAGATAAGCAGAGACGAATCATGGGGTGGATTTCAGCTTTGGTAGATGATAGAATTCAAAAGTAGCTTAAAAAGTGAATATTCCCCTGTAGCTCAACGGTAGAGCGAGTCGCTGTAATAGTTAGCAGCCTTCGAGGGAAACTTCGGAGTGATAAGTGGGTGAATTCAAGGAAAATCTTAAGATAACCCTGAGCCAAGTCCTAAGAGAAAATCAAAGGGAAGGTGCAGAGACTAGGTGGTTACACCAATTAGCGCCCACCACCTAAAACTTTTTAGTCATGGTGATGAGATAGTCCATTAAAGTAACGACGAGGTTGTAGGTTCGAATCCTACCGGGGGAGCATTGCTATGGATTTGGTTCGACTTCATTTACCATAAATCTTCGGATTTTAAAGCCTCAAAGTTATATAATTGACCAATGAGAATTGGCGTTGTTGGGAGTATGCAATACACTGAAAAAATGATGGAGTTGCGAGATAGACTCGCAAAAATGGGTCATGACGCATTTTTGACAAATCTAGCCTCGCCATTTATAGGAAAATCGGATAAAGAAAAAGAGAAAATCAAAATACATCAAAAACAAAATAAAGATGCTATCAGGGAATTTTGGAGGCTGATGCAAGGGGCTGATGCAATTCTGGTTGCTAATTTCGACAAAAACGGGGTCAAAAACTATATTGGGGGCAATACGCTAATGGAAATAGGGTTTGCACATGTGTTAAATCAAAAAATATTTTTACTCAATCCGATTCCGGAGATCCCATACTACAAAACAGAAATAGAGGCTGTTAAACCAATTCTACTAAATGGTGACTTAGCCCTAATTCTTTAATTTCCTCCCATCTGGTTTTAACAACTTCAATCTCAATCGGACTTTCGAATGCCTTAATGATCCTATTCAAGGCTGCTATAATATCGTCAGAGCTGGGGAGCTGAACTGTTAATTTTAGAACCTTGTGACCTTCAAGGCTATTTGAATTCAATTTTCCACTTGACAGAGTTAGCTATTGTTGTATAATACAGTATATACATGAGGATTGATAAGAATGTTGTTGCGTTTGAATGGGATGATGGCAATAGTGATAAGCCTAAAAAGCATAGTTTGACTTTGGAGGAAACAGAAGAATCTTTTCTAGATGAGAACAAAATTATCTTTGCTGACTGGGAACACTCAACAACAGAATCAAGAATTACCTTGCTTGGTAAGACCAAAAAAGGCCGGTTGCTAAATATTACTTATACTGTCCGAAAGAATAAAGTTAGAATTATTACGGCAAGACCTATTAACAGAAAGGAGGTGCCGCTTTATGAAAAAACAGCTTAAAATTCCGAAATTTAAAAATGAAGATGAGGAAGCAGAATTTTGGTCCAATTTAGACCTTTCAGAGTATTTGGAGCCTTCAGATTTTGAGAGGGTCAGTTTTCCCAATCTTAAACCGACCAGCCGCTCTATCTCTATCCGAATTCCCGAATATCTTTTAAATCGGCTCAAAGAAAAGGCCAATGAGATTAATATTCCCTATCAATCACTGATAAAACAATATATAAAAAAAGGAGTATTATCCTCTTAAGCTCTGGGGTTATTGGGACTGGTTCGAATCCAATAGCGGGTAGGTATAAGGTTTGGCAGCGTATTTGAATGGCTTTTTATAGTATCCGGCTTTCACTAGTTGCACAGCGTCGAATAGCTCCTTCTTAATTATTGTAGCGTATCGGTGCGGGTAAAGTATATCCCTATATAACATCATTCCGTAATAAAGGGGTTTTTGAGTATAAAGTCAATGAACTTGTTATGGTAATGCTGCATTTGACCCTATGATCTAATTTGGCCTATGATGGTGGTAATGGCCAAGGGTATAAAAAGTCAAGTTAAAGTTTCCACCCCTCCGCCGATACCTGATTTAGAAAAACCCATTCTTGAGGTCAGTATTACCAACCCTTTTAAAAAGATTATGTATTGGTTGGACCAAATCCGCCGCAAGCAAACAACCACTTTTGCCATCAGGTTATCTATCCCCCTAATTGCCATCCCAATTATAGCTTTGGCTTTCTTCCAATTAGGTAAATCTTTTTCGCTGCCTTACTCTTCATCTGCTCTGCCTTCTCCAGTTCCTACTAGCTCGCCAACTCCTGACTTAAACCTGTCAAAAGCTGGGATATTAAAAATTGCCAGGGGTAAAGAGAACCGCTACCTGCTTAATTTAAAGGATGGCAGAATTATTGTTTTGGAAATTCCCTTAGGTGTTGACTTGACAAAATATCAAAATAAACAAGTTTTGGTCACCGGTCCCTACAACCGCAATACTTCGGTGATGCAAGTAGAGGATATTGCAGAAGTTGAACTCCTCAATGAAACCTCTGTTACTCCGTTACCTTCTCCCTCCCTTTTACCTTCACCAACAGCCACCTCTTCGTCTGGAAGTTCATAGCACATAGGGATGGGCTTGTTGCTGCCTGGAAAGAGCAGCTTCCTTTTCTAAACTTTTCATCTGACCAATCACAAAAAACGGCCGCTGGCAATGAATAATCCCCTTTTTTTCAAACTCTTTGACCACTAAACTGGTGGTTTCTCTGGTTAAGCCGGCCAGTGTAGCAATAAATTGATGGGTTAGAGGCAGGTCAATAATTACCTGGCCGCTTTCTTCCTTTTTGCCAAAGCGTTTGGCAGCCACGATCAAAACTGTAGCTACCTTATTATAAGCATTGCCAAACATCAAGGATTCCATTACTCCCAAAAGGCCATCCAAACCAATTAATATTCTTTTGGTCATTTCAAAAAGCACTTGTGGTTCCTCTTTGACAAACTCTACTAAAGCTTCTTTGGGAGCGCGCAAAAGTTCAATTTTGGTCAGGGCTTCAAAAAAATAAGTGTTTTTGGTTTCTCCAATAGCCCACATCAGGGAAAAGTAAGCACCGGGTTTAAAAATATTTAAAGTTAACTCCTGTCCGGTGGGAGAAACCGTATAAAGTCTGGCATAGCCTTCCTTAAGATAAAAAACTCCCAGTGGATCATCGTCTGCCCGGATAATGACTTCTTTTTTATTATAGAGTCGTTTGGTATTAAACTTGTTAAAAAATTGCTCAACTTTTTCTTCAAAACCATCTTCAAACGCTGTTTGCATATTCTTATTCTTACCACAAAATATAAGTTTTATTGCTAAAAAATTGTAAGAAAACAGACAAAGTATTTGCAATTTGCTTGACGGAAAGTTTTCTGCCAATGAGATATTCTTCAAAAAATGAAAAAGTATTTTACACAGTTACTGTGCCTGTGGGCTATTGCCTTGATTGTTTTTTTGCAATTTGCGCCCCTTGGTATCTATCTAGTTGCCACTGCCCGGGCAGAGGAGGGTAGCCAGGCAGCAGTTCCAGAAGATGGAAGTGGCAGCTCTGGTTCAGGCAGCAGTGGTTCCCAGGACAGTTCCGGTTCAGGAAATAGTGGGTCAGAGTCCGGAGGTAGTTCATCAGGGCAGGATTCTTCTGGCAGCGGTTCAGGTGATAATAGTTCCGGATCAGGCAGTGAACAGCCAACAAACAATACAGATACTAATAGTAATTCTGGCTCTTCCGGCAGTGATACAACTACACAAGATCCTCCCCAAGACAGCAGCGGCTCAGGATCTGGGACAGAGTCTACCAGTGGTTCCGGAAGTTCTGGATCAGGTAATGAAGATATTCAAATAACACCTCCGGAAAATGTACCGGCAGATGAAGGTAGTAATTCCGGTTCTGGATCAGGTGGTGGTTCCCAGGACAGCTCCGGTTCAGGCAGTGGTGGATCAGAGAATACTGCTCCGACACCTGACTCATCTGGGAGTGGGTCTGGAAGTTCCGGATCAGGCAGCGGAGGGGGTAATACAGAAAATGGTAGTTCAGGGCCAGGTAACGGGGAAGTGGGCAATGAACCACCGGCTGATGAACCACCAGTAGCAGAAGAACCTCCGGTTGGTGGAGAGCCTCCTGCTGAGGAGCCACCTGCTAATGAGGTCCCATCTGATAGCCAACCTCCTGCTAACGACACATCAGGCGACCAGTTGCCTCCGGTACTTGGCGATCCCCTGGCAGGCCCTACTGATCCCTCAAACGGTTTCCCTCTTCTATATAGGGATGCCTTGGGTCAGGTGGTGGCGGCCTGTCTTGAAGGGACAGACCCCAACTGTGTTCTGCCCGGAGCTGGAGAAGAGGCTAATTTTGACCCCAACCAGCCCACAGATTTTCCTGATAACTTCCCATCAGAGTTTTTCTATTGGATTGCTGAATCAGACAAGCTAAGTACACCGCTGGACGGAAAGTTATCTTTCCGGATGGCTTTGGAAGGAGCATTCTTAAATGAAGATCCGGCTGAAGGTGACCAGATGGTCTTTGGCAGGATCAGGTTAACAGGAACAGGACTTGAACCAAACTCCCTCTATACTGTGACCCATCCTTATGGGGTGGATACTTATGAAACAAACGATGTAGGTATAGTGAGAAGAGGAGATGGGACAGAGGATATTGGCTGTGAGGTTGGACCCTGTGATTTCTCTTTGGCTCTGGGTAGCAGAATCTTCGACGGGTTTTTGGGAATGGCCGAGGGTGCACCTGCGGGTTACCTGGGTGATGGAGCGACATTGGGAGAAGTGACCGGCAGTCCTTTGGGTCAGAACTTCTTTAGAATTGAAGGGCCGGGACTACCCTTGGGCGGATTATTCACCAATCTTTTTACGGTGGCCGGTAAACTGTTCTCCGGCATTATTCCTCCAGTTGAACCACCGGTAAAAGGGCCTCCTGCTGAAGAGCCACCAGCACAAGAACCACCGGTTGTGGGTGAGCCGGGAGATCCGGGAGCTGGTCTAATCGATCCCTCAAATGGCTTCCCTCTTTTCTATCAGGATGTTCTGGGTACTGCAGTTGGTGCCTGTCTTGACGGATCAGACCCTATCTGTGTCTTACCGGGAGCTGGAGAAGAGGCTAACTTTGACCCTAACCAGCCCACAGTCTTTTCCACTAACTTCCCCTCTGAGTTCTTCTATTGGATTGCCGAATCAGACCAAATTGGTATTCCAGATACTGGTGGTAAATTTATGTTCAGGATGGCAGTAGAAGGAGCATTTCTAGGTGAGGATCCAATACCTGGTGATCAGATGGTCTTTGGCAGGTTGAGGGCCACAGGTACAGGTTTAGTTCCTAACTCTACCTATACTGTCACTCATCCATATGGAGTAGATACCTATGTGACCAATGCTGTAGGGGTAATGCCCAGAAATTCCTCCACAGAGGATATTGGTTGTGAAGTTGGGCCTTGTGATTTCTCTTTAGCTTTAGCTAGCAGAGTTTTCCAAAGTTTCCTGCAATGGGACTCTGGAGCCCCTTTAGGTTATTTAGGGGATGCCATTACTCCACACGCTGTGATTGGTTCCCCTACAGGTAACAATTTTGTCAGGATTGAAGGTCCCGGGCTTCCCTTGGGAGGTCTTTTAACCAACTTATTTACTGTCTCAGGCAAACTGTTCTCTGAGCTGATTAATCCGGAAGAACCACCAGTTAATAACCAACCACCTGTCAGTGATTCTCCTTCTGATGAGCCACCAGTAGCAGAAGAACCTCCGGTTGGTGGAGAGCCTCCTGCTGAGGAGCCACCTGCTGACGAAGTCCCATCCGATAACCAACTTCCTGCTGATGATACACCAAGTGATCAGCTACCTGATGATAACCCGCCTGCCAATGAACCACCAGCTGATAATCCACCTGCTACTGATAATCCAACAGACAACAATGTGGGGTCAACACCACCTAGTGGTAGTGAGAATACCACTGATGGGAGTTCTCAGACAGGTGATAGTTCTCAAACAGGCACCACTGGAACCCAGACCAGTACCAATACAAATCAATCATCAACTACTAGCAGCTCCGGCGGTGGTTCCAGTACCACTTCATCAAATACCAGTTCATCAAATAATAGTAGCAGCAGCCAATCATCCAGTTCAGACAACAATAGTTCCAACAACCAGACATCTTCTATATCTGAATCAGAACAAACAAGTACCACAGAAGATAAAAAACCTGAAAATCAAACCCTGGTTTTAGGGACACAAATCTCTCAAAATTCGCAAAACTCGGAGGGTGATGGAGAGGTACTGGCAGCTGAGCAAGTAGGGTCAAATGAAGCTGTTGCACAAGAGACTCAAGCAGCAGGGACAAATCCGGTGGCTACCTTGTTGGCAATCAGCGCTTTGGCTATGGCAGGTGGATTTTTATCCATTAAATCACTTCTAGCACTCAAACATTAATGAAGCTTGCCTAGATTAGATTTTGTAGAAAGGTGCGGATTTGGTCCAATAGCGCCATCAGGGAATTTCCTCCGATAGCTGCCTCTTCTACCTCAACTCCATTAGCTTTGATCTCCCGGGCCAAAAGAGTACCATCTGCTTCAACCATCCCCTCTACTTTAATTACCTCTCCCACTTCAATAGTGCCTTCCTGCTCGAAGTTAGCCACTAAGTTTGGGTTAATGGTGATTGTTTGTCCGTCGATAGTGACTGTATCTCCAGTGAAAGCAATTACTTCGCCGGTGATTTCAAAAGTGTTACCTTCAATTTCAATATTAGGTAAAGCTTCTACCTCCTCCGGCCCCCGCAGCTCAATTCGGACCCGATCTTGGTCATTTCTGGCCTCAACTCGAATGCGGTTAACATCTTCGGGAATCTGCAGCTGGTTAACTAGATTGAGGGCCTCATCAATATTCGCCTCGTTACCTCTGACTTCCACCCGGACCCGGTTTTCCTCCGGTTCGATCTGTCCTGTTCTGACTTCTACCCGAACCCGATTCTCATCTCCTCCACCGCCATGACCACTGCTGCTGTTGCCGCTGCCGTTACCTCCACGAGCATCGGCCAGGGTGGGTGCAATCAAAAGAAGTAGAGCTATCAAAAAAGTTGCAAATGCTCTATATTTCATTTTTCTGTTCCACCTCCTTTTGTCTTTCACTAACTTAAAACGAGAAACAGCCTAATTTGTTACAAAAAGTTTCTTTCCCCGTTATAACAATAGGTTGGGGTATGTTGGGGTATAATTAGCTATTATGGAAGTTAGTGTAATCAAGCTGGTTATACAGGCCCAAAAAGGAGACAAAGATGCTTTTGGACAAATTTACAGTCTATTTTTTAAAAGGATTTTTCGCTATGTTTATTACTCAGTTTTTAATCGCCCTCTGGCCGAAGATATTACTCAGGATACTTTCCTTCGCGCCTTTAGGGCGCTCCCTGGCTTTTCCACCCGGAAGGGGACTTTTCAGGCGTTTTTATTTGCCATTGCCAGAAATTTGGTTATCGATCATGCCCGTAAAAAAAGAGAGCTTTCTCTGGAGCTGGTGGGTGATCTTCCCTCCAGTGAGGATTTTGAGGATGAGATTGATGCAGAGAGGGAGAAACAGATGATTTATCAGGCCCTCGCCCATTTGGATGATTTTGAAAAACAATTAGTAATTCTACGTTTCTTTGAGGAGTTTTCCTACGAGGAAATTGCCCAAGTCACCCAAAAAAATGCCGGAGCAGTACGGGTTAGGGTACATCGGTCCTTAAAAAAACTACAAGAGTACCTTTTAAAAAAGGAGAGAAAAGATGAAAGATAAGAAAATGTTAGATCAGCTTAAACAAACCTATCTTCAAACCCAGCCTTCCAAAAGGTTGGTCAAGTTTGGCTGGGTTAATTTAAAACCTCGGCTGGTGGATGAAAGGGAGGAGCAGATCCTTTTTGTAAGAATACCCAGGCAAAATTTTGCCCACTTTGTAAGTTTCACTGTGGTTGTTTTAATAATAGTTTTGGGTACCTTTTTTGGTCTGATAGAAGTGGCCCAGGCAGCACTGCCGGGCGAGCCGCTCTATCCTCTTAAAAGATTATCTGAAACTATTATTTCGACCGTTTCTCCCACCTCTAATGTAGCAGTGGAACACCGCGCCAAGGAAGTTTTAGATCTTTCTAAGAAAGGTAAACAAAATCAGTCTCTTAAGAGAGCGGTTGAAGAATACAAAGAAGCAGTCTTAGAAAGCAGGCAGAAGATAGCCCCATCTTCTTCAGGTGAGCAAGAATTTCAGCAAAGACTAGAGGAGCAGGAAGAGCAGTTTAGGGAAGCTCGAAAGAGTGGTCCTTCAGAGCAGTTGGAAAAAGCTGCTGAGATAGCCAGAGAGGGCAGAAGCGGTCCGGGTGGAGATGGTAATCGCGATAATGAAAATGAAAAAGAGCCGGAGACAAAAACTGATGACCGCTCCGGTTCCAATTCCGGCTCTAATTAATTACATCTTGCAATAATGAAACTTGTTTTTTAAAATATTAACTGGATAAATTATGGCAAATTGGGATCAGTTAGCTTCAGCACAAACAATTGAAAAAACCGTCGCTGCTTTAAAGATCAGTGGTATTGAGGTTGAAGTGGTGGAAAACGCAGCCGCTGCCAGGCAAAAAGTTTTAGAATTGATACCAGCCGGCTCTGAAGTCATGACCATGAGTTCTACCACATTAGATACCATGGGGCTCTCAGAGGAGATCAACAGGACAGACGGGAAATTTAAGCCGGTCAGGGACAAGCTTTATGCCATGGACAGAAGTAAGGAGGCCCAGGAAATGAACCGTTTAGGCTCCGCCCCTCAGTTTACGGTGGGCAGTGTCCATGCTGTCACAGTAGATGGTCATGTTTTGATTGCCTCCAACACCGGTAGCCAATTACCGGCTTACGCCTACAGCGGCCTTAATGTTATTTGGGTAGTGGGAGCCCAAAAGATTGTTCGCAACACAGAGGAGGGTATTAAGCGTATTTATGAACACTCCCTGCCGTTGGAGAGTGAGAGGGCTAAAAAAGCTTATAATGTTCCAGGAAGTGCCGTCAATAAGATTTTAATAATCAATAGAGAAGTTCAACCAGGAAGAATAAAATTGATTTTAGTTAAAGAAAAACTGGGTTTTTAAAAAAAGAGGAATCTTGGAGATAAGACTAAGATGAAAAATTTAATTATCATCTTGGGGATAATAATTATTTTAGTAGGCTTTTGGGAATGGAAGTCTAAGCCTGAACAAAATATTTTACCATCAGATAACAAAACTCCTTCAATCACAGTTATTGCAGAAAATTTAGATACCCCTTGGGCTCTGGTATTTTTGCCTGCCTCGCCGGCAGGTGGGCCTGGCAGCAGCATGTTGGTGACAGAAAGACCAGGAAGAGTGAGACTGGTAGATAATAACGGCAATCTTCAATCTGAGCCAGTGGCAACTTTAAGCAGTGCCAAAGAAATTGGTGAAGGAGGACTGCTGGGGATAACTATCCACCCCAACTTCAGGACTAATAATTATGTCTATTTGTACTATACCTACAGTGGGGATGAAGGCAATACGCTAAACCGCGTAGTCAGGATGACTTATCAAGATCGGCATCTCAAAGATGAGCAGATTATTGTTGATAAAATACCCGGAGCCTCTAATCATAATGGAGGGAGAATTAAATTTGGGCCGGACGGGTTTTTGTATATTACTACCGGGGATGCACAGAATCCTTCCAGGTCCCAGGATAAAAATTCCCTGGCAGGTAAAATTTTAAAGGTTACAGATGATGGAAAAGTGGGAGTTTACTCGTATGGCCACCGCAACCCACAGGGAATTACTTGGGATGACCTGGGTAATCTATGGGAAACAGAACATGGTCAAACAGCAGCTGATGAAGTCAATCTTATCCAACCAGCAGGAAATTATGGTTGGCCTGTTATTCAAGGAGATCAGTCTCAAGAAGATATGGTTTCCCCCATATTACATAGTGGTTCAAATACTTGGGCACCAGCAGGGCTTACCTACTACAATGGGTCCCTCTTTTTTGGTGGTTTAAGAGGTCAGGCCTTTTTTGAATATAATATTGAAAGTAAGAAATTAACAGAACACTTTAAAGGTGAGTTTGGTAGGATTAGGGAGGTAATTTTGGGGCCGGACAATTTACTCTACATTACTACCAGCAATAAAGATAGTAGAGGAAATCCAATTGCTTCAGATGATAGGATAATTAAAATTGATCCTCAGAAAATTTAAACTTATCCCCCTGGAGAGCTCTTTCCATACCTGTTACAATGAATCCTCATGAAGGTGAGGTTACTACTTTTATTCTTGGCGGCGGTAGTCTTTCTCGTCTTTGTGCAGTTTTCCTATACTGTGGCCAAAGAAAGCTGGCAGCAAATAGATTTTGATACTACTGTCAAGATTCAGGATAAGATTCCGCGAAGATTTGATGAGTTTTTTTCAATTTTTTCCGTGATTGGCAGTGTAGAAATTACCGTAGGTTTTGTCTTTATTGGCGCACTTTTAAGCTTAATCAGGTTTAGAATTTGGGCCAGTTTAGCTTGGCTGCTGGTTTTACCGGCTACGGTTTTTGAAATTTTTGGTAAATTAGTCTTATTTCATCCCGGCCCTCCGGTTTTATTTCATCGCAATGTCTTAGCGGGTGAGCTGCCATCTTTTTACGTCCACACTAATTTTTCCTACCCTTCCGGTCACATGACCAGGACCGCTTTTATTGTCACCATACTTTGTGTGATAGTTTCATTTCAACGCCCCCATCTCTTATACAAACTATTAAGCCTGACAGCATTACTGGGTTTTTTGGGAGTAATGTTTTTAACTAGAATCTATTTAGGGGAACATTGGTTGTCTGATGTAGTAGGGGGGACACTGCTGGGAGTAGCCAGCGGACTGCTGGCTGCCATTTTCATTGTGAAGTTTAAAAAATATCCCTTGTCCAAAGCCTGATCCTCTGTTAATATTATAGAATAAACCTGCCCTAAAAAGGGGGTGAGATTTCAAAGTTTATGAGTAAAAACGTGTTAATTGTCACTATTATTTTAATCTTAGTAGTGGTGGTAGGATATTTGGTTTGGGTGAGAAGTAAATTCCAAGAAACCGTCACCCCACAATCGGTGACTGAAGTGGCTTCTCCTTCTCCCGTCTTGTCACCTAGCCCGGTAGCTACTGCTTCTGCTACACCTTCAGCCACCCCCAGGGTGAGCCCTAAGGCTGCCACTGGGGCAGGGACAACTAGATAACTATGGGAAAAAGAGAAAAATTAGTCATCGTGGGTTCAGGCCCGGCTGGTTTGACAGCGGCTGTTTATGCTTCCCGGGGGAATTTAAACCCGGTGATTGTGGCTGGCCGCGAAGCTGGAGGACAGTTGATGCTGACTACCGAGGTAGATGATTTCCCCGGTTTCCCAGAGGGAATACAAGGACCAGCCTTGATGGAGCAAATGAGACGGCAGGCAGAGCGGTTCGGGGCCCGTTTTGTAAGTGAAGATGTGAAATCAGTTGATTTCCAACAAATGCCTTTTACTATTAAAACTGAAACTCAGGAAATTAAAACCCAAACAGTGATTCTGGCTACCGGCGCCTCAGCCATGTGGTTGGGATTACCCTCAGAACAAAGACTAATTGGTCGGGGAGTATCTTCCTGTGCGGTTTGTGACGGACCATTTTTTAAAGATAAAAAGGTCATTGTAATAGGAGGAGGAGATACTGCCATGAAAGACGCCCAATACTTATCAAAACTTTGTAGTCAGGTGACTGTGGTGGTGCGGGGAGAAGCGCTCCGGGCCCAAGAAGCCCTGCAAGAGTTATTAAAAAACAGATCTAATGTCAACTTTATTTTTAATACAATAGTAGAAGAAGTATTGGGACAAGAAAAAGTAGAAGGAGTGAGGTTAAAAAATACTCGGACAGAAGAAAGCTCAGAAATGCCCATTGATGGGGTTTTTGTGGCCATCGGGCATAAACCAAATACAGATTTTTTAAAAGGCCAGCTAGATTTGGATGAAAAAGGTTACATTATAGTCAAAGATGAAACTAAAACCAGCGTGGAGGGGGTGTTTGTGGCCGGAGATGTGGCAGATTATAAATACCGCCAAGCAGTCACCGCAGCCGGAGCGGGGTGTAAAGCCACTTTAGATGCAGAAGATTATCTGGATAATTTAAAATAATCCTCTTACTCTTCTTTGTTGGAATTTTCATAAAGCGGAGATAGTATATTAGGATGATGAGATTTGTTAACTTTTTAATTCAACTTCTTCCTGCCAGACCAATTTATGCTCATTGTGATATCCCTTGCGGGATTTATGACCCTCATGAAATGCAAATGGCAGCCCACAGTGTCTTGCGAATGGTTAATTTGATAAATGATCTTAAACCTGCTGCGCCGGAGTCTCCCTTTGATGAAAGGAAAAAGATTATCTCTCAAATCTCCAGGCTGACTAAAGTGAAAGAGGAACATGCAGAAAAGGTTAAACATGAAGTTAGAATTTTATGGGGAGACTATTTTAAAGAAGAGCATTTAAAAGATTACCCAGAGTTACATGATTTAGTTTTTAAAACTCTAAAACTGGCTTCAAAGGTAAAACAGGAAGTTAATTTGGAGCTGTCCCAGGAGCTTTTAAAAAATATCCAGGAAATTGCTGAGATTTTCTGGGAAACTAAAGGGATGGAACCGGTCAGAATTAAATCAGGTTACCCCACAGAAGGGGAATTAGTGTTGCATAAATAAAAACATCATCTATGACAATACAGATTCCTCTTAAAAGATTTACAGTTTTGGGTAATTCCATGTTACCGACTTTAAAACCTGGCCAGGATATATTAATTTTTAGCTGGTTTATTAACCCCAAAGCAGGGGATATAGTGGCAATTAAAATGGGAGGCAAAGAGATAATCAAACGCATTCAATCTTTAGACGATCGTCTCATCTTTGTGATGGGAGACAATGAAAAGATGAGTACTGATTCCAGACATTTTGGTCCCATTAAAAAAGAAGAAATTATCGGTCAGGTAATTTGGTATTAACTAGTAACCACCAAAGTGGTCACAGCGAATGTTGGTTTTATCCACCCTTAAGCTTTGCAGCATAGCATCAAAATTATCTACCATTGGGGGAGGACCAGCCAGGTAATAGATAGTAGTTGGTAGTGAGCAGTTAGTAGTAAGGGACTGCAATTTTTGATCATCTAATAAACCTTCTTTGGTGGTGTTAACCAATTGGATAGTTAAATTAGGCAGATTTTTTTGCCAAGCTTTAAGCGCATTTTTAAAAGGAAAATCATCATTTGAATTTAGATAGATTAAAGTTATAGGAGTTTTAAGTTTTTGATCAACAGCATATTTAATCATAGACCTAAATGGGGTAATACCAATGCCACCGGCAATCATCACTGCCGGTGCAGTCTCATCTAAAATAAATGTCCCGGCCGGATGGGAAGTTTCAATAGTCTCTCCTGGTTTTAAGCTAAACAATTTTTGTTTAAAAATAGACTGCCCTTCCCTGGCAGTCAGCATTAAAAAATCCTCAGTGGGAGAAGAAGCTAAAGTAAAAGATCGGCTGGAGCTATTGGGATCTATAATTGGTAGTTTGTAATCCAAATATTGGCCGGGATAAAAGGTAAATTCTGCCGGCTTTTCCCACACAAAACTTCTTACTCCCGGAACTTCTGGTTTGGTGAGGGTCAACTTGAGTAACATTTAAGAGTATAATATATAGAATTCTTCAGAGTTTCAAGCTATACTACGAATATGGAAGAGACTGCCCAAAAAGAGCGGGAAACTAGAGATAAAATTGTTGCTTCATTACAGGAAGTAGGTCATTCAGTTTCCTCTGTGACCCCAGAGACAGAAAATCCGTTAGAGATTGCAGAAGAAATTCTAGATATGGGGGGTAAAAATGAAGGCCATGCTCCCAGTAAAAGTTTTTTAGCCAGATTAAAGGCCCGAGTGATGGGAACAAATAGGAATCAGGCAGAAGATTTTAAAAAAGCTGCTTAAACAAATGGAAGTTGTCCAAAATACTGGTCCGGATATTTTAACCATAATAGTAGCCATTGTGGCAGTGGCTGGTTTGGCATTGCTCTCTTTGGGGCTGGTAGTTTATTTTTGGAAATATTTTGTGGGTTGGATTAAATATAAAGAACGGGAAAAAAATTCCCTGGAATATGTACTGCTGCAAATTATTGTCCCTAAGGATAATGAGATCAAGATTGATGCTGCTGAGCAATTTTTTGCCACCTTAGCTTCCATTAAAAAATCAACCGGCAAATATTTCGGAAATTTTAAATCCCAGCCGCACATCTCTTTTGAGCTGGTGGCTTTGCATGAATCAATCAGATTTTATATCTCTTGCCATAAATCCCACCAAGATTTAATTGAGCGCCAAATTAACGGTGCTTATCCGGACGCTGAGATTAAAGAGGTGCCGGAGTATAATATTTTCTCCGAAGAAGGGCAAACCGCCTATGCCCAACTAAAACTGCGGGCAGCGGATTATTTACCCATTAAAACTTTTCGCGATTTGCCCACTGACCCACTGTCTGCTTTAACTTCTGCCCTGGCCAAGATGCAAGTGGGGGAGGGGGCAGTAGTCCAGATGCTAATTTCTCCGGCAGATAATTTATGGAAAGACGCGGGCAAAAAATGGCTCAAGAAAGAAAAAGACCCGGGTAAACCGGATAGTCCCAAACCTCCACCAGATGCCAAACAAATTGAGGCCGTGGAGAATAAACTGGCTAAACCTGGTTTTAATACTACCATTAGAATTGTCACTTCCTCATCCTCAAAGGATAATGCTAAAGCTCATTTAACCAATATCCGCTCCGCTTTTGAACAATTTTCCGGTCCTTATAATTCTTTTTCCGGTGACAAAATTAAATCTGAGAGCGCTTTTATGACTGATTTTATTTATCGTTTTTTGCCCCGTTTTGCCAAAATGTCAGTGTTGACCTCGGATGAGCTGGCTTCAGTTTTCCATTTCCCCAGCAAAGCCGTGGAAACCCCGTATATCTCCTGGTTATCTTCTAAACGTGCTCCTGCTCCGGAAAAAATCCCCACCACCGGGCTTTACATCGGCAAATCGCAATTCCGGGGAGTGGAGCGGCCCATCTACATTGGAGAAGAAGATCGTACCCGTCATATGTACATTGCCGGGCGGACCGGTACCGGTAAAACCCAACTGCTCAAACAGATGATGATCCAAGATATTTATGCCGGCAAGGGAATTTGTTTTATTGATCCCCATGGTGATGCGGCAGAGGAGCTATTGGAACTAATTCCGCCCCAGCGGGCAGAAGATGTAATCTATTTTGACCCCGGAGATCTCCTGCGGCCTTTTGGGTTAAACATGTTGGAGGCTTACAACGACGAGCAAAAACACTTCGTCACCGCCAATATCATTGGTTTAATGTACAAACTATTTGACCCTCAACATACCGGTATCATCGGGCCTCGCTTTGAACACGGAGTCCGCAACGCCATGTTGACCGCCATGGCCAAGCCGGGGGCAACTTTTGTCGAGGTGATGCGGATTATGACCGATTCGGAGTTTGTGCGGGAGCTTCTTCCCCTGGTGGATGATCCGGTGGTGCGGCGTTACTGGACTGACCAAATCGCCCAGACCTCTGATTTTCACAAATCAGAGGTGTTGGATTATACTGTTTCCAAATTTGGCCGTTTCGTCACCAATAAAATGATGCGCAATATTATTGGCCAGAGTAAATCCAGCTTTGATTTTCGGGAAGTGATGGACCAGGGGAAGATTTTAATTGTCAATTTATCCAAAGGGAAAATTGGGGAAGAAAACTCCAACTTTTTGGGGTTGGTGTTGGTGCCTAAGATTTTGGCCGCCGCCATGAGCAGGTCTAATATCCCCATGCCAGAGCGGCGCCCTTTTTATCTTTATGTTGACGAGTTTCAAAACTTTGCCACGGAAACTTTTGCTGATATTTTATCTGAGGCTAGAAAATACCAATTAAACTTAATCGTGGCTAACCAATTTATTGGCCAAATTGGGGAAGAGCTCAAAAATGCGGTTTTTGGTAACGTTGGTACCTTGATTGCTTTCCGGGTGGGGGTGACAGATGCCAATTACTTGCAGCATGAATTTAGCCCCACTTTTTCTGAGAACGATCTGGTTAATGTGGAGATTTTTAATGCCTACATCAAAACAATTGTTAATGGGGAGCCGGTAGTACCCTTTTCCATTAATACTAAACCTGACTTTGACAGGTTAAAACAACTGAGTAATCCTCAGGTGGCTGCCGCCATTAAAGAGTTGTCCCGTTTAAAATACGGCCGGGATGTGACAGGGGTGGAAGCGGAAATTGTCATCAGAGCCAAATTATAGTAAAATTTCTCCTATACAGGCCCGTTGCATAATGGTAGTGCCTCACTCTTATACAGTGATGGTGAGGGTTCAATTCCTTCCGGGCCTACCAATTTATAATTCTTCTAATTTGACCTTGCTGTTTTGGGACTGAGGAGAGACAAATTGGAGGTATTTTTCAGTAGTAGACAGTCTCTTGTGGCCGGCTAACTTGGATACTACCAAAAGCGAGGCCCCGCTTTGCAGTTGGTGGGCTACCCAGGTATGCCTTAAATCATTAACTTTGGCATTTTTAATTTCCGCAATCCGAAAATAGCGGTCAATGGCAGTCCTGATGTTGCGGATTAATAAGGGTTTGCCGGTTTTGGTAATAAATAAGGCATGAGCAGGGGATTTAGGCCTGACACTTAAATATTTTTTAATGGCTTCAGCCACGGAATTATTTAAAGGAATGTCTCGCTCAACTGTCCCTTCAAATTGGGGGACATGGATAGTTTGGTTTCCAAAATTAACATCTTCCACCCTTAAGTGTGCCAGTTCACCAATCCTAATACCGGTTTGTAAAAGTAGCTCAATAACAGCTGATAAACGAACGTCAGCTCTGGCCGCATCCCGGAGCGCCCGGTATTCAATTTTGGATAAAATCCGGGGTGGTTTAGTTTCAAATTTAGGGTGTTGTAAGTTGGAAGCCGGATCTTCGGTAATAGCTCCGGCTGATCTTAAGAACTTAAAAAAGGTTTTAGTAGAGTTGGTTTTGCGGGAGATAGATTTGGCAGTGTAGCTTTCTTTGGATAATTTTTCCATAAAGGCTTGCAAATCTTCGAAACTAACTTCATCCACAGTTACTTTCCCCAGGGAATTTAAAAAGCTGACCAGTTGATCAATATCCTTACCATAAGCTAAGATAGTGGCACTGGCAGAAGATCTGCCTTGTAGGTGGCCAATAAATTGTTGGTGGGCGTCTTTTAAGCTAATCATAGTCTGCAAGCATGTATTTTATATTTATAGGGTATTAATTGTCAAGTTATCTTTATGAAAAAAATTAGTTTTTTTACTGTTGCTGTAGTGTTATTAATCATTATTTATAGCTTGATTAGCCAGATTTTTAGCGCTTTTCGCTCCGGAGACAGGTTAAGTGAAGCCTTAGATAAACTGCACCAGCTCCAAATTAAAAACCAAGCTTTAAAGAAAAGTTTAAAAACTGCCTCCAGCCCGGAGTTTATTGAGCAGCAAGCCAGAGATAAGCTGGGACTGTCCAAAGAGGACGAGGTAGTGGTGGTGATCCCGGAAGAAATTATTCAAAAAATATTATCTCAAACGCAGCCAAATGTGCCTCGTCTGCCTAATCCAATAGGCTGGTGGAAGGTTTTCTTCTAAGTTTTGTGAGGGATTTTTCTGCCGCGCCTGACCAACTCGCCTTCATATTTGGTATGCAAATGTTGAAACTCCTTATGGAGTTTTTCCAGGTCTTCATCAGGCAAATCCTCAATATCCACCAGCTCGGTTCTGGCTCCTTTAACCCCCCGCAAGAGTTCATCCAGTTTAAGGTGGATGGCTTTAGCATCCCTATTTTGGGTATTTTGGATCAAAAAGACCATCAGAAAGGTCACGATGGTGGTACTGGTATTAATAATTAATTGCCAGGTATCGGAGAAATGGAAAATTGGACCGGTGGAGGCCCAGACAATAATTACAAATAAGGCGGCGATAAAAACTACCGGGGATCCGGTGTAGTTGGAAATAGTGGAGGCAATTTTGTGAAATATTTCGCCCATAGTTTTATGATTGTATACTGGTGAGTATTTGTCAATGAAGATCTTATGTTGCGGGGGTAGGAGTTGAACCTACTACCTAGAGATTATGAGCCTCCCGTGCAACCGTTACACTTCCCCGCGATGTTTAAAAGAACACTGTGTATTGTAGCTTTGCAGGTTTAATAAGTCAATGTTTTTGGACAAACATATCACGGCCGTGTAATAAATGTCTAAATTTCATTATTGATTCTCTTTAGTACTAATTTTAGCCATCACTTGGTATAATCGCTGGCGCTTCTTGTAACGATTACGTTATAATTGAGACCAATTGGCAGCGTAGCTCAGCGGTAGAGCGGAGCCCTCATAAAGCTTAGGTCGTTGGTTCGATTCCAACCGTTGCCACATTCGGTTCAGTCCCCACCCCTGCTACTTTTGTATTAATACTAGAAAATGATAGAATATAAAGATAAAATGGAAGAAGGTTTTGACCCTGAAGAAAATATGGATTTAAATCTCCAAGTACAAGTAATTCCTAAAGAACAAGTTGACGAAGAACAACTAAAAGAATTTATCGAATTTTTTAGAGCTGGTTACGATGACAGGTGGGTTGGTGAAGAATATTTTAGAAACGTAGTTATGAAGAACAGTACTGAACTTTTAACCATGAGAAAGGAAGGAAAGTTAGTAGCTGCATTTAATTTTGATCATCATCGCATAACTGATATTGCAGTTAACCCTGAATATAGGGGGAGTGGAATAGGTGTGAAGTTATTTCAAGAGGCTGCCCGTCATGATCCGAAATCCTGGATTACCATTGCGGCTGATGCTGAGGGTATGTTAGCTACAGTTACCTCACAAGGTCTCAATTATTTACCAGTTGAAGACAAAAATCAAATGGAATCCCTTTTTCAAGAAGGTAACGGTACTAGAGATAATTACCAGGTTGAGGTATCAGAAGTAGAAATTCCTTGGTTAGCAGCAAGATTACAAGAGAAAGGTATTGAACATTCCGATACCTTTATTGCCTCCTCCAGAAATAAATCTCTACATGGTCCAACTTATTGGCAATTGTTGTTCCAAAATCAAAAATAATTTCCCTCTTGCATCAATATGTTATGATAATTATATCCCAAGGAGGGATTTTTTTATGGCCGCAATTCAAGAACAAGGGCAGTTAATTGAACACCCCATTGAAGTGGGGGAGAAGTTTTTGGTACAGAATTTAGATGTACCCCATCTAGCAGTTAGTTCGGGGGTAGCAGAAGTAGCATCACTAGAAATACCTGATTGTGATAAATTATTTAGGTGGGATAGCTTCTTTCAAAGAGTGTGGCTAAAGACTTGCAAGGGGGATAGTTTTAGTTTTACTACTGCCCGTCGTCTTGGTGGGCCAGGAATTTTTGTCAGCAGAAGCGGACAATATCGATTTTTTAGAACTCCTCGCGACCCTCAAGATTTACGTCGGTTTTCTATTGAAGAAGTCATTGGTATGGCCAGGGTTCCCCATAGTTCTGATCTTATTAAAGTAAGAAGAATTATCAAATAGCTTTCGCTCGCAATTTTTAAGTTTAAATGGTAAGATTTCTTCATGAAAAGAATTTTAACCCTTCGACAAGCTCAGGGTGAGAATACTAAAAAACGTATTCTCACTGGAGACAGACCCACTTCTGAGAGTTTTCACTTGGGTAACTATATTGGGTCGCTAAAAAATAGAGTCAAGTTGCAGGATGAATATGAAACTTTCATTCTGATTGCTGATTTACATGCTTTGACTACCCATTTTGACAAAACCGATGATCTTAAAAAAAATATTCAAGGTTTAATGCTGGGTTATTTGTCAGTGGGTTTGGACCCGGCAAAAGTAACCTTTTGTCTACAATCGGGCATACCGGAAACTACCGAGTTGGCTTATTTTTTAAGCGTACTTACCCAAAGGGCAGTTTTACAGCGCCAGCCGGCTTTAAAAGAAAAACTGGACCAGGGAAATCAGGATACAGTGGGGCTTTATTATTATCCGGTTTTAATGGCAGCGGATATTTTGCTACCCAAAGCTAATTTAGTGCCGGTAGGTAAGGACCAAAAAGCCCATGTCGAATTTGCCCGGGATATTGCCATTAAATTTGACCACCTTTATGGAGAAGTTTTTCCTATCCCGGAGCCTTTGATAGGAGAAGTACCCACTTTGCCGGGGACTGATGGGAAATATAAGATGGGTAAATCTTTAGGTAATGCCATCTTTTTAACTGACTCTCCTGAGGAAGTAGAGAAAAAAGTGATGAGTATGTATACGGATCCCACCAGGATTAAAATTAGTGATCCTGGACATGTGGAAGGGAATCCAGTATTTATTTACCTGGATGCATTTTCAGGGGAATCCTTAGACTTCGCTCAGGACAAGAGTGGTCAAGGAAAAGTAGCAAGTTTAAAAGATCAATACCAGAAAGGCCAAGTGGGGGATATTGAGGTTAAAAAGTATTTGGTAGAAGTTTTAAATAATTTCCTCTCTCCAATCAGAGAAAGTCGAGCTCGATTCGAGCGAGATCCTGAGCTTGTCGAAGGAATACTCAAAGAGGGAACTGCCAAAGCCAGGCTAGAGGCCCAAAAAACTCTAAAAGAGGTTAAAGCGGCCATGAAGCTGGATTATTTTCAATTCGTTCAACGATCGTATCAATAATGAACATAATTTAAGCAAGTTCCTCCAGGTTCCAAAATACACTAACTTGTAGTATAATTCGGGTTATGGCAAACCCTAAGAAGAAGCTCAATGATTGGCCTGGCAAATTGACTTCCCTGGCTAAAAGTTTGGGGATTTATTTATTAATTGGTATAGCTGCTTTAATCTTTTTTTATTCCATCTCCGGTGGAACTAAGCTGGAAGAGGGTTCCAATGTGCCGATTTCCCAAATAGTTTCGGATGTTAAAGATCAAAAAATTGACAAGATCCAGTTAGAAGGTAATAAAATTACTGCCCTTTACAAAAATTCTGATCAAAAAGCTACCTCCAGAAAAGAAGAAGGGGAGTCTATTTACCAGATACTGCAAGCAGCCGGAGTAGATCCTAAATCAGTTTCCATTGAGGTTAAAGACCTGTCCATCCAACAAGCCTGGATTTCCATTTTAGGGGCAGTTTTACCGGTGCTTTTAATGGTAGGGTTATTTTTCCTGCTGTTTCGCCAAGCCCGGGATGCCGGACAAGGTATTTTTTCCTTTGCCCAATCCAGAGCTAAACTTTTTGCCAAAGGTTCACCTCAGGCTAAATTTGCTGATGTGGCAGGATATGAAGAGAGCAAAAAAGAATTAATGGAAGTGGTGGATTTTTTAAAAAGCCCCCAAAAATACAAAGACATTGGAGCCAGAATTCCCAAAGGGGTTTTATTGGTGGGCCCACCCGGAACAGGAAAAACTTTACTTTCGCGCGCTGTGGCTGGCGAGGCAGGAGTGCCGTTTTTCTCCATTGCCGGTTCTGAGTTTATGGAAATGTTAGTGGGGGTGGGAGCAGCGCGGGTCCGGGACATGTTTGCCCAGGCCAAAAAGAGCTCCCCCGCCATTATTTTTATTGATGAGATTGAAAGTATCGGTCGGATGCGGGGTTTTGGTATTTCCGGCGGCCATGATGAGAGAGAACAAACCCTAAATCAAATTTTGGTGGAGATGGATGGGTTTTCTCCCAATGATTACGTAATTGTGATTGGGGCCACCAACCGGCCGGATTTGTTGGATCCAGCCTTGATTCGGCCGGGCCGATTTGACCGGCGGGTAATGTTGGGACTGCCTGACCTGCAAGAGCGGGTGGCTATTATCAAAATTCACATGAGGGGTAAGCCTTTTACCGAGGAGGTTGATGTAGAACGATTGGCTCGCCGGACAGTGGGATTCTCTGGGGCAGATTTAGCCAATATGTTAAATGAGGCTGCGATTTTAGCTGCTCGTGAGGGGAAAAAGGCTATTGATAATAAAGATTTAGAAGAAGCAGCCACCAAGGAAAAATTAGGTCCTCAAAGGAAGAGGATGCAATCTGAAACAGATAAAAAATTAGCTGCTTACCATGAAGCCGGACACGCCATTGTCGGTCATCTCTTACCGGCAGTGGATCCGGTGCATCGAATCTCGATTGTGGCCCGGGGGATGTCGGGCGGGCACACCATGTTTCCTCCCACTGAAGATCGCTCTAATGAAACCAAATCCAGACTGTTGCAACAAATTACTACGGCCTTGGGAGGTCAGGCGGCTGAAGAGTTTACCTTTAAAGATATTTCTACCGGAGCAGGATCGGATTTGGAAGTGGCCACCAATATTGCCCGGGAAATGGTGACAGAATATGGCATGAGTACTTTGGGCCCGATGAATATTAAGCGCCGGCCCATGTTTGGGATGTGGCCAACAGGGGATGAGGGAGGAAATGTGTCTCAGGAGCTGCAGGCTAAAATTGATACAGAAGTCAAAAAAATTATTGATACTGCCTACAAACAAGCTGTGGATTTAATCCGTAAAAATAAATCTAAGATGGATAAAGTGGCCAAAGAGTTGTTGGTTAAAGAAACCTTAGATGGCGATGAATTTGAGAGTATTGTGGGGAAAAAGAAAACTTGACACTTAAAAGTGAGCGTCTTAATATGGAGGCACATGCGCATTAGCATTGTTTTATCTCTAAGTCTCCTTTTCTCCATGGTTTTTTTAGCTGGTTGCAGTCCAGTTTTGGCCCAAGATTCCACCGGCAGTTCTCCTGTCAGCCCGCAAACTATTAATTTGATTAATACTACCGCTAATCCGGGAGCAGTAGATATTGGAGAGTCTCTAATTGCCCCTAATTCGCCTTTATATTTCTTAAAATCAGTTAGGGAAAGTATAGAGATGATGTTTACCACCACCCCCAAAGCTCAAGTGGCCCGCAATTTAGAGTTTGCTACTCGTCGTCTGCGGGAAGTTAACACTTTAATCCGCAAAAAAAGACAGGATTTAATTCCTTCTGCTATGGAAAGATACCATTTTTATATTCAAGAAGCCGGCCGCAAAGCTTTCTCAGCCAAAGACACCCAACTGCAAATTACAGTGGGGGAGCAAGTGGCGCGCCAGCTGGAAGTGCTGCAGCGGATATATGATCAAGTGGGGGACGAGAGGGCTAAAATTGCCATCCGGGCTGCTATTTTCCGTCTGGAGAATTTCTACAATGAATTTTTGCCTAAGCTAGATTTAACCACCCAACAAAAATTAATTGGTCAGGTGGCTGGAAGGCTGGCTTTTGCCTGTAACTTTTTAACCCGGGAAGCTACTTCTTCTGGTTTGAATGATACGGAAAAAGTAAAGTTACAAGATGAGGTGGGTAAGTGTCGCACTCAGGGAGAAAAATTCCTCAAAGACCAGTTAATTGAGATGAGAAAATAGTCGAAATCCGCCTGCCGCAGTGTTACAATCTTCTCATCATGAAAAAGTTAGTTTTGGTTGACGGAAATGCCCTGCTTCATCGGGCTTATCATGCCACCCCACCTCTGTCGACCAGTTCGGGGGAGTTAATTAACGGAGTATATGGTTTTACCTCCATGCTGTTAAAATCTATTTTAGATTTAAAGCCGGATTACATTGCTATTGCCTGGGATGAGCACGCTCCGACTTTTCGCCACCAGGAGTATACTCAATATAAAGCCACCCGGGGCCCGGCTGATGAAGGTTTAATCAATCAATACAAAAGAGTTCATGAGATAGTAGCAGCTTTAAATATCCCTGAGTTTAGTTTGAAAGGCTTCGAGGCAGATGATTTAATCGGTACCCTAAGCCAGCAGGCTGCTAAATTTAAGGTAGAGGTAATTATTCTCACCGGAGACAGGGACATTATGCAGGTGATTGACAAAGATATTAAAGTTCTCATGCCCAGAAAGACTTTAATGGATGTAGGGCTTTACGGGGAAGAAGAATTTGTGGCCAGATTTGGCTTTTATCCTAAACAGATAATTGATTATAAAGCCTTAGCAGGGGACCCTTCAGATAATATTCCCGGGGTAGCGGGGATTGGGGAAGTTTCTGCCACCAAATTAATCCACCAGTTTGGCTCAGTAGAAAAAATTTACGATCCCCAAAACTTAAAAACTTTACCACAGAGGCAGCAAAAACTGCTGGCAGAAGGGGCAGAATCAGCCGTCATGAGTAAAAAATTAGCTACTTTGGATCTCAAAGCTCCTATTAAACTGGATTTAAAAAAATGCGCGGTTCATGAATATGACCATCAAAAAGCAACGGAGCTGTTTGAGGAGTTAGAGTTTAAGAGTTTAATATCCAGATTACCTGGTAATACGAGGGATGACGGGGAAGAGGGCTCCCGTCGCCTCGCCCGCAGTGAGCTTGTTAGCCATAAGGACGGACGACGGGATACTGGAACGGCAGGTCTTCGACTCCGAGGTCGCTCAGACTCGAGGAGACCCCGAGCGATAAAAGGTGATGGGGCGGAAAAATTGGATCAAGAAGTGCTCCCGGTTTTAGAGAAGATGTCTAAAACCGGCATTTTGGTGGATTTAAAATTTTTAGCTAAATTAGGCAAAAACTTTAAAGCTAAGCTCGCTACTTTAGAAAAAGAAATTTACCAACAAGTGGGCCATGAATTTAATTTAAATTCCCCCAAACAACTCTCGGTAGTGTTATTTGATGAGTTAAAATTACCTGTTTTTAGAAAAACCAAAACTGGAAGATCGACTGATGAAGAAACCTTGCATGAGCTCTCCACAGCTCATCCGGTGGTAGAAAAACTGCTGCAGTACCGCCAACTTTTTAAACTGGTTTCCACTTACATTGATGCTTTGCCTAAGTTTACTGACCCGGAGGGCAGAATTCATTCTACCTTTAATGTGGAAGGAGCAGCTACTGGCAGGTTATCTTCCCAAAACCCTAATTTACAAAATATTCCTATTAAAGGGGAACTGGGGGCGCAGTTAAGAGAGGCTTTTGTGGCCCCCAAAGGTAAAGTCATTTTGGCAGCTGATTATTCCCAGATTGAACTGCGGATCATGGCCCATTTAGCAGATGATCCGGGTTTAAAGCGGGCTTTTCAAGAAGGTTTGGATATTCACGCTGCCACGGCTGCCAAAATTTTTAATGTCCCAGTAAATGAGGTGACTAAACAGCAGCGTGCGATCGGTAAAACTATGAATTTTGCCACTTTATATGGCCAGGGTCCACATGCGCTGTCCCGCCAGCTGGGGGTAGATTATGAAGTGGCCAGAGTTTATATTGCGGAATATTTTGAGCAGTTCCCCAAAGTAAAAGAATGGATGCAAAAAACCCTGGAGTTTGGCCACACGCATGGCTATGTAGAGACTTTGTTGGGCCGGCGCCGCTACATTCCTGAGCTGAAAGTAGCTGATCGGAGGTTTAAGGCTGCCGGAGAGAGAGCCGCAGTTAACCATCCGGTGCAAGGTAGCGCAGCTGACATGATCAAACTGGCCATGGTGGAGATAGATAAGGAGCTAGGGACTGCACTTTTCACTAGTGAAGCGATTCCCTGTTTCCTTATCTTGCAGGTTCATGATGAATTGTTGTTCGAATGCAACAAGAACTCTGTTAAAGAACTGGGGCAAATGGTCAAAGTTAAAATGGAAAATGCCTTAAAATTATCTGTACCTGTTGTGGTGGATTTAAAAACTGGCCCCAACTGGGGAGAAATGAAACCGCTGCAGGTTTGATTTTGGACAAAAATATCACGGCCGTGGGATAAATGTCTATGGTATAATTTTGATATGGCTGAGCGTCATCCAAATTGTGTATTTTGTAAAATAGTAGCTGGAGAGATTCCTTCAACAAAAGTATTAGAAGATGATGGGGTTTTGGCTATTAAAGATATCCAACCGATTGCTGAGGGGCACATCGTAGTTTTATCCCAAAATCATTATGCCGAAGTCGGTCAAATGCCAGCTGCAGAGAGGGCTCAATTATTTAATACAGCAATTGAGTTAGGAGAAGAGATGATTAAAAAGGGAGAAGCCGAAGGTTATAATGTGGTTTTATCTTCCAATGAAGCAGCTCAGTCAAGCGTAGCCCACAGACCTCATCTGCATGTGATTCCCAGAAAAACTGGCGATGATCTTCGCATTGATCCCCGAACTTAAATTTGTTAGAATCTTTCCTTATGGTGAAAAAATTAATTACCCATATTAATCCTCATTTGGATGATATTGCCGCCATCTGGCTGTTTAAAAAATTTTCTCCAGATTTAAAAGAAGTGAAAATAGAATTTGTTTCTGCCACAGTGGGGAACCAATCGCAAACTGAGAGTTCAGAACAAATTTTTATTGGGGTGGGTCGGGGTAAATTTGATGAGCACAAAGGAGATTTGGAAGATTGTGCCACCTCGCTGGTTTGGAAAGAAATTAAACAACATGTTAGTGATAAGATAGCTAAACTAGCTTTAGAGGATATAGTGGAGTGGGTTAGACTGGGGGATTTGGGCAGATTACCCACCCAGCAATATGGTGATTTTTCCGTCCCAGCTTTTATTAGGCCTACTGATAACTCTGAAGATAGTTCTAGGAAAGCAGTAGAGTTGGGAGAGGAAATTTTGGACCGGATTTTAGAGGTGCAAAAAAGGAAACAGCGCAGTTTAGCTGATTGGCAAAATAGAGTAGAGTTTACTTCTAAATTTGGTAAAACTTGCGCAGTTGAGTCAGCCTTTGTCAACCGTGGTTTTTGTGATAGTCAGGAAGGGGAATTGTTTTTAATGTATGATCCCAAAAGTCTATCTACCCAGTACTATACTCCGGTCATGGAAATTGATTTAGAGCCAATTTATAAAAAATTAAAAGAGGTGGACCCAAACGCTTCTTGGTATTTGCACCAATCTCATCATATGGTTATCTGTGGTTCCGGTTCCGCCCCTGATGCCAAACAAACCAAATTGACATTTGAACAGCTAATTGAGGTTGTAAAAAATACCTAACATTTGAGCCTAAAATATTTCATTAGTTCAACGATCGTTGAACAATTGAAACAATTTGATCCTAGAAAAAGAGTTTTTAAAATGTGAATTTCACTGATATACTGAATACATGAACTGGGGATTAATTGTTAATATCCTCATAAGATTATCCGTACTTTACTTTTTAGGAGAGGTGCTGCTTTTTCCGGATGATCTCAGATTTGCTGGTAAAGCCATTCCTATTAGGAATTTTATTATAGTTGTTTCTTTAAGCCTACTGTTCCCATTTTTTTATTTTATTAAAAAGAGGTGGAAACATTATCCATTCTGGTGGGATAATCTTTACCTTTCCATTTTCTGGCTGGATATGTTTGGAAACTCTTTTAATTTATATGATACCTATTTTTATTTTGATTTAATCCCGCATTTCCATTCCACAGCAGCTTTAGCAGTAGTACTTTTGGGAGCCTTTGGGATGAGTTTTTGGGGAGGAGTGGGGCTTGCCAATATTATCCATCTGCTTTTGGAAGCCCAAGAATATTACACAGATGTGTTTTTGGGGACTCATAACGTCAGGGGACTATTTGATACTATTAATGATTTAATGGCGGGAGTTTTGGGGACGTTAATTTATGGAACAATAGTTCTGGTTTTAGCTAAAAAGAGAAGGAATATAATATAGTTTATTGCTAAAATGTACGATCGCACATCATAATGTCATGGGTAAGCTTAAGAAAATAGGTTTAGTATTATTAGTATTTTTATTGGTAGTTATTGTTTTAAATAGACAAGTTAGTACTCACTTAAAAATTATTTTATTTATTACAGAGCAGTTTCCTCAAATTCCCCTTAAACCTTTAGGGCTCATTACCCCAAGCCCTATCCATCAGCAAATAAAGCTGGAGACTGAATCAGGTAAAGTGATAGGTGATTTATTTATTCCTTCAAGCCCTGGTTCTAAATCAGCTGTGATAGTGGCTATGGGAGTCAGAACTCAAGAAAAGGACAAACCCTTGATATTAAAATTTTCTCAATCTATGGCCAGGCTGGGTTATGTTACGTTTTGGCCCAGACTGGAGGTTTTAGATAAAGGACAATCTTTACCAGAGGAACCAACCACTTTTGTGGCTAGTTTTAAATACCTGGAGAGTTTAAAAGAAGTTAATAAAGAAAGAATCTCTTATGCAGGTTTTTCAGTTGGTTCCTCAACTGCCTTGGTAGCTGCCGCTGATCCAGCAGTTGCAGACCAAGTCCACGCTTTGGTATTTTTTGGAGGTCAATACAATATTTTTGAGTATCTGGAAAATCTGGCCAGTAAAAGTTATGAGGCAGATGGTCAAAGAGTTGAGTGGCAGGTGGCAGATGATGCCAGAAATCATGCCAAGGGTTTACTGGAGACAAAAGAAGCCACTCATACAGCGAGAATTTTTTCTACCAAAGAAACGGGGGAAATAAAAAAGATCCTCTCTCAGATGCCGGAAGAAGAAAAGGCTAAACTAAAAAGGTATTCACCTCAGACAGTAGAGGATCAATTTAAGGCAAGACTGTTTATTTTACATGATAAGTCAGATGTTTATGTGCCCTTTACTCAGTCAATTAAGTTAAATCAAGCTTTCCAGGATCAGGTTGAAGAATTAATGATTACAGATTTATTTGAACATGTTCAACCCAATAGGCCATTAGGCTTTTTAAATATTAAAGAGATGAGTAAACTGTATGGCTTTTTATACCAGGTTTTTAACTTCTTGTGATGTTATCACCTTTTTCACTCTAAAATGATATCATATCTTCATGCAAGTAGCATTGGTTCATGATTATTTAAAGGAGTATGGAGGGGCAGAGAGGGTGGTGGAGGTTCTGGCAGAAACCTTCCCGGAAGCTCCGCTCTATACGGCTTACTATGATTTAAATGGTTTAGGCAAGCACCGGGATAGGTTTAAAAATTGGACCATTAAATCTTCTTTTTTGCAGTGGATACCGGGAGCTGGTCGGTTAATTTCACCGCTGCGGCTCTTGGCTCCCAAGATTTTTGAAAGTTTTAATTTATCAGATTATGATGTGGTGATTTCTTCTTGTAATGTCTACTTTTCCAAGGCTGTAAAAACTAATTCCAAGCAGCTACATATTAGTTATATTCACACTCCACCCCGATATTTATATGGTTACACCACCTCTTTTAATTATAAAAAGAACCCGTTAGTAAGAATAGTAGCAGAGATAATGAACCATTTTTTAAGGATAGTAGATTTTACAGTTTCTCAGCAGCCGGACATTTTAGTGGCTAATTCTAAAAATGTGGCGGAGAGGATTAAAAAGTTTTATAGAAGGGATTCGATAGTAATTTATCCTCCAGTGGAGATAGCCAAAGTTACTACGATCGTGAGGACTTTGGCTAAGGTTAAGAAAAGTTATTTTCTATCCGTGGGAAGGTTAGTCAAGGGGAAGGGGATAGATGTAATAGTTAAGACATGCGCTAAATTGGGATTACCACTTAAAGTTGTTGGTACAGGCCCAGAGCTTAATAATTTACAAAAAATTCTCGACCGAGAAGATAATAAAACTATTGAATTTTTGGGGCAAGTTAGTGATGAGCAGTTACCTAAACTGTATGCGGGTGCCATAGCCACTATTGTAGCCTCTGAGGATGAGGATTTTGGGATTGTGCCGGTGGAGAGTATGGCTGTGGGGACACCGGTGATAGCAGTAAAGGCGGGAGGGTTTTTAGAAACTGTAGTGGATGGAAAAACAGGACAGTTTTTCAATAATGCCACGATCGTTGAACTAATGAAAGTTTTACAGGACTTTGATCCTGCTAAATATAGGGCAGAGGATTGTAAAAAACAAGCTGAAAAATTTTCCAAGGAAAGATTTCAAAAAGAAATAAGGGAGTTAATTAAAAAGAATTGGCCTTAGCGTTTAGTGCGATGCGACGGACTAATTTCTCTGGCTGCTCTTTTTTGCCGAACTAAACTTTGTAGATATGTGATTTCTTCCCCAGAAATTCTCACTTTACCATTTTCTGTAAGCTTCAGTTCATATAAGCCTTGCAGTAAGATTGTCCTGACAAAGGGCATGTAAGTAACACCAATTAATCGACACAAGGCATGCCTACCCATGACTAGTTCTTGGCTAGATGCAAGATCCTCTTCATGAGGGGGTGTATTTTCTTTTCTTTCTACCATGCCAGATAGTATACAAAATTTCTTCCCCACTTGCATTTACAGGAAAAACATTATACAAATGTAAGAAGGAGGTGATTGGGAATGGGAATGGATAATGAAAAACCTGCAGAGTTAAGCGCAATAGAGGAGAAATTGCATCCTGTTTCAAAGAGCGTGGGGGTAGAGGTGCCAAAAGACGTAGACTGGTCTCGTGTATCAGATGAGGACTTAGATAGGATGTTTGCAAAATTAGATGCAGAAAGTATGGTTGATATTGAGCGTCAACGACAACTCGCTGAGGATGAGGAAAATCAACGTACTCCACTCCAAGAATACAAAACAAAAGCTGTGTAGTACAATAGCTTCATGCCAGAGTTACCTGAAGTTGAGACTATCCGTTTAGGGTTGTCTAAAAAAATTATTGGTTTAAAAATTACCAAAATCCAACTTCTGTCCCCCAAATCCTTTCTGGGAAACCCTAATTTAGCAGAGGGTAAAAAAGTACTCAAGATCGTTCGTTTTGCCAAGATGTTGGGCATAGAATTGTCTGGAGATTTAACTCTACTTTTTCATCTCAAAATGACAGGGCAGTTAATCTATGATGATGGCAATCGGTTAATTGGCGGCCATCCCACTCCGGACATGAGAGACAGCATGCCGAATGCTCATACTAGGGTTGTTTTTTCTTTTTCAGATGATCGCAGCTATGTTTCGCCGAAGGCGAAACTCAAGGTTCCTGCGACAGCAGGGTTCTTATATTTTAATGATCAACGTCGTTTCGGCTGGGTCAAGGTAATCCCCTCTGTTATCCTGAGCGAAGCGAAGGATCTAAAAAACCTCGGACCGGAGCCGCTGCAAAAAGAATTTACCTGGGAAATTTTAAAACAAAACTTATTAAGACATAAATCTCAACCTGTGAAAGTGGCCATTATGGACCAAAGTGTAATTTCCGGGGTGGGGAATATTTATGCTTCTGAAGCTTGTTTTGAAGCCAAACTCGATCCCAGGAAAAAAGTTAAGGATTTAACTGAGGAAGAGTTTAAGAGTTTACACCAGGGGATTATCACTGCTTTGCAAAATGGGATTAAGCATGGTGGATCCTCTCGGGCCCATTTTGTCGATCCGGAAGGTAAAAGGGGTTATTATTTGGACTTCGCCAAAGTATATATGAAAGAAGGCAGGAAGTGTCCAAGATGTGGAGGGGTAGTAACTAAAATTACCCAAGCAGGAAGGGGAACATACTTTTGTCCAAAATGCCAAAAATGAAAAATTTAATTCTTTTTTGGGAAAATATCAAATAATCTGCCCATTATAAAAAAGTGTTAGAATAACCAATAGTCATGGCAAAAAGAAGCGTGAGTTTTACCTCGGTAATTTCTAACCGGGGTTTTAGGTTTTTATGGTTTAATCAAATCCTAGTACAACTGGCTTACAATACTATCAATTTTGCCCTGATTATTTGGGTTTTTAAATTAACTAACTCCAACCTGGCTGTCTCAGCCTTAATTTTATCTATTTATCTGCCTTCTTTTATCTTTGGCCTGTTGGCGGGGGTTTATATTGATGTGGCTGACCGGCGCAAAATTATTCTTTGGATAGATGGGCTGCTGGCCATAGGTTTTTTTAGCTTTATTTTTATTAAAGAATCCTACCCTCTGATTTTACTGAACTCATTTTTCATTAACTCCCTGAGCCAATTTTTTATGCCCGTCGAATCTTCCTCCATTCCGCTTTTGATAAATAGAAAAAAATTACTCACTGCCAACTCTCTTTTTTCCATGACTTTATATGGATCTTTTATGGTGGGGTATTCTTTGGCCGGGCCGATCTTATCTTTTTTTGGCATTAATACTTTATTTGTTTTTGGTACTTCTCTTTTGGTTTTGGCCTGGGTTTTATCTCAAAATTTACCAGTTATTCAAATTTCTCAGAAGCGAAGGTTACAAGCCCTGTCTGCTTTTACTAATTTCCGGAGACTAACCATTTTTGCCCTGTCAGAAATTAGATTAACCCTCAATGTCATTAAAGGTAAATTAAGCGTGGTTTCAGCCATTGGAATTTTGGCAGCAGTCCAGGGAGTCATCGGGATTTTGGCAGTATTAATTTCTCCTTATATGGAAAAAGTGCTGCGCATTCATGCCACCGATTCTTCTTATGTATTAATGCTGCCTTTGGGGTTGGGTATGGTAACCGGGGCTTTTTCCATCGGCCGTTTTGCCACCAGATTTCCCAAAAGATTTTTAATTATCCCGGCCATCACCCTGGTGGGAATTTTGTTCGTTTTAATGGGAATTATTCCGGTGGTGGGGGAGCTGATGGAGGGTACAGATTTTACCAGCCGGCTAATTAGGCCCCGTTTTTTCTTTCATGTTCCTTCAGTTTCCTTAATTTTTGTCTTGGGAGCTTTTGCCATGGGAATTTTTACAGCCTTAATTATTATTCCGGCCCAAACTGTTTTGCAAGAAAGTACTCATGAGGCAATTAGAGCCAAAGTTTCCTCAGCCCTGGTAGTATTAATGAATTTATTTGCCGCTATACCGGTGATTTTAACCGGAGCATTGGCAGATTTACTTGGGGTGATTCCCATTTTCATTACCATGGGGACTTTAATCTTTTTAGTTGGTTTAATGGCTTCGCGCCCGGCCATCTTTTTTACTGAAGACCATTTACCTTTTAAATTAAGGGAGTTTTTGGGACTGGGCCACTGGGAAAAAGGATGATTTTAAAGCAACTTAAACTAACAAACTTTCGTAATTATTCTAACCTGTCCTTAGATTTTGACCAGAGATCTACCATCCTCTTAGGTAACAATGCTGTGGGGAAATCCAATCTGCTGGAGGCAATTTATTTTTTATCTACCTCTAAATCCTCCCGTACTGCCCTGGAGTTAGAACTAATTAAAAAAGGAGAAACTTTTGCCACAGTGGAGGGGCAAATAGAAGATGACAGCCACTTTTCCTTACAGCTGCAAATTAACATGCAGCTTTTGGGCGAATATCGTAAAAAAGTATCGGTTAACAGGCTGTCCCGGCGGGTAGTTGATTATTTAGGCAATTTCCCGGCAGTCATGTTTTCCCCGGTGGATATTAATATGGTAATTGGTGCTCCCAGCCTGCGCCGTTGGCACTTGGATTTATCCCTGGCCCAAGTTGATGCCCACTACAAAAAGGCTTTAACTTTATATGAGCAATATTTAGTTAATCGCAACCGGGTGTTAAAGAGAATCAGGGAAGGTTTGAGCCGGGCTGATGAGCTGACTTTTTGGACAGGAGAGCTGATTAAACAGGGGGAGATTATTTCTTCTGCCCGGGCAGCTTTTTTAGAAAGTTTAAACAGTTTCCAGGCCTTAGGTAATTTCCGTTTTGCCTATCAGCAGAGTTTAATTACGCAGGAGCGTTTGAGAGAGTACTCTACTCGGGAAATTGCCGTCGCCTCAACTTTAATCGGGCCCCATCGGGATGATTTTACAGTGGAAATGGGGGAGCGAAATTTGGCCCATTTTGGCTCCCGGGGGGAACAGCGGATGGCCACCCTGGCTTTCAAGCTGGCCACTTTGGAATATATGAGTTTAACACTGGGAAAGAGGCCAATTCTGCTTTTGGATGATGTTTTCTCTGAGTTGGATGCTTCCCACCGGGCGGCCGTTGTGGAGATAGTTTCCCGTCAGCAAACTATCATGGCTACAGTAGAGTTAGAAAATATTCCTCAGGAATTTTTAGATTCTGCCAGGATTTTAAAGATAGAGGATGGGGTAATTAAAGGACTTTAAATCATGATAAATGCATGATAAATCACATTTCACTCAACGATCGTATCACGAAATGTGATTTAATAAAATATTATTTAACAAAGAAATTTAAAACAAAGAAATTTAAAAAAAATTAAAGGGAGTTTAATTTATTTCCTTATTTTTTAGAGGCTAACCTGGAAAGCTGATAGGTCACCAATACAGCCAGAGTAGTCACTATTAAGGCATAAATTAATTTAGAAACTAATCCAGACCCAGGGATACGTGGTTCAATAAAATCTTTGACTATTTGTTGGATGGTTTCATTCCAAGCCAAGGCTGCCACCAAGCCAAAACCGGAAGTGGAGAGAGTGACCAGTTGTTGGACCAGCTCCCGGCGGAAAGATCTCTCTTGTGCTTTTTTGTTGGCCATAACATAATCATACCAAAATTGACAAAATGATGATATTGGCTTAAAGTATTTTTAAAGTTTAATTAATGGTTAAAGAATTGTCGGTTAAAGAATTACCACTTGCTCTGCAGGCAGAAGTTATTCCTCTTCCTAAAATTGTCAATACTTGGTCAGGGGAAGGGCAAGAAACATTTCATCGTGTTCAGTTACAACATAATGACAGTGCTGCTGATCCTAAATCTAAATGTTCCGGCTTACTCTCTATAATTTTGTCCCCCAGCGACCGGGGGACTAAAACTACCTCCTGTCAGTCTTGCAGGCAGCAAGTACCAGTAAGCCTTTTTATTGTTAAATTAGAGCTTGGTTTAAAATAGAGCTTAGGTTTCTTAAACTTTGATTTTTGCGGGGAAAATGCGATAATTAATCCATGTCCCGCTTCAAATCCTTATTAAAAAACATTTTCTCTCTTTCCCTGCTACTGCCCGTGCTCTTAATTATCTTTTATATTTTTGCGCTGTTTTTATTCCAGGGTTCCCCCCTTTCCCCCCAAGAAATTGTCAACCATTTTGCCCAAATTTATGACCGATACGGTTATGAGCTGATTTTTACCGGGGCTTTTTTAGAGGGGTTGGTAATTGTGAATTTCTTTATCCCCGGGGTAACTATTGTAATTTTAGGGGTAGTTTTTGCCAAAGCCGGCCAGGTGGATTTGACCCTGGCAATTTTATTTGCTTCTTTAGGTTTTTTGGCCGGGTTTATAATTGACTACCTAATGGGTTATTTTGGTTTTGCCCAAGCGATCAACAAATTTGGGATTTCCCCAGCCTTACAAAAGGCTAAAACTCATTTAGAAAAAAAAGATCGGTTGCGCAGCTTTGCCCTGGCTTTTATCCATCCCGATATTGGCTCGTTCGTGGCTTTGGCGGCCGGGACCATTAAGATGAATTTTTTCCATTTTTTCTGGCTGTGTACTCTTTCCACTGTGGCCTGGATGAGTATTTGGGGGCTGTTGGTTTATGCTTTTGGCCAGGTTTTCTTAACCGTTTTAACCAGGTACACTGTAATTTTATTAATTATAGTTTTGTCAGTCTGGTTGTTAATTAATTTTGTGGGGGAGAAAAGAAAGTAATGCTCATCCCTAATTATAAAATTACCAATGCTTTGCTTAAAAATGTGGGCCGTATTGACGGCGCCCGAGAGGTGATCTTGAATGCCCCCTTAGTACCGGCTTGGGAAGCTAAATTTAGAAAAGAGGCTATGGAGAGGACTGTCCATCACGGCACTCACCTGGAAGGCAATCCGTTATCAGAAGAAGAGGTAAAAGATGTCTTGGACGGACAAGAAGTGATGGCCCGGGAGCGGGATATCCAGGAAATTTTAAATTATCGCAATGTCTTAAAATTTATTGATTCCATTGAACAAACTATTGGTTCCTCCAACCTCTATCATTTAACAGTGGAAACCATTTTAGAAATGCACCGGCTGACGGTGGAAAAAACTGTGCCGATAGAATATCAGGGAACTTTTCGCTCCCGCCAGGTAGTCATTAGAAATTCTTTGACCGGCCAAGTTTCTTACACTCCGCCTCCGGCAGTGGAGGTGCCGTTTTTAATTGAGGATTTAGTTAACTGGGTCAATTCGCAGGAGGCTAAAGATATTCATCCGGTGATTAAAGCCGGGATTGTCCATTATGAGCTGGCCCGAGTGCATCCTTTTGTGGATGGCAACGGGCGGGTAGCCCGGGCAGTGGCGACCTTAATTTTATTTTTGGAAGGTTATGATATTAAGAAATTTTTTTCTCTGGAAGAATATTTTGACTCTGACCCTATGAATTATTACTTAACTCTGCAGGCGGTTTCCAACCAGTTGGTCTTGGATACCCATGAGCGGGATTTAACCCCTTGGTTGGAATATTTTTGTGAGGGGGTGGCCATTGAACTAAACCGGGTCAAAGAGCGGGTCCAGCGTATTTCAGTTGATGCCCGGATTAAAGATAAACTGGGGGGAACACAGCTAATGCTTAATGAAAGACAGATGTTAATTATGGAGTACTTGCAGCGGCACAAATCTCTGGCTAATAGAGAATTCCGCAAAATCTTCCCGGACCATTCTGATGATACGGTATTGCGGGAGCTTAAATTTTTGCGCCAAAAAGGTTTGGTCAGAAAAGCCGGCGGAACTAAGAAGGCTACTTACGTACTAAAATAAAAGTTTCTTGAAGATTTCCATTAATGGTGGGAATAGCTTGTCGTTTGGCTGCTACCAAGCCAATTTTATTTCCCCCTTCTTTTGTAACCACTGTTAATCCATCTAAAGCTCTTTCTACAAGTGTATTTGGTGTGCGTCCATCTGATTTGTGATACAAACCTACTCCTATGCTAGTGTTCAAGTCTTGAGTTTCTGGCAGGGATAAAATTGTTTTTAATATGCTTGCAGCATACGATAAAACATGAGTATCAGGAATTTGGGGCAAAATTACTCCCAAATCAGCAAATTTTTTTGGTAAACCTACTATACCTTTTTGTTCAGTAAGCCCGGAAATAATGTCCCCGATTCTGTTTAGTTGGTCAGGAGAAGGTTGATTTGTGAAGTTGAGTAAAAGTAGGGCTAAGGGAGATCTTGGTCGGGATATGCCGGTCCTATCTGTCTCTTGAGATAAATGCTTAATAAATGCAAACGCGTCAAGCATATTAGATGGTAAGGTTGGTCCTTCAGTTTCTTGAGTCATAAGAGTGTATTTTACAACATTTAGGCTACTACTGTCCTCAATCAGGATATCTTTCAATGTTAATAGAGTCTTTAACTAAGCCGGTAGATTTACCTTGTTTGGCGACATAAAGTGCACGGTCTCCTACCTGTAATAAAGTATAGGCATCTGCCCCTTCCGGTGCATAAACTAATCCTAAGCTCATGGTCTGTTCTGATCCATATTCCGGAAACACTTCTTTAACAGCACTAACTATGAGGCGGCGTATTCTTATAGCCGCCCCTAAGGCAGTAGATTGTTGGGCGCCGACAAGAAAGGCATAAAATTCATCACCACCTCGTCCCAAAAGATCAAATTCTTCTCTTCTGTTTTCTCTTTTTTCAGCCATTTCTGGAGAAGGGGGACGGGTTCTGGTGTGTTCATATAAAATGCTGCCAGCAAGTATAATTAACTCATCTCCGGCTGGGTGACCTTGCTTATCATTAAACCTTTTAAAGTCATCTAAATCTACAGTGAGAAGGGTTCCGGTGGCGCCCTGCTTCAGATATTCTTTTAATCTATCTTTAAATCCGCCTTTCCTTAAGAATGTCTTTGGCATTAAATCATCTCTGTCTAAAAGTCTAGAAAGCTGTTTAGGAGTGAGTTCTCCTTTACGTACTGCATCATAGATTTTCTGGTGCTCCCGAGGTATTTGGGGTTCAAAATCAGGATTAATATCTGGATACTGGCTCATCTCTTCTACCGTAGCTGATAAATGCGTATTTTACAAGAGCTTTTGAATCTATTACAATTGCTAAAATGACCAGTGACAAATCGTATGATATAAGTATATTACCTCTGGTCCTCACTGCTCAGGAAAGAGTTATAATGGGTGCTAGTGCGCCTGCCGATACTGAGGCAGATTGGTATCGCCCGCAAGGAGTACTTAACCAAGAACTGAGTTTAGAAAAGGTAATTGAGGAAAGAGGCAACTTAGGAAACCAAGTTATAAGTGAAATAATGGGACTTGCTTTAGGTGCAGACAAGCCAATTGTTTTGAAACTGGAGGATATAAATCCTGAAACAGGACTAACGAAAAGTGATCCAAAAATAATAGGCTTATGGGATAAAGAAAAAAGGACAGTTGTTAGGGCAGAAAATGGTCCCGAGCTAACCTTGCAAGTTTATGAATCTCTTCAAGCAAGAGGCTATGATCTTCATCTTCGTCCACAATCCCGTGATGTAGAAAGCGGAGGTTTAGGGGGAGCAGAGCACGAATGACTTTTAGTAAACTTGTACAGTATTTTGAAAAACTGGAGGGAACTTCTTCCAGACTTATCTTAATTGATATCTTAGCTGAACTTTTCAAGGAAACCACCACAGATGAGATAGCCCAAGTTTCTTATTTACTTCAAGGAAGAATAGCCCCCTTTTATGAGCCTTTAGAAATTGGGATGAGCGAGAAATTAGTAGCAGCAGCTGTGGCCAGAGCGTATAGCCTGGAACGTGAGCAGGTGCTGAAAGAGTATGGGAAGGTGGGAGATTTAGGAAAGGTGGCCCAGAAGTTGTTATCCCTGCGAAAGCAGGGATCCAAAAGACAAAAGTCAGAGTCGGAATTGGATTCCCGCATCCGCGGGAATGACGAAGGGATGACAGTCAATGAAGTATTTGAGACACTGAGGCGTATTGCTCAAACCACAGGGGAGGGGACGGTGGAGAAAAAGGTTTCTGCATTAGCTGGATTACTGGGAAAGGTAGATGGGGTGGGAGCTAAACATTTAGTCAGAATTCCCCTTGGGGTTTCCAGATTAGGGATTGGAGACCCCACTATTTTGGATGCTTTTGCCAAATTAAAACTGGGCGACAAATCTAAAAGAAAGCTTTTGGAGGGAGCATATAACAAAGTTTCTGATCTAGGTTTAATTGGAGAGACTTTATGGAAAGAAGGATTAAAGGGAGTAGAAAAATTAGATGTGACTGTTGGCAGACCAATCAGATCGGAGCTTTGTGAGAGAATTACCGACCCTAAGACTATTTTGAAAAAATATGGAGGCGAGGCTCATACCCAGTATAAATATGATGGCTTCAGGGTCCAGATTCACTACAGGCATGACGGGAATCAAGTGAGGCTATTTTCCAGAAATTTAGAGGAAACCACACCCATGTTCCCTGATATTGTGGAGGCAGTCAAAAAACAGATTAAAGCAAACTCTGTAATTTTGGATTCAGAAGCTTTGGCTTTTAATCCGGAGTCTGAGGAGTTTTTACCTTTTCAGGAGACTACCAAACGCCGCCGTAAGTATAACATTGAAGAAATGCAAAGAAAGTTTCCTTTAAAAGCTTTTGTTTTTGACATTATGTATTTAAATGGTAAGTCTTTAATGGATATGCCTCTTAAAGAACGGATTAATAATTTGGAAAAAGTCATCTCGGGAGAGGAAGTGCTTATACCACAACCTGGAGAGATGGTCAAAGATCCGGAAAGGTTGCAGCAACTGTTTGATGATGCTATATCCCGCGGATTGGAGGGAGTGGTCACCAAAAGACCTGATTCAAAGTATGAAGCTGGAAGAAGGAATTTTAATTGGATAAAATTAAAAAGACACTCCTCAGGGGAGTTAAAAGATACCATAGATTGTGTGATTTTAGGTTATATTTTTGGCAGGGGTAAAAGGGCTGCTTTTGGGGCAGGAGCTTTGTTAGTAGGAGTTTATGATGATAAAAAAGATGAATTTGTCACAGTATCAAAGATTGGCACAGGTTTAACAGATGAGGAGTGGAGGGAAATCCACAAAAGGGCAGATAAAATAAAAGTTGATCACAAACCAGCCAGGGTTAACTCAATCTTAACTCCTTCTGTTTGGATTGCCCCGGAGATTGTGATAGAGGTGTTGGCTGATGAGATTACCAAATCCCCGGTTCATACAGCAGGTGCTTCGACAAGCTCAGCATCTGGACAAAAAACTCCTGGGTACGCCCTAAGATTCCCCAGACTGGTAAAATTCAGAGGTGCTGACAAACAAGCAGAAGATGCCACCACTGTTAAGGAATTAATAGAAATGTATAAACAGCAGTTTAAAAAGTAGAATGGCTCCCCAAAAATAAATCCCATGAAGATTTTAACTATTCAAGAACTAAAAGAGAAAAATTATCCCGGTTCGCAAATAACCATAGAGCAAGAACTGGGGAAGAAAGAGGGTTACCATGCTTATCTAGTTTCGTATCAATCAGAGGGCCTGAAAATTTATGGATATTTAACTGTGCCCGCTGGTAAAAAACCCCCAAAAGGATGGCCGGCCATTTTATTTAACCATGGCTATATTCCCCTGGACAAATTTAAGACTGACAGGCAGTATGTGCGTTATTTAGCTCATCTGGCCAAAGCCGGATATGTGGTTTTTAAACCGGATTTTCGCGGCCATGGTCAATCTGAGGGTGAGCCTTCCGGTAACTTTGAATCCGGTTATGCTATAGATGCTATTAATGCCTTGGAGTCTTTGAAAAAATTACCAGCAGTAAATCCAGACAGAATAGGAGTTTGGGGCCACTCCATGGGAGGGCATATTACTTTAAAAGTGCTTTTAGTTAAACCGGAAATTAAGGCAGCAGTAATTTGGGCAGCAAAATACCAGTCTATCTCACCAGTGTCTTTTATACATGAGTTAAATATGCCTATTCAACTGCATCATGGACTATTGGATGAGCGTATTCCCACTTCCCGATCCGAGGAGTTTAAAGAGGTTTTAGAGAAATTAGGTAAAAGTGTGGAGTTGTATTTGTATCCGGAGGGCAACCATAACCTGTCCGGACCGGAACTAAAGATAGCCATGGACAGATCAGTTAAGTTTTTTAACCAATTTCTATAACATATGTTAAAATGCGCTCATGGCATACGTGGCTGATTTGCACATCCACTCTCGCTTTTCCAGAGCTTGTTCCCAGGCTTTAAACGTGCCCAATCTGGTGGAATGGGCTAAATACAAAGGGATTAATCTGTTGGGGACAGGGGATTTTCTTCATCCTTTGTGGCTGGCAGAATTGAAAAATCAATTAACAGAGGATGGAACTGGATTTCTAACCCATACAGGCGACCCAACAGTTAAATTTTTGTTAACAGTGGAGATTGCCACCATGTATTCCCATAGGGGCAGGGGCAGAAGATTGCATAATTTAGTGTTCCTGCCGGATTTTCGCTCCGCTGAAGCTTTTCAAAAATCACTTCTTTCCAGAAGGGCTAATTTAGGATCAGACGGCAGGCCAATTTTAGGAATGTCCTCTAAAGATTTGTTATCTTTAGCACTTCAGGCATCAGAGCAAGCTCTTTTTATTCCGGCTCATGCCTGGACTCCTTGGTTTGGGATTTTTGGGTCTGAGTCAGGCTATGATTCGCTGTCAGAGTGTTTTGAAGACTTAACCCCATATGTTTATGGCATAGAAACCGGCCTTTCAAGCGACCCGGCCATGAATTGGAGGGTTGCTGAACTTGATAACAGATCAATTCTTTCTTTTTCTGATGCCCATTCTTTGCCTAATTTAGGCAGGGAATCAACTGTTTTTTCTGAGGATTTAAAAGATGGATATTGGGGGATGTTTGAGGCTATAAAGCAACAAAAAATTGCCGGGACTTTGGAGTTTTATCCTGAGCAGGGGAAATACCACTATACCGGGCACAGAAATTGTAATGTTAAATATACACCGGAGGATACAAAAGATAAAGGCACTATTTGTCCTAAATGCGGGAGAAATTTAACTGTAGGGGTGATGGAAAGGGTAGAGAAGCTGGCTGATCGGGAAATAGGGGAAATTGGGGAAATAAGAGAGATGGGGGTAGTAAAAAGCAAAACATTTCCAAGGAGAGCAGGGTATAGAATGTTAGTACCTTTGCATCAGGTTATAGCAGAAGCTTTTGGCACTGCTCCAACAACACAAAAAGTCTTAAATGAGTACAAAAAGTTAGTAACTGAGTTAGGGGGAGAAATTAAGGTTTTAACCAAAATTTCCATAGAAGATATCGCTAAAGTCTCAGGGCCAAAGGTGGCAGAAGGGGTGGACAAAGACAGGAAAGGAGATCTGGTGATAGATCCGGGGTATGATGGAGTGTATGGAGTGGTGAAGATTTGGAATGAAGGAGAGGAGAAGACAGAAGCTCCGCAGATAAGTTTGTTTGACTAATGGTAAAATAGCTTTATAATCACAAGGAAACCCTGCTTTCTTAAAGCGGGGTTCAACTGACAAGTGATTACACACTTCCGCGGGGTAGGTGTAAATCTTAAGTTAGGGTTTTCTTGTTTCTTAAGACAACGAAGTTGTCGCAAGCTCTGCTTATAAACTTGAAAGGAGAAAACCGCGGACTTTTAGTCCGCGGAAGTTTATGAAACTAATTATTGGTTTAGGGAATCCGGGGGAGAAATATATTGGTACCAGGCATAATTTGGGGTTTGTGGTGGTAGATGCGCTAATCAAGAAGTTGGATGTGGGAGGTGAGAAGCGGAATATTGAAGTGGGAAGTTGGAAATTGGAAGAAAAGTTCAAGTCAGAAATAATTAAGACACCAAATGTAATCTTAGCTAAGCCTCAAACTTATATGAATAACTCCGGTTTGGCAGTCAAACTGCTAACTGATTATTTTAAAATTCCTCCGGAGGATATTATTGTCGTCCATGATGAGCTGGATTTGCCTTTAGGGAAAATTAAAGTTCGCAAAGGAGGAGCTGCTGCCGGGCACCATGGGGTACAGTCCATTATTGCTGCTTTAAATTTTGATCAGTTTGTCAGGGTCAGACTGGGGATTGGAAATTTAAAAACCTTATCAGCAGAGCGAAAAGGGGCCCATGTTAATACTGATAAATTTGTACTGGAGCCTTTTATCTCTAATGAGAGAGCTAAAATTAAACACTTGATTAAACAAGCTGTTTTGGCCCTGGAAACTCTATTAGAAAAGGGTTTGGATAAAGCCCAGAGTCAGTTTAACTGAAATATTGACATAACGAAAAAGTATCAGTAAACTAATTTGGATGGATGATAAACAGAGCTTCTCTTCGAGTAAAGATGCCTTTCTAACTACTCCGATGGCCATTCTCCTAGGATCTTTTGTGATTGCTTTTGCTATTTTACTACAAGGAGGAGTGATCAAACTAAATTCCAATACTGGTATCACTGCTACAGGAGGTACCCCCGCTGCCCAAACTACTCCTTCAGCCGCTCCCACTAGCGCCCAAGTTTCCCCGGATGATGATCCTGTTTTGGGAGATAAAAATGCTAAAGTTACCTTAATTGAGTTTTCAGATTATGAATGCCCGTTTTGCAAAAGACATTTTGACCAAGTTTATCCTTCTTTAAAAAAAGACTACATTGATACCGGCAAGGTGAAACTGGTTTACCGGGACTATCCCTTACCTTTCCATGACCCCATGGCCACCTTTGAGGCCCAAGCAGCCAGTTGTGCCCGGGAACAGGGCGGGGACGGCAACTATTTTAAAATGCATGATGAAATGTTTAAACAGACCACCTCTAACGGCAATGGTTTAACCAAGGAAAAAATTGCTCAAATTGCCACCGGTTTGGGGTTAAACGGAGCCAACATTGTCTCCTGTGCTGACTCCAATAAATATAAAGATGAAGTGGCTAAAGATATTGCTGATGGTTCTGCTGTGGGAGTTTCCGGCACCCCCACCTTTATGGTCGGGAAAAGCTCTGGGGGCACTATTGATGGAACCATTATTGTGGGAGCCCAACCTTACAGCGCTTTCCAGCAAATTATTGACCCTCTCTTAAAATAATGAATAAATGGGTAATTATTGGAATTACGGCCTTCCTGGTGAGTGTATTTTTCGTTTGGTTATTTAAAGAATCCTCGAAACCTTTACCGGGAGAGAAAACTTTGCAAGAGGGCAGGAAACATGTCCCGGAAAGCGAAATGAGTTTCCAATTTAACCCCCCCACCTCCGGAGATCATGATGCTGCCTGGATCACCAAAGGTTTCTACGACGAGCCCCGGTCAGACGGCAGTTTAGTTCACTCTCTGGAGCATGGTTATGTCATTGTCTGGTATGACTGCGAGAAAAAAGCTACAGGCTACAGGCAACAGGGCATAATCAAAACAGCCTTTGCTCATGAAGAGGCTACCCCGGCTGCTACTGATAACTCTTCAGGGATGACCGGAGGTTCATCTGGCGTAGCTACTAAGCATTTTGAGGATATGCCCAAAAGTTTTTCCGATGGCTCTTGTGACAGCTTAAAAAATGAGCTTAAAACGCTTTCTGAAAATGACCGGCACAAGCTAATTATCATGCCCAGGATTAATATGGATAAAAGAATTGCCTTAACTGCCTGGGGCAGGACCCTGAAACTGGACAGGGTGGATAAACTTAAAATCAAACAATTTATTGATGCTTTTCGTGACAACGGCCCGGAAAAAACTGTTGAACCCTAATTGTGGACACTATTTTAATCTACATTATTGTTTTTAGTTTTATTGGCAGTGTCCTTTCTCTAATTGGAGGAGTAATTCTCCTCACCAAAGAAAAATTTGCCTTAAAAATTTCCCATTTGCTCTCTGCTTTTGCCGGAGGGGCCCTTTTGGGGACGGCTTTTTTTGATCTGCTGCCGGAAGGGTTGGAACAGGCCCAGGAGCTGGGGTTAGAAGTGAATGTTTTTTTGTGGAGCTTGCTGGGGGTGCTAGTCTTTTTTCTATTAGAGAGGTTTATCCATCATCATGACCAAAATGGCAACCCGGCCCATAAACAGACTTTAGTCCCTTTAATTGTGATTGGAGACAGTATCCATAATTTTATTGATGGAGTGGCCATGGCAGCCACTTTTTTAATTAGTATCCCTCTGGGAATTGTGACAGCCCTAGCCGTGGCCGCCCATGAAATTCCCCAAGAAATAGGGGATTTTGGCTTAATGTTGCACAAAGGAGTAGCCAGAAAAAAAGTATTACTGATTAATTTTTACTCTGCCCTGGCAGCGCTGCTGGGAGCAATTTTAACTTATTTAGCTAAAGACAAAATTGAAAATTTATTGCCGGCAGTTTTAGGTTTGACAGCCGGTTTTTTTATCTATATTGCCGCTGCTAATTTGATTCCGGAAATTCATCATCAGGGCAACCAAAGGGCAGCCTTTTGGGAAACCATGGCTTTAATTTTGGGAGTAATAGTGGTGTATATGACTATCACCATTTTGGAGGTCCAAATTATTCATTAGCTAAATGGTATAATCTCTTTTAAATTATGCATAGTATAGAAGTAGCCCGTTGGCCATTAGAAGGATGGGTAGATAAATGGTGACCCAAGTAATTTTGGTTACTGATGAATTTGGTAATTTTACCGGTGAATATATTCCCAAGGAAGTTGGTCATAGCGGTGAAGGGAAAAGACACTTAGCAATTACAGTTTTGATTTATAACAACCGGGATCAAGTTCTACTTCAGCGAAGGAAACACCAAGTGTTTGATGATATCTGGGATATTACCGGAGCTACTCACCCTTTACATTTAACAAACAGAGATGAAACTGTAGCAGAAGCCACCCAGCGGTGTTTGAAAAGAGAATATAATATTGAGGGGGTAGCTCTTAAGAATTTAGGTTCTTTTAATTATTTTGCTAAATATGACAATCTTTGTGAAAATGAACACTGCTATCTTTTAGTAGGGGAATATAACGGTTTAGTTAAATTAAATCCGGAAGTAGGTTATGAGTATAAATGGATTCAAAAAGACGAATTTTTACAAGATATTAAGATAAATCCTGATAAATACAGTGCTTGGGCTAAAGAAGCTGTCAAGATTCTAGAGAAAAATGGATTTTTCAATTAATTTGTATATAATTAATGGGTCATGCCCGAGTCAGAAGAGCAGTTAAACCTTCCTAAGCATTTGGTGCTCATCCCTGACGGCAACGGTCGTTGGGCCCGCAAACATAATTTACCCATAGAGGCAGGACATTTTCAAGGGGCTCAAGCAATAAGGGAAATTCTGTATGAGTTACAAGATATGAATGTAGAGGTAGTGACAGTTTGGGGATTCTCTACGGAAAATTGGTCCAGATCTCCTGAGGAATCCGCCAATATCATGGGAGTGATGCGAAATTTAATTCAAATAGAAGGAGAACGATTAGCTGAAAAAGGAATTAAATTTAGGTATATTGGTAGAAGAGATAGAGTTCCTCAGGATCTGTTGCTAGAGATCATAAATCTAGAAGAGAAAACTGTCACTAATCAAGGGAAAACTTTTGTGCTGGCGCTTGATTATGGAGGTCGGGATGAAATTATTCGTGCCGTCAATAAAGTTGGGGGACAGCCAGTTGATGAAAATAGCTTTAAGGAATTTTTAGATACTGCCGGTTTGCCAGACCCGGATTTAATTATTAGAACTTCTGGTGAGATGAGAACTTCGGGAATACTGCCTTATCAAAGCGTTTATGCAGAATTTGTCTCATCTCCGGCTCTGCTGCCAGATTTTAATAAAAATGAGCTCTTGAAATGCTTAAATGAATACTCTCGGAGACAAAGAAGATTTGGCCACAGGCCAGACAGTACCATCAGAGCGACCTTTAGTTGGTTAAATCTGCCAGAAAATAGTTTGGATGGTTTTATGGGAGCACTTCTGCCAGTGCTGGATCAGACAGCAAATAAATTTGTCGAGCAGTGGCGACAGGGTAGATTTTATAAAAATTCTCCGGCACAGGAGGATATCGATATCTTCCAGAAATTGTTATCTGGTGGGAAAAAATTAAGACCGGCTCTAGTGGCCTTGGGGTATGAAAATTTTAGAGGGGAGGAGGAATTTCTAGAGGGTATGTTAACTGCCGCGATCAGTTATGAGATTATACATAACTCTTTTTTGATTCATGATGATATTATGGATAACTCCTTAATACGGCGTGGTCAACCATCGGTTCATGATCAGTATCGGGCCTTGCATGAAAATCAAGGTGGGGTTTTAGATTCCACTCAGTACGGTATCGCGGCCGCCATAAATGCCGGAGATCTAGGTCCATTTAGAGCCCTGAAGGCTGTCTGTGAGATTGAGAATAAACCGGACAGAATAGTAAAAGCAGAGCAATGGTTAAGATATGTGATTGAGACAACACTGCAAGGTCAAAGGAGAGATTTAACAGAGATTCCGTTGGATCAGTTAACGGAAAAATATGTTTATCAGATTCATCATCAAAAAACAGCCGTTTATAGTGTGGTGGGGCCTTTAACTTTAGGGGCAATTTTAGCCGGAGCTTCGGAAAAAGAATTAGCCTATTTAAACACTTTTGGGGTGAGTCTGGGAATTGCTTTTCAAATAATTGACGATCATTTAGGCCTTTATGGGGACGAGAGAGTTTTGGGTAAATCGGTAGTTTCTGATACCAAGGAAGCTAAAAAAACTTTGCAGTTTACCCAGGCTTATCGTTTGGCAACTTCGCAGCAGAGACAATTCTTAAAAGAGGTTTGGGGGAAACAAGATATTACCATAGATGAGCTAGCTCAGGTCAGACAATTAATAGAAGAACTGGGGGTGAAAGAAGTAGTGTTACAAAGGGCAGATTTACTAGCCCAGCGAGCTAAAAATGTGATCCCTCAAATAACTAGTGACCAAACCATGAGTGATATTTTAGAGGAACTAACAACTTTTGTAGTTAAAAGGGATTTTTAAAAACGCGAGAAGCACTTTATTTAAAATTTTATGAGATAATTACCCTATGTTTCATAATACTCATGTCTATATTGCTTCTAAATTGTATAATTCTGCAGACGAGCTATTGCTTGTAGGAAGTATTCTGCCGGATTTAGCAGTAACAGGAATTATTCAATGGGAGGGTGGCTTACATGGAAAAGAAAGTGTGAAAAGTTTTTTTCAGTTTATTCAAGGAAATTCGACCTATCTCAATCTATATAAAGGCGTATATGCTCATAATATTTTAGACGATTTTACCCACCAAAATTACCAAGGAGAACCAGGGTTTGCCTATCAAAATAATAAAGAGCTCGTCCAGTTAGTTAAGAGATTTTACGATTTAGATGATAAAGGTGCCGCAGGAAAAGCTCACAACTATATCGAGAGCGGAGTGGATATCTTATTACTTAAAGAGCATCCAGAAGTGCAAAATCAGTTTCGAAAGGCAATTAACCAGGTAGATAAACCACAATTAGCTTATCTGCTGAGCGCTTATTTTAAAGTAGATGAAGCTAAATTTTTAGTAGCAATACTTCAGTTTTTTGAATTGTTTACTAAATATGATTTTAGCAAACAAGAAAATTGGGTTTTATTTTGGCAGGATTTGGAAAAACTACTTGTTTTAAAAGATATTGGAGATAAAAATAGAAAAGTATTAATTGATAAATCCTTAGAAATAGTTAAAAATACTTACCAAGATTTTCTAAATTACTCTCTAACAGAGGGGGTAAAACAAGTTTAGTTGCAATCAGAGCTGATTATTAGTAAAATGCTATTCGAATGGTAGAACAGAACGATTGGTTAGTTATACCTTTTTACAGTGATCCAACTTCAGGTAGTTATGAAACTGCGGTAAGTAAGTTTGGAGATTTTTTAGTTAGATCTAAAGAAACCATTGGTTTAAACTTAGCAGTAATTGATGATGGTTCCAACCTTACTTTGGAAAAACTTAGACATACTCCTGATTTTTTAGTCACTCTTCCAAAAAATAAAGGTAAGTCTCATGCGATGAGGGAGGGTTTAAGAGCTCTTCTGAAGCAGAATCCGGGTTTTATAGTTCAATATGATGGTGATGGTGATCAATCATATGTAGATATTCCGGTTGTTTATAACCGCCTGATCGCTTTTTCAGGAGGTAACCCTGATGCACCGGTTTTAGTAATCGGAGATCGATATTCTGAGGACTTAACTATCCCACCCAATCCGGAATCAGTTGTCTATAGACAGACTATTTTAATGTTTTTTGGTGCTTTAGCCAAACACTTAGGCTTTGATGATGTTCGTGACTGGGTGTCCGGAGCTAGAGGTTACAGTCGAGAATACGCTAAAAGATTTCTCAGTCAGAGTAAATCCAGCCGTTATGGATTAGAATCAGAACAGTTAGTGGTAGCTAGTCTAACAGGAGCCAAAGTAACTACCGCTCCTTTAACACAGTCCCGCCCCCGGGATCCCGACACTTTAACTTCTAAATGGTTGCAAAATTTTGAAGTCTATTCGGACCATGAACAAGCTTTACGGGAACAAGGTAAGGGTGTGATGGTCGATTTAGTTTATTCTTTGGTAGATAGTTTAAAGAAAGAAATAGATGAGTTTGATCTTCCATTGGATCCAATCGGAGAAAAAACTACAGTGCATTTTACTCGAAGAGGTGATCGCTATGCGGCAGAGATACCACTAGAATATAGGGCTAGGTTGTTTATGGTAGAAGATAAATTCCCTTTTACTATTAGAAAGTCTTCCATCCCTACATCTGTCTAATTATGCCAGAAGATAAAGATGTCATTTTAATCAAGCTTGGGGGAAGTGTGGTGACTGTTAAAGACAGCTCTAATCCTGCTCCGCAACTACAGAATATTGATCAATTGGCTAAGGAACTTCACCGGGCCCGAAAAAAAACTGGAGTGAAAATGATATTAGGTCACGGGGCGGGTTCTTATGGTCATCCTCAGGCTGCTAAATATCACACCATGGAAGGAGTAGTGGATGAGAACAGTTTAATTGGAGCCTCAGAGGTGAGATTATCTGTGGTTGAGTTAAACTCCATAATTACAAAAAGACTATTATCAGCAGGAGAGCCAGTAGTGAGTCTGCCTCCGGCCGCCCTCCTAACTAGTGCTGATGGCTCAGTAGTTAGTATATTTCCTAATCCCGTAGTTAACTTCCTCAAAATTGGTATGTTGCCAGTTATATTTGGTGATGTAATTTCTGATGAGAAGAAGGGTTTTACAATCTTCTCCGGTGAACAAGTGCTCAATTTATTAGCCAGTAACTTAGCAAAATTTGGCTTAAATCCTAAATTTGTCATTGAGGTTGGGGAAACAGCCGGAGTATATGGTGATTTAAGTAAGAAAGATACAATCCCTTTAATTAATAAAGATAATTTTGCCGAGATTGAAGATAAATTAGGTGGTTCAGCTAGTACTGATGTCACAGGTGGAATGGCGCATAAGGTTAAAGAAGCTTATCAGTTAGCTCAAAATGGTATTCCGACCCTACTTATATCTGCAGATGAAGGTAATTTATATAAAGCCATCTTAGGTCAATCCGTAATAGGGACTTGGATCAGATAAATTAATTTTGGGAGTTGCTGGATATTCTACTCACTTCTGTGAAACTCTGAATAACTAAATTGGATTATACCAAAAATTTGTGGTAAATTTGAGCTTACATGGACTTTACAAGTTATTTAAAGGAAGCTGCGGGGGAGATAAATTCTTATTTAATCTCGTTTTTTAATAATTGGTTAGCAGAAGTTACAGATATTAGCCCCACGCTTTTGCCTCTGGCAAAAACTCTCTCAGATAACTGTGGTGGGGGAAAAATGTTACGCGGGAGTTTAGTTAAATTGGGATATGAACTGGCTGGGGGAAAAAATTTAACAGAGATCTTAAAACCAGCTGTGGCCGTGGAGATTTTTCAAACCGCCATCTTGGCTCACGATGACATTATTGATCAAAGTCCGCTGCGCCGGGGCAAACCCACTATCTATAAACAACTGGGTGGGGATCATTATGGCATCTCTCAAACAATAGCTTTGGCTGATATTGGCTTTTTCTTAAGCGTTAAACTCATTGCTGAGTCTAACTTTGACAAAGATAAAAAGAACAAAGCTCTCTCTCATTTTGCTCAAACTGTCATTAATACCGGTTTGGGGGAGGTTTTAGATGTAGAGTTGCCTCATATTAAAGAAGATAGAGTAGATAAAGATGTTATTACTATCCATAAGCTAAAAACTTCTTATTACACGATTATTGATCCCCTAACTTTAGGAGCTATTTTAGGAGGAGCGCAGGAGGAAACTCTTAAAGTCATTGCCAAATTTGGAGAAAATTTGGGCATTGCTTTTCAGATTACTGATGATATTTTGGGAGTGTTTGGGGATGAAAAGACTCTGGGGAAATCTGTTACCTCTGATATTGAAGAAGGGAAAAATACACTGTTGATTACTTATGCGCTGCAACAGGCCACAGGAGCTCAAAAGCAGGTGCTGGATAGGTATTATGGCCAGGGTAAGATTGGAGAAAAAGAGTTGGAAATAGTGCGGGCAGTCTTTAAAGAAACCGGTTCATTGGACAACTCTAGACAAGAAGCGTTAAAATATGTCACACAGGCTAAAGCGGTTATTCCCAAAATAACCCAGGAGTCAAAATATAGCCAGTTACTGTCACAAATGGCTGATTTTTTAGTTGAAAGAGACAGATGATGGTATTTACTAACGTGCTAACCATTAAAAGTAAAAATCCGGCAGTTAAGATGATGGACATTACCAAAAAAGTAGAAAGGGAAGTGGTTAAATCCAAAGTAACAGATGGCCAGGTACTGGTTTTTGCCCGCCACACCACTGCCGCGGTGATCCTGCAGGAAAATGAGCCGGGAATTGGTCAGGATTTACACAATATTCTTTGTGGAATTGCCCCCCAAGAAGGTGACTGGCACCACGATCGTTCATCTGACCACCTAAAAGATAAAATGCCTAATGGCCATTCCCATGCCCAGCATGTATTTTTAGGTTCTTCCGAAATAATTCCTCTTTGCCAAGGCAAGATGCTACTAGGAACATATCAAAAAATCTTTTTAGTAGAGCTAGATCGAACCAGAATGAGGGATATAGTTGTTCAGGTGACTGGCGAATGAAATCGAAGTGTCGAAGGATCTTATGAAATCAAATGGCTTAGATTATAAAAATATTCCTGCCCATATTGCCATTATCATGGATGGTAACAGGCGTTGGGCTAGGCTGCGTGGCTTGCCTGATCTTAAAGGCCACGAAAAAGGTGCAGATACCTTAGAAGAAATTGTGGAAGCGGCAGAAAAGCTGGGGATTAAAACTATTACTGTTTATGCCCTCTCGACGGAAAATATTAAAGAGCGGGCCAAAAGGGAAATCCTGGGTCTTTTTAACCTGATGCGCTCCGGCTATAATACCAAGCTTAAAAAGATGATCAAAAACGGAGTGAAAGTGGCAGTTTTAGGGCAGGAACAGGGATTACCGGCTGTGATTAAAAAAATTATTAATGAAATCCGCCGTACTTATATTAAAAATGAGTCCATTAAGCTCAATATTGCCTTAAATTACGGGGGGAAAAAAGAGCTGGTGGATGCCATTAAAGATATAGTTAAGTCCGGGGTGGAAGTAGGCCGGATTAATGAAGAGATTATCTCCAAGCATTTATATACTAATGGCCAATCTGATCCGGAGCTGGTGATCAGAACCGGAGGCAGAATGAGGCTGTCTAACTTTTTGCTGTGGCAGACAGCCTATTCTGAACTGTATTTTACTAATAAACTCTGGCCGGATTTTGATGGCAGTGAGTTAAAAAAGGCTATTATCTGGTACCAAAACCAAAAAAGAAATTTTGGCAAATGAATATGGTAAAATGAATATATGCCTTTCATTTGGGATTATGATATCAATGAGCTGAAAAAAACTAAATCAGGTAGGTTGTTGATTTTAGAGAGAATGATAAATTATGGCCCAGATAAGGGTGAGAAGATTAGCCTGTCTGAGGTTAAGAAAAATTGGAAGAAGTTACATCTGGATCCTTTAAAAAAAAGACTTATGGAACTTCTAATATGGGGAAGATAATTCTTACACCGAAGCAACAGATTATCTTTAATGAGTTTAAACAGAGTGATTTTTTAAAACATAATTTGCCTACCTAATCCACCCCCCAGGTGTCCTTATCTTACTGAGTAAATTAGTGACAGGCTAAAGTTGTTTTATTGGGACTGTGCACAGGGATAGCCCCGCCCTCGTCACACTGGTAAAGATCCGGTTGCTGGTCATTGAGAAAATTGCCGTTTTTTCCGCAATCAATAGCAATGGTGGCAGCTCCAACACCACCACATATCCATGAGATAAAACAGCTATTTTGGGAAGTTGTAGTGCTGACTTGGGCAGTGCCGCAACCAACACCCCAATAAGGATACTGAGTTTGGGTACTGCCGCTGCAGTCATAATCAAAGGAACCATCACCCCTTTGGCTGATAAAATATTGGGTTTGTCCAGGATGGGCATCAGTATTTTGGTCATAACAATCTGCCTGAGCAGAAGGAGAGGATTTATAACCGAAAGGTAAGGAAGCACCATTACAAAAATACTGAGCTCCTCCTGTGGTGTAGCCATCACCATCAAAATCCTGGTAACCTGCTATGCAGCCTGTACCGCCTGTTGAAGATCCTGTGGGTTGCTCAAAACAATATAAATGCCTTTGATAATTACAGTGATAACTGGCAACCTCATCTAAGCCTGTCCATTGGCTGGTGCTTGAACTATTCCCTACAGTATAACTCATAGCAAAAGGGTCAACCCAATCACTACAAGTATAACCGGTCTTGTTGCCGGAGTTGTTAGTTCCTGTCCACACATAAGCATTACTTTGGCCATTATTAATGGAGGGAATACCGCCATTTTCTGTTAAATTAATAGCTGAGGTAAGACTCCCGTCTAGCAGATCAGTTTTACTGCTTGCTACTACCACACCATTTATTAAGGTGTATTTTGCATCAGCAATCCTGTCTTTGGCATTAGTTCCAGGATCAGAAACCCAGGCTCTCCACAGGGAATTTTTTAAAGCAGGTTGGGTGCCGGCAGCGCTCTGACATTTCATATCTGCCCCATTTATTCCTCCCAAATTCCCCGTGTAGGTGTCTTTGGTGACAAAAACTCTTAAAGTAGGTAAAGTTGGAGCTGGAGGAGGTGGGGCAGCAGCAGGAGAACTTTGTGGTGCGATAGAAGGAGATGGGTTGGGGCTGGGAGCATCAGCAATAGTAGGGCAGCTCTTTTGTAAATCCGGGGAAAAGAGGGTCCAGTTGTAATCCGGGCAATCCACGAAATTAGGGTCTTTAGGGTCAGGTTTTTCCAGTTTGGTAAATAAACGAAAAGAGCTGCCGTCAGAGTTAGCAATATAACAATATTGGGACTTACTTTCAGGGTCAGTGGGGACACTACCACCCACCATAGTGGCGGCAATGGTGGTATAAAAAGTGGGGGTGTCGGCTTTGCAGTTGCCTGTTCCTTTAACATAAAAAGTGTTTTTTTGTAAGTATGTTTCCAAGGCTAGAGATAATTTTTGCAGGTCCTGTTGGCGGACATTATCCCGGGCAATCACCTTTACTCCACTAAAATTATTTATACCTACCCCTGAGAGTACCCCAATGATGGTTATAACTACCAGTATTTCAATTAAGGTAAAACCTGTTTTCATGGCCCGGCAATTTCACTCCATTTTTGGAAGGATGAGGCAAATAGATTATTTAAAATGGCCAAGTATTTTCCTTCCCAATTAACCACCTCAGCCGGGTTTTGGTTAGAAGTAAGAAGTTTGCGGCAAAATTTAATTGGTTTGGTCTCATCTAAGGAAACAAGGGAGCCGTTGACAGTTAAAGTATTGCTGACAGAAGTGCTGCTGGTGGTGCAGCCCCCTCCGGCAGTATAGATGGTCCCGGAAGAGATAATCACGGCGTCTATTTGGGTGACAGTGGAATCAATATTAACATTACCTCCCACCACAAAGACCAGCCCGGTGGCGTTCTTACTAGTATCTAATTTATTACTGGATAGTGGGCCTAGGTTTAAATCACGACTAACAAAAATTACTCCGCTTCTGTTACCAGGAAAATCATTGTTGCCGGTAATGGTGACATTGTCAGAAAAACTGTACAAATGGTCTTTTTCACTGCCTAAGTCAATTTTACCTCCGGGAAGGTTGGCAGGGGAGGCAACCTCAGCGTGTTTGGTAATGGTAGGGTTGTTAGCCTGGATGTAATATTGGACTTTTAAATCATCAAAACTGGGGATTTTAAAGCTAAAAAAAGCCGCTTTGGGGTCCAACACACAAGCCCCGGCTGAAGTATTAAATTTACCCGAAAGAGAAGTGGCTGCCACCAAGCCTTCGGCCCGGTAGGGAGTAGAGCCGGTGCAGCTGGCGGATTGGGCATGGGTAGGGGTAGCTGGTAGTAAGTAGTAAGCAGCAAGGGCGATTAGCCCTAAAAATATGGTGACGATAATTGAAAATTTTCTAATCATGGTCCTCCCGGAGTGTTAATGGTGTTGGAATAAATATCCCCTCCAGTGGTTTGGATCCAGGGATCAATAGATGCTTTGATGACAAACAGATAGTTTAACTCACTACCGTTATAAATTTGATATGAATTGGCATTAGGACCGTAAGTTTGAAAAAGGATCTCGCTGATCGTTGAGGCAATTATCGGGATTCTGCCGCCAGGATCCGTCTTTCCAGTATCCCAATGGAAAACAGGCACAATATTATACCAATATCTGGAGGTCCCCCATACTAAACCGGGTGGATTATCAGGGTTGTCAGCCAGTCTGGCAGTACAGGTGACATTATTATAACCGCCGGAGCCCTCAATATAGATATAAGGTACATCAATAGTCACACTGCCGTCTTGGCCTGTAATACCCTGTCTGGAAGCACCCTCATCGCCTAGTTTGCCCAGTTTAGTAACGCAGGAGGCCCGGACCTTAACACCCGCCACGCCTTTGGAAACCGGGTTAGGAATATCAGTACCAAAGCAGGCCATGCTGTAGGAGGCACCCTGACAGGTGGTGATATCCCCATAATTGCGCAGAAAGCATTGGGTTATTTTACAAGGATAAGGATTGTTGTCATCATTATAACAAGTGGAATCCACCTGTTTTTCAAAGGCGCATGACGAGTTAGGTCCCGGGTTGCCTGTACCGCAGTAGCTGTAGCCGTTTTCCTCACTGGGACAGCTTACCGGGCCTGATTCAGAAACAACCGGAACATAGCACTGGCCGGGATTACTGGTATAATATTGGGCAACACAGGCGCCATTTTTGTCCAAACAACCCTCTAGGGTAGTTGGATAACTGCATTGAGGCCAGGGTGTGGGAGGGATGGAATTGGTTGTTTGTACCACCTTAATTCTGATGGGTAGGGTGTTACTGCTTGAAAGAGACTGGCAGTTGGCGCAGGTATTGTAACCAATGCTTTTGCAGTAGTTAATCTGAGTCTGTGATCCCTCATAACAATTAGATCCTACACCATTCATACAGGAGTAAGGAGCGTTGCAGGACCCTCCACTGCCTCCCCCGGGGCCGGGTTGATTTTGGCCAATAGTAACATCAGCAGAACAAGGACCAGAGAGGACATATCCTTGCTGGCCGGAGCTTTTGGCCCCATCCACTACCCTGAAACTGTAAGTGGTAGTTTTGTTAACAAAAACAGAATTGGAAAGTTTAGTGTCTTGTGTTTCAAAGCTGCCGTTGCCGTCCAAGTCCCACTGGGACAGTTTAGAGCCGGGCATGTCGCTGACATTGACTGAAGCAGTTAAGGTGGAAGTGGTTGGTTGGTTGCTTTGGGCAGGGCTGGCAGAGAGACTACAACCGCTACTTGGCGGGGGGAAGCTGACATCCCAGGTACAGCGCAAGACATTATTAGGGTCAGATACCCCCACAGTCCTGGTCCCACCACTACTGGGAGCGACTCCGTTGGGGTTCCAATTATAGGAATTGTTTGAGTCAAAGTTAACACTGGTAATTTGGCTCCAACCACTACTGGGACAAGAACTCCCCGAACAAGTCCCGGAATTATAGTACCAAACTTTACTGCCCCCCATGTTGGTAGTATTCCAATTAATAGCGGTATTGTTATAGCCGCTGGAGTTTCTGGTTACTGTTCCCACATTAACACTGCAAGTTGGGGTCCCGGCACAATAGGTATTAGGGTTTTGCCGGTTACAGACATCATTACAGGTATTCCATAAATTCTGGTTCCAGTTAGAATAACTACTGTTGCCATAATCACTGCACCGGGAATTGCTGCCTGTGCTGCAGCCGGCAAAAGTTTTACTGGCGCTGCATTGAGGCGGGTTCCAGGAAGCAATGGTAACTGATTTATCACAGGTGACTGGGCTGGTGCCGTCATTTTTCTTGACCTCAGCCCGGGCAGTGTAGCTACCGGAGGTATAAGTATGGTTAATGGGGCCGTTAGCCTGCCAGCCGGATTGAACAGAAAAGTTATTGACATCCGGGTGCAAGTTAACCTGGTAACCGGATTGGGATTGGTTGTTAATGGTGTAGGTAGTGTTAAAGGTACAAGTAGACCCGGAGCAGGAAGAAGTTAAACTGCAGGAGGCAGAACAGGCTCCGGTGGGGACAGCCCAGGAACGACTATTGGAATGGGAGCCATTATAAACCCGGGCCCAGTAAGTCGAGCCGGCGTTAAAGGAAAAATTACCATTACTGCTCCAGCCTTCACTGCCGTTGGTAGTTAAAGATGTTCCCTGGATACATTTATTGGAATAGCCGGAAAAGCTGGAATTGGTGGAAATATCCACCCAATAACCATTAGGACAACCGGAATCGCTGGAGGGTAAACTGACCCCGGACCAGGACAAAGTGGCAGAGTAAGGATTGGAATAACAGGCAGCCCCGGAAAAACTGCTTAAGCTGGGAGCCGGAGGATCGCAGTCAGCCCGACAATTATTGTAATCCTCATTTGCTTCACAGATATTATTACCACAAACAGAACCGGAGGGAGGGCTGGAAGGAGAGGGAGCTTGGCAGACATTGGTGGTACAGGAGTCCCAATACCACTGGGTAGTTCCGGCCGGACAGCTTGCTGTGCCATTTTGACAGGAAGACCCATTCCAGCCACAGGCCACATTGGCTATACAAGAGGAACAACTATTACATGCTCCACAATTTGAGGAAGAACAAGTAGGAGTAGGTTCAGGCTGGATACAATTGCCATTACCGTCACAGGTCGCTCCGGTATTTTGGTCACAAATTTTGCCGGCCGGTGAGTTGGTATTGGAACAGGAGGCAGAACTGGTTCCGGGATTATTGCAGGTATCTTCTGTACAAGGGTTGCCATCAACACAATCTAAATTTTCATCACAGACAGGTGCAGGAGTAGGAGGAGGAGCAGGGTTAGAATAATTACAACAAAATTGGGCACTTCCTAGACAAGAAGAATTTAAGCATGAACCTTGCGAGTCTGTTGAACATGTTAGATCTCCTACAGCACAAAAATCAGAACAAGTAGCAGTTACTCCGGGTCCTTCTGCGGCAGCGTAGGCATCACAACAGTTTTGCCCAAAGCCTACTATACCAAAACCACAATCAAATTTAGTAGCATCAGGATTTGCATTACAATATCCAGGTCGGGATTCTCCTGCAGCACAATCATAGATTAGTGCATATATATCTTTTGGTATAAAAACTAAATATATAAATGAAACTAAGATAACGTAGAATATAAAAGGTAAGCCAAATCTTAACTTGGGCATAGTTTTATTCTAGCATTATCTATGTAGGATATATCAAGAGTAAACTAACGGGGATTAATTGCTTTACCATCTTGAGTCTGTATTTGGATATTAGCACCACCGCCAATTCCTAACGTAATCGCAACTTGACCATCAAACCATTTGCTATTTGTGGGAGATGCTATCACAGCTAAAACATCACCTTTTTTAAGCTCAGTAGCCAGCACCAAATCATTTTCTAAAACAGGTAAGCCATTACTATGAGGAATTTCTTTTGGAACTTTTACTCTACCTGTTGATAAGGTTACAGTAAATTTATTTCCATTTTCATCTTTGGCTACAATCTTTGCTTGCAACATTTCTACCGAACCATCATTAAATCTAGGAAATTCCGCACCCTGATTTATCTTTCCAGTCCAAGGACTAATAATCTCAGTACCTACAGGTAAATTACTTAATTTTAGTTGATTATTGACAGGTTGGCCTTCTCTTTTAACTCCAAAGGCATTCAGAAGCTCATAATTAATTTGGTCTGTATAACCATCGGGTAACCTTATAATAAGTGGTACCTGTGCCGTTCCATTATTGATCTCAGTTTTGAGCTCACTTATTGGTATATCTACTGAATTATTTTTTCCAATTACTCCTTTTTTTGCAGTTGGATCAAATGTATCTGGTACTACTACCTCTTGTTTTTGAAACCAATTAAATACTTGGGATATTTCTACCACTTTATTCCAGGCTGCTCCCGGGAAAGAGGTAATATCTCTCATTACGGCTTGGGGATTAAAAGAATCTGGATTGTCTACATATTCTTGTACTTTGGGAGCCAAGTTTACTCCTATGAGAATTCCAGCAGCAGCACTCCAGGCCAGTTTACCTTTCTCTAATCCCTTTTTGGGCGGAATCGGTTCCATATCCTGAATAGTTTTGCCTGGAGGAGGTAGTTCTAAGCCGCGAACTCCTCTAGCTGGTCTGGTAACAATTGAAGGTAATAAATTACGCTCTAAATCTGGGCGGAATGTCATACTATTATTATATCACATTCAGACTATCGTTGTAACCTAAAAATTGCTGAGTAATTCAATTACTCAAGCCTACCTCCAGCGTACTTGGTTTGAGGTTTATTTGTCAACTTTTTGAAATATTTTAGATATAATATAAAAGATGCCAGTAATTTTATTATTTTCATATGCTATTTTGCCCAAAAAATTATATAAATTAAAGCAATTTAGATATAATTCCCACTTACATCCGCTATTTAGTCTAACCGGTCTATCGGCTTTAGAAACTTATGCCGGATATCTGCTGGCAGAACAGATATTAGCTAGGAAAATTATTATTTTAGGCTGTAGAACATTTGGTAAAGAAACTCCGGCCGATTCTGAATTAATGGCTATTTATTTAAATAAATTAGGCATGTCTAAAAATAAGATTACTGTTTGTAAAAATGGAATAAACACTGTTTATCAAATAGAGGAGGCACAAAAAATTCTAAAGGGTCATGCTAATAATGTTTACGCAGTTACTCTGGAGTGTCATCAAGAAAGAACTCGACGTCTATTAGAAGCTTATGGTATAAAATCAACGGTATTTTCTATCGAAGAGATTTTTAAACACAGCAAAAGGAGTATTCCTAAAGATTTATTCAAATTACTTCACAGTTTTAAGACAGGTAGAGTAGAGAAACTTCTTATAAAAGAATCTCGTTTATTGCTTTGGCTACAATTTATTGATTCCAAAGGTTGGCTACAAAAGTTGGCTACAAATTTAAGAGGCATTAGGTATTTTGATGTGGATATTCTCCCTACTTTGGAGAAATAATGACTACGGGTCCTGTTTTAGGTGGTATTTTGATAAACTCTCCCTTTAAAGGAGAAAAGATGTTTCCCTCTGGTAGATTTTTAACTAAGGAAACCTCAGGAAAGAAATTAACAAACTGGCTTCTATTATCAGTTCTAGTAATTCTGATAAGTTCTTCCATTGGGGCTTCGATTTCTATATTTTTTAAATCCTTGAACCTAGATTCAGTGAATAATTTATGGCTAATTCCAATCAGCTTTGGAGTCTCAAGTCTCATAGCCTGATCTAAAGTTTGCTTACCCCAGTGAGAAAGGAACTTGCCGTCCCCCGCATTCCATATTCCATGTGCGCCGTAACAATAAGCATCAGCTCCTCCCATCATACTTGCCCAATAAGCATATAGTTGATCTTCAACCCCAAATCTATTCGTAATACCTTCATACCAGGGCTCTAAATTAATAAAATTACTGTTGGAGTTTTCGGTGGTTGTTTTGAAAGGGAGTTGCCATAAAAGTCTCCTACTGTTTGGATCGTGCCCGGTCTGCACCGTGGTAGCACTAAGTAACTTGGGATTATTTACCGCTTCTTGGCTGGTTATACCGGATAAAACATGTATAAAGATCGGTTTATTGGTCAATACTGATACCCCGGAGAGTACCTGGCTCCATTTTCCCCGCCGTTCAGTTTTCTTAGACTGGTTGAGTAAATCGGCAATCGCGGTAACGATTCTTTTGGCTAAATAAACTAATCGCGGATGCAGAAAAGGTATCAATCGGACGGTATTTAATTCCTCAGTTGTTTTCCCGGGTAACAGTTTATCTTCTTCACCAACCCAGATATCACTTTCTCCAGTCAGGCAGTACATTACATCTAAGTCGTCAACTTTTTCTACAATTTTCTTCCACCAATCCTGCATTTTTTCTACCCCCAACCATTCAATCTGTTGCCCCCAGGCGCCATAGACTAAAACTGATAATCCAACAGAATTTAGAAATGTAATTCTTTGACGAGCATAATCTAAATATTGTTCGTTAAATTCACCTTGTAAGTTCCAAGCAGGGCCTATTTTACTGGCAGCATTGGGATTTTCTGGTCCGACTTCCGGAGGAATACCAACGACTAGTTGAACTGCGCTGAAGCCTTGTTTCGCCCTTAGCCGCGCTAATTCTTCAAACTTTCTATCTGATAATCTTTGGGTTAGACCATACCACCAGGTATCGCATAGAAAATTAGGGTAGTTTTCTTTTTCTACGCGGCTCATTTTTGGTGGGTTATTTCTTGCCATGCGAGAAGAGCCTGACTTTCTGGAATCTCCACATCAGTAAAAGAAATAATCTGGCCTGGTTCGATAGATCTTTTTAAAACAACATTGAAAGCCAAACCAATAGGAAGATGGTCAGGATAATCCGCAATATTAATAGCTTCTCCTCTAACAACAAAACTTCCGATGCCCCTTTTAAAGGTTTCACCTGGCTTTAACTCTCTTTTCGCTACCGTAGCGACACTAATCTGTGGATTTTCACCGTTATTTAATAAAATACCTCCCCCTTTTAGTACCTGCCGAATAGTTTTAGGTATTTCTAAATGACAAAGATGGAATGGTTTGGTTAGAACATAGTAGGGTCCTTCACCTAATTTATAGTATCTTAAAAATGGAACTTGCTCCTCTTCATGTTTACCTACTACAAAAACGCCGGCAGGGGATTTAGGAGAAAGTACATAGTCACTAATTTTTACTCCCAGGAAGTCGGCTTTTTCTGCCAGAATTTTAGCTCCGTCTTGATAATCAACACATTCAATTCCTGCAAGATTTCGTTGTAGAATTTGAGCTCCTAAGCCGTTTGCTACTAATGCTTGTTCAATTTGCACCTTAGTACCGTCTGTAAATGAGGTAACCTGTTCTAAGCTGATGCCATTTCTTACCGCCCAATAATTCATTTCATCTTTTGTAGGGATATGGTTAAGAAACCCTTTAATATTTCCTAAAACAATAGGATTAAAACCCATAGCTAGAGCATCTTTGTATAAAGCGGTCAAACTCCCTGGTTGATCCCCCTCAGCTTCAGTGATTAGTCCCTTTTTTGAGAGCCAGCTACCTGACGTTAGTTGAAGCTCTGAATCCATTGTCACTACAGGAATACCTGCGTCCATCACTTTAGATAAAACCTCGGTGGCATGAATTGGATCACCGCTACATTCCACCAATAAATCGGAATTATCTATTAGCTCTTGGGTGGAGTTCGTAATTTGTTGATTTTCTATGGCTAGATCACGAACAAATTCCGGATTTCTCCGAGTTAACACCCTTGAAATACTTAGGGCATTATCATTTTTTAATATATAACTTAAACCTTGGGCAATATAACCTGTACCTACTACTCCAATTCTGGTTTTTACTTCTGTCGTATTCATGGATGAATTTTACCATAAAAGTGCTACCTACGTAGATTTGCATATTAGAATTTTAGTTCGGGATATGTAACTTGCAGACCAGGAGTGCAGCTTCATCTAAATTATACCACATTTTGGCTTATTTAAACCTACTTTACGCCTGTTTTAGCAAATTCTGTTGTGCAACTTTGCCAGGAATAATTCTGACTCTCAGGCTTATGTAGACAAAAAGAGAGTGTAATAGGATTACTCTGTATGCCGATGCCTCGTTTTACTTTATCTGGTGTTTCCCAAAAACTTTAGCAATAATTTATGTTATATATAAGTTTGCAAAACCAAGAGTTCTGAGGTTTCACTACAAAATATTTTTGTGCCATATTAGCTGAATTTTCTAGGTTCAAAGTAGTGTTGCTTAATGATTTATCTGTGATTGAAATCAAGATGGAATTTAGATCAGTAATTTCTAAGTTGTAATTGATGGTAGCAGTTGCTGATTTGTCTGTATTTAGGCTCCAAGAAGCAGTATAGATGGTGTTTATCTTTTCGTCCTTCTGTAATTTAATATCATCTGCAGAAGAAATAAACGTCGGTTGTAATATTTGGGGCAATAAACTTATTAATATTTTCTTTGCCCTGGTTTTATAAAAATTATCATTAGTAGCTACGGCTGAAGAATTTTGACTGGTATTTTGAGTGCTTTGTTTATTTAAAAAACTTAATTTTAAGATGCCTTGGGAATTATTAATTAAATTAGTTGAGTTTCATTTAAATAACCACTGCGATATGACAGTAGGTCTTACCAGTTATTTGACAGATTATACAACCGATGTAGGAAAAATCTGGATCAATGGGTTCACGAATGATATTGTTAAATGTCTAGGAAGAGAAGAATATGATACTAATTTAAATAAAAACATTATTCCGTTAACGAGCGCAGGAATATATATAGTAAATTCACAAAAATTTAAAAATATGTACAAAACGTTTTTAGAAGATAATCAAAATATAAAAGAAACTCAGGTAGAGATGAGAGATCAATTATTACCTTGGTTGATTGGAGAAAAGATTTTCAAAGTAAAGGGTTTTGATTTAAGAGGAGAGATACTAGATATCGGAAATTATGAAAGAATTGTTTATGCAAAAAAACATTGGAAGAAATATACTATAAACAATCAGGAAAATAGCCCTCTATGAAATATGGGAAATTAATAGGTATAGATGCAAATGAAGCAAATCTAATATCTGAACGTGTTGGATCAAATAAGTTAGCATTCAATTTACTTAGGGCGTTGTATAAGTTAAAGGTGCAATATAATTTTGTGGTGTATCTCTCGAAGCCTCCGTTAGATGATTTGCCGAATCCCAAGGCAAATTGGCAGTACAGAGTTATTTCTCCTGCTAAGTTTTGGACCCAATGGAGGTTACCGTTAGATCTATATGCTCATAATCCTCGTCCGGATATTTTTTTAAGCCTAGGCCATTATGCACCAAGATTCACTCCGATCAAAAATATAGTTACTATCACAGACCTAGGTTTCCTGACCTATCCCGAACAATTAACCAGAAAAGATCTTTGGCAATTAAAACATTGGACTGACTATTCTGTTAGGTCGGCAGGGCATATTATAGCAATTTCTGAATATACGAAGAAAGATATAATAAAGTTCTATCACATTAATCCAAATAAAATATCAATAATTTATCCTGGGTACGATAAAGATCTGTTTAGACCACTAAATAATCAAAAAGAAATAGAGAAAATACTCCTTAAATACAATATTACTAAACCATACTTATTATTTATAGGTGCTCTTAAACCAAATAAAAATTTAGAGAGATTAATCACCGCATTTAGTAGGTTGGAGTACAAAAATTTTAATCTAGTTATAGTAGGGAAAAAGGGCTGGTTTTATGAATCAATTTTTGAAACTGTCTCTAAATTAAAACTTGAGGATAGAATAATTTTTACAGGATTTGTGCCAGATATTGAACTGCCTTTTCTACTAAATGCAGCTAGATTGTTTGTATTTCCATCTCTGTATGAAGGTTTTGGGATGCCAGTCATAGAAGCTATGGCGTGTGGTACCCCAGTAGTAACTTCTAATGTGGCTAGCCTGCCAGAGGTTATCGGTGATGCTGGTGTGACAGTTGATCCTTACAGAGTTGAAGATATAACAGCTGGTATTATTGATGGTTTAGAAAAACATATATTTTATAGCGAAAAGGGTCTAAAAAGAGTAAAATCATTTAGTTGGGATCAAAGTGCAAAACAATTAATAAAAATAATAGAACGCTTCTTATGACCATCTATGGTGTCATCTAATAAACAAATAAATTTTTTCTACTCTAAGACAACAAGTAAAAATGTTCGGATTATTATAGGGATTGATTCAATATTTAACCTGGATAAATTTCTCAAAAATTTTTATGCAGATATGATTTTTATTATTTGTGATGATAATGTAGCTAATCTTTACGCGAAAAAGATTCAGAAGATAATTAAAAGATTGCCGGTGTATTTAGTGACTCATTCACCTAATGAAAAAAGCAAAAATCTCAAGACTGCTAAAAAAATCATGGATATAATCATAAAAGAAGGAGGTAGCGAAAATAGTATTATATGTTCATTGGGCGGAGGTGTTACTGGAAATATTGCAGGTTTTGTCTCTTCGGTTTTATTTAGAGGTCTTACATTAATTCATATACCAACTACACTTCTGGCACAATTAGATAGTGCTCCAGATGTAAAGCAATCTCTCAATACGATTCTTATAAAAAACGGTATAGGTTCATATAAGGCACCGGATTTAGTATTAATAGATCCTCAATTTATGATCTCATTATCGGAGCGTGATATTAGATCTGGTTATGCAGAAGCGATAAAACATGCTTTTGCTCAAGATTTAGATTTTATTAAATTTATAGCCAGTCTTTTTAAGAACAACGATTATATAAACCTAAATTATTTAGAGAAAGTTATTATTAAGACGATCTCTTTGAAGATATATCACTGGAAGAATGTTCCGACTATGTGGAATGATATGGGTAAAGTTGAGAGACTCACTCATCTGGGTCATACCATAGGTAAAGTATTAGAAATAATTGATTTGGGGTATCTTACTCACGGAGAAGCAATAGCGCATGGTATGGTCATAGAATTTTATATATCATTCAAGCTTGGATATCTAGATATAGCTAAAGTTAAAAAAGCTCAAGAAATTATGAATGATATGGGACTGTTATTTCCTCTAAGTAAAAAATATACTCAGAATAAGATTATGAAGTTACTATATTCATCATCTTCAGATAAAGAACCATTGGTTGCTCTTTTACAAGATTTTGGTAATCCCGATACAATCTCTTTGCATTTACCTAGAGCAATAACAAAGGAAGCATTAAAATGGTATTTTTCATTATAAAAATATTTTTATAATGTATGGCTTCGGGCATGTTGTTAATCTAGAACCAAAATTAAAGGAGTTTTTATGAAAGTTAGAGAGGGAACATTGAATGAAGAAGCTCTTAAATTTTTTAGTAAGATGGGATTCAATAAATTTGAATCAGATTATATAAGTTTGGAAAGAAAATTAGATTAATAAATTTATTCATGTAGGCAGGTAGACCACTTATAGGTAGCTGAACCTGGGTAAAATTGGCAAATGGTTATAAAATCTTCCGAGCTTTGTTTAGCATTAATAATATAAGAAGCTCCAAATCTAGTTTCATCAGGTTGAGTCTTCATGGTATTGCATTCAACAATACCTGCTATATCAGGGGAACTACAATTCCAAGTTAATCCTGAAGGAAATTGGACATATTTAGCCACAACTGTAGCTACAGTAGAATTAGAGATAGAAGTAGTAGCTTTAGATATAGATAATGATAAATTCAAATTGAGAGGAACTTGTTTTTTAGAATCCCACTGGTTAGAGAAATTAACTGCTACTGATCCTACTTGCCATCTATAGCCGAATGAAGAAGGTAACTCTAAAATTTCACCATTCTGTTTAAAAACACCTTTTTTTAAGTTTAGCTGAGTTTGGTAGGGGGTAGTTAAATACTGGTTAACAAATATTTGCGAAATTTTGGTTACCCCGGTGGGGATTTCTAAGGGAATGGTTTGAGAAATGGAATTTTGACTGGTTTGTCTATTAAGATTTAATTTTAAGATGCCTTGAGAATTAAGATAGTAGAGGATAGAGGCCAGGAGGATTAAAATTAAGACCAGCAGGAGAATTTTGGCCCAAATGGTCTGAAAAAAACTCCTTTTTAGTATTTGTACCTCTGGTTTGGGTATCTCATCCATAACCTAATCGTAGATTTTATAAAGTTTTGTGTCAACTTTAAAAATTTATATCTATTACTTCTTCTCTTTGTATAACTGGGCGTGAATTCCCAGTATCACAAAAATAACATTCCGAAACAGTTTTGTTATGGTTGTATTTGAATTATTTTTGGGGAATCTCAATAAATGGTTGATTTTCATTCCAGGAGGCCCAGGTTCCCTCTAATAGACCGGGGATAGGGGAAAGCACTAACTGAATGGCCGCTGTGTTATTAGGCAAACTTCTGCTTGACACAACCCAAAAAGTGATACTTTCACCCAATTTTAGGGTTTTGGGTAATCCAGCCTCTTTGTCTATATACAGCTCCGCAGTAGCCACATTTAATTCCCGGGTTAGATTACCGACTCTATTTTGCTGGATAGCTAGAAAGTATCCATTTCTAAACTCTTGAGCTTGGGTGGGATTAAAAAAACGCACCACACTATTATTTAAGACCAATTGCAAATCACCACTTTGGCCGGTATTTTCTATTTTTACTCTGACCCGAAATTGATTAATTAAAGGTTCTAATTTGTCCACGGTAAAGGTAGCACCACATTCACTACATTTCTCATGATACGATAATGGAGTTGTCTCTGTAGCCGGAACAGTTTTGGTTTCTGGATTTGACTTTGGGGAAGAACTTGAAAGAGGGGTAGGGCTAAGTGAATTAGCTATAACTGGGGTGGTTAAGCTGGCCATGACATAGTATTTATTGTCGGGTGTTTTATTTAAACCTATTCCTACACCCAAGACTTTTGTTCCTTTACCCCAAAGCTGCTCTCCATCTCCACAAGGTTGGACAAATTCTATCCCACCAGACACAGGGGGGCCAATTAAATTGCCGGCTAGGTTTTCGGCAATAACAATCTCTTTAATCTGGCAGCCAGCCAAAATTTGACCGTAGGGAGATAAGTAGGTAGAGATTGTCTCATCAGTTCTGGCTTCCGGTAGTAAAAACTGGCTAGCCCGATTATCATCATTTTGAATTAGGGCTTGGACAAAGTCGCTGGCAATATCTCTGGGAGAAACGGGCTGAGCACAAGCTAAGATGGATAAAGAAGCTGCGCTGAAAGCTTGTAAGAGAGCCTTTTTGTCAAAAGCAAAGCACCTTTCTCTCATTTAAAATCCTTTTGGGTTAAAGCTAATTTTTCTCCCTCGGGATAATTTTTAATGATGGAAAAAACCAAAGAAGCCTGATAATAGGTCATTTTCTCTCCCGCGCTGCCAATTTTTTCTCCTTCCTCAACCGCTTTGGGGTTGGTATCTGCTATTTCACCCTGGACATAATACACTGCCCTTAGACCCCGCTCTTCATTATCCAAATAAATAGTGGTAATTTTTTCATTATTGTACTCTGCCGGCAGGGTAGAGGTAACTGTGCTCATTTGCCCATCAAATACAGCATAAAGAGGGTCGCCCTTTTTCACTGCTGCTCCTTTTTGGCAAAAGCTCTCAGTAGAGGGACATTTAAAAGGACCTTGCTGTAGGACAATTGGTTTGGGTTCAGTTGGAGGCGGGGTAATAACTACCTCTCGCTGTGGCAGAGGCGGAAATAGGTTTATCCGGTAGCTTAAAAAAATACCTACTCCTAAAGCAATCAAAGCTGCTATTAAAACAGGGCGCTTGAAAAATGATGGCATTAACTTAATTGTTAATGTTTAGCTGCTAATTGTCAAATGTTTTTCTCAAAAACTTAGGATTTGGATTCTATTTGCTGCTCTTTTTCTGACCACCAGAATTTTTGGTCTTCAGAAACCCATGCTGATTCCCGGATGATAACTGCTCCGGCAAAATTTTGACAATCTGACAGCTGAGATACCCGCTGGATGAGATGCCCGGCAAACTTAGGGTAATAACAATAAATATGGTCCTGTGCTTCCGGGTTAAGGTAAGCTCCCAGGTAAACTCCATTCATATCAGAGCTGTGGTGCAAAATGGTGCCCAACCTAGTTCTAAGAAATGGATAATTTGACTCCGGAGCAGGATTAAAGAGCTGACTTACCAGCACTATCCAACCAGCCCAGAAAATTAATAACAAGACTAATTTTTTCATCAGTTTAACCTTGCTAAAAATACCTTAAATTGCACGGTTTGGCAAATTCAGGTACAATTTGAACCTATGATAGACAAAAGAAAGCTGGTTTTAAATGCTAAACAGTTAAGGAAAGGTCTTCCGACTACCGACTACGGACTACAGAAGTTACGCAAGTCTGTAGACCGAAGACGGAATGCAATTTATATTGTCCTGGACAATGTGTTGGATACCTATAATATTGGCTCCATTTTCAGGCTGGCTGATGCGGTGGCTGCTAAAAAGATTTACCTTTGTGGGGGGACAGAAACACCGCCCAATCACAGGATCAAAAAAGCCTCTATTAATACTACTGAGGTGGTGGAGTGGGAGTATTATGCTTCGGCAAGCGAAGCGATCTCGAAACTTAAATCTCAAAACTCGAATCTACAAGTTATAGCTATTGAACAAGTTGAGGAATCAGTCCAATATGACAAATTTGAGTACAAATTGCCCCTGGCTTTGGTAGTGGGGCATGAAACTTCGGGAGTTTCACCAGAAGTTTTGAAAATAGTGGATGGAGTGGTAGAACTACCCATGTTTGGCGTGAACAAATCCCTTAACGTGATGGTTTCTTTAGCGATAGTTTTATATGAAGTTATCGAAAGGACTATCTCTAAATAACCTATATGGAAATTCTAATTTTGTATAACAGAGCGAGGGAGCTCAAAAAGGGTATACCTTCAGATTTGATCTGTGAGCAGGAAATGAAAATTATTGTTCCACTGGTAGCTGATCTATTACAAAATAAAGGCTACGGTGTTCAAACATTGAGGACAGAGTTTGGTTTGTGGGAGCAACTCAAAAAAAGAAGAAAGAGTGTTGATTTGGTTTTAAACCTTGCTGAGGGATTTGGAGGAGGTAATTCTGATGAACCCTTAGTTCCAGCAATGCTAGAAGCTCTAAATGTACCATTTACAGGTGCATCTGCTCGTAATATGTATTTTACTCTTGATAAAGAGAAGACGAAGGTTTTTTTACATCAAGCAGGTATTCCTATTCCAAAATGGCAATTGTTTAGAGATGAAACAACTGATTTATCACCTGATTTACAATTCCCACTTATAGTTAAACCAGTTAGAGAAGAAGCTAGTATAGGAATATACGAAGATAGCGTAGTAACTACGGAGGTTGAGATGAAAAGAAAAGTTTCTCATACTCTTGCAAGGTATAAACAGCCTGCATTGGTAGAACAGTATATTGAAGGCAGAGAATTATCTGTTGGAATCATTGGTAACTATCCAGATCTGGATGTATTACCTCCACTAGAGTTTTTGTTTGAAGATGCAACGTCACCCCTGCAAGCATTTAGATCTTATGAATACAAATGGGGAGGCAGGAAAGAACAAATGGTTCGAGCAAATATTACTCGAGGTTTACATGATCAATTAGTGGATTATGCTAGGGTCGCTTTTATAGAGACAGAATGTCAGGACTACGCACGAATGGATTACAGAATAGATAAAGAAGGCAATCCTTATTTATTAGAAGTTAATTATAATCCTGGTATTGGTCCAAATACTCATGGATTAAATAACACTTTAACTATGATGGCTTCTTTTAAAGGATTATCATTTGAAGATATGGTGGAAGATATTATTCTGTCTAGTGCTAAAAGATATGGTATAGCTACTTCATAATGGTCAAAACTATAATTATCGCTAATGTAGCAGAGGCATTTAGTAGATCAATAGCCAAGATTAGAAGCAGAAAAGAAAAAACTCTTAGATTAGCTATTGAACAATCATTATCCCAACGCAGTATGTTTTGGGGCGGGGATAATAAAGTAGTAATAACACCTTATTTTATACCAAAATTGTTATTCCATAGGAACTCAATATTTTGTAAATATAAAAATACTGTAAACGTAACTCCTGTCAATGAGAGCATCAATTTATGTGAAGCTATTCTTAAAGATAAAAAACTGTATGATTGGCTGAAAGTAATAATAAAAAATAACCCAAAGGTCAACCTTTCTCCCTATAGCTTTACAAATTTTTTCCTAGAATTGACCCGGAAGCTCAAAGAAGATAATCTGATATTTAAAACTGATGCTATACCGGATAGTAATACTGATGTTGTTTCTTACCTTGATTCTAAATCTGGTTTCCGGCTTGAACTTCTAAAGCTGCAAAAACAGTTTCCTGAAATAAAAATTCCTTATGGTTTTATATGTAACAATCCAGAAGTGGCTTTAAGAATAGTCGAACAATTCTATAAGCTTAATGCTTCTTGTGTATTAAAAGCTAATTTAGGTGAGTCGGGGTGGGGATTATTAACAATAAAACCTGGGGTGTTTAAATCTCTTATAGAACTGAGCAATAGTATAAAGTCTACTATTATTAACGAATCTATTTGGCAGAATGACTCTATAATCATAGAAGAACTAATTTTGCACACGAGTTCACCCTCTGTAGAGGTGTTAGTTACTGCAAAAGGTCCAAAAATCACATATATTTGTCAACAAATAATTGATGATAAAGGAACATTTTCTGGAATACTTTTAGGAAAAAACACTATTAAAACCTCGCTGATTAAAAAATTGATCCATATCTCTTCAATAATAGGAAAAAGATATTGGCAAATGGGTTATAGAGGTTATTTTGATATCGATTTTGTCATCTCATATAACGGTACTGCTTTTGCAATAGAAACAAACATGAGAAGGACTGGTGGTACTCATGTCTATGATTTTGCTTGCAAAGTTTTAGGAAAAAATTGGTTTGAAAAAGCAGTTATTTTATCTAAAGATAATTTTATTTATGGAGATGAAATTATTGATGGAAAAGAGATTTTTAAAAGAGTAAGTAAAATGTTATTTACAAGTAAAATTGGGAAAGGGGTAGTAATTTCGTTTATTAGTAAATCTATCCCCTTATTAGGATATTTCATCATAGGGGATAGTTTAGTGGAGGCAAGTAATCTAAAGAGTAGATTTGAGAGTTTAGTTAAGCTATAATTTATCCGTTTTATGAAGAATACAAATTTATTGCCTGTTAAACCTTTTCAAGAAAGTTTAAATAAGGGTTATTGTGGACCAGCAAGCCTAAAAATGGTGCTTGATTATTATGGAGTTAATAAAACTGAAAAGGAGCTAGCTAAGCTTGCTAATACCACTACTGATTTAGGGACTAATGATCAATCACTAAAGAAAGCTGCAGAGATACTAGGTTTTAAGGTTGACATTAAAAACTATTCTTCTTTTGAAGATACAAAAAATTGGCTTGATAAAAAAGTTCCAGTAATCGTAGATTGGTTTACTAGAGGCAGAACGGATTATGATGAGTCAGAAGTAGCAGATGGGCACTACTCAGTAGTAGTAGGATTAGATGAAGAATTTATCTATTTACAAGATCCAGAGATTGGAAAATTAAGAAAGATTAAGAAAGATGATTTTATGCGTGTATGGTTTGATTTTACTGGTGAGTATATTAGCTCATGGCCAGAGATGATTATTAGACAGGTAATAGCCATTTACAGATAGTATTGTATAAGGTTATAGAAAAGACTATGCTGGATGTATGACCAGCCTTTACAACTTGCTTGTCGATAGGTTGTCTCATCTGGATTTTACCAACCCCTTAAGTTTATTAGATTTAATAATTGCCATTTCTTTAATAGTAGGAACGCTCGTTTATTTAAGCCGTTTCTCGGTTTTTAGGGTGGTGTTGGGCACTTTATTCTTATTTGGTTGCGCAATTTTGTTTTTGTTGGGAGGGTTTTTACTAACCGGCTTACTTTTTGTCCTCGTTGCCAATCTAATTTTAATTAGTTTGCCGCTAATTTTTGCTCCTGAGGTGCGTCATTATTTGGAAAAACTGGGCAGATTTCCTTTTTTGCATCTTCCTTCTGTGACCACTACCCAAAAAACCCAATATTTTGTCCGTAATTTAGTGGGGGCTGTTTATGAGCTGGCTGAGAGAAAAACCGGGGCTTTGATAGTCTTGGCCAGGAAAGCCGGTTTAGGAGAGACAATTGAGACCGGAGTAATTATTGATGCCAAGTTTGGCTCCAAACTGCTCTCCACCATCTTTTTTAACAAAAGTCCGCTCCATGATGGGGCAGTAGTCATCAAAAACAGCCGTATTCTGGCGGCCAGTTGTCTGTTGCCCCTGCGGGGAGAAGTCAAGCTGGACCCGCCCTTTGGCACCAGGCATAAATCCGGTTTATCTTTGACCCAAGATACTGATGCGGTGGTAATTATCATTTCTGAGCAGCGAGGAGAGGTGTCTTTGGCGGAGAACGGTAAGCTGGAAATTAACCTAGACAGGGGGACTTTGATCCAAAAATTAAATAAATTACTGGGCTAGTTTACATTCTTGCATTTAGGGGGTAAAATAACCTGCAAATGGCAGAGCAGTTTAAGGATCAAGGTACCATTGCCGTTTTGTCCTCGGATCAACCAGCCCCAATTAAATCGGGGTCAGCAGTTAGTCTCAGTAACCAACTGGTGTCGGTTACCTCTCCGGGTACTCTTAGAAGAGTCCGCATCACCAAAGTAGAAGGCCTGCCGGATTTGCACCATGAGAGTGCTGATATTGAAGTAGCTAAAAAAGCAGCCGAGCTTTGTAAAATAGCCGGGATTAGAAGAAGTATTGTGGCCAGGCACCTCCATGAGGGCCATGGGTATGAGCTTTTGGAAGCAGAAGGAAATGTACCATTTCAAGCAGGAGAGGAAGGTTTGATAGAAGATATGAGAGTGGGAGAAAGCGGATTTGTCTCTTGGCAATGGGTAGAAGATCAACCGGCTAGAATGTTACCGGGCCGGGCCGAAGAGAAAGGTTTGGTAGTTTTGAGCCAAACTTTGGATGGGATACGAGAGCCATTAGAAAAGATTATTGACTTAACAGCAGTTTCTGTCAAAAAGCAGGTCATTTTAGATACTCTTCAACTCAAAAAGGCAGTTTAAAAGATAGGCTTGACTTAAACTCTAATTTCCGTTAAAATTCTTGCGCACATTAACAACCGAAAAGTTTTTTAATAAACCACTTTTCGGGATTTAAATCCGCCAGTGGGCGGATTTTTTGTTTCGACTCATCCCAATGAATTGGGATTCGCTCAACACTATAGTCCTGAGTGAACGAAGTGAATCGAAGGATTAATACCAAAAAAGTGGTGGGTTCAATTTGACAAAGTTTTTGTCAATTCCAATAAAATGGATAACTTCTTTAGGATTTGAGAGTTTGCTCTTCGACGAAGTCGAAGCAAAATCGAAAAAATTCGAAGAATTTTTGAGAGTTTGATCCTGGCTCAGGATGAACGCTGGCGGCGTGCTTTAAATATGCAAGTCAAAGGGATCGCAAGATAACTGGCGGACGGGTGAGTAATGTATAGGAATCTACCTTGAAGTGGGACATAGCTTCTCGAAAGAGGAGGTAATTTCCCATGTGAACGCAAGTTCAAAGTCGTAAGACGCTTTAAGATGAGCCTATATTCTATCAGCTTGTTGGTGGGGTAATGGCCTACCAAGGCGACGACGGATAGCTGGTCTGAGAGGATGGTCAGCCACAATGGCACTGAGATACGGGCCATACACCTACGGGTGGCGCAGTTGGGAATTGTTGACAATGGGCGAAAGCCTGATCACGCGACGCCGCGTGGAGGATTGAAGGCCTTCGGGTTGTAAACTCCTTTTATGTGGGAAGATTATGACGGTACCACACGAATAAGCACCTGCTAACTACGTGCCAGAAGCCTCGGTAATACGTAGGGTGCAAGCGTTATCCGGATTCATTGGGCGTAAAGAGTTGCGTAGGCGGCTCGGCGCATTCTGCTTGAAAGCCTCTGGCTCAACCAGAGATTTGGGCAGAAGATGGCCGAACTAGATGGTTTGGGAGGGTGCTGGAACCTGTAGTGTAGCAGTGAAATGCGTTGATATTACAGGGAACACCAAAGGCGTAGGCAGGCACCTAACAAACCCATGACGCTGAGGCACGACAGCTAGGGGAGCGAAGCAGATTAGAGACCTGCGTAGTCCTAGCCGTAAACGATGTCCGCTAGTTACCCCGCCTTTGGCGGGGCGACGACGCTAACGGAAAAACCTCACCAGGGTTTGACATGCAGATGCTAAGCCTATGAAAGTAGGCCTCCTTCGAGGGTTCTGCACAGATGCTGCATGGCTAATCCCGATTGAATCGGGATGATGGCCGCTCCTTAAGTAATTAAGGAGAAAAATAACCAACCCAAAACGGTGAAGCCCTACTTTTGGCGTAAGCCAACAAGCAAGATTTCTTACTTGATTTTCGTATTACTTTCGGGTAATGTGAAATTAAGGGGTAATACCGTGGGAAGCTGGTTAGTGTGAGGTTAGATGTTTGAGGTCGGAAGATGGATAAAGAGATTGGAAGTTTGAAATTGGTAGGATACAATCAAAGTAATGTGATCCAAAGTTTTAAAGATCTAAAAGTATATCAGGAATCTTATGAATTGGCTTTAATAATTAACAGAGCAATTTTGAGATTGCCTAATAGCGAGAGATTTGATTTGGTAGATCAGATGCGAAGAGCGTCAAAATCTATTCCAGCAAATATTGCTGAAGGATATGCTAAAAGATTGTCTGAGAAAGAATTTAAAAGATATCTTTTATCAGCAATTGGATCGTGTAATGAAATGGTTGTACATATCAGTTTTGCAAAAGATTTAGGTTTTTGGAAATCTGAATTTTGTGAGGATTTACTTAAACGATATGATATCGTAGGTAAACAACTTACAAGATTGTTGCAAAATTGGAAAGCCTATCCAACTTCTAAAGTCTAATTTCACAATCTACCTTCTAATTTCTAACATCTAACTTCTATCTAACATAGCCCCGTAGAGACTGATTCCGCCAGCTGGCGGATGAGAATAGCCAAATGAGGTTATTCAGACGGTTGGCTCCCTACCTTAAATAAAGGGGGAGAAGGTATAGTCCATGCTCCTAGTAATAGGCAGATTTACATGGTCGTCAGCTCGAGGCGTGAGCTGTACCCTTAAGTGGGACATCGAGCGCAACCCGCACCGTATGTTAAATAATCCATACGGAACAGCCCCAGTTTTTACTGGGAAGGAAGGTGCGGATGACGTCAAGTCAGCACGGTTCTTACACCCTGGGCTACACACACCCTACAATGGCGAAGAACAACGAGTTGCAAGCTGGTAACAGCAAGCTAATCTCTGAAATTTCGCCTCAGTTCAGATCGAGGGCTGCAATCCGCCCTCGTGAAGTCGGAATTGCTAGTAATCGCGGATCAGCAGGCCGCGGTGAATACGTTCTCGGGTCTTGTACACACCGCCCGTCAAGCGAGCAAAGTTGGGGGCGCCCGAATGCCTATGTATGTAGGCAGAAGGTGAAACCAGCGATGAGCGCTAAGTCGTAACAAGGTATCCCTAGCCGAAGCTGGGGATGGATCACCTCCTTTCTGGAGATTAGGTCAAACTAATGATTACTTAAATAATGTATCGTTATGGTATGTCATAGTTCGCAGTAGTTTGATCCATTGATCACGTATGTTCACGCATATGATGATAGAGAGTTTGAATATTCTCTCTTTAAAGAAAAATATTCCCCACCACTTTTTTGGTATTAAAGTTTTTTTGGCCATTTTTGCGCCAACCGCAGATTTTTATGAAGTCTAGGGAGCAAAAAGGCCAGTTCGACCTTATACTGTTTATTTGCAAAGCAAATGACAGTTCAAGCTATGCTTATACTCGTAAATTTCTAATTTCAGTAGAAGAGGAGAGCTGGTAAATTTTCTCTCCCAGTTTGTAATCAAAAACAAATCTCGGTAGAATTTTTACTTTTATTCCAGCTTTTAAAAAATCTTTTCGGTGATTTTTATCCATTGGATCAGCTCGATACCAAGTATTAGTATTAGAATCTTTTAATTTCAACTGTTTTTTAAAATATTTTACCCAATTTTCTGGGGAATTTTGATCTATTAATGGAAGTATTTGATATGGTTTAGTAGTGGTTTTTAATTCCTCCTGAAGCTTCTGGACTCTTACTTGATAAGTAGACAGACTTGGATCCTGAGTAGAACCAATACCAATAATAATTCCTATTGTCATTCGAGAAATTTAGCCTTTCTTTCAAGATATAATTTGCAATTAGGGTAGTATATAAAATTCAAAAGTTTCTTAGTATCTTTCTTTGCATATTCTAACTTCCATTGGTTGCCATTACCATAAGAACATATTTTCCTTGGGAAAAGTTCTAACTCTTTGGTTAATAAATCTCTCAATGAATTCAAAAACAATGGACTTCCGGAGGTAAAATTACATCTAAGATCAGTTTGTTTGCGATGATCTTTAGTTCTTAAATAAGTTGTAAAAAATACACTTCCATCGCCATCAAAATAGCCCCTAATAAAATCAGCTAGAAATTCTTTTTGGATTTTAGGTAACCTAATTACTAGACTTTTTTTTCGGAGGCCACCTAATAAAAGTAAATCTTTGTATAAAATTTTAGAATGTACGATTAGGGTAGAAGATTTTTCAAGCTTTCCTTTTCTGCGATAACGGAAAATAGGGGAATTAGAATTCAGAACCCCTTTTACTTGCTGTAGGATTGATTCATCTAGCGAAGAGAAAGTAATTCTATAAGATCGCTCGTGTCTCATATATCCATCAGCTAACCAGTATCCAAAAACATAGGCCATATCTGGGGACCATTTTGAGAAGAAATTTTCGTTCAAGGTGTATTTTCTAGAGTGGTATTTAAGAAGCATTACTTTATATTAGCCAAATAAAATACGAAAAGTCAATATTTTGGGAGGTGCAGGCGGGAATCGAACCCGCGCATCGAGGTTTTGCAGACCCCAGCGTTTCCACTTCGCCACTGCACCAAGTATTGGCTTATTTTAACACGAACTTCTGGTAGAATACATTTATGGCAAAAGTAATTCGAGTAGTCGGAGCAGTAATTTTTAATCCCAAAAGTGATAGTTATTTTGTGGGCCAGCGGGGGAAAAATAAAAAAGTTCCTTTAAAATGGGAATTTATTGGGGGAAAAGTAGAAACAGGAGAAGATTTGTTGCGAGCTATTCAGAGAGAATTTAAAGAAGAAGTGGGGATAAATATTAAGGCACTAAGATCTATTAATAAAAGTCAGTTTAATTATGGAGGGGAAGTGGGTTTGATTGAGGTTAATTTTATTGAATGCGAACTTTTTAAAGATGAGCCGAATTTTGACCCGGAGGTTTATGAAATCTGCAAATGGGTTAAAAGGGGAGAATTAGCTAATCTGGATTGGGTAGAAGCAGATAGAGAGTTTGCTTTAAATTTAGCCAAAAATGAGGTAAAATATTGAAGTTTTAGGGCGCGTAGCTCAGTGGTAGAGCGCTTATCTGATAAGTAAGAGGTCCTTGGTTCAATCCCAAGCGCGCCCACTTAAGTTCATGTTATGATTTAATTAATGCAAGTTGTTTCTTCAGACCTTGTTTTAGGTAAGAAAGTTTTGCTCCGTTTAGACTTAGATGTTCCCCTTCGACAAGTCGGAGATGCCCGACAGGGTACTCAGGGCCATGGCCAATTTGAGGTAATTGATGACTTTAGATTAAAAGCCGGGCTGGAAACAGTGTATCTCTGTTTAGAACATGCCAAACAGGTAATTATCATGGGACATATTGGCAGGCCAATGGGAAGGGAGGTCCCAGAGCTTTCCGTAAAACCTATTTATGGTTGGTTTTTAAGTCAGGGTTTAGCTCCCCACCTCGAAGGTGGAAGGCTAAAGTTGTTGGAGAATTTAAGGTTTGAGGAGGGGGAAGAGAAAGCGGATTTAGGATATGCCAAGGAATTAGCTAAATATGGGGATTTTTTTGTTAATGAAGCTTTTGCCTCTTTCCATCCAGCTGCCTCTACCACAGTTTTGCCTACATTACTGCCTCACGCGGCAGGGTTACATTTTGCCAAAGAAGTAGAAAAATTAACCAAAATCAGAATTAATCCACATCACCCCTTGGTAGTAATTGTGGGAGGGGCCAAAAAGGAGGATAAAATCCCCTTTATCCAGGAAATTTCTAAGATAGCAGATCAGGTTTTAGTAGGAGGGAAAATGGTTTCGACTGCTTCTAACTTCACCGCCAACGTACTAGTAGCTACTTTAAATGAAGATGGTTTAGATATTACTGAGGAAACAATAAATTCCTGGAAGGAAATAATTAAAGCGGCCGGGATGATAGTTTGGAACGGACCCATGGGGAGGGTGGAAGAAGGTAAAATAGCCGGCACTAAGGCAGTGGCAGAAGCGATCAGTGAGTCTTGGGCGGAAGTGATAATTGGTGGAGGAGATACGGTGGGTTTTTTAGCAAAAGAGGGACTGCTGGAAAAATTCGAACACCAAGCTTTCATCTCTACCGGTGGTGGGGCTATGTTAGAATTTTTAAGTAAAGGGACTTTGCCCACCATAGAGGCCCTGAAATGAATTTAATAATTACTAATCTTTATTTGTTTGCCATGGCCACAGTGCTGGCCCTTTTGGAAATCCAAATTGAAGGAGCTCATGGTTGGGCGAAAAATCTACCAACCTGGAGGCCGCATCCCGGCCATCCTTTAGCTAAAATTTATGCAAAGTTTATGTCCGGGAAAGAGCTAACTGGCTATCACAGCGCCATGTTTATCTTTGTGGTTTTAATCTTCCATCTGCCTTATGTATTTGGTCTAACCTTTACCCTGGAACACTGGTTACAAACACTCTCTTTATTTTTTATCTTTATAGCCTTATGGGATTTTTTGTGGTTTGTCTTTAACCCCTACCATCCTTTGAAAAATTTTTCTAAAAATAACCCTAATCACAAAGCTTTCTTTTTAGGGTTGCCTCTAGATTACTACTGGGCGATTGCTTTTTCTTTCTCACTGGCAGCAGTTGCACAGTTTATTTTTGGATTTAGTGGTTTTATCTCCTGGTGGTTGGGGAATTTTGGGTTATTTTTAACAGAAACTGTGGGGGCTATTTTATTTTCTTATCTGGTTTTGGATATAGATAATTGGTTCTAAATTTGCTACTCTAAAGGGGCCATGAAAATTGCCATTAATGGCTTTGGCCGGATTGGCCGAACTGCCTTTAAGATTATTATTGATAAATATTTGGATCAAATTGAAGTGGTAGCTGTCAACGACCTCACTGATAGTAAAACCCTGGCCCATTTACTCAAATATGATTCTAACTACGGGATTTGGAACCATGAGGTTTCTGGTGATGGTGATACTTCAAGTCCGCTCAGTACAGGAAATATCATTGTGGATGGGAAAAGTTTTGCTGTTTTAAAAGAATTAGAACCGGAGAAACTCCCCTGGAAAGATTTAGAGGTGGACATAGTAATTGAGTCAACCGGCAAATTTACCGATCAGGCCGGGGCCCAAAAACACTTAAACGCTGGAGCCAAAAAAGTAATTATTTCTGCCCCCAGCAAAGAGGGGGATTCGGGTGATAATACCGAGGTGGCCACCTATATCTTGGGAGTTAATGCCGCTAAATACCAAAATGAGGCCATAATTTCCAATTCTTCCTGTACTACCAACTGCATTGCCCCCATTGCCGCGGTGATGAACCTCAAATTTGGTATAGTCAAGGCCATGATGACCACCATTCATGGCTACACTGCTGATCAAAACCTGCAGGATGGACCCCACCGGGATTTAAGAAGAGCCAGAGCAGCCTCAGTTAATATTATCCCCACCACTACCGGAGCAGCTATTTCCACTACTAAAACTATTCCTGAGCTGGAGGGTAAATTTGATGGAGTGGCTTTGAGAGTACCGGTCCCAGTGGGGTCAATTTCTGATTTTACCTTTCTCCTGGCGAAAAAGGTGACCAAAGAAGAAGTCAATAATGCTTTTAAGGAAATTTCCCAAAACCCTTCTTTTACCAAAATCTTAGCCGTGACAGAGGAGCCAATTGTCTCTTCCGATATTGTGGGAAGATCTGAGTCAGCCATAGTAGATTTATCTCTAACTCAGGTAGTAGATGGGGATTTGGTCAAGGTTTTTGCCTGGTATGATAACGAATTTGGGTATTCCAACAGGTTAGTAGAACAGATAATAAATGTAGGTAAATAATACTAAAACCTGTATAACATTTCGTTATACGATCGTACACGAATTGTGACGGATTTCAGATGTCAATCTAATCCACCCCCAGGTGTTCTGATTTTATTTAACTATTGACATTGGTTGGGTTTTTATATAAAAAGTAGCCATGGCAAAAACATACCACCTACAGAAACAAAAACACTATGCCCGAAACTACCAGGACCTGCGCAAAGGTTGGGACGATAATTTGGAGCCTTTAAAACCCCTGGATGTTAACAAAATCAAAAACTTTTCTGATATGGCAGAGGCTATGTCCCAAACTGCTTTTGGAGGCAGAATTGTGGGGGAGGCCGTGGATACGCTGGTGGCCATGAATAAAGATAAAGCAGCATTCACGGTCATGACAGTGGCCGGGGCCATGACTGTAGCCAAGATGGGCCTGTTGATTTGCGAGATGATCGATCGGGGTATGGTTCAGGCTTTGGTAGTGACAGGGGCTTTAATGGCCCATGGGTTGGCTGAGGCAGCCGGTATGACCCATTTTAAAGCTCCCCAGGACATGTCTGATGATGAAATGTATCTGGCCGGTTATGACCGGGTTTATGACACAGTAGAGTTGGAGAAAAACCTGGATGATACGGAGGAGATTTTATTTGAAATTTTAGAAGGAATTCCGGAAGAGAAAGTTTTATCCAGCAGGTTAATTACTGAAGAAATTGGTAAATATTTAGTTAAGAATTCAGTTCACCGGGGTGTTTTAAAAAGCGCTTATCTAAAAGGGGTACCGGTTTATGTCCCGGCCTTTACTGATTCTGAGTTAGGATTGGATTTAGGCATGTACAATCGGGCCCGAGTAAAAAAAGGTTTACCACCACGCCGCTATGATCCGTTAATTGACTTAGAACACTACACCAAACTGATTTGGCGCCAAAAGAAGCTGGGGATTTTTACTATTGGGGGAGGAGTACCCAGAAACTTCGCCCAACAAGTTGGCCCTTTTACAGATTTAGTACATCAGCGAGGTTTGGACAGTCCAGAGGATACTGGCAAAAGGACTAATGGTAAAAAAACTTACCAACCGGTGATGTTTACTTATGGACTAAGGATCTGTCCGGAGCCGGTTTACTGGGGTGGATTATCCGGCTGCACCTATTCAGAAGGGGTATCTTGGGGAAAATTTGTACCCGAAAAAATGGGAGGCAGATTTGCGGAAGTTCCCTCGGATGCTACTATTATCTGGCCTTTTATTTTAAAAGCTGCGCTGGAGAGATTAAAGGTTAAAGATATGAGAAAAAAGGTTAAGTCTGGGAAAAAAGTTATTAAAGAAATAGATGATCAAATAATGGTTAATTATAAATAATCCGGCTCGTCTAGCCGCAAAGTACAACTGCACCGTTTACTTTGGCTGGTTTAGACTTCGTCGTCTCTGGAATTATTTCTGTAATAATGCGTAACCCAAAATTTTATGCCTGCTTTAGCAGGCTCAAGATTATCTTATCTCTTTAATTAATGAATAACCAATAATCTTATATGCTAATTTGGCGGCCAGAAAGTTTGGGGCAGAAATTCCCGGCAAAGGAGACAGCTCTACAATATCCAGTCCCACCAAATTCCTTCTTTTGGCTACAGCTTTAATTAAGTCTAACACTTGATAAAACGATAACCCACCCGGTTCCGGAGTGCCGGTGGCAGACATGATGGCCGGATCCAGCCCATCCAGGTCAAAGCTAAGGTAGACATTTTGCTTTAAAGTTTTAAGGATTTTTTTCATGGGCAGATCCGGTGCATAGAAGATATATTTTTCTCTCTTGCTTTTCTTGATAAAACCCATTTCTTCCTCACTGACACTTCTAATTCCTACCTGGGTAACCGGTAATTTTAGGTCTCTGACCACCCGGCCCATTACACAGCCATGATGGAATCTGGTCCCTTCATACTCATCCCGCAAGTCAGTATGGGCATCAATTTGCAAAACCGATAAATTTTTAAATTTTTTGGCTGCCGCCCTAATGGGGCCCAAGGCAATAGAGTGTTCTCCTCCTAAGGTAACGGGGAATTTACCATCTGCAAACAGTTGAGAAACAACTTGGTCAATTTGTTCCACCACCTCTTCCGGGGAATTTTTAGAAGGAGCCAGTGGATCTAGGGTATAAATTCCTAGTTTAGAGGAAATGTCTAATTTAAGTTCCAGGTCAAAAAGTTCTAAATGGCGGGAGGCTTCAATGAGTGCCTGGGGGCCAAATTTAGTACCCGGGTTCCAATAAGTGGTAGAGGAGTAAGGGACAGGGAATATTATGGCCTTTGCTTTTTCATAAGTTTGATCTGTCAGTCCGGTAAAATTAAAAGGTTCACCAGCGTCAAATTTGGGTTGTTTCATGAAGCTATTATATTAGATATATTGAGGTTGACAATAGGCTAATCATTTGTTAAACTCTGTCCAGTGTTTAATCAGATGAGAAGCAACGCACCATTAACTTAACTCTTTGCGCGCTGAGGGTCTTCCTGGTGCGGAAGATAAAAAGCCTTAGCGTTGTATCCCTCAATTAAATTTTTAAAATAATATTGGATTTCTGGAAAGTGAATCGGGCCCGTAGTTCACTGGTAGAACGTGTCATTTGCAATGACAATGTAGGAGGTTCGATTCCTCTCGGGTCCACATTAGGTAGGGAATAGTTAATTAGCGTATAGCGTATAGTTAGATTTCTTTAACTAAACGCTAAACGCTAGCGAACTAAACGCTAGTTAATTTGCACTTTGAAATGTGAATACGTATATTTTGGACTTTTTAGGCCTACCGCAGATTTGTTTATGTAGTTTGTCAACGAAAAAGTCCATTTCGGCCGCTTGGGTCGTAGTGGACAATTTGGCAGAAAACGTAAATTAACAGATTTAGGTACGTGCCAAATTAGTCCAAAGAATTGAGAAGGCCAAATTAAACCCCGATTTAATCGGGGTTCATGAGCCAAAAATACTCAATACTTCGATTTCACTCAGTATTGTACTGAGCGTAAATTGAATGTACAACATTAATGCATACGGTGGATGCCTTGGTCGAAAGTACCGATGAAGGACGCACTTGACCGCGATAGTCTGCGAGGAGCTGCCAAGAAGCTTTGATCCGCAGGTTTCCGAATGGGATAACCCCTCCTTTTTTGGGGGATCCTGTCATGAATACATAGTGGCAGGAAGGGCACGCACTGAACTGAAACATCTAAGTAAGTGCAGGAAAAGAAATCAACAGAGATTCCCCAAGTAGCGGCGAGCGAAACGGGAACAGCCTAAAGTTATTTGCGCTTCGCGCAAGTGAAGACAAATAACGGGTAGTGGGGTCTGTAATATGGTATCAGATGAGGATAGCTGAAATGTCTGGAAAGATATGCCAAAGAACATGATAGCTGTGTAAGCAAAATTCAAATCTGGCCTAACGGATACCCGAGTAACTCAGGACACGTGTAATCCTGGGCGAATCTGTGGCGACCATGCCATAAGGCTAAATATACTTTCGGACCGATAGTGAACTAGTACCGTGAGGGAAAGGTGAAAAGAAGGGCGAGATGCCCTGTGAAATAGTACCTGAAACCGTATGCTGACAAGCAGTGGGAGCTGGAGGCTAGATGTTGGACGTTAGAAGCTGGAAAATATCTAGCATCTAATTTCTAACTTCTAGCTTCTAGTAACCGCGTGCCTATTGAAGAATGAACCGGTGAGTTATCGTTATTTTCAAGTCTAAGCAAGTTTACTTGTGCAGGCGCAGTGAAAGCGAGGGTTAATAGCCCGCATGCCCTGAGTTTATCGAAGGGTAAGAAGATGACGTTAGACCCGAAACCGAGTGAGCTAACCATGTCCAGGGTGAACCCGCCTTAATCGGCGTGGGGAGGCCCGAACCCGTATCTGGATCAAAAGGTTGGGATGAGGTGTGGTTAGGGGTGATATGCCTAACGAACTCGGAGATATAGGGGTAGAGCACTGGATGGTCTTTCCGCCGCAAGGCGGGAGATCAACCAAACTCCGAATACTACTGCGATTATCTTGAGGAGTCAGTCCGATCCGGCTAAGCGGAGCGGGCCTAAGGGAAACATCCCAGATCAATAGCTAAGGTCCCTAAAACAGGTTAAGTGTTAAAGGTAGTCTTGATCCTTATACAGCCAGGAGGTTGGCTTAGAAGCAGCCACCCTTTAAAGATAGCGTAACAGCTCACTGGTCTACTACGGATTGGGGCGCCGACAATGTATCGGGGCTCAAACCTGTTACCGAAGCTTTGGGGGTGCACCATATGGTGCACCCGGTAGAGGAGCGTCCGCCAAACAGTGAAGGTGAGTTGTAAGACTTGCTGGAGATTGGCGGAGTGAGAATGCCGGTATGAGTAGCGTATTGATGTGAAAAACATCATCGCCGTAAGCCCAAGGTTTTCCACGCAACGTTAATCGGCGTGGAGTTAGTCGATCCTAAGGTCAGGCCAAATGGCGTAGCCGATGGACAACAGGTTAAAATTCCTGTACTTTTGTTTTCTGTCAAAGACTTCAAGGGTTGACGGAGTGGGAAAATTTTCTACCCTGAGTGAGGAGCGTCAGCTCCGAATCGAAGGGTCTAAGCAACAAGTTAGTGGAGGCAGGCAAATCTACCTCCATGTGTCATCAGTTTCTCTTGAGCAATCGAGCGAGCTGGTGGCTTTAAAAAATACGAGTTGTTATGGCGTAAGAGAAGATTTTTCTGTTTCCAAGAAAAGACTCGTGAAGGAGAAAATGAAATTCGTACCAAAACCGACACAGGTGGGTAGATTGAGTATATTAAGGCGATCGGGAGAACTATCCTTAAGGAACTCGGCAAAATAGCTGGACGTAACTTATTGGAGATGTCCTGTCTTTCATCGCAAGATGGAGGACCTCAGTTAATGACGCTAAGCGACTGTTTATCAAAAACACAGCTCCCTGCTAAATCGAAAGATGATGTATAGGGGGTGACACCTGCCCAGTGCCAGTAATTTAACACTTCAGTTGATCCCTTTCCGCAAGGTCAGGAGGAGGTTGGGGTCTAAGATCTGGTGAACGGCAGCAGTAACTATAACTGTTCTATGGTGAGATTCGTTGCCTTAGAAGTAAAAATCCGTGAAAGCGGATGGTGTGTTTTTGAAATTCTGCTATATGCTGGAAACTCTGTAGTATCCTAAGCTAGTTATTGATTTTTGGTAAAATTTCGGGTAATACTGAAATAATGTCTAATTTGATAACTAATAATGTTCTAGGTGCAGACAATCAGCAGGAAAGACTAGTGGAAATTGGTTGGATAGTTGGTTTTGTAGATGGAGAAGGTTGCTTTTCAACTGGAATTGTTCAACAAAATGATCGTCCCGGAAGAAAAGGATACAAACTTCGTTATCAAGTATTCTATGAATTTGCAGTAACTCAAGGAGCAAAAAGTATTGATTCTCTTGAGAAAATACACAAATACTTTGGAGTAGGTAGCGTAGTAATTAATAGACGATATGATAATCATAAAGAGCATTTATATCGTTATATTGTTAGAAAGAAGGAAGATTTGTTGAATGTAATAATTCCTTTCTTCCAAAAGTATCATTTGCAATCTTCTAAGCAAAAAGATTTCGAAAAGTTTGTCCAAATTGTTAGTCTAGTTGATCAAAAAAGGCATCTAGAAGCGGATGGATTAATCGAAATATTAAAAATTGCTGAAACCATGAACCGACAAAAATCCCGCCAAGATCTAATTAGAATCCTCAGAGACTAATACGCAGAAGTCCAATGAAAATTGGACAAGATAGAGTCCGAACTTTATGGCGACATAAAGAGTCTAGGTTTATCCTAGGAATAACATTTTTAAGCGAAATTCCTTGTCTGGTGAGTTCAGACCCGCACGAAAGGTAGAACGACTTAGCGACTGTCTTGAGGATAGACCCGGCGAAATTGCAATGGCTGTGAAGATGCGGCCTTCCCATACTTGGACAAAAAGACCCCGTGGAGCTTTACTGTAGCTTGACTCTGATTTAAAAGTTAAATTGTGTAGCGTAGGAGGGATCCTGAGAGCAATCGAAGGAAACAATGAAACACCTCTCTTTTTAAGTTTTAAGTCTCACCATGGGCCCTAGAAAAACGGGCCATGGGACCAAGTCTGGCGGGCAGTTTTACTGGGGCGGTACCCTCCAAAAAAGTAACGGAGGGGTACAAAGGTACACTTGTCTCGAATGGAAACCGAGACTGAAGCGTAAAGGTATACAGTGTGCTTGACTGCGAGAGGTACATCTCGAGCAGGGACGAAAGTCGGTCTTAATGATCCTCACGTAGCTTATGGGAGCGCGTGGGCTTAACGGATAAAAGCTACCCCGGGGATACAAATGTGTCCTGTCCCGATATATAATGAAATCGGGACGATAATGTGGCTAATAACGGTGAAACCTATCAATTGGTGGTTTGGTCTTACCAAATGCATCGAGACAATTAGTAGGCAATACCGTGGGAAGTCGAAGGTATGGACAAGATACAAAAGGCAATAGTTATTGGAACTATTTTAGGAGACGGTTTTTTGCAAAAAACTGGCAAAAATAATGCTCGTTTAAGGCTAGAACATAGTTTAAAACAGCAGGATTATCTTCTCTGGAAGTGTCAAATTTTAAATAATTTCTTTCAGAAAAAGCCAAAGATTTTAACAAGAACCAATCTGAAATTTGGTAAAAGTTACCAATATATCAGAAACCAATCCTATTCTGGTTTGGAGTTTGGAAAACTACATCAACTTTTTTATGTTGATGGTAAAAGGGTTGTCCCAAATGAGATATCCAAACTTCTCAAAAATCCAATGAGTTTGGCTGTTTGGTTTATGGATGATGGGTATTACTACTTTAGAGATAAAATAGCTTATATCTATTTACCTGAACTAGACTCGGATTCAATAAATAACTTATTAATTGCTTTGCGAATGAATTATGGTTTATCTCCTCAACTAAAAATTAAAAAAAGAGGGGAATATGTTTTAAACTTTAGCGTAAAAGATACAGCAAAGTTAATTCAAATAATTAAACCATATATCATAAAATCTATGTCCTACAAATTACCTTTTGACCCCGTATCGACTGAACCTAGTAGCAAAGAGTAAATATCATTTATTCTTGGGTGAGATGTGAGGTTAAATCTTGCATCATATGCCGCACTCCAGCACCAAATTGGTGTTGGATGAAGATATAGTCAGTACTAACAGTGATGTTAGATTTTTATGAACAGGCTAGTCTTGCCCTACAGTCCACAAGGACGGCAAGGTTCGGCACCTCGATGTCGGCTCATCGCATCCTCCTGCTGAAGTAGGTGGGAAGGGTCGGGCTGTTCGCCCGTTAAAGCGGTACGCGAGCTGGGTTCAAACCGTTTAGTAGTTGAGAATTTTTCGACTATTGAACAGTTTGAACCCGAGGTTTAAGACATCAAAATTACGGCGGCGCAGTACAGCAATGTATTGTGTAAAGCTGATTCATATCGGTGAAATCCTGATGTAAGGTTGCATAGCAACCTGTCATATGTTAGGATAATACCGAGGGAAATTGTCCATGGTTAAATTACTTTCTGAAGTTAAAAAAGCTTACATAGCAGGTTTTTTGGATGGAGATGGAAGTATTTATGTTAGAGCAAAACCTAACTCTGATTACAGATTTGGTTTTCAAATTGCTCCCTACATAATTTTATTTCAATCTTCCAAAGAAAAAGAGAAATTTACAGAGCTTTGTAAGTTAATTGGTTTTGGGTATATGAGAGAAAGAAAAGATGGAGTTTTAGAATATACTATCAATAAGATAGCAGATATTCGAGAATTCTTGAAAGCAATATATCCATTTTCTATTTTAAAGAAAAGACAGATAGAATTAATGTTAAAAATTCTGGATGCCAAGGAAAAAATAGAATCAGAGAGTGATTTTCAAGCTCTTTTAGAATTAGTTGATTCGTATAGAAGCTTAAATTATTCTAAAAAGAGAATTAACCGTGTATTAACCCCGTAGAGACTACAAATCAGCCATCCTGAGCGAAGTCGAAGGATGAAAGTATAGTCCATGCCTTTAGAATAAGCAGAGCTTTTCTGCGAATAGAGGAATTACATGCGTAAGACAGGTTGGTCTCTATCCAGTATGGGCGTTTTGATTCTTGAGGGGAGTTGTCTCTAGTACGAGAGGACCGAGATGAGGAAACCTCTAGTGTGCCTGTTGTACCAAAAGTGCAGCGCAGGGTAGCTACGTTTCTAACTGATAAGTGCTGAAAGCATCTAAGCACGAAGCAGGCCCCAAGATAAGGAATCTTTAAGATCCCTGGAAGACTACCAGGTCCCGCAAGGGAATCCTGAGAGCAATCGAAGGATTGATAGGTTGGCGGTGTAAGTGCTGTAAGGTATTTAGCCTACCAATACTAATGATCGTTGTTGATACATTCGACTAATGCTCAGTGTCAATACTGAGTGAAATCGAATGTATTGAGATTTTTTGACTCACAGCCTTCTTTTAAAATACGTATTCACATTTCAGGGCGCAAAATTAGTCAAATTTGACTTATCATCCTTATTTGTTTTATACTAAAAGCCTCGGTGGTTGGAGCGGTAAGGTTCCACCTGATTCCATCCCGAACTCAGTAGTGAAACTTACCAGCGGGGACGATAATGCATCCGCAAGGTTGCGTGAAAATACCTCACTGCCGGATTTTTAGAAAGACAGGTGAAAATGTTTGGCAAAAGCAACTTCTAATTCAAAAATACTCTCTATGGAGGATCTTTTATCCTCCGTTAAACCAATTTTCTTCTCCCGTGGCCAAGAAATTACCGGCCAAATCATGGTTAAAACTGACCGGGAAGCAGTTTTAGATTTAAATGGTAAGTCCGATGGAATCATTTCCAGCAGAGATTTTAGTAGTGAAGCTTTTGCTAAATTAAAAGTGGGAGATGTTGTCTCCGGCTTTGTGGTAGGGGAAAATGATTCAGGTCAAATCCAACTTAGCACCTCTCCTAAAAGTGCGCCTGCCAGACGTTCTCGTGGTGGTGGCAGTATCTCTTGGGACCACTTTATCCAAGCTAAAAACCAACAAACTCCCCTTAATGCCAAAGTTATAGAGGTTAACAAGGGTGGGTTAATGTTGGAAGTAGCAGGGGTGAGGGGGTTTTTACCCAGCTCTCTAATTGGTTACCATCTTATTCATCAAGTTGACCAAAATGGGCTATCCGGTAAAGAAACTACTGTCTTAGTTTCGGAGATAGATGAGGATAGTAATAGATTAATCTTTACACAAAAAGACTTGTTAGGGGAAGATATAAAACAAATATTGGATAAAATAAGTATGCAAAAAGAAATCACTGCTAAAGTTTTAACTGTTTTGCCTTTTGCTGCAGTTGTAGAGATGGAAAAAGGGGTTAATGGAGTAGTTTTTAGCAGCGAAGCTAGTTGGGAGGGAACAAATTTGGCAACTTTATTAACAGCCGGCCAGGAAGTTAAAGCCAAAATAATCTCCATAGATAAAGATTTGGGCAGGGTGAGTTTAAGTGTTAAACAGCTGCAAAAAAATCCCTTTGATGAGGTGGCAGAGAAATTACAGCCTGATGATGTAGTTAAGGCCATGGTCACGCAGATTAATGACCAGGGAGTAAACTTTGAATTAAAAGATCCCTCGAGCGAACTCGGGACAGGTGGGATAGTTGGATTTATGGAAAATAGTAAAAAAGAGGCTGGGGTAAGCTATGAAGTGGGACAAAGCGTGCAGGTCCTGGTAGATTCAGTGGATAAAAGAAGGCAAAGAGTCAATTTAGCTCCGTTTATTACTACCACTAAGGGATTGATCTATAAATAATTGATCTATAAATAATTGATATAATACCCTCATGCCAAGGTTAACTTCAGTCTACATTTGCCAGCAATGTGGTTATCAATCTTCCCAATATCTAGGCCGCTGTCCTAATTGCGATTCCTGGAACTCTTTTGTAGAAGAAGTAGAAGAAGTAGTCAGTAGCAGGCAGCAAGCAGTAAATAAAGCGGCAGAGATTGTCAATTTGGCGGAGTTTGATGACAAGGGTTATGAACGGATTTCTACCAAAATGGAAGAGTTTGACCGGGTATTGGGGGGAGGAGTAGTCAAAGGTTCTCTGGTCCTGGTGGCAGGAGAGCCGGGAGTGGGTAAGTCCACCTTATTAACTCATTTAAGCATTAATATTCCTAATACTTTATATGTGGCCGGAGAGGAATCTCCCAGCCAGATTAAACTCAGGGTGAACAGGATTAACCCCAAGGCTCAACTTTTCATCTTAAATGAAACAGACGTAGATGTTATTATTGGAGCAATTAAACAATTTCAGCCCGGTTTGGTGATTATTGACTCCATCCAGGTTCTACAAACCACTGATTTATCCTCGGTGGCAGGCTCGGTGGGACAGGTACGAGAGTGTGCCTATCGTTTGCAACGCCTGGCTAAAGAAAGCCACATCCCCATTTTCTTGGTCGGCCATGTGACTAAAGAAGGGACAGTGGCCGGTCCCAAAACCCTGGAACATTTGGTGGATGTGGTTTTAAGCCTGGAAGGGGATCAAACCAGCCAATTTAGGATTTTAAGGGGCAATAAAAACCGTTTTGGACCCACAGATGAGGTAGGGATTTTTGAAATGGCTGAGAGAGGTATGGACGAGGTTAAAAATCCTTCTAGGTTATTTTTGGAAAGTAAGCAAAATTCTCCTGGCTCAGCTGTAACTGCCATTATTACGGGACTCCGCCCACTACTGGTGGAAATTCAGGCCTTGGTAGTTAAAACTTCCTTAAGCTTTGGGCGGCGGGTAGCTTTGGGGATTGATAATAACCGTCTGCAGCTTTTGGTGGCTGTTTTGCAAAAAAGATTAAATTTACCGCTGTTCCAATATGATATTTTTGTTAATGTGACAGGGGGACTGCGGATCAATGAGCCGGCTGCTGATTTGGCCATTATTTTAGCTCTAGCATCTTCTTTCAAAGATAAAATCATACCAGCTAAGACTGTTTTTATTGGAGAAGTCGGGTTACTGGGGGAAATTAGATCAGTCAAAGCCTTGGAAAAAAGGATCACCGAGGCTAAAAAGTTGGGGTATACCCGGGTAATTAGTTCTAAAAATACCCAAAATATCTCAGAAATTATTAAAAAAATCAGCTAATTATTAAAACCCGAAGGCAAACCCGAACATCCACTGGTTATCCACAAAATAGAGCTGTGGGAACTATTATCTCTTGTCATCCGGTAATTTCTATGTCAGAATAATGACGGCAAGAATTTTTTTATTCGATAACTTTCTTGTCAAAGGAAATTATTTCGTGTCAATCAAGTTAATTTTACGCCTGGTTTTGGCTGTGGTGTTTGCCACACTGGCCATTATATATTCTGAGCTCCTGCCGCCCATTGAGGGGGCCAATGCCTTTCTGTTGCGGGCTGCTATTACTATTTTGTTAGGAGTAATTGGTTTTGCTATTTTCCCGGAGCTGGCTACCAGAGTGACTACTGCCACTATTCATCTTTTTAATTTAACTATTACCCGGATTTCCACGGAGATTTTAAACCAGATTTTGCGGGTGTCCCGCCAAACCCATGTGAGCCAACCCTCAGTTTTGCCAACTCGGGGCAGTAATATAAGTAACCCTTTAATCATAGATACCTCAGCCATTATTGACGGGCGGGTACTGGATATTGCCAAAACCGGATTTATCAATGGTTTGGTACTAGTCCCTAATTTTGTCTTATTGGAGCTACAACAGGTGGCTGATTCCAAAAGTAGCGAGAAAAGAGCCCGGGGCAGGCGGGGTTTCGAAATAATGGAGGAGCTAAAGCGGGTCAGTGACTCGTCTGGGGCTAAAATGAAGGTAGAGGTTTGGGATAAAGAGATTAAAGGTAAAGATGTGGATGAAAAATTAGTGAACCTGACGAAGGCTTTAAATGGGAAAATTCTTACTACTGACTTTAATTTAAACCGTCTGGCCGGGGCCCACAGTGTTTTGGTATTAAATATTAATGATTTGGCTAATGCCTTAAAAACCATTGCCATCCCCGGAGAAAGACTAAAGATTAAAATTCTGCATTTGGGTAAAGATGCCCACCAGGGAGTAGGGTATTTAGCTGATGGGACCATGATTGTGGTCCAGGATGGGGCAGGGGCAGTGGGGAAAACTATTGAAATAGAAGTGACTAAAATTCTGCAAATTCCCGCCGGCCGGATGATTTTTGCCCAAAAAAGTTCGTAAAGTGATAAAATGGCCTGGTTATGTCACCGGAAGCTAAAGATGATGGTTTATACCCATCAGGGAATTTCTCCAGGCGGGATTTTTTTGACCGCTCTTTTTGGTTACTCTCGATAGCAGGAATTACCCCTAAATATATTGATTATTTATATCAAAAATTTGTTAAGCCCGGAATAGAGAGAACTAATCCCGCTGTAATTACAGCCGCACATTCTTTTTGGGAACCAAGATATACCAGGGAATGGGGGCCTATTTTTAAAGGGGGAGTTGAGCAGTTGCAGAATCAGGATCCAAACCGGGGGTTAAGTTTATTTGATCAGGTTGCTCAGGCAAAAGGGATGCCGGTTAAGGCTTTAGAAACGGCTTTATACGTAATCAATTACGCCATTGAGGAAGGTAATAGACAGTTGAATGCAGGAGAAATTAGTCAGGGGGTGAGAGATTCATACGGATTTTGCTGGGAAGCAGCTGCCTTTAGGGCCCGTTGGATTTCTCCTGGTTTAGGCAGCAGAGTGTACCAGGCAAATGGTTCCTCGTTTGTTTTGGATGAGGGTACGATGGCTGTGTGGGTCATGGCAGCAGGCACTAATATTGCCAAAATTAAAGATACTAAAGTAGCTTATGATGCCAACGGTAACAAGCTTTCAGACGCCATTTATCACCGGTTATATGAATGGTTCTTGAATCCTAATCGCCGGCCTTTTGTGCTTGACCGCCCTAAACCCGGTCAAGAAGGACAGTGGTTTGTGACTTGTTTGGGGGTTACTGAAGACCTCCAATTTGTCCTGACGGATGATTTTAATAATGGTCCCAACTATTTCCCGGTCAGCCTGGTTAATGCTTATATGGAACCTCAGCCTCTGGCAGCGGGGTTACCCATCCCTCCTGAACACCAGGAGGGAGTTAATCAATGGTTGGCTAAATGGGATGGGGGTAGAATTCCAGCGGATTTACACTTAGTTTATGATGGTTTATACAATAGCCAAAGAATTTAGTGACGCAAAGCGTCACTTTTCCACAAAATAATTTTTTCTGTTAATAATAAAAAGTAGGTAGCTAATTTGGGGCTTTGTGACAAGCTAAAATTGGCTAGATATCCTCTTTGTAAAACTACAGGACTATAGAAATTTTAAGTAAAAAACTCTATGGGTTAGATAAAACTTGACAAATAGTTTTTTTGGTGCTATGTTAAATCAACTATGATGTTTTTGCAGCGGATGTTCAGCCCTAAAAAGGCCAGACAGTTGAAAAATAGGCAGTCAGAAGTAATTGTGGATCAGGTGAAGAAATTATTACAGGAAGCGGATCAAAGTATTATCTTAATGGTCCGTAGATAAAAAGGGTTCCTTGAAGGCAGACGGATCAAGGAGCCTTTTTTATTTGCTTGTACTTTAAAACATTAAAAAAGCATTATTCTCGATTAGAGATGAAGGCTTTTTAGTAAGATTTTGAAAAAAATCCATTAAAAAAGCATTACTACCGCAGACGGACTCGAATAGCAATGCTTTTTTGATTTAAGTTCGAAAACACAACTTCTAGAGCAGTAAGAAATTATGTTTTCTATAGTTAGAATAGAACAAAAATTTAAGGGTTGTCAAGCCCCAATTTTAGGTTCAAATTTAGAAAATTGGATAAATTTTGCCTGCAAAATTAAAGGATTGGAAAAAGTTAAGTTGTGAGCTATATTGGGGGTTAGTCTAGGGCAGGGACTAGTCCCCAATATAGAACACAACCACCTCCGTCGGAATGGCAGTAACAGTTCAGTAATAAAAACGTAAAAAACATTGACTTGATAAGGAACCCATAGTAGAATGCAAGTGAACTTCAAGGACATGAGTAACTCATTCAGAGATAAAACAATTAAAATCTGCTTGTTTTTAATATCCTTAAGTATATTTTTAAGTGTTTCAGCGACCAATACTTTTGCCCAGCAAAGGCCAGTTCCACCACCCCCAACTCCTCCAGCCCCACCCGCGCCTCCTCCTCAAGTGCCCCAACCCCCAGCTCAACCTCCTCCTCAGATACCTCCACCGGTAATTAATATACCGGCGCCAATCATTAATCTGCCAGCCCCGGTAATCAATATCCCTGCCCCCACAGTGGTTACTCCGCCACCCATGAACCAAAATACCAATGTCAGCAGCAGTAATGCCAACAGTAATGTTAATAATAATACTAATATTGCCCAGGCCCAGGGTGGGGCAGGGGGGTTTGCCAATGTCAATATATCCGGGGTAGCTCCGGCAGCAGTTCAACCAGTAGTTGTTCAACCGGCACCAGTGGTGGTGGCCAGACAAGCCGTTCCTGTAGCTCAAGTTTCCGGAGTCAGCTTCATAAAACAATTACCGGCCACTGGTTTGCCGGAAATTGCCTTAGCCAGTTTAGGTCTCATCCCTTTGGGGTCTATACTAAAAGCATATAAAAGTGGTATAAAAGGTATAAGAGAGAATCATGCTTCCTATATTTGGGAAAAGAGGCAGTTTAATTATCACAGCTAATGGAGACTAATATTTTTAAACAATCAGTTTTTTGGCAAAGGTTTGTCAGGTTCTTGTTAATCGGATTGTCAGTTTGGTTGTTAACCTTTACCCTGCAGGCTTCTCCCACTACCTTACTAGCTTCCCATGCCTGTGTCTCTGTACCGGCAGCAGTTAACATTTCCACGCCTGTCAATAACCAAACTTTTCCTGCCAACACTTCCAGCGTGACCGTGATCTGGAACCAGGATGCTAATGTTGATTCCTCTAGAATTAGGATGACTGATAACCATACCAATACTATCATTGCCTCCACCACTGTGACTACTAATAGTTTTACTACGCCTGCTTTACAAAATGGCCATTCTTTTACAGTGCTGATTGTTCCGGGTAACAGATGTGGAGAGGGGGCCGGCAGGCAAGTAAGCTTTACCATCGCCTCTGTCCCGCCAATAGGTCAGCTCAGCTGTTCAATCTCCCAAAGATTGTTAGGTCCCTCCGGCAATGGTTTTTTATTTGAGCTGATAGGTAGTTCCGGCTTTCCAAACATCAAAAGCTGGGAGTGGTTTACTGTTAATAATGGGGCAAATCGTTTTAATACCGGCCAGTTCATCCAGCAACAATTTTTCGCCAATGCCACTGTTAGGTTGGTGGTGACTGATACGGAAAACCGTTCCGGCAGCTGCGAGACTGCAATTGTTTTACCCACCACTCTTCTTCCACCTCCTCCGCCTCCTGTCCAGTGTTTTACCTTCACCGCTACCGAACAAAGATGTATGGGCAATCAACTCTGCAGCGTTAATATTACCCAAAATGTCAATAATATTTGTGGCAACCGGGCTGAAACTGCTCCCTTTAACTGTAGCCCTGCCGCACAATGCGGCTTTGTCCTGGTACCGCCGCCAGCCATCCCTCCTTTACCTCCTCTTCCTGTGCAACTGGGTAACTTACAACAAACTACGGTGGGTGTAGCCAACGCCAATAGTAACGTTAACTCTAACTTCAATTCCAGCTCAGCCAGCGCAGGAGCGGGAGGTTCCACCAGTGTGACTATCACTTGGTAAGTAAAATCGGGGTTGACAAATAATCTATCTTATAGTATGATTGGAGGTATTAAAATGACAAATATATCAAATTTGTTAAAAATATTTTTCCTTGGAGCCAGCTTCATTTTAATGCTGGTTATTTTCCAATTGAGCCATCCGGCTTCAGTTTCAGCTCAAACCCAAGTTTGTTCCCCTAACCAATGGGATGTTAACCAATGCGCCAGATGCGCCGCTGACGGCAGCAGAATGGGTGCTTTTGGCAGCGATTATGGGGATTTAAGCAATAAAGCTGCCTGGTGTTCTTGCGCTGCCAGAAATAATGACACTGGTTCTTTAATGAGAGAAAGTTGTCCTCAAGCCCCCAGGAATGTAACTACCGGTACTACTGCAGTTAGCTGTGATGATTTAGGCAAAGATTTTGGCTTTTGCCCGGGAGTGAGGACTTATGACCAGTGTACCTTAAGGTTTGAAGGTAACCAGGCATTTTTTGATTGCAAAGCTTCTCAAAACAGTAATTGTATTGGCACTATCAGATGTCAAGCTAAAGATAAGGTAGCAGCCCAGCCTGCTCCGGCAGCTGCTGCAGTAGTAAATTGTCCGGCAGGGACAACTGTCGGCCAAAATTCCCAGGGAGTGACTGTATGTGTGGCCAATGCTAATGTTAATGCTAATGCCAACACTAATATTGCCCAGGCCCAGGGTGGGGCAGGAGGTTCAGCCAATGTCAGTATCACCGGTGCTGCTCCGGCCCAACCAGCTGCACTTTTAGCCGCTGCTCCCGCAGTTAAACAATTACCGGCCACTGGTTTGCCGGAAATTGCCTTAGCCAGTTTGGGTCTCATCCCTTTGGGGACAGGGCTCAAAGGTTTCCGCAGGGGTCTTAAAACACTGCGGTCAAATGACCCCAGCTTTATTTGGGAAGATAGACAATTTAAAGGCCAATCTTGACAATAAATTTATAGTATGCAAGAATAGGTTTGTAAGCCTGTTTACTTCGGGACGAATAATTTTAAAATCTAAATTTCCAATTTTAAATCAAATCTAAATGTTTTAAAACTTAAAATTTAAAATTTAAAATTAATTATTATGCCTCGAGTTACTAAATCCTTTAAACCAAAAAATCAGTCGTCAGAAGAAATAACTGCTGATCAGTTAGTGGGGGAGCCAACTTCCCCTGTCATTCCGAGCGCCAGCGAGGAATCTCTGACGAATGACAATCACAATTCCTATCGCCCACGCTATGGTAATGGTGGTTATCAAAATGGAGGCCGGGATTATTCCGACCGTGACCGTGATGTGCCCACGGAAAAAGTGTCCGGTATTTTGGATATCATGCCGGAAGGCCATGGGTTTTTACGCCCCAAATACGTCCCTTCCAGCAGTGATGTTTATATTTCTGCTTCCCAAATTCGCCGTTTTAACCTCCGCCCGGGTGATTTAGTAGATGGGGCTGCCCGTCCGCCCAAAGAAAATGAGCGCTATTTTGGACTGTTGCAGGTAGATAAAATCAACGGTCAAGAGGCAGAGAAATTTGTTTCCCAGGACGGATCTCGGATCAAAAGAGCCAAATTTGAAGATTTAACTGCCATTTACCCCAATAAACATTTAAAGTTAGAGACTGATAAACTGCCGCTGTCCCAGCGGGTGATTGACTTGGTTTCTCCCATTGGTTTTGGCCAGCGCGGTTTAATTGTTTCTTCTCCTAAGGCCGGTAAAACTACTATCTTAAAAGATATTGCCTCCGGCATTAGCAAAAACCATCCGGAGGTAATTTTAATGGCCGTGTTAGTGGGGGAACGCCCGGAAGAGGTGACAGACCTCTCCAGGTCGATTAAAGGCGATGTAATTGCCTCCAATTTTGACGAGCCGGCAGAAAACCAAACTACAGCCGCAGAAATAGCCCTAGAGCGGGCTAAAAGATTAGTGGAAGATGGTAAAGATGTTGTTATTTTATTAGACTCGATTACCCGTTTAGGCAGGGCGTACAACTTATCAGTTCCTCCCTCAGGCAGGACCCTTTCCGGAGGTTTTGATCCGGTAGCCTTGTATCCGCCTAAACATTTTTTTGGGGCAGCCAGAAATTGTGAAGAGGGCGGGTCTTTAACTATTATCGGCACTGCTTTGGTGGATACCGGCTCCCGCATGGATGATTTAATTTATGAGGAGTTTAAAGGTACCGGCAACATGGAGCTACATTTAGACCGCGCCCTGGCGGAAAGACGAGTATTCCCGGCCATTGATATCGAAGCCTCTGGCACCAGGCAGGAGCAGTTATTGTTTACTGAAGAAATTTACCGGCAGATGGTGGTGATGAGAAGAATGATCGGGATTTTAAACCAGAATGAGCGGACGGAAGTTTTCCTGGACAGACTAAACAAAACCGCTTCCAATGAAGAATTTCTTAAAAGTTTAAAGGATGTTAAATAATTTAGGTCTAATTTGACTAATTAGTCTAATTTGACTAAAATCTTTTCAGTGAATTCGATCCTGGAAGATTTAATTGCCCTAGTCAAAGCCCTTGGCTGGTACTCCAAGAAAAAGACTGTTTTTTTGGCCACCAATTTTGAAGCCTTCAAGAATTTTCTAGTAGATATTTTTATGATCCGTCGGGGAGCCTTGCAAAAGCATGTCTGGCATGGTGCCATGATGACCCTGGCTTTAGTAGGGATTTTAACCTCCGGAGTGTTTGGAGGGCAAAGTTTAGTCAGATCCAGCTATCCGGGCATTGGTGGGTCCGACCCCCGCTTTGTCGACACCTATGAGCCTTTTCCGGCCGGGCCGGTCTTGGCCCAGGCCCAGAATATCCCCACCGAGTATTCCGCCAAACCCCGCTCCGAGACTTTGGAATATAAAGTCCAAAGCGGGGATACTGTTTCTACCATTGCCGAGAAATTCGGCATTTCCCAGGATACCATTAAGTGGGCCAACAATATTACCAATGTTAATGCCATCAGGCCGGGGGACAGCTTAAAGATTTTGCCGGTAACCGGAGTGGAAGTGACAGTTAAAAGCGGAGATACGCTGCAGAGTTTGGCTAAAAAATACCAGGCTGATGCCCAGGCTATAGTGGATTTTCCTTTTAACGGCGTGCCGGATGATTTTTCCCTTAAGTCCGGCCAAAACTTAATTATCCCTGATGGCTCACCGCCGGAAATTAAGGCTCCTAAGCCCAAACCCCAACCTCAATTTTTGACCCAGGGCCCTTCCAGCCCGGTCTTTTCGGCCTTCGGCGGGGGCCAGTTCATTTGGCCCACCAGGGGTTTGATTACCCAGTATTTTGCCTGGTACCATCCGGGAATTGATATTGCCAACCGCGCTTCCCCCGCGATTGCGGCTTCTGATGGTGGAACAGTCATTGTAGGCGGTTGGCCTGACAGCTATGGATATGGTAATCGGGTGGTGATTGACCATGGCAATGGTTACCGCACTCTTTATGCCCATTTATCCAATATTTATGTGTCGGTCGGCCAGGTGGTTTCCCGGGGACAGGTGATTGGCCAAATGGGCTCCACAGGCAGGTCCACCGGTACCCACCTTCATTTTGAAATTCACAAGGGGGTAGCATTAAATCCATTGTCAATATTAAAATAGACTGGTGCCGAAGCAACCTTGGGGTATCAGAATTGCGCTTTATACAGTCATAATTTTAGTAAGCTTTTTGGCCCTTTTTAAATTAAACATTTTTTCCTCTGAGGCCACCTTTATCTTTAATTTTAAAGACAAAAGCCTCTCCACTATTTTTAACTCTACTCCTAAAACTAAAGGGACTTACTCTTTTTATGTTGAATCGCTCTTAAGCGGCGAAAAATATGGCTACCAGGAAAATACACCCATGCCGGCCGCCTCTTTATATAAATTGTATTTATTAGCCGCTGTCTTTAAAGAAACTGAAGACGGAAGACTGAAGACGGAAGACAAATTGTCCGCCCCCAAAGATTATCTGATAAAGAGGTTCGGATCGGTGGATTTTGGTTATGAGAATGCACCGGGGACTATCAGTTATTCGGTGGAGGAGGCATTAGTGAGGGTGGGAAGGATTTCCGACAATTTTGCCGCCATTATGTTAACTGATAAAGTGGGGGTGGACAAAATTGCCCAAATGGCCGCAGCGTTAGGGGCCAAAAACACCCGCTTTGACCAAGATTCAATTACCACTTCCGCTTTCGATATTGCCGAGTATTTTAAGGCCCTGTATCGGAGGGAAATCATCTCCCCAGAAGTTTCAGATAAAATCATCAAGCTGCTGCAAACTTCAGTCATTAAGGATCGGATTCCGGCCCAGTTGCCGGGGAATGTGCGGGTCATCCATAAAACAGGTGAGTTAGCCAGGATAAGGCATGATGCTGGTTTGGTTTATCTAAACTCCTCCGAGGTGGATGAGGGGGCCTATGTAATTGTGATGATGAGCAAGGACTTGCAGCGGGAAGATGAAGGAGTAGAAACTTTGGCCCAACTTTCCAAAAGATTTTATGATTATTTTAGCAGTAGGTTAGATTAGTGGACCTACCGGGAATTGAACCCGAATTTCAGCAATGCGAATGCTGCGTTCTTCCGTTGAACCATAGGCCCTAGTGCTATAGCACTGAGCGAAGCCAAGTCTGCCTAGTGCTATAGCACTGAGCGAAGCCAAGTCTGACTTGGCGAAGTCGAAGTGGACCCGAGGGGAATTGAACCCCTTATCTTCTCCATGCCATGGAGACGTCGTACCGTCAGACCCCGGGCCCATTGAAGGAAATTATATGTCTAATTAGGCTTATTGGTCAAATTCGACCAATTACTTTTTAATAGCTGGAGGGGTGGCGATGTTTTCCGGCTTGGGTAGGTTTAAAATTGGCTCCCCCGGTTTTTGCAGCGAAGATCCTGTTTGAGCAGCCGGGGCGGAAATAGCAGACTCCTGGGCCGATCCTGTGGCAATCCTGGCCTTTAAATCAGACAAATAATCAGAGGCTAGCTTATAATCAGGGGATTTTTGGTTCACCAAAGAGATTAATCTTTCGCCCACAGCCTGGGCATTTTTGAGATCTCCCTTATCCCTTAGGGCCACGGACAAATTATAATAACCATTGGCATAATCCGGTTTTAGGTTGATGGCATCAGTAAAAAATCTGATGGCCAGGTCATAGCTTCTGATGGAATAATAAATCCCTCCCACATTAAGCCGCAGCAGAGGATTAAGCGGGTCTAACTGGATAGCCCGGCCATAGGCATCCAGGGAAAATTGCAGGCCGTTGGTGGCTACCCCGGAAATCTGGCGGTAAATTGATCCTAAAATCTCCCAGTTAACAGTGCTTTTGGGACTTAAGACAGTGGCGGCCCGGCCTTCGGCAATGGCTTGCTGCAATAGTTGTTGGATAGTTTTTTTATCTTGGTCTGTCAAACTGCCGGCGGGTGAGGCCTCGGTTGGACCTTTGGCAGAGGCAATGGCATTGGCCAGGGCAAAGTTGGTTTGGGCCAAATCTGTCCGGTACAAATCATTATAAGGGTTTAGCTTTTCGGCTGTGACCAAGTGGTCATAAGTGGCCCGGCCGTTGTTAGCTGCCACGGCCGCCAGGGCCTGGCGGTGGTAATAATCAGCCAGCAAATATTTGCCGGTAAAAAATTCTGCCACTCCTACCAGCCCTAAAATGATTAAAAATAAGAGCAGGGGGAAAACATCAAAGCTAAGCAAAGCTTGGCGGCTATTGCCACTAAGCAACGCTTGGCGGCTATCGCCACTTAAACTGCCGCCATTGCTGCCGCCTGCACCTAAGCGCAGATGAACAGACTTAGTCAAATTATCATTTACTATATAAAACAATACCAGGATAACAATGCCGATAACCCACAACACTAGAGTCGCCGGATGTAGGGCTAAGAGGATGAAAAATAATAATCCGGAAATAGCTACCGCTGAAAGCTGACGGCTGGCTAAAGCGGACTTTAGATATTGGATAGTGATAACAGCAAAGGCCAGCAGCCCCAATCCTCCCAAAGTCCCCAAAATCCCCAGATATTCATTAAACAAGGCCTTGAAGCGGATGTTCCATAAATTGGTCTGGTTTAGCTCAATGGGTTTATAAATAGTGAAATTAAACAGGGTAGTGGCCGGGCCGCTGCCCCAAAAAGGGCTGTCCCGGAAGCTGGAGGCAGCGATTTTCCAGGAGGGAATAAAGGGCAGTTGCACTTCCCGGGGGAAGTTTTGGGCCTGTTTGCGCAAGGGACTGTTGGTATTAATGTTTGGTAAAAATGAAACTGCCGCCACCAGGGTTACTAACGCCAAAGGCACCAACAGATAGGGGTAAAACCGGCGGGCCCCGCTGCGGTGGAGGGTTAAAGTCAGCAGTATGGCCACTCCTGCGCCAATATAGGTGGCCCAGACCCCGGTTAAAGCAATCACCATGCTAAATAAAGTTAAGACTGCCGCAGAGAGAGTTTTGTTAATATGGGTGCTGGTAGACAATATATTGTTTAACAAAAACGGCAGCAGCAGCACCAAAACAGCGGTGGTGGAAAAACTGGAGCCGGTGGGAGTAAAGTTTAGTCCTTGGGCAAAGTTGAAAGGTAAAATTTTCACTCCCAGAAAAGTGAGCAGGCTCATGGTGGCCAGGATGATGCCGGAACCCAATAGAGTATTTAAAATACTGCCATAATCGTTTTGTTGCAGGTTATGGACCAGCAAAAAATAAAGTAGGATTAAAGCCCCCCAAGCAGCTAAAGTGCCGTTAACTTGGGGTAAATTGCCGATTGAGGTGCTGACGGAAGAGCTCAGTAAAGTAGAAACAATGGCCACTACCAGTAAAACCAGTAGGGGTAAGCTCAAAGGGGTAATTTTTAAGATTACTTTGCCTTCCGAGAGGTTTTTTAAGGCAGATAGGATAAGTAGCACTGCCAGAAATACCATCAACCCTAAAAACTTGGGGGTGTCAAAAAACTCAGTGGTCTGGTTGGCAAATAAAAATAGGGTAGACAAAATCAGCAAGAGTGTACCAAATCTTTGCACTACTGAGAGGGTTTGGCTAATAGTATTAGTATTCATATAACTTAAACGTAAAGGTTTTTCTCCTTATTTGGCAATAGCTATTATCTATATCAATCTATAAATTTAGTAATCATCTTTCTAATATAATAATGTAGGAATCAACTATTTCTCGCTTTCAGACGTTTTTTAAAAAGATTTTCTGTAAAACCGCCTTCACTAATAAAAGCTTTTTCTAAAGCCTGGAGTTGGCGATCAAGTAAGTAGTTGGCCTGGTGAATTAAGGTGAGGAGTAAATTCCCAGCTTTCTCTGGGCGCGACAGATAGGTCTTATAAGTCTGATAGGTCGTATCTGTCCGATAGGACAGCGCCCGAAGTTCCTTTGCTTCAGGGCTATCTTTGTCCCAGATGGGTAAAGACCGTTGTCTTAAAAAATCCTCGTAGTCAATGAGCAGCTCTTCTAAAGAAGCCCTGGCCACTCCTACCAGTTTAATTTCTGTTTTTTTAGAAGTTGCAGAGGCTTGGGATCCTTCGGCAATGTTTTGTCTGCCGGACCTGGCCGCCTGCACCATTTGGTCAGTGGTTCTAGAACGGGGGTTAATATACAATCGGACAAATTCGACAGTTAGGTCATATATGAGAGTGGTGGTTTGGTAAGAGTGGAGAGTCCGGTAACCACCATGCCCTTGTTTTTTATTAGTCGTATCGGTCTGATATGTCATATTGGTCTTATTGGCTTTCATTTATTATAAACCAGTCAAAGTTAATGTCAGAAGCGGTAGTGAGGGGGACAGAGACAGTAAAACTCTGGTTTGCTGTCTTTGATAGGACTGATAATGACTGATCTGTCAGATTAGTTGCAGTTACCAACACCCTGGAGTTTAACTTGATTAGGGGAGTAGCAATATCTACAGATTTAGTTCCGGCCGGAATTTTACCTGTTCCCACAGAGGCTCCGGCTACTGCCTGGTATTCTTTAGCCGATACAGTTTGAGCTGTTAAAATACCTTCCTTATTTATAGTGACCTTACCATTAAAGATATCTACTAAACTGGCTAGTGGTGAATTTTGAATATACAAAATTCCATTTGTCAAATTAGTCAAATTGGTCTCATCAGACCAATAAGAGTTAATGGAGTTTCCGGTAATGGCCAGTGTTCCATCCACTGTGAAATCACCGGCTACTAAGGTATTCCCTAAGGTAGTATGACCTAAAGATTTAAAGCTGTTTTGAATTTCTGCATCATAGGCAGTTAATTTACCGGAAAAAGTAGCCTCGGAAGTTACTTTAAGATTGGCCAAAGTGGCTGAACCAGTGGCCAGCAAAGTATCCGGTGGAGTCAGGTCCAGGCATTCCACCCCCGAGGTGTAATCGCATTTTTTCACCTCGGGGGTGTTTTTAGCTAGCTGGGCTGAGAGGGAAGCTATTTGGTCGGCTAAGGATTTGGTAGTGGCAGATTGGGTGGCAATGGTAGTTTGCAGATCTGCCAGGGCTCCGGACTGGGTGGCCACCTTGGCTTCCAGGTTTTGCAGGGACCTGGCCACATCAATACCAAAGCTGATACCTCCATTGATAGAGGTGGCAGATTCATAGGCCAGAACAGAATCCTGAGCCGGAGGAGTGACATTAAAGTTATAATTTAGCACCAGTTTATCTGCTTTAACACTTGGCATAATTAAGTTGCCTTGATCATCTACAGATAAGGAAGAGAGGAAATCTCCGGGATCAGCCCAGGAAACATTAACAAAAGTCATAATCTTGCCCTGGCAATTCACCTCGGGGGAGTCAGAGCCCACCCCCGAGGTGTTACAACTGAATGCTTCCAGTGCCTTCCCCACAGTTGGGCCGGGACGGGTGGCTTTCATAGCCACACCCGGAGTGGAGGAGGAAGTCAGATAATCTCCCACCTCAATGGGGCCATTTTCTGAGGAAACCTTGGTAGGTACTCTTCCTGCCAAAGCTAACATGACAGGCTTGGCTGTTTTTCCTTGCAGGTCCGGGGCTTCCTCATCCCCTAAAACCAGCCCAGGCTTGGTAGTCATAATGCCCAAAACTTTACCATCATAAGCCTTATCAGATTTCTTAAAACCAATACCCGGTAAATCCGGATCAGCCACCACCACATCAGCTGCCTCCAGGCTCATATCCAAAGAATAATAAACCTCTGCCAAATCAGCCCCAGTTCCACCGGTCACTGTCCAAACTATCATTTCACCCCTACCCCCAGCCGCACCAGAACCACCCGTATTAGTGCCTCCACCTCCACCTCCACCTCCACCTCCAGGCACACCACTTGCACCTCCAGCCCCACCAGTACCGGAATCCTGTGCTCCACCCCCACCCCCACCACTTCCACCTCTGAGAGTACCAGCGCTGCCAGCACCTCCGGCACCGCCATTAGTAGTACCGGCAGTACCTCCTCCGCCAGACGAATAAGAGTTGCCGCTACCACCTGCTCCACCAGCAGTTTCGGTATTGGAGCTATTAAGTCCACCACCACCCCCACCACCTGCGCCTCCCCAGCGGGAGCTACCACCTGCAACACCATCACCTCCTGCTCCACCTCCACCTCCACCTCCTCCTCCTCCAAAGTCAGCGCTTCCACCTCCACCAGGACCACCACTCCCACCACTTGCTCCAGCACTGCCGGTGACACTTGCACCACTTGTTGCACCCCCATCATTAGTTCCACCTCCACCACCGCCTGGAGTACCATTCCCTATACAACAGTCTCCACCTTGGGAACCACCAGTACCACCTTTACCACCTAAAGCAGTAAACCAACTACTGCCAAAGGTGGTATCCCCCCCATTACCCCCAGTACCGCCATTACTGCTTGATCCAGCAGTCCCTGCAGTCCCAGCTGTTCCGATGCTTACTGTTTCGGTTGATCCGACAGATGCAGCGTTAAATATTCCCCTCTCAAAGTGGCCACCTCCTCCACCCCCACCACCATTTCGTCTGGTTCCGGCAGCTGCTCCTGCTCCACCCCCCCCTCCACCACCTGCACCGATAGCTTGCACAACTACTAATATTGCTCCACTTGGTTTGGTATAAGTACCATTAGCAGTGAAGGTTTGCACGCTGGCTCCGGCATCAGTGCCGCAGGCCAAGACTCCGGAGGAGTTAGTGTCAATAGTGTTGCAGGAAACCAGTCCGGAAAAAGTAATGGTGCCGGAGGAGGTAATACCGGTCAGGCCCGAGGCAACACCGGCCCCTGTGACATCCCAGGTATTGCTGTTGATGACGACGTTATCACCGTTGTCCCCTAAATTAACAACACCGTTAGCGGTCAAGGTGCCGTTGGCGGTAATCGTACCGGAAGCAGTCAGGGCGGCTGCGGTGATTGTGCCGGTAAGTGTTGGTGATGCGCTCATAACCACGTTGCCTGTTCCGGTAATGGCATTGGAAACTAAATTCTTGGATGCATCTGTAAAAACAGCCTGGGAAGCAGTCAGACCGGAGAAGTTAATAGTGCCGGAGGAGGTAATACCGGTGGCGCCGGTGATGGCTCCGGCCCCGCTAATATCAATGGAGCCGGAGTTTAGGATATTGCCCAAGGTGCCGGTAATTAAGATACCGTCTGTGATGGTGCCTGCGGTTTCTGCAATCTGTATGGCATTGGTGAGGGTGCCGGCCCCTGTTTGTTCTATCAGCAGCCCATTGGTAACTGTTTCATTAATATCCCGGTTATCTATATGCTGCATGGTTTCCAAGGTGCCTGTGGTTAACGAGTCATTTAAGTTGGCTATGACAAAAGCTCTTTGGGTGCTGGCATCTGTGGTGGCATCATTGGTGAAAGTGATAGTTAAACCGTCAAAAGCAGCAGCAGTGGCTGCCGTATTCCAATCAAGAGTCTGGACTGTTTCTGCCATGGCTATTGCCCCATTGCCTGTTGGGTCGCCAATGGTGTTCCAGGTGGTTCCTCCTCCGCCAAAGCTGGCCCAGGTATTGGTATCAGTGCAGCCTTTGTAGGCATTGTCAAAATCATTAAAATAGATATCACCCACGCTGCAGCTGGCCGGGTCTCCGGTGTCTGTTTTGCCTGCTGAAACATTAACAAAAGAATAAGTTCCCTGGTCTTTTAAGGCCAGCATGGCATTGGTGCCGTCATTAAAAGTCAAAGTCCCGGCATTGGCAAAAGAGAGAATAGGGGTGGAGTCGGCAAAGTTAATATCCGTGTCCCAGGTGGTGCCGATAGTTAAGGCAGTGTCAGTCCCATTGGAGGTGGTAATGTTGTCAATCTTAATGGCGTTGATAGTGCCGCCGGCAGTGGTGGTGGCGGGAGGGGTAATGAGCAGGCCGTTTAAAGTGCCGGCCCCTACTGCAGTCATGGAAGCAGAGAGCATATTTTCTGTGCCTCCGGTAGTGATGGTGCCGTTTGATACTAATACTCCTGAGGCAGTGATGGTGCCGCCAGCTGACTGGGTAATATTAGGCAGCTGGATATTGGCTCCTCTCCAGGCAAAAGAGCCGGCTGTAGCATTGGTAATGGCTCCGGTGGTACCTAAATTAAAGCCGGTATAGACTGTATCATTGGAAGTAGTGGAGGCAACCGGCAACTGGAGATCGTATCCGGTGATATTTTGGCCGGCAGCCGGGGTAGTGAGGTTGGTATTGAGATTAAGAGACATGCCTGTAATGGTGGCTGCTCCCTGGGTGGTGGCTCCTCCAAAGTCGGCATTGACCAGGGTGCCCGAGGTCCAGGCGGTTTCTAAGGTAAAGTCCAAATATGTGCCGGTGGTTTGAGGGTCAATGGTGACGGCGCCGGTTGCTCCGGCCACATCAAAGTAGGTCAGATCAATGTTGGCGGTGGTACCGATAATATTGTTGTCGCCGATATTTAAGGAGTTGGTGTAGTCGGTGTCTGTTATGGTGATTGCGGTGGTTACTGCCGCGTCCGGGCTGAACGTCATGGCTCCGGTTGCGGTTAACTGCACATTCTGGGCGGTGATAATTAAATCTTCGCCTGCCGCGTCTCCGCCTGAAGCGTTAAGAGTAAGCGTTCCTGACGTGGTGGTGGAAATGGAGAGGTCTCCAGATGTTGAGTTAATGCTCCTGGTCCCTGCCCCGGCAATTTCAATGGCATCCCCTGTGCCGGCATTCTCTACATGAAGAACGTCTCCCGAGGAGGTTGAGTAGTTCTGGTCAACCACCAGGACATTACCGGTATGGGTTAGGGTTCCTGTAGTTTGTGTAGAAGTATCGGAAATTGATACCAGTGCTCCTGAAACTGTTAAGGTAGAGGCAAAAAGGGAGTTGGTGGTGACTGACCTGCTTATATCTAATACTTGTCCCGAGATTGCGGGGGTAGTTACTGCTGTGGAGTAGGTAGGAGAGAAGGAGATGTTGGCAGTATCAGCAGATAAGGTGGTGTCGGTGGCAGCGGTTGCTGATTGGGCCACATTCAAAAGCACCCCCGAGTCAATGGCATTGCTAGTTGAGGTAATATCCAAACCCTTGCCGGTGGTTAAGGCGTCAACCGAGAGAGTCAGAGCCGTCCCGCTGGAGATACTGTCTGTGGTTATATCAATGGCATTAACAGTGGCTGCTCCACTGTTTATATCAAAGGTGGTGGCTACCCCGGTATTACCCAGAGTAATGGCATCAGCATTGGTGGCACCGGTGCCGATATTGATGGTATCGCCAGCAGTACCGGTGCCTAAATTAATAGTTTTGGTGGTATTGGCAGTAAACAGGTTGCCGGTGGTGGTCGAGGAACCGGCCACCGGTAGGTCTAAGGTTACAGAGGTGGTTGTATCAGATGTTGATATATTGAGATAGTTATCTGTGCCTTGCTGAATATCCAGAGCATCAGCTAAATTATCAGGAATATTGCCGGTGATGCCGGCATTAGAGGTGGCATTAATGGTGACTCCGTCATCACCTGTGATGGTTAACAGGCCATTTGAGGTAGACCAGGTGGAGGCATTGTTAGCAGTTAGGGTAAGAGCTTGGGCTGCTCCGGCAGCCACAGTTAAAGCCCCGCCGGCAGGACCGGTAATGGTGGCAGCCCCATCTGCATCCACAAAAGTAATATCTCCCACACTACTAAACTGGATGGAATCTGTACCGTTACCTATTTCTAAAGGTGCAGATGGGGTAGCGTCCCCAATGCCCACATTACCATTTTCCACAATCAGCCCATAATTGGCAGTAGTAGCCCCGGAAGCTGAAAAATATCCGGCTACATTGGTGCCTGATGTGGCATTGGTATTGGTAACTGCAGAATATATGCCATAAGCTGTATGGGCCAGTTGGGCATTGGCTCCGGATCGGGCCAGATTTAATAACTTTGATGTTCCTGATGCTCCTCCTGCAGTTGAGGTTGAAGAGACATCCACAGCAGTACCGGTTGAGAGGGCATCAGCGGAAATGATCAAAGCTGTACCTGTTGAGATTGAGTCAGCCAGATAGGACAAAGGATTGGTTGTTGTAGCTGTGGTGTTAATGGTAGTGGTCTCATCAATATCCAAAGTATTATCCAAATCATCAAAATCTATACAGTCAGTACAGTTGAAGGCTGTCACATCAGTGGCTGTCAGGGTGGTAGCCCCGCCCAGAGTTAAGGTATCTGTGGAGTGAGTTAAAGTCACATCACCGTTGTTAAAATTAATTACTCCACCACTGGCTAAAAACAGATCAGACCACATCAGGGCAGTAGTGCCTAAAGCATTACCATCAGAGGTGGAGGGGGAAAGGGAGGTGGCATCAAGTGTTAGCTCATTAGTCCCCCCGATACCAATCTCTAAAGAGGTGGTGGCATTAATATCGCTGTCCCAGCCAGTTCCTATTGACAAAGCAGTGGTTGCTGAGTTGGTGGTAGTGGTGTTGCCAATGTTTACTGCAGTAAAAGTATCTGCATCAGTAGATTCTGTCCAGGTAATGTTTAACCCGGTATTTGCATCTGCCCCGGTATCTGCAGTTGAAGTTACTGCTATGGTCAATCCATTGATGGCATTTACTGATGTGCCTGCAATATTTGCCACATCTCCTGCATTAGCCCCAGTCTTGGATATATTGGCAGTGTCTCCGCCGTCCAAGGTGACATTAAAGTCTCCACCTGATAGATCTAAATCACCATCGTTAACTAAAATATCTCCAGCTGTAATGTATAGGGCATCTGTTCCATCAGCAGAACCTGCTATAACCAGGTTTCCCTCTGTTGGGCTAGAGTCCCCAATGCCCACATTACCATTTAGGAAAGTGGCAGCATAAGTAGTATCAGAGGCATTGGCAGTGGATACATCAACATATAATCCATAAACAGTGTTGGCCAAGGATCCTGCATCTGTTAAACCAATATCAAAAACCCTTAAGGTATTGGCATTGGTTGAGGGGGAGTTAGTGATGTTTATATCCATTGCAGACTGTGTCCCGCCGGCAGTTGGTGTATAAGTGGCTGTTAAATCAAAGATGTCCCCGGTGGTGTGGGCAGCAGAGGTTGCCAGTACCAAAAGCGGTTGGGTAGTTAAAGAGGTAGTGCCTGTTAAGTTAATTGAAGAGTTAAAATCCAGCTCATCATTGGTGGAGTCCCATAAAATGACAGCATTGGGGGTGGTGTCGCCGCGCTCAAACGCCAGCGAAGCATCTTCGGTATCGAGGGTGTTGTTATCAGAGTTGATGGTCCAGGAGCTGGAGGTGGTGGAACCACCTGTCACTGTTCCTGCTAGATTGGTCGCATCAACTGTATCAAACCAACCGGTGGCAAAGCGGGTGCCGGAGGAGCCAACATCAGTCCCTGCGCCTTGCGCTAAGATATCAGAGCCTGTTGACATTTGGATGTTACCCCCAAATTGGGCAGCCCAGTTGGTGGTGGCACCTGAGGCTGTGAAATAGCCGCCGATATTGGTGCTGGTAGTGCCGGTATTGGTGACAGCAGAGTAGAGCCCATAAGCTGTGTGGGTGGCATTGGCATTAGCACCGGAGCGGGCCAGATTAAGTAAAATTGAGGATGAAGAACCTGTCCCTGCGGTGGAGCTTGATGCCAGATTAACTAACCCGTTGGTGGTGCCATTGCCGGTCCAGGTATTGCCGGTGGTGGCAATATCCAAAAGCCTGCCTGTGGTGACAGCATCAGTGGTCAGATACAGACCGGTTCCTGAAGTGATGGCGGTGGCATCAAAGACAAAACCAGAGGTAGTGGTGGCACCTGTTGCCACATTGGAGGTAAAAGTTTGAGAGCCGGTGCCGGAGGTTAAAGCCAGGGAACTGGTAGAGGCATTGTTGCCGATGGTGATAGTGTCTGCTCCTGTTCCACCAGTACCAATATTGATGGTATCTGCCCCTGTTGCACCGGTGCCGGCCATGTTGATGGTGTGAGTTCCGGAACCGGAACCTAGGTTGATGGCAGTGTAGTTGCCTGAACCATTACCCAGATCCAGCAGAGTGGTGGCAGCTCCACCCAAAGAGAGAGTGGTGGCTGTGGCGTTAAAGATGGTGGCAGTTGTTGTAGTTGTTGTTATATCAGCAGAAGTTGCGCCATTAACAGCCAGGTCTCCGGTGATGGTAGTATCAGCATCGAATGAATACCCGGAAGAGGCCCCGGCAAAAGCCAGGGTATCTGTGGAATGGGTTAAAGTTACATCCCCATTATTAAAGTTAACTACTCCACCACTGGCTAAAAACAGATCAGACCACATCAGGGCAGTAGTGCCCAGGGCATTCCCGTCAGAGGTGGAGGGGGAAAGGGCAGTGGCAGTTAAGGTCAGTTCATTACTCCCCCCAATCCCCAGGTAAAGGGTGCCGGCGCTGTTTAGGGATAAATCACCTGAGGTGGCTGTGGAGATAGTTAAGTTCCCAGAGGTATTAGTCCAGGCAGAGGTGCCGCCGGAAGCCAAAGTTAGCGCTCCGGTGGAATTGCCCAGGGTGGTGGTGGAACCGGCTCCGGTAGAATAGGTATGAGCTCCTGATGCTCCGGTGCCTAAGGTGGTATTACCGGAGGAGGTCAGGGTGGTGAAAGCCCCGGTCCCGGCAGTAGTGGCCCCAAGGGAAACAAAGTTGGCAGCCCCGGCCCCGGTAATATTCCAGTTGTCATCATTTAAAGCCAGGGAAGAGGAGGCAGTGGTGGTACCGATGGTAATGGAGTTGGCCACCGCTCCTGTGCCAATGGCGATAGTATCTGCTGTAGTTATTCCGGTGCCAATGTTAATGGTATCAGCAGCAGTACCGGTGCCTAAATTAATGGTCTTGGTGGTATTGGCAGTAAAAAGATTACCGGTGGTGGTAGAGGAGCCGGCTACCGGTAAATCAATGGTTACAGAGGTAGTAGTATCAGAAGTAGATATATTGATATAGTTATCAGTGCCTTGCTGGATATCCAAGGCAGGAGAAGTGTTATCTGGAAGATTGATGGTGGTAGTACCACTGATGGTTAAGGTATCAGAGGTGGCATTGCCCAAGGTGGTGTTGCTGTCAACTGTTAAATTGCCGGTAGTGGACAGGTCTCCGCCGGTTGATAAAGTTGTACCTTGGACTGTTAAAGATTGGGCAATGGTGACTGAACCGGAAAAATCCCCGTCTTTTCCCCACAGTTTATTCCAGCGGGTAGAAGATGAGCCCAGATTATAGAAACTGTCACTGAGCGGATTAAGGTTAGTCCCGACTGACCCGCTTAAATTAACAGTGCCGTTGAAAGTGGCTGCATCACTGATAGTCATCTTGCCGGCAAAATTGGCATTACCTTCTTTGTCAATGGAGGAGTTAGACAAATAAAGGGATTGGAAGCGGCTCCCGGTGGTGCCAATGGAACCGGTTTTGGTTAAATAGGGGTAGATGTCACCGCCGGCTGTTACCCAAACAGAACCGTCACCGATGGCTGATGAGGCCCCGTAAGGCCTAACCTGGGCAAAACCGGAAGCCCCCACTTCTGTCACTGACACATCATCTAAATAAACTACTCCCGAAGATAAATTCGGGAACTCTATAACCGGGAACCAGTTTTCCCCTTGGCCCGGGCCGGGGGAGTTCATATCAAACTCCAGGAGCTGCCAGCCATTTTGCAGGTTAGTCAAATCTGAGCTGGTTAACTGTTTAGTAGTAGTGCCGGTTCGTTGCTTAGACACCGGGTCCCAGAAGCTAATCTGGAGATCAAAGGCGCTACTTTGATATGCTTTGAGGTAGAAAGCTAGATGATATGGACGAGATTCCCCGGTGACAGTATCCGGGTTTAAGATGCCTAAGTTGGAGGTGCCTCCCACAAACTTTAAGCTGTTATAGCCGGAGCGGGCCAGTTCATTGGTCAGAAATGTATTGGCAGAGGTGGAATTTCCTAAATAAATCCAGCGGTTAGGCAGACCGTTGTTGTTAGCTTCAAAAGAAGAGTTGGGCAAGAGGTTGGGGGAGGAGGTATCCGAAAGATTTGAGCTTAGAGCTTGGAGGCTAACTTGAGCATTCTTTTTGTCATCCTGATCCGCCAGCTGGCGGAGAAGAATTTCTTCTTCAGCCTCAACTAATCTTCGGCTGATCTCATTGATCCTGTCAGTTTGCACATTAACTACCTGGGCTACATCCGGAAAGCCTAAATCTTGGGCAGTTTGGGGGGAAGTGACCTGGATAGCCTTTTGGGAAAGAAAATTAAAGGGAGAGAGAATTTTACTTCCCACAGCTTGTAACAGACCCAGGGTATCACTGGCTGCTCCCAGCACTTCACCCTTTTGGGCAGTACTGGCAGAGGCTGCAGACGCCAGGGCAATCTTTTTAGTAGTTTCAGGAAACTTTAAATAACCAACAGTTAAAACGGCAGTCAGGATAAAAGTGATGGCCCCGGCAGTAAGGATTGATTTAGCGATCCAAGAGGGCACTGTTGCGGGAGTTTCAGGTTGGCTTAAATTTTGCGCCAGAGACTCCAGTAAAAGCTGGTTTTGTTGTTGGGGGTTAAATGAGAGAGGGGTTAATCGTTTGACATCTTTGACACTGTAAGACCGCTCACCGGTAGAGGACCTTTGGGCAGGGAACTTACCTTCTTTATCCCAGCGCCTTAAGGTTTTAATGGACACCCCTAATTTATCAGCTGCTTGTGAAATAGGGATTTGAGTCCTGCCTTTGGCGGGATGCTTGTGAAATTTGAGGAGGTTTGGTAGGTAAAACAGCCTGGTCCCGCCCGGAGTTTTGATGGAGGAAATCTTGCCGGCTTTTTCCCAGCGGCGGAGGGTGTCAATGGAGACTCCTAAAACCTTGGCAGCTTGACCAATTTTGATGTAGTTGTCAGACGGATTTTGCATTTAAGCTTGCATACATCTACTCTGCCTAGATTTGGGTATGCATCCAAATTCCGTCTGTAGATTCAGCATATCCATATATAATAAGATTTGTCAAGCCTTTAATTGTATAAGTATGGGATATGAAAAATATTTCCACAAAATCTTTTGTTTAAGCTAAATGATGCCTATGCCTGGTGGTTACTATAAGATTGAAAATTTGTTATTGATAATGTGCATCAATCTACAATCAACTGTATCAATTTTTTTAACGCACAGGCAAGAATTAGGGTTAAGGGATTAGTAGTAACTATTACGGGAAGGTCAAATATCTCTCAGAATATATCAAAAGATGTCCACTAAGTAGTTAATTTATATATGTGAAAAAACGTGTGAAAATGTAACATCATTCTGAGTATTCTTAATTCTTTCAATTCGGTCAACGATCGTTGAATGAATTGAATGTATGATCACATTGGCAGATTTGCAATTTGAGATCTCAGGTTTGAGATGTTACAATCAAGCTTATAAGGGGAACCCTCTAATTACATTATGAAGGGGACCTTCTAATTACATTATGAAAAAATATATTCCCCATGACATTGAACCTAAATGGCAGCAAAAGTGGCAGAAGGATGCTCTCTACAGCGTTGACTTGGATAAATCTAAAAACCCCTATTATTTGTTAGTGGAATTTACTTATCCTTCCGGGGATTTGCATATTGGTCATTGGTTTGCCTTTGCTGTGCCTGATATTTTAGGCAGGATGAAGAGAATGCAGGGGTTTACAGTGTTTTACCCTAATGGCTTTGATGCTTTTGGGTTGCCCGCAGAAAATGCTGCCATCCAACGGGGTATTCATCCCAGAGATTGGACTTTGTCAAATATAGAAAATATGAAAAAGCAATTTTCCTTAATGGGGACCATTCATGATTGGGGAAATAGCGTCATTACTTGTCTATCAAACTATTACAAATGGAATCAATGGATTTTCTTAAAGATGTTGGAGAAAGGTTTGGCTTACAAAGGTAAAACTTTATCTAACTGGTGCCAGCATTGTCAAACTGTTTTGGCCAATGAAAATGTAGAAGCTGGTAATTGTTGGAGATGTCATAATCCGGTAGTGCAAAAAGAGGTAGAACAATGGTTTTTAAAGATTACAGATTATGTCCAGAGGCTCCTTTGGGGCGAAGGTGGTAATGGGGTAGATTGGCCAAAAGCTCTGATGGAGGGGCAGAATAATTGGATTGGCAAAAGTCAGGGACAAGTGATTAAATTTGATGGCATTGAAGTGTTTACGACCCGTCAGGACACGATTTTTGGGGCTACCTTTATCGTTATCAGTCCAGAACATCCACTGCTAAGTAAATTTGTTACATTTGAAAATAAAGAAAATGTCCAAAAATATTTAAAATCCGTCCAGAAAAAGTCGGAACTGGAAAGAAAAGAAGAAAAAGTCAAATCTGGCGTTTTTACAGGTTCATTTGTGAGTAATCCCTTGACTGGTGAGCAGATTCCGATTTGGATTGCTGATTATGTTTTGATGGGATATGGAACAGGGGCAATAATGGGAGTACCGGCCCATGACGCGCGGGACTTTGAATTTGCCAAAAAGTACGATTTACCTATAAAAACTGTTATCCAACCAGCGGGTCATACCGACTCACCGTCACCCGCTAATCAGGTACCAGATCAAGCCTACGTTTTGACGAAGTCAAAAGGCAAGGTTCTGCCAAAGGCAGGTTCTTATGATTTGACGAAGTCAAAAGGCAAGGTTCTGCCAAAGGCAGGTTCTTATGAAGGGGAGGGAGTTATGGTAAACAGTGGTGAATATGATGGTATGAGTAGTAATGAAGCTCGGGAAAAGATATCAAACTATCTTGAAGAACATCATTTAGGTCAGAGAAAAGTTAATTACCACCTCCATGACTGGTCCATCTCCCGTCAAAGGTACTGGGGTACCCCCATCCCCATTATCTACTGTGAAAAATGCGGCAGCGTACCGGTACCGGAAAAAGATCTGCCGGTGGAACTACCTTACGAAGTAGATTATCATCCTACCGGTAAACCGCCTTTGGCCACTAATGAGGCTTGGCTTAATGTGAAATGCCCTCGCTGTCTTGGTTCAGCCAAGAGGGACACTGAAACCATGGATACTTTTGTAGATTCATCCTGGTATTTCTTGCGTTATTTAGATAATAAAAATGACCAGGAAATTGTTAGTTCAAAACGACTCCGAACTTGGATGCCGATAGACATATATTTTGGCGGGGCAGAGCACACGCTGGGGCATACCTTATATTCCCGGTTTTTTGTGAAATTCCTAAAAGACATTGGAGTAGTGGATTTTGAGGAATATGCCAAAAAGAGAGTTAACCATGGAGTGATTTTGGGCTCGGATGGCTCCCGGATGAGTAAATCCCGGGGTAATGTGGTTAACCCAGATGAGCAGGTTCGCCAGTTCGGAGCAGATGCAGTCAGGTTATATTTAGCTTTTATCGGTCCTTATGATATCGTTTCTCCTTGGAATCCATCAGCTATTAATGGTGTTTACCATTTTTTGCAAAGAGTTTGGTCGCTTTACGACAAAATAGCCTCGATCGGCAACAAGTTGTCGTCAGAAGACTTACGAATAATGCACAAAACTATCAAAAAAGTGACAGAAGACCTGGAGGATATTAAGTTTAATACGGCTGTGGCAGTTTTGATGGAGTGGTTAAACTACTTAAGTCGTAAGGAAAACGTGACCAGGGAAGAGTATAAAACTTATCTACTGCTCTTGGCCCCCTTTGCCCCTCATATTACGGAAGAACTATGGTCCTTCGACAAAGTTTACACTGAGCGAACCTGTGGTGAGTGTAGTCGAACCAGTCGAAGTGCTCAGGATCAACAAATCTGGTCTATCCATCAGCAGTCTTGGCCTATCTTTGATAAACAATATTTAGAGGAAGCAGAAGTGGCTGTGATTGTCCAGGTCAATGGGCGGCTGCGGGATATTTTGATGATACAAAAAGATATATTAAATGATAAAGAAGCTGTAGAAAAATTAGCTCGGGCAAGCCAAAAGGTGGCTAAATACTTAGATGGGCAAACTGTTAAAAAGGTGATTCACGTCTCCGGGAAACTAATCAATTTTGTTGTTTAGCATGTTATACGTGTTATAATAGTGTAAGAAATCCCTATGCAAACTGTGAGAGACAATAAATGGCTGCTCTATCGTCTCAACGAGATTTGGGACCGTTACTTCCCGGAGATTAAAGAATCTAATCCGGTGGTAATTAAATTTGGCCGTTATTCTAAATATCGGCTCGGCTCAATTAGGCTGGATAGAAAAGTCAATTTAAGCCTGATTACTATTACCGGTATGTTTAAAAACCTGCAAATACCCCAGGCAGTGGTTGATCACACCATTGCCCATGAGTTGGTGCATTATACCCACGGTTTTTCTTCGCAGCGGCAAAGGTTGCTGCGTTATCCCCATGCCGGTGGAGTAGTCAAACGAGAGATGGAAGAGCGGGGTTTGGGGCATTTGTACCAGGCTTACCGTGATTGGATAAAAGAGTACCAAAAACTGTTGCGGACTGCCCAAAATGGATAATTTAGTCCCCACCCTTGAGCGTTATAAACTGCCTGTGGCTTTAAGTTTAGTGGGCATAGTTTTAATTTTGGGAGGAGTGTTTATCTCTAATTCTAAATCTTCCCAAAAGCAGTTTCCCCAGGAAAGTGTAGTAACCGGTAGCCTTCAGCTGGCCATTGATGTTTCCGGGGCAGTGGAAAAGCCCGGGGTGTATAAATTAGAGGCTAGTTCCAGAGTGGAAGATGCCATTAACGCTGCTGGGGGATTTACTGACCAGGCCAATATAATATTTATTTCTAAGCAGTTAAATTTAGCCAGAAAATTAACTGATGGAATGAAAATTTATGTACCCTTTGTGGGGGAGAAGGATACAGATTTGGCTGTTTCCCAAAATGTGGCCGGGGTTTCCGCCACTAGCACTGCTCCGGTTAATATTAATGCTGCTTCCCAGAATGATTTAGAAGCTTTGCCTGGAATTGGTCCCACTACTGCCGGGAAAATTATCAGTAACAGGCCATACCAAAGCATAGAGGAACTTCTCAATAAGAAAATTGTCGGTAAGGCAGTATTTACTAAAATTAAGGATCAGATTAGTATATGAAAATTAGATTAGTATATAAAAATAGTCATTAGTTAACCCTCAATTTAATATTCAATCTTGACACGATCGTATCAATAATGAAACAATTTAAGAATCAAATACCACTAATCCTCGCTATACTACTTTATATTTTGATATATTTTGTGAGATGGCAGCAAGAGGGATGGGAAATTAAGTTAGACTTATTCCCAGAGTTTAGAGCGCAGCTGGATAAAAAAATTAGCTTGCTTTTACCCTCACCTCAAGCGCAACTATTATCAGGAATTGTCTTGGGGGAGAAAAAAGATTTGCCTTTTGACTTCAAATTGGCTTTAAGAGACACCTCTACCCTTCATATGGTGGTAGTGTCAGGCCAGAATTTATCTCTGCTGGCTGTGCTGCTGCTGAAATTATCAGGGTTTTTAACCAGGAAAGTGGCTATCGTGCTGACATTTTTAGTCATTGTAGGCTATGTAATCTTAACCGGTGGGCAAATTCCGGTGATCAGGGCAGCCTTGATGGCGCTTTTGGCAGGTTTGGCCCAGCTTTTTGGCAGGCAAAATGATGGTTTTTGGGCTCTCGTTTTGGTAGCTGCTATTCTTTTGCTAATAAACCCTGCCTGGATTTCGGACCTATCTTTTCAACTATCTTTTTTGGCTACCTTTGGGGTAATAGTAGTAGCCCCTGTTTTAGCTTCATATTTAAAGAGGTGGCCGCCCTTTTTAAGGGAAAATTTATCAGTGACGGTAGGGGCGCAACTGGCTGTTTTCCCGGTGATCGTCCAAAATTTTCACCAGCTTTCCTTGGTGAGTGTTCCGGCTAATCTGCTCACCCTGTGGACCATTCCTTATATTATGAGTTGGGGGCTAGCTATGTTGATTCTGACAGCTGTTTCTGATTTATTGGCTCGTTTTATTGCGGTGGGGTTGAACTTAATTTTGACCTATTTTATATACGTAGTGACATTTTTTGCTTCCTTGCCTTTTGCCTGGGAATATGTAGGGGAACAGGTATGGATTGTATGGGTAGGGTACTATCTGGTGATGGGAGGGATGTTATTGGCCTTGAATAAAACCAAAGAATAATTTTAAATTTTAGATTTTAAAATTGTGTTATCATTAATCTATGTTAAAACAGAAATTATTAGAGGATTTACAAAAAACAGTGGAGGATTTGGGCTACCCGTCAACTGATATACTTTTATCTATTTCTAAAAATCCGGAGTTTGGAGACTATACCACAAATATCGCTTTACAACTTGCTAATTTAGAAATCGGAAAACTTCATCACTCGCCAGTTGAGATTGCTAATGAAATTAAAAATGCTTTAGAAAAACTAGTAATTGGTGACAAAGAGCGAAACTATTTAGAAAAAGTAGAGGTAGCTGGACCTGGTTTTATTAATTTTTACCTTAAGACGGCGGCCTTAATAAAAAATTTACCCTTAGTTTGTAATTATACAGCCATGGTTGACCCTCAAATTAAGGTAGCGGGTGAAAAAAGAAAAATTTTAGTTGAATATGCCAGTTTTAATGCTTTAAAACCTGTTCATGTAGGGCATTTAAGAAATATTGTGCTAGGGGAAAGTTTGGTCAGATTGCTTAAATCTACGAACAATGAGGTTTTTAAAGTCACCTACACTTCTGATATTGGTCTGCCCACAGCTAAAACTATTTGGGCGGTTCAGCAACTAAAGAAACAGTACCAACAAGCTCAAAAAGCTGCTCTTTCCGAAAAAGCAGATTTTTTGGGCCAAGCCTATGCTTTTGGATCAGAAAAATACAATGAAGATGAGGTAGTTAAAAAAGAAATTAATGAACTGAATAAAAAAATTTACGCCAGAGATAAAGAGATCAGCAAACTATGGCAGGAGATTTTAGGCTGGAGCTTCGATTATTTTAATTATATTTATGAGCTAGTAGGTACAAAATTTGACAAAGAATTTTTGGAGTCGGAAGTAGAAGGAGAAGGCAAAGAAATTGTTTTAAAAAATATAGACAAGGTTTTTAAAGAGGACCAGGGGGCAGTAATTTTTAGGGGAGAAGAACATGATCTCCACAACAGAGTTTTTGTCACTTCTGCCGGGAATCCTACTTATGAAGCCAAAGAGATGGCTTTAGCCAAACAGGAATATAAGGCTTTCCCTTTTGATCTGGCAATCCATGTAGTAGCTAACGAACAGTTGGAGTATTTTAAGGTAGTTTTTAAGGCTTTGTCACTGCTGGATAAAAATTTGGCTAAAAAAGAAAGACATTTATCTTACGGGTATGTCACTTTGTCTTCCGGCAGGATGTCTTCCCGCAAGGGTAATGTCATTATTCTGGAGTATATTTATGATAAGGTGAGGAGAGCTGTTGAGGAAATTATGAAAAAATCAGCTACAGTTAAGGATATCAGTGAGAATGAACGCCAACAAATTATTAATATGGTCAGCCTGGGGGCGATAAAATTCTCCCTGCTTAAATATTCCCCCAAAACAGATGTGGTTTTTGATCTAAAAAAATCAGTTTCCTTAACTGGTGACAGCGGGCCTTATGTGCAATATAGCTATGCCCGGGCCAAATCAGTTTTGCGGACTGCCCATTATGATTATGAAGCTAAAAAATCAGGGCAACCGAAGAAAGTTGGGAAAATGGCTTTAGAATTAGAAGAACGAATGATACTGCGCAGAATAGAGCAATTTCCACAGTTGGTTAAAGAAGCCTCTGATAGTTTTGCCCCTCAGACAGTAGCTAATTTCTTACTGAGCTTAGCTAAAGAATTTAATTTGTTTTATCAAAAACACCCTATTATTAAGGCTAAGGACAGTGGCGAGTTTAGGTTAGCTTTGACTTGTGCAGTGGCAGTAGTCTTAAAACAGGGATTGTATTTATTAGGTATTGAAGCACCGGAAAGAATGTAATGTTTAGAAGAAGACAAAAACGATCTATTAATTTACCTTTTGTTATATTTAGGTTGGGATTAAGCCTAACCATGTTTGCCCTGCTTTTGGGTGGAGGTTATTACGCTTTTCGTTATTTTTCCGGAGTTGACCCCTTAAAAATTGCTCCCCAAACCGCCTTTTTATCTGCTTTGGCTAGCAACAAAGACTTAAGCCAAACAATAGATAAATTAATTAATCAGCTTAATTTGCCCAAAATTTCCTTAAGTCAACACAATCAAATCCAGGGAACGAGCAGCAGCTTGCCGCCGGATAAAAGTGTCAATCAATCTGGTGTTAAGTCCACTAAACCCGTCACCATACTTTTTAAATTTGCCTTGGTGGCAGATTCCCATAATGAAAATGATTACCTGGGGCGGGCTTTGCAACAAGCTAAGCTTTCCGGAGCTAATTTTGTCATTGGCTTGGGAGATTATACTGATACCGGTACTACCCAGGAACTTAAAAAAACCAAAGATAGTTTTGATGCTGTTGGTCTTAGGTATTATTTAACAGCAGGAGATCATGATTTGTGGGATTCCCGCAACCGCCAAGTTCAGGCCACCACTAATTTTAGTAATCTTTTTGGCCCGCCCTTTCAATCTTTTACGGTCCAAGGGGTGAAATTTATCATGGTTTATAACTCGGATAATTATGAAGGGTTAAGTACAGACCAGTTTGATTGGCTAAAAACTACTTTTGAGCAGATAAAAAGTCAAGGTAGCCAAAGTGACTTTCCGGATAAGTTAATTTTGGTGCTAACTCATGAACCGTTTTACCACCCGGTTTCTGATCATATGATGGGTAGGGTGAATCCGAAATTAGTCAGTCAAGCTAAGGAGTTGATTAAAATGTTTAAAGATAACGGGGTGGCAGAAGTGTTTACCGGGGATCTGCATTTTTATAGCCAATACAGTGATCCGGATTCTAAATTAAAGATGACTACAGTAGGGGCAGTCACTGCTCTAAGAAATCTGCAAAATCCCAGATTTTCCCTGGTAACTGTCTATAGTGATTATTCTTACTTGGTAGAGGATGTGGAAATTAAGTAAAAGAGAGCTCGTATTTACAAACTAAACGCTATGCGCTAATATCTAAAAGAATTAATTTATTGTTTATATGATACAGAGGACATTAATTCTTATAAAACCTGATGCCATGGAGCGAGGGGTGGTGGGAGAGATTATCTCCCGTTTTGAAAGAGTAGGACTTAGGATTTTAGAAGGCAAAATGGTAACGGTCACAGAAGATTTAGCCACGGAACATTATCCAGTGACTGACGAGTGGCTTAATAAAGTAGGCAATAATACTATTTCTGATTGTGAAAAGTATGGTTTGGATGTGAAAGTTACCATGGGTACTGATGACCCGATTGAGATTGGCAGATTAGTTCATTCCTGGAACAAAGATTGGTTAATGAGCATGCCTATTTTGGCCCTGGTTTTACAAGGTATTCATGCGGTGGAGGTAGTGCGCAAGCTGTGTGGCCCCACCTTGCCGCTTTTGGCCCCTCCGGGGACTATCAGAGGAGATTTTTCTTCTGCATCAGCTATTTCAGAAAATATTAATAAAAAACCGATCAGGAATTTGGTCCATGCTTCCGGGACTGTGGAAGAGGCTGATCGAGAAATTAATTTGTGGTTTCCAGAGCTTAAAAATAAAACAACTCATAAAAAGAGCGCGGTCGTGATGGATGATTCGCTGTTAAAAGCTAATCAGTAAAACTAAGTTATGTCGAAATCTGCCCAAATATTACATGAAGTAGCCATTACAGCAATTATTCATCGAGGTCCCAAATATTTAATCATCCAAAGATCCCGGTCTAAAAAAAGATTTCCTACCAAATGGACTGTACCAGGAGGAAAACTGGAAACCTCTGATTACACTAGTTTGCCCAAAGACACAAAAGATTATTGGTACAATGTTTTGGAAAAAACTCTGAGAAGGGAAGTTAAAGAGGAGGTGGGGATAGAGATTAAAGATGTAGAGTATCTGACTAGTTTGGCCACAGTTCACCAAGATGGAGCTCCGTCTTTGGTTATTTCCTGCTTGGCTAAATATAAGAAGGGTAAGGTTAAGTTACAGCCAGAGGAAGCAGATGATTTTGCTTGGGTAACTCTTAAAGAAGCCAGGAAATATGATTTAATAGATGGAATTTATGAGGAGTTGGTCATGGCTGAAAGGAAGCTTTCCGGCAAGTCTGCAATTTGGAAAAGATAAGTCGGGGACCAGGGAATAAGATCGTTTGCTTCACTCTCTAACCTTTCCTTCCGCCTTCGGCGAAACGTTGAACCGCTCTAGTGAGCTAGAATTAATTCTTATCAATCCCTTTGCCTTAAAGACCTCAGACAAGCCTGAGGTCCCCTAAGCCAAGTCGGGGACCAGGGAATTGAACCCTGTACTTCTCGAACCCGAATCGAGCGTTCTACCGATGAACTAGTCCCCGTAACTTTTAAAATTATACCTCTAGTATCTTTTTCAATCTACTGTCTACTGTTGTTATTGTTGATTGTTGACACATTTCATTCAACGATCGTATAATGAAATGTTATGAGGGGTATTTACAAAAAAAGTTTAAGTGAGGCTATTCTATTAGCTTTGGAAAAAGCTGTAGATGGATATGTTAGGTATGACGATTTAATTCATCACCCATCTTCATATGCCTGGGGAAGTGGTTGGGATAAACAGTTAAAAAAGCCTACTCTTTCTCAAGCCTTAAAAAGGCTGAGAGAGCGTGGTTTAATACAGGAGGATAAAGTAGATACGAACAAAGTTATTTTTAAATTAACTGAAGCAGGGAAAGATGCCTTGGGAGTGGGATTTTTTGATGAAAAGAGTTGGGATGGAAAGTGGAGGATTGTAATATTTGATATTCCGGAACAGAAAAGGTTGGTTAGAGACCTTTTTAGGAGAAATCTTAAAAAATGGGGTTTTAAGCATTTACAGAAAAGTGTTTTGGTTAGTAAGCAGGACATTTTTTCTAAACTAACTGCTTATGTTAAAGAATTGGGGATCGAGAGATGGGTGGTGGTAATAGAATCAGATAGATTGAGCAATCACAATTCATAACACGATCGTACACAAATTGTTACAAGCGCAAATAGTTTTCTTTAATTTGAAGAGATTTAATAGTAAAATTATACAATGGCCCTGTAGCTCAGTAGATAGAGCGGTCCCGTCCTAAGGGAAAGGTCGGGGGTGCAACTCCCTCCAGGGCCGCTTAAAAAATGAGCACCTATTATAAATTAGTTTTATTTGTCAGGTTCCTGGGATATTTTAGTTTACTAACCGGGCTGCTGGCTTTGTTATTTATTTTGGGTCCGCTGGGACTGGCAGAAGCTCGTTATAGGTCAGATCAACTATTGGGGGTTAAAAGAACTCTGCCTAAAATTATCAAATCAGATCAAACACAAGCAACCACCTCTGCCACCCCTCTTCCTAAAGTGTCGTTGACACCTTTAAGCATTGATCCGATAGATACCAACTTTGGGATTGTCATAGAAAAAATTAATGCCAATTCAAAAGTAATTGCTGATGTTAGTCCAACTGATGAAAGGCAATATGGCAGAGCGCTGTTGCAAGGGGTGGCTCATGCCCAAGGGACAGCTTATCCAGGGCAAAAAGGGAATATTTATCTTTTTTCCCATTCTACTGATGCTCCCTGGAATATTATCCGGTTTAATGCAGTATTTTACTTACTCCGAGAGTTAGAGCCAGGAGATAGAGTAGTGATGTTTTATCAAAATAAAAGGTATGATTACCTTGTTTATGATAAAAGGGTAGTTTCTTCTACAGATGTTAGTTTTTTAACTAACCAATATGATCAATCAGTGCTAACTTTACAAACCTGTGATCCTCCGGGAACACTAATTAATAGGCTTATCATTAGGGCAAAGTTGGAAGAGTAATTGTCCTATTTGTTTTTTTGTTATACAATCAAAATTAATGGTCAGCAAAAGATTTCTTTTCACTGTCTTCACCGTATTGGTGATCTTAACGGGAGCCACTATAGCTGTTTTTTTAGCTAAGGGCTATACTTTTTCTCCCCAAGAAAAAAGATTAGTCGGCACCGGGATTATTTCTGTGACTTCCACTCCTGATGCTGCTTCTGTTTATGTTGATGGCCACTTAACAACTGCCACCAACTCGACCGTGACGCTTTCTCCCCGTGATTACACGGTCAAAGTAATTAAAGAAGGTTTTATTCCTTGGGAGAAAAAAGTAACAGTTAAAGAAGGTTTGGTAACTGACCTTAAAATAACTCTTTTTCCTGCCATCCCCACCATTTATCCTTTAACTTTTACCGGGATTGCCAGTCCAGTTTTATCTCCGGATTTTGGCCAGTTGGCTTATGTTGTACCACTTACTACCAACAACTCTAAAAAAGCTGGGGTTTGGGTTTGGTCAATGACTGATAACCGCCCCATTGCTTTTGCCAGAGGAGCTCAGCCCCATCAAATTGCCTCCTCTTTAATTACGGATTATTCTAAAGCAAAACTGCACTGGTCTGCTGACTCTAAACAGGTTTTGGCAACAGTAGAAGCCAATAATTATTTGCTAAACGCTGATTCTCTCAATTCTGATCCCCGGGACATTACTCCCACTCTCGCTACTACCTTGAAAGGTTGGGAAACTGACCAAAAAACAGCTGATAATGCCAGGATTAATGTTATCCCTGACCAAAACTTACGTCAAATTGCCTCTAATTCAGCTGTATTAAAGTGGTCACCGGATGAAACTAAATTTATGTTCGCGGCTGCTGAGCAGCCTGGCGACAAGCGAGCAACAAGTAACGAGCAACCAGAAACGAATCGCGATGAGACGAATCTAAAATTTAAAGTGGCAGATTTAGAAACCGGCGATCAATATGATTTGCCGTCTGCTAAGTTACATTTTTGGCTGCCGGATTCCCGCCATGTAGTTTTGGTGGAAGAGAGCCAAGTTTCCATTGCTGATTTTGACGGAACTAATAAAGCTGTTATTTATGCCGGGAATTTCTTAGATAGTTTAGTTTTTGCCTGGCCGGATTATTCCCGTTTAGTAATAGTAAGTTCTGTGCCCACCCCTACAGCCTCTGAGCCCAACTTGTTTGGGATAAATCTTAAGTAATTTTAAAATCTAAATTTCCAATTTTAAATCAAATCTAAATGTTTTAAAACTTAAAATTTAAAATTCTGAATCATTTTGATTCAGATAGTGTATCTTGTGACCAGGTAGAAGTTAAGGTATATTTGTCTCGCTATGTTTAACCTCTCCTTTACTAAACGTATTGGTATTGATTTGGGGACTGCTAACTCTTTAGTTTATGTGGCTGGAGTAGGAATTGCTCTGAATGAGCCTACTGTAGTGGCCATTTCTACTGATGACCATAAAGTTTTGGCAGTAGGGAACGAAGCCAAAGAGATGTTGGGACGGACCCCGGGAAACATTATGGCCTCCCGTCCCATGAGAGAAGGAGTAATTGCTGACTACGTCATTACCGAGGCTATGATTCGTTATTTTTTAGACAAAGTTTGTGGTTCCTCCCGGCTGTTTAAACCGGAGGTGATGGTTTGTGCCCCGGCCGGAGTAACTTCCGTGGAAAAGAGGGCCATTCTGGATGCTACCTTATCAGCGGGAGCGAAAACTGCCTTTTTAATTGATGAGCCGCTGGCTGCAGCCATTGGAGCCCGTATTCCCATCGCCAACCCTTCCGGGAATATGATTGTCGATATTGGTGGCGGAACAACTGAGGCAGCTGTGATCTGTTTGGGTGGTGTAGTGGTACATAACAGTGTTCGGGTAGGTGGTAATAAAATTGATGAGGCCATTCAAACTTATGTCAGAAAAAAATACAATCTGATTATCGGGGAGAGGATGGCCGAAGAGGTTAAAATCAAGATCGGTTCAGCTATAAAAATGGCGGAGAAAGATAATTTAATTACAGAAGTAAGGGGGAGGGATGCCTTCTCAGGATTACCCAAGACGATTACACTCTCCACCAATGAAATTGTTGAGGCTACTGCCGAGCCGGTGCAAAAAATTATTGGAGCCATGAAAGGGGTATTAGAACAAATTCCACCCGAGTTAGCCTCTGATATTATTGACAAGGGAATTGTGATGAGTGGAGGAACCTCGCTCTTAAAAAATTTAGACCATTTAGTAACAGATACCTTAGGGGTGCCGGCAGCGCTGGCAGAGAATCCCTTACTTTGCGTGGCTTTAGGAACCGGCATTGCCCTGGAAAACCTGGATCTTTATAAAAGAAGTGTCTCTAAGCGATGATCTGGTTTGATATTCTTGAAAAATTCAATTAAATTAAAAAAGGATTGTCAGAATAAGCTATTTTAAACACCGAATTTTCTTATCACTCTAAATTTAATATTGCTAGTCTACCTGTGTTAAACAGGGGGTTTATGCTAAACTAAAGATATGGTAGCGGGTTTTGATGGATCCCGGGCTTTTGTAAAAAATCGGACCGGGACAGAAAATTATTCTTATCAGTTATTAAAAAACTTGGCCAAAATTGATCAAAAAAATCAGTATGTGGTCTATTTAAGACCAGGGAACGAGGTTAAAGAAAAGTGGCCCAGTAATTTTGAATTTAAGGTTTTAAATTATCCTCGTTTATGGACTCAAATAGGTTTGGCCAAACAAACTTTTCAAGATAAATTAGATGTATTGTTTGTGCCAGCTCATACCTTACCCATTGTGAGACGTCCAGGCTTAAAAACTGTCGTGACCGTGCATGATTTAGGCAGTGAATTCCTGCCTAAAACCCATCAAATTAAGCAGAGATTGTACTTATCATTTATGCAGCAAGTACAACTTAAGGGCGCGACTAAGCTTATTGCAGTTTCCAAAGCTACCAAAAATGATTTAGTTCAAAAAATTGGTCTAGATCCAAAGAAAATAGAGGTAGTTTATGAGGGATTTGATAAAAACCTATTTAAACCAGTCAAAAACTTGTCCCGAGCGACTTATCCTGAGTTATATCGAAGGAAGTCGAGGGATGATGCACTAGTTAATAGTTTGAAACAGTTTGGATTAAGACCCAAAGAATATTTTTTATTTGTTGGAACAATTCAACCCAGAAAAAATCTAGAAAGACTAATTAAAGCTTTTGGCTTAATCGCTCGAAGACCTGTCGCTACGCAGCCCCGCTCCGCGCCACCCCTCACTACACGATTAGTCTTAGTTGGAAGTAAAGGTTGGTTAAGTGAGGAAATTTATGAACTGCCCAGAAAATTAGGAATTGAAAAACAAGTTAAATTTTTAGGTAGAGTAGATGATGAAGATTTACCAGCTTTGTATTCCGGAGCTATAGCCTTAGTTTTCCCTTCCCTTTTTGAAGGCTTTGGTTTACCCATTTTAGAGGCCCAAGCTTGCCAGGTTCCAGTGATTACCTCTAATTTGTCTTCTATGCCGGAAGTAGCTGGTCCGCCAGCTAGCGGAGGAGCCATTTTAGTTGATCCATACAGTGAAAAAGAAATTGCAAATGCTATGATAAAGGTAATAAATCCAAAAGTAAGAGCGGATTTAATAAAAAAAGGATTACAAAACTTGAAGCGTTTTTCCTGGGAAAAATGCGCCAGGGAAACTTTAAAGGTGTTATTGTCATCCTGATCCTGAGCACTTCGACTGGTTCGACTACACTCACCACAGGTTCGCTCAGTGTAAACTTTGTCGAAGGGGAAGGATCTCTAGGATTATTTATGAAAGTTAATATTTTAGGAGTTAATATTGATGATGTATCAGAAAATAAGGCTATTGATATAGTTAAGTCATGGTTAAAAGATAAAACAAAAAGGTATATAGTTACTCCTAATCCGGAATTTCTGATGTTGGCTCAAAAAGACAGCGAATTTAAAAGGGTTTTGAACCAGGCTGATTTGGCTATTCCGGATGGGGTGGGGTTAAAAATGTCTGGCAAGATTAAAAATACCACCCCCGGGGTGGACTTAATGGAGAAGTTAATTTCTAAAAGTGAGGATTGGGGCGCTACAATAGGCTTTTTGGGAGGCAAGAAAGGGGTAGCAGAAAAATTAGCTGAGTGCTTATTAGCAAAATACCCTAGCCTAAAGATTACATTTGCAAGCGACGGGGGAATAATTAATAAAGATGGGAATATGGTTGGGCAAGTAGATAGTAGTAAGTATCCAGCTACCGATTTATTGTTTGTGGCTTTTGGGCAGGGGAAACAGGAAAAATGGATTGCCCGGAATTTGCCTAAAATTCCTGTTAAAGTAGCTATGGGGGTAGGTGGATCTTTTGATTACCTCTCAGGTAACATTACCAGGGCTCCTAAAGTATTAAGGAAATTGGGATTAGAGTGGCTTTTTAGACTCATTACCCAGCCTTGGAGAGCCTCTAGACAATTAGTTTTGATCCAGTTTGTGTTACTACTTTGGTGGAAACGTATCATAAGTATGGTACACTGAAAGTATGATAGTCTCGCACAGCTTAGATAAATTAAAAGAAGTTTTAATGGATCCTAAGGTAAAGGGAGTAAAGAAACCTTATTTTGTAATTAAAGGAGAAGACCAAAATATTACCATTCTGGCTCCTGGCAAAAATGGGTTGGAATATAATAAAACTTATGGTCATTTCCATAATTACCAAGGGGTAGAAATTTACCATTGCTTATACGGCCAGGGGATTTTAGTGATGCAGAGAAATGATGAAAATGGGGAGGCTAAAGAATTTAAGGTAGTTAGCTTAAGCGCTGGTAAGCAAGCAGAAATTCCAGCCGGGTATGGTCATAGTTTAATCAATGTCGGTAAGGGGTTTTTGGCAGTTTTAGATAATGCTCCGGATGATCTAAGGGCCCATAACTATGAACCAGTGAAAGAAAAAAGGGGTTTTGCTTATTATGTAGTAGAGAAAAAAGGGGAAATTAGCTTTGATCAAAATCCCAACTATCGCGTACACCCTCAAATTACAGTAGAATAGTCCTTTGATTTTACTCAGGATAAACTTTTCGGCTTTACAACAACCTTTTTGATATCAATTAGCAGAGTGATTAACCAAAGTGCTAATCTTAATAAGAGCTTGAAGAGCCGGAGTCGCTGGAGCCGGATTTTTGGGTAATTCCTAACAGCCACAAAACTGCCTCTTTTTTGTAACGACGGTCACCTCGAGAATTAATCCTAATTGCAGGCAACTTGCCTCTTTTGCCCCAACGCTTAATGGTTAAAGGGGAGACACGCAGGACTTCTGCTACTTCTTTAACTGTTAATAAATCCGGAAGATTTTCGAGTGATATTTTGTCTGCCACTGTAAGTCAATATATATCATACATACTAAATAGATGTCAATATACTTCTTCTTTCACCAGAGCATATTTTATTCCACTATTGACTATAGCAAAATTTTTTGCTATTTTTTGGACATGAGATCACCTGAAAATTCACCAGTCATGGCAAAGCCGCGGGTTCCTTTAGAAGTACCAAGAAGGCGAGAAAATCCGGATGTAGCTAATCCATTTCCAGACAGAAGACTGCCTAAGCCTAATAAAACATCAGAGCCAATGGTTGTACCAGTTGAACCAGAACCAGTGAGAATAAATCCCAGAGAGCCCGTCCGAGTAGGATGATAATTTACAGAGGTTATGAATTACCAGGAGAGTTTATACAATCAGGCTGTTAGAAAATTTAGCTCGGAGCTTCCTTACAATATGGGTATTAATCCAGATTTATCTCATTTGCCTCAGGAAGTACAAGATTTTCATTTTGCCATGGGCTGTAATGGTTTTTTTCAGCTCCCAAATGAGGAATGGTTTTATTCTTCAGCTGCTGCAGAACCATTCCGCCGTGAATTTAAGGGGCAAAATGTAGCATTTTTCGGGCCAAATGGGGTGAACCCCTTTTTTAAAGATATATTTCCCCATCATCATCCCAGGGAACTTTCCCTTGTTTTTTCGAACCCCGCAGTTATTAGGGCAATTAGAAAATACAGGGGGCTTGATGAAGATCAGGCAGCCAGGATAGCCTTTTTATTGGGTGGAATGGTACGTCAATTAGAAGATTCAAAGATGATATTTCCTCAAAGTGTAGAGAAGGCAGAATTTGTGGCCAGAATGGCTATGTTAGGAGAGCAAAAAAGCGGAGAGGCGGTGGTTTCTGCCATGGCGATGTATGTTTTATCAGGTGGTTCTACTAGTGAAGAGAAAGATTTCATGGGGGGAGTGTATCGGATGAGTGAAGCCATTAGGGGAGATAGTATTATACCTACCCAAACAAAAGATCTAGGTTTGTCTCAAGTGGCTCGGCTGAGAAACTTTTTAAATAGAGGAGAATATGATTTTTTCCCTGACAGCACAGATTCCTACGGTGTCTTAGATGGTTTTCCCACTGTGGGGGCGGAATTTCATTTTTCTCCTGATGCTGCCCAAGAATTTCCTCGCCTTTGGCAAAGACTGGCGCTTTTAAATATGTCTCAATATCAAAGAGACTCTTATGTGCAGTTTTCTAGAAATGACCAGGATGTGATTGAAATAAGGATGAATCCTTCTATTTATCCCATTACCATAGCTAACTGGCGCCACATGAGATTACTCCTCCCAGAACTTGACCGGGCTTTTTTTACTATTACTTTGAATCGTCCCACGGATAATTTTCAGTGGAAAAATTCTTATGATGTTGATTTATTAAACCGGTTGCGGACTTTAGGGTTACTTACTTATGCCGGTTTATTTGAAACTGCTCCCAATAGAGCGGATCCGGGGGAGATAGATTTTGGAGCAATTTATTTAGGTCAAACTGTTAAAATTTTAGACGGAAAGTATAATTTTTCAGGTAATTGGGGTGGCAAAGAAGGACAGTTTGGCCAACTTGGCCTCTATGTAGGTTTTGGTGATAATTTACCTCATCTGGCTTATTACCTTTCTATGGCTTTAGCAAATCCTTTTCTTTTGTCAGCATTAGCACACAAAAAATTTTGGCTTAATGTTAGAACTTTGCCTGATGCTCTAAAGACGCCGCCAAGAGTGAGAAGAAATGTTATGACGCGGCTACAGGAGTTAATTAATCATAATCAAAGGTTAAAACAGGCCTCCGATGCAGGAGAGCAAATTGTTGAGTATTTACGCCCTTAGTATGAGTCTAAAGCCTCTATTTCACTTTCGTTCAATATAAGACTATTCCTCCTGTGGGATCAGGGAATTCTGGCCTGGTATTTTGGGCAAATGCATAAAAGGGCGCTTGGCTCATAATTCTACCATTGGTCTTTCCTCTAAAATTATGGTCGCAGTTTGGAATAAGAAACAACTGCCTCAAACTGGCGGCGGTTGCTAAATTATAGAAAGCTTTTCCTGTTTCTGGTCCTACATTAGTGTCATTTTCCCCAATAATCACAAATACTTCTCCTGGAAACCGGGATAAGCCCCTTTCGATTTGTCCCATCCCCATGTTGGCTCCAGGTGCCATGAGCAGGAGTCTTTTAACTGCCTCGTATTCATAAGCAATGGCTGCTGCTGCTCCTCCTCCGGCTGAAGTGCCAATAATTAAAACTTCCGGTCTTTGTGCATCACAAATAGCTTGGGCATTTTCCAGGGCATATTCAATCATTTTCCGAAGTTGAACATCTTCGGTAAAACCATCAAAATCAGGCCAGCCCGGTCCTTTACCTCTCACCACCGCTCCCAACCCTTCTCCCTGCATATACTGGGCTAATTTTCTATGTTTATCCATATAGCCTTCTCTTTCTCCATGATAGCCTGGATAGTTAATAATAATTCTTTTAGAAGAGTTGGGATGAATGGCTAGATCCAGGCCTAAAAGATGAAATGATTTAGAGCCCTTAGGTTGAGCGGTCCAGCTTAAATGGACTTCTTCTATAGGTTGATGTTCATAATCTTCTGCTCTTGCCATATTAAGGATTATAACGCTAATGATTTACTGTAATTCTACAGTTCCACCAGCGGCGGTTAACTTGGTTTTTGCCTCATCTGCACTCTCCTTATTAACTCCTTCTAACACTGGTTTAGGAGCACCTTCCACTAAATCTTTAGCTTCTTTCAAGCCTAAAGTGGGAACCAGCTCTCTAACTGCTTTAATTACTGAAATTTTATTAGCTCCACCACTGCTTAAAATTACATTAAAGGTGGTTTTGCCTTCATCAGCTGCTTCTCCGTTAGCGGCGGAAGCACCGGCGGCAGCTATTGCTACCGGAGCAGAAGCAGAGACACCAAATCTATCCTCTAAAGCATGAACTAAATCAGCCAGTTCTAAAACAGAAAGTTTTTCAATTTGTTCAATGATCTTTTCCAAATCTTTTGAAACAACTTTTGAAGCCTTTTTTGGTTCTTCTGCTTTTGCCTCTTCAGCTTTAGGTTCCTCTTTGGCTGATTCAGCGACTTCTTCTGTTTTGCTCACCTCGGAGGAGTCACCTCCTTCGTCGGTGCCACCATCCGAGGTGGTTGCAGGAGCTTCTTCAATTGGAGCTTCAGCGACTTCTTCAGTTTGAACTTCTTTTTGAACAGGATCATTTTGTGGTTCGTCTGCCATATTTAAACACCTCCTCTCGTTTTTTGGATTTCACTAAGCGCGTATACTAGATTTCTTAAGTTTCCTTGCAACACTCCTACTATACCTTGCAATGGAGCAACTAATACTCCTACAGTTTTAGCTCGCAGTTCATCTTTGGAAGGTAGACTGGCAAGCTGTTGGATTTTGCCCTCATCTAGAATGGTTTCTCCTAAAAATCCTGCTTTAACTTTTCCCACTCCGGCATCTTTTAAAACCTTAACCAAGATTTTAATAGGGGTAACTTCATCACCATAAGCTAAAAGTGCCGCAGTAGGACCCTCTAGGTTGGAAGTTGGAAATGGGAAGTTGGAAGTGGGAAGCGCGCGTTGTAACAGGGTATTTTTAGTGACAGTAAATTCACTGTCAGACTCTGCCAGTTGCATTCTTAAATTAGCCAGTTGCGGCATGGTCAAGCCTTTATAGTCAGTTAAGACTACAGCCTTGGCCCGGCCTAATTTATTAGTAATATTTTCAACAGTTTGTTGCTTTTGTGCTCTTGTTTTAGGCATCCTTCGACTCGCTTCGCTCGCTCAGGACTATAGTACTAAAAAAGCGCCTTTCTGAGGCGCATGTAATAGAATAATGAATTATGAATTATTCATCATTCATATTGCTTTATTCTAATTTAAACGCCTCGGTGAGACTTATGCTTCGACTACGCCAAGTCTGACTTGGCTACGCTCAGCACTCACTGTCTTAAGCTAAAACATTGTAGCTTAAAGTTCTATATTTTGTCAACTTATGGATTTGGAGAGGGGGCCGGTTCAGAAGGTGCAGGCGCAGGCTCTGAGGTGGTGGGTGCAGGTTCAGAGGTGGATGTAGTAGGTGTAGGTTCTGTTGTGGTTGTGGTTGTAGGAGAAGGTGAAGGTGACGTGGTGGTAGTGGAGGTTGAAGTAGAGGTGCTGCCACCGCCATCAGACATACACCAGCCGCCATTATCGCTCATCCAGTGATAACCTGAAGGACAGGAGCCGCTTGACGAGGTAGATCCACCTGAAGTAGTTGTTGAGGTACTGGTAGAAGATGATGTTGACTGGCGGCAGGTACAGGCAGCTGAATCAAAGTACCAGCCTGATCCGCAACTTGATGCTGAAACATTATAACAACCTTGTGATGAAGCCTGTTTGCATGAACAGGATGAGCTGTCAAACCAGCCTGATCCGCAACCTCCGGCCGGCGGGGAGCAGCTGGAAGTCCCGGTGGAAGTTCCGCTGCCGCCATAATAAGTAGAGGAACCCCGGCATGAACAGGAGCCATAGTCCCAATAAGCACTGGTGCCGCATCCGCCTCCCGGAGGGGTACAGGAACCATAAGTATCAGTGGGGCTTGTACGGATACAACCCCTGCCATCCCAGTAATACCCTGGGCCGCAGCTGGATTGGTTAAGGTTAGGAGAATAGTAGTTATAACTACCCGTTCCACTTGGATAAGACGAGGTTGATGACCCACTAGGCACATAGGTTGGTCCATCAGACATGCACCAGCCTCCGGAATCAGACATCCAATGGTAGCCGCTTGGGCACTGTCCGGGAGCAGTGGGCCTGGGTCCTGAACCGGGCACAGTCCCGGCAGGAGGGTTGGTAGTGTAATAGCTGGGGGCCGGGCCATAATAACTGGGGGCAACATATGAGTAAGGTGAAGGCTGATAACCGGAGCCTCCGACAGGATAACCAAAACTGGCAGGAGGAGCTCCGGGAGCAGTGTAATAAGGACTATAAGGAGTATATCCGGCTCCGGTGCCTGTTGGGGTATAAGAATAAGAAGATCCATAGCTGCCGCCGTCACTCATACACCAGCCTCCTGAGTCATACATCCAGTGATACCCGGAAGGACAAACCCCCGCGCTTTCAGCTTTTGGCCCCTGGCCATAAACTAGCGGTTTGCCGTCTTTATCCAAAGAGGGAGTGGGTACTGAATAGGATACTGAACCGGGCCCGCCGGTTGGTTGGGCATAATAAGAACTAATTGGTATGGCTGCGCCCGGGGCCGGACAAGGAGTATTGGCCGGGAAAGGCGGGGTGGGCAAATAACAGGGTCCTGCCTGGTTTCTGACCCCCAGGCTGTATGAGAGGGCTTCAATTCTGGCCAAATCATAGGGTAGGGGGGAGTTGGGATTTCTTCTTCTAAACTCTGCCACCTGAGAGAAAGATTCTCTGGTTGGCCTGAACTCTTCCTGTAAGGTGGCTACTGCCAAAACCACATCTTTGCGGTTTTGAAAATCTTCCAGTTTAACAATATCCGGCCTGATAGTCTGGGTGACCTCTTCTATTCTGGTCAGTCTCACATAAGGACGAATCTCTGCCGGAATTTTTTGACCCGGTTCAAATGTTTTTTGGAACTCACCCAGTTTGGTCACAATATCTTCATTTTTTCCTATCTTCTCATCAATTTCTTGTTTTTGATCGGTAATATCGGCAATTTCGGCCAGTTTACTAAGCTCCTCCAAGGGAACTACAGCTTTCGCCTCAACATTGTTAAAATTCTCATTCAGGAAGGCGGTATCTGCTGAAGTCAGACCACCTACTGACACCAGTGAACCAACTGTCGATCTAACCTCCACTCTGGAACTTGTTTCCAGTAGCTTCTTTTTGTCTTCTTCGGAAATCATCTCAGCCGGCAAGCCTTCAATCTTAGCTTTAACATCATCGGGAATAGGTGGCTCGCCCAAAACATCAGCCGCCCTGTCAACTACCAAAATCGGCATGGAAGTGGCAGCTTGAATAATTTCATCGGCTTCTTCTTTGGCCCAAGCCGACAGTTTCGATAGCATCAGGTTCTGTTCAACAGACCCATCACTCAAACCTTTGGCAATTTCCTGCTTGGCTCCTTCGGATAGATTCTCCCGGGATACATCAGCCACTGTATCCTGTATCATCGAGATATAAGCAGTAATGGCAGCTTTGACTCCTGCTTTATCGTCTTTTTTCAGGGCATCGGCTGCTTCAGCTAATCTTTCCTTGGCTTGGGCTAGCCTAACCTCCACGCTGGCCTGGGGAGTAAAAGCAAAAGTTCGCTGCAAACCCTCACCCCACTGTTTAACAAAATAGAGGGGATTGCCTGGAGGGACAAAAGTTGGCTGGGGAATATTTATCTCCTGAATACCTCCCTCAATCGGTTTAGGCCAAGTACATTTACCGTCCGACCAGCTCCAATAAGCATTTGGATCTTGGCAAGAAGGCACGAAGTCGTTGGGAGAAACCTCACCCGGCTTGGGATAAGGAACACATTTGAACTGACTAAAAGAATAATACTGATTGTTCTTACAGTTGTAATCTGTGGAATCAGCAACTTTTTTGCCATTATTATCCCATACACAACCATTTGACGCTTGGTAGGATGAGCCTTGAGGACAAGACTCCGAATCTCCCGGACCAGGAGTGGGTGTGGGAGTCGGCAAGGGAGTAATTCCACCAGTTTTAGTCTGACAGCTTTGGCTCTGCCAAGCCCAAGTATAGCCGGCCGGACAAATAGGAGAAGCATCTTCACCAAACCCCTGACCTTTTTGGTACGGTACACACTCTTTGGCAGCAAAAGAATAATACTGGCCCGGACCCTCACATCTGTATTGTTCGTAATCATTAAGTTTCTTGCCGGTATCAGCCCAGACACAACCTTCCCCGCTCTTGAAAGTGGCCCCAACTGGACAGGTGGTTAAAACTGCATCTGTTGGAGCTGGGGGTTGAGCTCCGAATTGACCCCTGTTAACAGGCCTGCTCGGATTTTCAGATGCCAATTTATCATAAGTCGCCTTTAAATCATCCCTGCCTGCAAGATCCTCGGGTTTGATTAAGGAAATATCAATGCTTTCCGTTAAACTTTTTTCTCTTTGAGTCAAAGCTTCGGCATTGCTTTTCAGGGTGGGAGTTTGAGCCAAATCAGTCTGGACTGAGCGTAAAGTTTGCAACTCTTCTACCTTTCTCACCTCTACCAGTTGGTTATAATCTGAGGGAGAGGTAAATGTCTGGGTCTCATCCAGTTTTTTACTATCTGCCAAAGGAAAAGTATTTAACTCTACCAGTTTTCTGATTTTACCTCTAACTTCTTCTCGAGAGGAAGAGTTGACTAGGTCTTGGGCTTCCTCAGGCAAAATCAACCCCTGGGTCTCCAGATCACCCAGGCGCGCTGAGAGTGCCGGAGGCAGAGCCGGATGATTCAAAACATCGGCGCTTCTGTCCATGGCATCCTCGGTTGCTTTAATGATTTCAACCACCAGTTTGGGATCATCAGTTGGGGTGGGCAGCAGGCCCTTTTCAAAGACTACTTCATGTCTGCCTGCAAGAGCTTCCAGTTTTTCCGCCACTATTTCAGCTGCTTTAGGGTTTTTGACTTCTTTAATAAGCCTGGAGGCCTCAGCCATGGTGGATTGGTAATTTTTAAGGGTAGATTGATAGAGGGAAGCTTTTTTAGGGTCTTGGGAAAGAGCTTGAGCTTCAGCCAGGCGTCGTTCAGCTTGCTGCATCTTGAGTTTGGCTTTTTCAGCGGCATCAAAAGTGAAGGTATAGGCAAGTCCTTCTCCGAAGCTTTTTATAATATATGTAGGATCACCGGGTAAAGCTCCCACTGTATCTGTCAGATAAGGTTGGGCAGTAGGTCCGCCAGCTGGCGGAGTGGGAGATGGGGATGGGCTGGCTACCACTGTGTTATCATCAGTTGTAGGAGTTGGTGACGGGCTAGGAGTGGGAGAGGGAGAAGGAGGAGGAACATAGGTAGGATTACTGGAGGCAGCCTGGGGATAGAATTTAACCAGTTCTGTTTGTTGATCTGGGGAAAAATTTGTTAAATCTACTTCTTTGGCCAAATCCTGGGCCCGGTTATACCAAAGATACGGTTTGATATCATTTGATGGGGTAACTTGGGGACTATCTTGCCATTTTTTTAACTCATCGACTATTTTAGTGTCAGGCTGGGGCAGGCTCTGATAGGACTTTAATTCCAACACCTGCAGGTTGGTTAAATATTGTTGGTGAATATCAGGAAACTTTTGGGCTACTGCCTCATCCAATTTGATTATTTCAGAGGGCGGGAGCTGGTTTGAGGAAGTCAGTTTGTCCAGTTCATCCCTAACTTCGCTTCGATTTTTGAGAGCATATAATTTATTGCTTTCTTCCTCCGAAATTAACCCTTGTTCTTTTAGTTTCTGGATACCTTCTGAGACTCCCTCGGGAATGGCAGGTTCACCCTGGGCCGTGGCAACTTGATCAAGAACTTCTCTGGTGGCTGAAACAGCCTGGGTCCAGGCTTCTGCTTGAGCAGGAGAAGAGCTCAAACTTAAATTAGTAGCTAATACTGTATGGACAGCAGCAGTTTCTTCCACCTTGTTAATTAGCTCCTCTGAGGCGGTATCAGTTCTTTGGGCCAAAGTGGCCAGATTTTGGCTGAGAGTTACTAAGGTTTGGCTGTAATCATCCAGGGCCGCTGATGCGGCAGTAACTTGACCTTTCTCCATCAAGGTTTTAGCCTCAGAGAGCCTTTCTGAGGCAATATCCAGTCTTAGAGCTTCTTTCCTGACCGGGTCAAAAGTGAAAGTAAGCTGGATATTTTCTACTGTTTTTTCAAAAGGATAAAGAAAGTTTCCCGGCAGAATACCGCTGGCTTGCGGGGGGATAATTCCATCAGGAATTTGAGGAGCAGGCAAATTCTCCAGATTGGAGAAGGAAAAACCTAAAACTTGAGAATTTCCATAATATGGCCCAAAGTCATAATATTGACTGTTTAAAGCAAAAACAGGGTTTGGAAATAAAATCCCTAAGGCAAGGATAAGGAAACTGAAGATAATTAGTAGCAGTGAAGATCTTTTTGGGCCAGCCATTTTCTGACCCGTCTGCATTTTAAGCTTAAAATAAACTTTTATTATTTGTCAAGTGCAGAGATTTTACAGATTTCCAAGATTATCCACTATTTGAATGGAGAGAATCCCAAGGTCAACCCCACCGCAAGAGTAATTTTCCACTTTATTATTATTTATTATTTGCTCTGAGATGCTTCCATAAAGTCTGCCCTGATCCAGCCAATTTTAGGAGGATCAAAAGGAAGCCAAACTGTGGCCCAATCTCCGGTGTCAGTTTTAACTTGATAGTCCCATTTTGCCTCAACTTTGTACATATCTGTTGCTTCCTGGTAATGACGAAATAACACTGTCTTTGGCCCTTCTAAAACTGTCACCCTCTCTCCATCTTCTACATAAGGTCTGGTTGGGTCTAAACCTGGCTCTGGTTTTTCTCTTAGTATAATCCCAAAATCATATCTATTTAATCTGGCAGCAGGGTCGAGTATGGTAGCATTCTCACCAGGAGCAAAATTCCTAATTTCTACAGGTATGCCGTATCGGGAAATATCTACTCCCAGCCAATTTCTGACTATATCATATTCTGCTTGAGTAAAATAACCTTTTACTAGATTAGGTTTATCAGTGAGTTGTGCGTATAAAACCTCATTTCTAAGCTCTGTACCATTAGTTAAAAATCTTCCCACCAGGGTTGTTAATATATAGTCAAGAGAGCGATCGTCCATCTGGGTGCCGATCAACCTTTTATATTTATCAAAAAGATTATGATCATACCCATAATATCTGCCTAAGCTGTTCGCCATAGAATGACCCAGGACAATAGTGTCTTCATCTGCTGCCACATTAAGGTTATTAGGATCACTGCTAACTAAAGCTTTATGTGGTACCTTCTTGCCTTGTTGCTCCATAGTTTGGAGAGTAAGATGAAGTTGGGCTAAATTCTGCGGGGGAACAAAATAAGTCTGGTCCGGATTAATAAATGTTAATCTATCCCTTAGAGCTTGAATATATGGAGTAACTTGATAGCCGGTATATCCCAAATTAAACTCTTGCCTAGTCTCTTGTTGGAAGTATTTTTCTTGTAAATGGCTTTCCACCAGGGCATTGACGTAGATTGCATCATTGGGGTTATTTATATCGGGTAACTGAGGTCCAGGAAATCTGGCGCTCAATCTAAGTTTTTGGCCATCAAAACGTAAAAAAGGGTCAGCAAAATTACTAAAAAAGTCTGCGAGTCTTTGTAATCTATTAAAAGTCAGACTACCTTCATTGGGATTGGGCCTTATTTCTCGACCATAAGCTTGATAACCCAAGAGACGATATAATTCTTCGAGTTGAGTTGGTGTAATAGAGGAATCTCTGACTATTTTGGGAGAATTATCTGGTTTATCAGCCAGTTGTACAATCGGGGCTGCTTTTTGAGCATCGTTAACTCCTAAATGCCAGCCTCCTAATATAGCTAGGGCGCTTATTGTTCCTGCCCCGATAGCTATTTTAGTTTCTTTATCCATTGACAGGATTGTATGGCACTTTGAACTGATAGTCAATATAGAGACAAACATTACACGGCCGTGATACTTTTGTCTACAAATCAGGCATCCACAACCAATAACCACCGGAGCGGGAAGCCTCCGGTCCACCCTGGGACAAACCTCCGGTGGGAGTAGATTGCCAAACCCCGGATTGTCCGGTCGTTCCTAAGTTTTTAATAATGTAGGCTAAATCCGCGCTATTAATGATGCCATCTTTATTAAGGTCCACATTATCATTCCAATTATTGGAGGTAGTAGTGGTTCCATACAAACCTTTGGCAATGGCAAAATCAGCGCTATTGATAGAGTTATCATCATTTAAATCTCCGCTAAGGAGAGTTAAGGCTTGGCCGGAGTTTAAATCAGTAGCGGAAGGGTTCAAAGTAAAAGCAGAAGAGGTGGCAATTTGGGCCGGGCCTTTAATATAAGCAGAATAGCCTGTGCCGGTAGTTAACCCGGCCATAGATAACCCGCTAAATAAACCACTGGCCGGTAAATCAATAGTAAAACTCAGCAAGTATTTAGGGCTGTTAACAGGGGAACCTTCAGCTATACCTACAAAAACTTTGGCTGTCTGGTTATTAGGAGGTCTACCTTCCAGAATTAATTTTAAATTTAAGGTCGGGCCAAAAGAAATGGCAGAAGAGCTGGTAGATTCTTCTATTTTAGTTAATCCAGAGTCCGAATCTAGAGAGGAACTGGTGGCCACTTTTTGAGAGAGATTTTTTAAGGCATCTAAAGCAGAAAGATTAGCGGAGTTGGTAGCTTGTTTGGTCACCTTTTTGTCACTGGCTTTGGAGCTAACATTCTGTTGCTGAGAGGCCATGTAAGCTCCCAAAGGGATAGATAGGATTAAAAAAACATAAACAGCTAAAATAATCTTGTATTTAGTAGTTTGAAACATAACTTCATTGTGTCAACAACTCTATTGTACATGGAATATTTGACTTTTGACAATTGAAAATTGACAATTGAATAATGAAAATCCTCTGGCGGATCGCAGTTAATACTTTAATTGGACTTTTTTTAATCTGGATCTGGCTAAAATTTGTAAATTTAGGGGAGATTGGGCAAATTTTATCGAAAATAGAGCTTCAATATTTAGGTTTAATTTTTCTGATGATGTTTTTATCACCGGCTATCCGGGCAGTCAGGCTCAAGTTTTTCCTCAAACCAGTTAAAAATTTACCGATTAAAGATTTAATCTTTTTAAACGGCTTTGCCACCCTCTTGAATTTTGTTATTCCCCTTAGGGCAGGGGAGATTGCTAAAGGGGTTTATCTACAACAAAATTATGATTTGCCTTTAGGCAAGGCAGTAATTTGGATATTTTTGGATCGTTTTATTGATTTTTTAGTAATTTTGTTTCTTATTTCAATTTTTTCTTTTAAGATCATCACTAATTTACCAGATAATTTTATCTTCATCTCCAGTTTACTTTTTATAGGAACTTTAACTCTAACTTATTTATTTATTTATAAATCAGGATTCTTAAGAAAAATCTTTCAATTTCTGAGCTATCTATTAATAGTGGGTATTATAAAGATATACTTTGAGCGGTTTCTCAATTTCTTAATTGAAACTTTTACCCTGTTAAAAAGAAAACCGGGGGAGATGTTGTTATTTATTTTTTTAAGTGTACTGGCTTATGGGGTGGATGGCGCAATTTGGTATTATTCTTTTTTAAGCTTGGGCAGCTTACAGAATTTTGGCCAAATGTATTTTGGCCAGCTTCTATCAGCTTTAACTTATCTAATACCGGCTGCTCCTATGTATGTGGGTTCGGCTGAGGCTTCCGGGCTGTTAATTTTATCAGGTATATTGGGGATAAAACCTAGTTTAGCTTCCGCGATGATTATTTTATTGCATCTTTTAACAGCTGTTTTTGTTATAATTTTTGGTTTAGTTTCCCTCTATCTGCTTAAACTGGATTTGGGGTTAATTTTAAAGAAAGCCTTAAAAAGAACTGAAATCTAGTTTTACAGAGGGGCCCATGGTGGGGGCAAGAGAAACTTTGAGGATTTTGGATTTACCCAGCGTTTGCAGCAGGGTTCTAACATTGGCAGATAGTTCCTCGGTAGGTTGGTTTAATTTACCCAAAGCCAAATGGATGATTGGGGATTTACTTTCTGTTTTAAATTCAGTTTTACCACCCTGGAAACCTTCTAGAGCTTTTTTCAGGTCATTAGTAATGGTGCCGTTTTTGGGATTGGGCATTAAACCCCGGGGACCTAGGATTTTAGCAACTTTGGTAAGTTTAGCCATCCACTCCGGGGTAGTGACAATAATATCAAAATTAATCTGACCTTTTTCTATCTGGGTAAGGGTGGAATCGTCACCAACAATATCCGCACCAGAGCTTGGAGCGTTCTTGCCAAAGGCTAAGACGCGAATTTTTCTGCCGGACGCAAAAGGCAAGGAGATCAAACCGCGAACGCCTGTCTGCGCCGTGATTATATGGGCCTCTAAGGATCCATTAAATTTAGAATAGGACAGTTTTTTGACCATGTCAACTGCCTCACTGACAGGATAGCTTTTGGAGCGGTCCAAGTCTTTGGAAATCTCCTGGTATTTTTTAGATCTGACTTTTTTTGAGGTTGGATGTTTGACTTTGGAAGTTGGTTTAGGAGGTTGGATATTAGAAGTTGGAGTTTCCACCTTCAAATCTCTAACTTCTTCATCTATTTTCTCATTTCCAACATCTAGCTTCTGTTTTGCAGAAGTTTTTTTCTTCTTAGCTTCCGGTTGTGAATCATCAATGATTTTAGTTTTTGTTTTTCCCATGGTTCGACTCACTTCGTTCGCTCACCACAAGTTCTTGTCGAACCACCCTGAGCGATAGTCGAAGGGTTTTCCTTTCTTTATTTTAACCTATTTTTACTCCCATCGAACGGGCTGTTCCCTCCACAATTTTCATGGCAGCTTCAATATTTTTGGTATTCAAATCCGGCATTTTAGCTTTGGCAATTTCTTCTACTTGAGCTTGGGAAATGGTACCTACAGGTTCTTTTAAAGCTTTGCCGGAGCCTTTTTCTAATTTGGCAGCTTTTTTGATCATTTCAGCCACCGGCGGCTCTTTAGTAATAAAAGAAAAAGTCCGGTCTTCAAATACCGTAATTACCACCGGTAAAATATCCCCCATGCGGTCTTTAGTCCGCTCATTAAAAGCTTTGACAAACTCCATGATAGGCAGCCCATGGGGGCCCAAAGCAGTACCCACGGGGGGAGCAGCAGTAGCTGAGCCTGCCGGCACATTTAGTTTAATATAAGTTTTAATCTTTTTAACAGCCATATTAGATTTTCTGTATCTGTAAAAAATCTAACTCCACTGGGGTTTCCCGGCCAAAAATAGACACCAATACTTTGACCTTGCCCCGTTCCTCATCTACTGAGTCTACTTTGCCAATAAAGTCAGCGAATGGTCCATCAACAATTTTAACAGTATCGGAAACTGTGAAAACTTGTTTGAAGGTGGGCTGTTCAGCCTCAGCAAACCTGACAATGGTGGCTACTTCAGTATCAGAAATAGGGGTGGGTTTGTTACCGATACCCACGAAAGAAGTTACCCCCTGAATAGTTCTGACAGCCAGCCAGGAATTATCATCCAAAACCATCTTGACTAAAATATAGCCGGGAAAGATTTTTTCTTTCACTGTTAATTTCTTGCCACCTTTAATTTCAATTTTATCCTGGGTGGGGACCAGTACTTCCACAATTTTATCTTCCAGGTGCTCGGATCCGATTTTTTGCTTTAAGGCAGCAGCCACTTTATTTTCATGGCCGGAATAAGTATGGACTACATACCAGCGGGCCCCGTTCCCGGAAGCCTCATCAGTGTTATTCTGATCTAATGGTTGTTCGGTAGCGTCATTCATAAGTCACCCTGTATTAAAAAGTTAGTAAATAAGGTTAAAATATAGTCCAAGCCTCCCAGAAAGAGCCCTACCACTACGGCCACGGTGATGACCAAAATAGTGTAGCGGACAGTTTGATCGCGAGTCGGCCAAACTACCTTATTTAATTCCTCTTTAACTTCTTTTAAAAAAGTGACTGGTTTAGGCATTTCTAAAATTACCCTTCGTCCAAAATTAAAAAATCCTCCATTTTTGGAGGACATATGTCAAGTATAGCAAAAGACCAAAAGAATAGCAACAAGTTGAATAAGGGGTTATCTGCGCAGGATTGGGGCCACGTTGCTTCGAGGTGAGCAGGCAGCGCCGTTACAGGCGAATACTCTGTATTGAACCAAACCTGTAGGAGGGGTGGGGTCGGTAAAGGTGGTTATATCTGCGCCAACTGTCCCGATTTGTCCAAAGACTCCTCTCACTCCTGACCTTCTTTCTATACGAAACTCTGTCTCAGCGGTGCTTCTGTCTCTCCAATTGAGCACCACTCCTCCTGCGGTATCAGCAGGCCTGGCAAGAATTGGAGACATCAGACCAGAAGGTACCGGAGGTGTTCCTCTGACAAAAAGTCTGACCGGAGTGCTAAGGGGAGAGCAACCGGCGCCATTGCAGGCTTCCACTCTATAAAAGTTTGTGCCTCTGGGGGCAGAAGTATCAATAAACAGGGTGGTATTTGCTCCTGAGGTGCCGATTTGGGTAAAAGCGCCTCTTAGACCGGTAGCTCTGGAGATTCTGAACTCAGTCTCATTATCATTGGTATCAGCCCATCTGACCTCTACTCCTCCTGCCGTTTGCAAGGCAGTCACACCGGAGGGAACATTAGCCGGAGGGAGGGGAGGGGGAGGTGGAGGTAGTCCGGGGCCGGGAGGAGGCGGGGGAGCGCCGGCAAACAGCTTACCTGAGACTGTAAAGAGATTGGTCTGCAAGCCTCCCGGAGGCAGCCCGGGACCCTCTATCTTTACAAAATTATTACCGGTGGGTGAACCAATCACAGAATGTGCGGTGATAGCATCACCCAAATACCCCGGTGGGGCACCGACATCCCATCTGAGAAAGCTTTGGAAAACTCTGCTAGCTAATGCCAGAGAGAAATCACAAGGCCCAACTTCACAACCAATATCCTCTGTGGAGGAATTTCTGGGCATTACCCCTACAGCATTGGTCACATAGGTATCTACTCCATATGGATGAGTAACAGTATAGGTAGAGTTAGGAACTAAACCGTTGCCGGTGGCTCGCAGTCTGCCAAAGACCATCTGACCGCCAGCTTCAGGGTCTTCATTAAGAAATGCTCCCTCCACTGCCATTCTGAACATAAATTTACCACCGGTGTCAGGAATTGCGATTTGATCTGATTCTGCAATCCAGTAGAAAAACTCCGATGGGAAGTTGGCGGGAAACACTGTAGGCTGGTTAGGGTCAAAGTTTGGCTCCTCACCTGCTCCGGGCAAAACACAGATTGGGTCTAAACCGGCAAGGCAGGCCCCTACTATATTACTCACATCATCTGCATAAGAATCGGGGAAACCGTTTAGAGGGTCAACTACTCCGGCGCTTTTGGCTGCATGGACCGGAGAGGATTGGGTCACTAACAAGATAATAATGGAAACCAGGAATAATAAGATCAGTCTTTTCATTTTAAAATTTAATGTGACAAGTTTAGAAGATATTAAAACTATTTTATTTGACTAAAGTAAAAATTGGGTAAAATAAATAACAGGCTTTGGTAATAATGTATAATTCTCGCAGAGAATTAATATGAAAAGACATTTAGCTATTTTTAGCAAGGATGTGGGGGAAAAAATTTTAACCGGACAAAAAACTATGGAAAGCAGATTCTCCCAAAGTAAAAATGCTCCTTTCCAGCAAATTTCCACTGGAGATTTAGTTTATATAAAACCTTCTGGTAAAGAAATAATTGGTGAATTTAGAGTAAATAAAGTGATCTTTTTTGACGGTTTAACCCCACAAGATCTTTTAGACATTGAGAAAAGATATGGGGCCGAACTGGCAGTTGACCAAACCTATTGGGCTAATAAGGCAGCTAGCCGCTACGGCACCTTAATTTGGGTAGGCCAAACCCAACAGTTTTTAACCTCACCGGTGAAGTTCCCCAAAAAAGACCAGCGTGGTTGGGTGGTTTTAGATTAAGCTTTGGTTAATTAATTGGGATTAATTTGGGCCGAGGGAGTGGAAAAGGTAGAGAAACTATCGAAAAAAATGATTTTATCTTGCTCTTTTCTCACTTGGACTAAATTTTTGCCGGGATTTTGGTCAATAACCAAATCACGCCGGCCATCCACCATGGCCTCTTTAATATTAAACGGACGAAGGAAACGCTTGGGAGACTGGTTATCTACCAACAGATGCATAAGTTTATTCCAGATTGGTGAGGCTCCTGTTACTCCGGAAGTAAGCTCAGGGTTCATGACAGAGCCATCATTATTGCCTACCCAAACTCCCACCACATAATCCGGGGTGTAGCCAAAAGTCCAGTTATCCTTTTTATTATCTGAAGTACCGGTTTTGACCCCGACCTCGTGGCCCGGGATATTTAGCAGGGAACTGGGTCCAAAAGCCGGGGTCCTGGCTGAGTTGTCCGCTAAAATGTTAGTCACCAGAAAAGCTACTTCCGGTTTAACTGTCTGCTGAGGGTTGTCGGCAAACTGTTCTAAAATATTTCCTTCCCAGTCCAGTACTTTCAAAATTCCTGTGGGTACTCTCTTGGCACCCATTTGCGAGAGCGTTCCGTAAACAGACATCATGTCAATCATTTTGACTTCTGCTCCTCCCAAAGTGATAGACAGGCCGTAATTTTGCGGTTGGGTAAAAGTGGTAATACCCAGTTCCCGAGCGGTGTCAATCATTTTATCCATTCCCACGATACCGAGCATTTTTACTGCCGGGATATTGTAGGAACTGCCCAAGGCCACCCGGATGGAAACCGGGCCATGGAATTTTCCGTCATAATTAACAGGAGAGTAACGACCCCCGGGAGTTCTAAAAGTTACCGGGGTATCTAAGATGGTATTGCCGGGGCTGAATCCTTGATTAAAGGCAGCCAGATAGGTAACTACTTTAATAGAGGAGCCGGGTTGGCGCAGAGCCAGGGTAGTATTATAGTTGCCAAAATTCGGCCAGTCATAACCCCGGGCCCCCACCATCGCCAAAATCTGGCCGGTTTTAGCATCAGTGATCATGGCTGCCCCATTGTGGACATTAAGGGCGGCTAAATTATTAATCTCATCCGAGACAATTTTTTCTGTCTTTAATTGTAAACTTAAATCCAGGGTAGTGTAAATTTTTAAACCTCCCTGAGAAACTACCCGGGAGCCATATTTTTGGCTTAAAACATCTTTTATATACATCACAAAATGGCCGGCTTTAATATTATTGGTAGGAGGGATAATATTTAAAGTTTCTTTTTCCGCCTCCTCTTGCTGTTTTTTAGTAATATAGCCTTGAGATTGCATCTCCTTAAGGACCATTTTTTGGCGGTTTAGGCTTAAATCTGGGCGAGTGCCATAGGGAGAAAATTGGGTCGGGGAAGCTGGCAGGCCGGCTAAGAAAGCAGCTTCAGCTAAGGTTAAATCTTTGGCAGACTTGCCAAAATAAGTTTGGGCAGCTGCTTCAATACCCCAGGCCGGTCCGCCATAAGGAGCTTCATTCAAATACATTTGTAAAATTTGCTCTTTAGAATAAATCCGTTCTGCCCATAAGGCCAAGATAATCTCTTTAGTTTTACGGGAAAAAGTTTTTTCCGGCGTAAGCAGAGTATTTTTAATCAATTGTTGGGTTAAGGTAGAGGCGCCTTCTAAATTTTCATTGCCCAAGTTATGGATCATCGCCCGCAAAATACCAAGGGGGTCGATACCGGGGTGATGGTAAAAATTTTTATCTTCAATGGCGATGGTGGATTGGGCCACAAAGTTAGGCAAGTCTTTTAAGGTTACTAAAGTGCGGTTTTGGCCTTCATAAATCCGATAAAGCAGGATACCATTGCGGTCATAAAACTCAGTGGTTAAAGGTTTACTGGCAGTAGTCAGGCGGGAAGGGTTGGGCAGGGTGTAGGCTAAACTAAAAGTCAAAGAAGTGTAGGAAAAAAAGATTAACATTAAAATAGTGAACAAAATGGCTACCCTAACTTTGCGAGGAATCCTTTTATAACGGCTTTTTATCTTCTTAATTAATAATGAAATGGTAAGAGGATGGCGGGGACGGCCCCGGCCGCGCTGAGGCTTTGACAAGTTTTGTAATGGCAACAAAATGAACGATCGCATAATTTGTATCCAAGCAAATTTAAGTCTTTTCTTTTTCACTGTCACTTTGGCTGGTTTTTTCTTGAAGTGAGGTTTAGTTTTTTGGGCAGGTAAGTTAATAGAGGGAAGTTTATTTGGCAGGGTAGCTATTTGTTTGACAGTCCAGGTGAGGGTAGTTGCTAGTGATTCCAGAAACAAGATTGAGAGCTTGCCAATAGTAATGAGCGCTACTTCAATAAGGAGCAGAGTAATTTTTGTGACCTTAGCTATATTCAAATGAGTTGCCTGTTTTGACCGACGTACCATATCCCAGAGTAGAGTAACTTTCAAGGGCATTCTAATAAATTTAAGGAACAGCGACAAGATGGCAATTATATTTGACCTGGGGAAGAATTTGACAAATTAAGTCCCATAGTATATAATTTATCTAATATGTTTTTTATTGAAGAAGAACTTCGTCGTGTAGGAAGTTTTGGTTCCGAGGGAAGGAGACTTCCTCCTACAAGCTGGGCTATAAGAGCGGCATTGCTTTTAGGCGGCACCGGGCTTTTGATGTTTGGTTTAGCTGATGTGTGTAACTCCAAACTAGAGGATCATATTAATTCTTGGCAGACAGGTATGGCTCAAAGATTAGCCAATGACCCCGAACATAATTTATTAGCAGGAGAGAAATTTTATGATAGGGTTAGGGTAATTTTCCCTACCCTGGGTGCAAATGAAACTCCTTTTAAAAAAAGAATCAATGTTAGAGTTTTGCCTAGTACACACTTTGGAGTGCCATTACCTCTAATTGAAGGTGATAATTTTACCATCTGGGATACCCCTGTTGTGGGAACTGTAGATGAGGGATCAGTTGTAAATATGGTAGTAATGGGTAAAGGATGGGGTGTGGCATATTGTACAGACTTCCAGGGGTTGGTGCCAACAAATTCAGGAAAACCCTCTCCTGAGGTTTGTGCGATTAATGACGAGTATATAATGGCTGTTAAGTAATTAAATCTTACTCCTAAAAAGAGCCTTGGCTTTTTCCAAATATTCCGGATGGCCTGCTTTAGCCATAAAATACCACCATTCCACTCCCCACAGGTAGGCGCTGTCAAAGCCGGTTTTCTCCGCAAATTCAATATTATCCTGCAAATCTTTAAGATTAAAAATTTTCGTTTGTTCCTCAATGGGGGTTTGAGTGACTCCTTTAAATAACCAGGGTTCAGCCTGGAGTTCGACAATAATGGTTTTTTTGTTTTGGGGAGCAAATAAATTTCTGACTAAAGCTGACTTGAGGGAATAAAAGATGGGCGGAAAGGGATAGGTAAAATCAAAATTAAAAGGGGTTTTAACTCTTCGATATAAGGTGGTGCCGAAAATATCAGATAATTTCATCGCTGTCACCCATGGCCTTAGTTCCCCGGAATCAGACAAAATAATGGGTTTTTGGCTGTAAGAGCGGACTAAGTCAACTTCTTTTTTAATAAATTCCCGGGAATCTAACTGACAGTTGCCAAAAGGTAACAGCGGTTCGTTTTCAATTTGAAAGGCGGCAATATTAGTAAAACTCCGGTAATGCTTGACCGCCTCTTCTAACATGATGAGCTGGCGGCTTTGTCTTAAAGAGTTATTTTGGCTGTCCAGCCAGCCAGGGTAGTAACATTCCGGCCAGCGGGGAATTTTGTGGCCCAATACTAAGATAACTTGGGCCTGGTATTTGGCAGCTTGATTAATATAATAATCCAAATCTTCAAAATAAAATGGTTTCCCCTGAGCGCCTGCGGTGAGCGAACCTGTACTGAGTGTAACCGAAGTAGTCGAACTGGAGTCGAAGGGTTCAATTTCATCCCAATAAGCACTTAAACGGATATTTTTTACTTTGAAATTAGCTAAGATATCCTCAAAAGTGGCTGGGGGATCAAGATTTAGTTCTTTGGCATAGCGGGGGGAGAAAGATAGCCCCCAGGTAAGATCTTTTTTGACAGGAATGAAAACAGAGTAGGCAGTGCCCAGTAAATATAAACCCACCAGTAATAAGATTAAAGTCAAACTTAAGTTTAAAAGTAATTTCATAACGTAGTTAGAAGGTTCCCTTCATTTGACAATTAAATACAATCCCGCACTTAAAATAATGACCCCTAACATTTTTTGTAAAATAACTCCTTTGGTGAGTCTTTCATCCAATAGAGTGGGGTGTTTTTGGTACAAAATTAGGGCTGCCACCATAATGACTAAATACTGAACTCCAAACAGGGAATTAACCAAGGCGGGGTTAGTCAGTGAGGTGGCAAAGGATAAAAGGAGTCCTTGCAGTGCCCCCATACTTTGGCCAAGGATCAACCAAAAAACCGTCAGTTTAGTTAAATGATATTGATGTTGAGTAAATGTTTTACTCAACTCTCTTCTGACTTGAGGAAGTATCAGCCAGCTAAGAGCAAAAAAAGCTGAGCCTAAATTTTTATTGACCAAAGTAGTCACAAAATTAACTTGTAAAAAAGATTGACGCAGCAGCACATAGGATATGCCAAAGAAAAGTCCTGCCCCCATCATCCAGATAATATTGGGGGTAAAAATATACCTGGTCCGTTGTCTTTGCAGGCTGACCACTAAAGCTCCTAAAACCAAAATGCCGACTGCGGCAGTTTGGGTAAGGGTGAGATTTTGCCCAATAAGTGTGCCTATTAGGAGGGCAAACAAAGGATTTAGGCCTCCGACCACGGGACCTACAATAGAGGCTTCATTTTTGGACAAACTGACAAAAAAGGCCAGCAGGCCGATAGTAAAGGTAACTCCCGAAGTTACTGCCAGCATTAGGGTATTATCAATGGTGGGGAGATAACCAAAAGGGATAAACACCACAATCAAAAATGACAAAATACTAATGGTAAAAGCATAGGCTAGGGGCTGCGGAATAGCTTTTTTTAAAAGGATTTTATCAATTAAAATTGACCCGGCATTAAAAGCATAAGCTAAAATTGAGATGGGTAGAAAGGAGATCATCAATGGTCCTTTTTCATAATATCTTTGAGCTCCGCTTCTACATCAATGCCGTGGCCCAGTAATTTTAATAATTTATGCTCAATCCCGTTATGTTTAATAATTTCCGCATACACTTTTGAAGAGGGTCGGGGAGTCCTTTTTTGGGTGGCAAAATCTACTTCCACCAGTCCAAACCGGGGTACGAAGCCGTCCGCCCATTCAAAATTATCAATCAAGCTCCAATGGAAATAACCCCTCACATCAGCCCCAGTTTGAATGGCATGGTAAATTTCTTTTAAATAAGAAATCAAAAAACGGACCCGCCGGTCATCATTGGTGGAAGCCAGGCCGTTTTCTGTAATATAAATGGGTTTGTGGTAATCAGAAAAGTCCATTAGCACATCAAAAATTCCTTCCGGATAAACTTCCCAACCCAAATCAGAAGTGTCTTTTTTGGTAGTGGCAATATCCACAAAAGAAGGAAAACGGGAGTGAGTGTTAAAGCTCAAATATTGATTAAAATAATAATTTAACCCCAAGAAATCGTGAGTCTGTATGCCTGTCATCTGATAAAACAGGTGGTTGTTGATAATATCCAAAGCCCAGACGCCGATTTCTTCCCGCAATGAATGGTGATGGAAAGCATCAAAAGAGGAAACATTGTTGGCAATACCTACTTTAGCATTGGGAACAAGTTGGTGAATTGCCTTGTAGGCTTTTTTGTGGGCCCTGGCTAAATTCCAATAAACCCTGATTCCGGTGGGGAAACTCTTTTTTTGAGGAGGCCAAACCCCAATTAAGTAGCCCTGGAACATTAATACCCCTGGTTCATTAATAGTGATCCATAAATCTACATAGTCTTTTAATTCCGGTACTACCTTTTTGACAAAGCGCTCGAATCTTTTTGGTGCCCCAAAACTTTCCCAGCCGCCTTTTTTGGCAAACCAGGCCGGGTTGGTAAAATGATGCAGAGTGAGCATGACTGTAAAACCCTGATCTTTTAAGGATTTAAGAACTTGTTTGTAGTGATCAATTTCGTTTTGGTTAAATTGGTCTTCCTCTGGTTCAATCCTGGCCCACTCCAGAGAGAGCCGGTGAGCATTATGGTTTAAGTCCTTAGCTAAAGCAAAATCTTCTGCATAACGATTATATTGGTCACAGGCTTGCCCTGAGCGTAAGTCGAAGGGTTGGTGATTTACTTCCCACTGCCACCAGTCACTGTACATGTTATTCCCTTCCACTTGGTAGCTGGAGGTAGCTGCTCCCCACAGAAAGCCTTGGGGAAATTCTAATTGGGCATGGTCGTGTTTAGGCTCCGGAGTATCCATATCTTCATATTAGGCTAGATTTTGTGCGCTGTAAAGCTTAGAGGTGTTATGATTAAATTATGAAGGGAACCTTCTAGTTTCATTATGAGAAAATTTCTGCCTGTGGGGATTGCCCTGCTGGCTGCTTTAATTTTAGCCGCTTTGACTTTTCGTTTTTTTCTGGCCCCCAATCAAGAGGAAAATAGTGCCCTTCCACCTGAGAGTAGCCAAACTCCTGCTGTAGAGGAACTGACTCAGCCAGTACCCACATCTACCCCCATCTCTGAGATTTCTAACCAAGTAGCTACTCTGTCAGATAAAGTGAACAAAATTGACTCCACGGTTAATGATCTAAAAAGCCGGGTAGTGGTATTGGAATCAAAGCAAAATACTACCCCAGCTCAAACCAGTACTACCACTACCAACACTCCTACCTCTACCAGTAAAGCCCCGGTGTATATTCCTTTGGCTGCCAGTGGCAGCAGCTCAGCGGGTGACTGGGCTAATATTTCCGGGACAGTAGCCACTATTGATACTGCTGATTACCCCGGTTATACCAGCATGCAATTTGAGGCGAATATTCAAATTTTCCAGCAAGGGACAGCTTTTGCCAGGATGGGTAATAAAACTGATGGGACAGCAGTTTTGAGCTCGGAAATTTACACTACCTCTACCAGTTATACTTATATTACTTCCTCTAAATTTACTTTGCCTGCAGGAAAGAAAGATTATCAGCTGCAGTTAAAATCCCTGGTTGCTAACTATGCCGCCTCCATCCAAAATGCCAGGGTTAAAGTTAATTTCTAGAAGGGGGATTTATATTAATTATTCTAAGGAAAGTGTCAGGATTTTTACCTGCTTCTCTGATTAGTTCCCTAAAACATGCCAGGTGGTAAAAAAAGCCAGGAGTAGATGGGCTTTGTAAGGCTTCTTCGCCAGCCTTAATTAACTTATTTGAACATCCTTCCTTCACGCATTGGGTATCCCAGGGTAGAGAAACCACAATTGTTTCTATAAATCTAGGCTGATCTTCTGCTCTCTCTGGCATATTAACTGCAGGGGCGGGAGGGGTCGAACCTCCGACCGCTCGTTTTGGAGACGAGTGCTCTACCAACTGAGCTACACCCCTAAGTTTCCTAATTGTACCCAAAACTTGTCAGTAACACAATGATAGACAAATATATAACGGCCGTGGTATAAATGTCTTAAGATAGCAAAAAAATGTATGGGTAAATTACCTGATAGTAAGAAGAAAAAAGTTACAAACTTTATCCTGTTGGCACTTGAGAAATCTATTGATGGGTATGTTAGATATGACGACCTAATTCATAAACCAAAATATTATGCCTGGGGAAGTAGTTGGGATTATCCATTAAAGAAAGTTTCTTTGGCAAAAGCACTGCAAAGGCTGCGAAAAGGAGGTTTCATTGAATTGATTGATGATAAGGAGTTAATGCTTAGGTTAACAGATAAGGGTAAAGAAAAAGCTATTTTGGCGCAGCTACAGTATTCTGAGAAAAAATGGGATGGTAAATATAGAATAGTGATTTTTGATATTCCGGAAAAAAGACGGGCAGCCAGGGATTTATTGAGACATAATCTTAAAAGTTGGGGATTTACTCCTTGGCAGCAAAGTGTTTGGGTGACAAAGAAAAATTGTACAAAACTTTTAAGGAAATATATTGAGAATATTGGAATTGAGGATTGGGTATTGGTAATAGAGTCAGATAATATCGGCCGCTAGACAAATGTTGTACGGCCGTGTAATATTTGTCTCAAAGAAATTGTTTTGCAACAAGCTAATCAGGGAAAAACTACCCTGCCAGTTTCATTGGGAGCCGAAGACGGGAATCGGACCCGTGACCTCGTTCTTACCAAGAACGCGCTCTACCACTGAGCCACTTCGGCACTTTGAGCCTCCTGACAGAATCGAACTGTCGTCGACGGTTTACAAAACCGCTGCTTTGCCACTAAGCTAAGGAGGCAATTGATAAATTAGATTATATCAGCTTAATTGACATAAGCAAAACTGATTAGATATAATCAATGCCATGGCTAAAAAAGGTAATCGACAATTAATAGGACTAATTTGCTCTGTTTGCAAAAACAGAAACTATACCAGTTCTAAAAATGTCATTAATATTAAAGACAAAATTACTTTGCAGAAATTTTGTACTCATTGTAAAAAATACAACCAACACACTGAGATTTCTAAACTACACTAAAATTTTTGTTATACTGTAGGGATGCTTTATCTAGTTATCTTTATTCTTTATATTATAGCCATGACCGGAGTAATGATCTGGCAGGGCATTGGCATTGCCCCGGACCGTTATGCCATGATTTTGCTAGTGGGAAGCTTGCTGATTAAGCGGACCAGGCAGTTTTTGATGGATTGGATTCCCTTCCTCTTTATTTTAATTGCCTATGATTTCCTGCGGGGTTTTTCCGATAATTTAAATTTACGGGTCCATATCAACGAGCTGATCAGTTGGGAAAAAACTATTTTTGGCGCAGTTCCCACCCAAGCTCTGCAGGAGAAATTTTTCCAATTAGGATCCCTGCAGTGGTATGATTACCTAGCCACCGTGTTTTATTTCCTCCACTTTGCCCTGCCTTTGGCTTTTGGCTATCTGTTGTGGCTTAAAAGCCGGGTTAAATTTAGGCAATTTATTTTAGCCCTGCTGCTGATGTCCTATGCCGCTTGGATTTCCTTTTTAGTTTATCCGGCCGCTCCGCCTTGGTATGCTCATGACCAAGGGTATTTGCCCCAAATAACTAAAATTTTGGACCAGACCCTGGCTGCTTTTCCGGAAAAAATTGCCTTACCCACTGTTTATCATCAACTCAATCCTAACCAAGTCGCCGCTATTCCTTCCATGCATGCCGGATATCCGACTTTGGTATTTTTATTTAGTTTAAGTTTTTTTGGGTTGCGGGCACTGATATTTTTGCCTTATATGGTAGCTGTTTTTCTCTCTACAGTTTATCTGGGAGAACATTATGTAATTGATCTGCTGTTTGGGATGGTTTATGCCTTAGGATTCTTCTTCCTGGGGAAGCTAGTATTGTTTAAAAAAATTAAATATTTTAAAGCTACTTAAGAACCTTGCGGCTTAAGCTTTAAAGATAATTCCTCCCTACGCTAGCCGTTAACTTAAAAGTTTTCTTCCCACAATTTAGGTGGGAATCCTGATCAAATAACCACGGTTATTTGATACTTTGGATTGACCCTCAAAGAGTCAAATAGCGAAGAAAAATGCTTAAGTTTTGAACGAACTAAGTAGGGCAAACCCTAACTTGGGCAGTTCCTTGATCATTTATTGCGTAGCAAAAACTACTTCATTAAACGATCTTAGAACAGCCTTATTATCCAAAAAAAGATAAAAAAAGTCAAGTCGGACAAACTATATCAACTCTGCCTAAGGAGTATTAAAGGCCCAGTAATTTCAGCAGGGTGGAGACAACAAACCCCAGGATTAATTGGGGAATGCCGGTTACCAAAAGGAGAATTAAAATAATAAAACCTTGCTGTTCCAAACGTCCAAATGTCCTGGCCAAATTATAAGGTAATTGAGACAGTAAAATCTTTGATCCGTCAAGGGGTGGAATGGGAAAAAAGTTAAACACCCCTAACACTAAATTAATAGTGACTGTAAACTTAAGCAATTCTGCCAAAAGGGCAGGAAAAGTTTGAGGTAAGATATTGAGGATATGGTAGGTAGTAGCTGCCCCAGCGGCTAGGGCAAAATTTGCCGCAATTCCGGCTGCTGAGACAAAAAGCTCCCCTTTTCTTAAGTTGGAAAAATTTAAGGGGTTGACCGGAACTGGTTTGGCCCAACCCAGTAAAAAGGGAGAGCCGGAAATAATTAGCAGGGTTGGCAAAAGAACTGTACCGATAGGGTCAATATGAGGGATGGGGTTGAGGGTGAGCCGGCCCATTCTTTGGGCAGTACTATCTCCAAACTGCAGGGCCACCCAGCCATGCATGACCTCATGGAGAATGACTGAAAAAAGCAGTATGACTAATGAGAAAGCTAGAAATTCCGGGTTCATTATGATATAGTGTACCATATAAAACATTATGTTAATCTGTAATCGTTGTGGCAAAGGTAAAAATGTGCAAGCCTTTAGCAGGCACAAGAAAGGTTCCTCCGGTGGTGGAGGAGTCTGGTCTTTACGTGCTCCAATTTCCAGAAAAGTTCAAAAACCAAATTTACATGTTTTTAAAGGTAAAAAATATTGCACTAAGTGCTTAAGGATTGTAAAGGCTTCAATTAAACCTTCAGCGATAGTCGCGTCAGTCTCAGTTGTAAGCTAAAACTTATTGTGCTACTCTTTATCCTAAATGTTAGATAGACGGGAAGTATTACCTGCTCAAAAAGAAACCCAATCTCCGGTTTGGTCAGGTAACCGTGCCCAAAGACGCAAGAATAAGGATTGGCGACCCTTTGCACAATCAGCATTGGTAGGGCAATACAACCGCTTTGAACATTCGATAGCTGAGACTGTCGGGAGATGGAATCAGGTAGTTGGTGGGCATGATAATAATTTGACAAAGGCTTTATACCAGGGTGAACCCTTTATAGGGCGCTGGCTGGAGGTAAGAAGAAAACTCCCCTTTTTTCTTGAACAAGCACAGCTAAAAAATCTGGATCCCGCTAATCGGTTTGTTTCAACCGCGACCTTAAACAGATTTGATGAACAGGATTATTATTCCAGGGAATTAGGCGTTCCCAGCTTCCTGGGAGTGCCTCTTTCAACAGGCACCTCGCTGTTTGATATTGAACAGATGCCTTTATTAAAATCAACCTCTGATGGAAGAGAACGTTTTCAACTTCAAGCAGTAGATATTCAAAGAATTAACGGGATGTTTCATGAAGGCCAATCAAGAAGACCAGGCAGGGATACTTCGGTGGTTCTTTTGAGCATGATATATCTTGCCTCCCAAGAATTTGCCAGGCCGGATGAAAAAACGCCTCTGCCTCAAAGTTTGCATCCTCTGCGGGACAGGCTGGTGGCATATTTTGATTATTATCAGGATTTAATGACCAGTTTCGGTTTCAGTTTAAAAGATGAATATTCTTTTCTGGGAGCTTTACAGTATACCAAACCGTGGTTGCCTCACGCCCTAGGTATGTTTATGCCTGCGCGTTTAGGGATAACTCCAGCCTCGGCTGTCAAACTTTTTCAAACCCGTTCGGAACTTTCTTCATCCCCACTCTTTTGGCGGACTAGTGGAATATTAAAAACTTTGGAATTGAGCGCAGCAGATGCTCACAGAGAGAAAAATTTACCTACGAATTTACAAAGATATCAGGATTATGATAGAGATACTGATAACGAAGCATTGAGGCAACTGTGGCAATTCTACGGTGGAGCTGATCTATCAGAGCAAGAATTAGCCAGAGTTTATACTGATTCAACAAATTTATTGGATAAATTAATAGATTTATACTTTAAGGATGTATATTCTGATATTATGCGTTCACCCCAAAGGCAGTTAAAGCTTGCCATGCCACAAGATCATTTAATAAAAGAGGTGACTTTGACTTGTCAAAATAAACAAGTATTGATTTTTATTTTACATTTTGCTGATGGTAAAACTCATCTAACCTTAGAACTTAGCCAAGGTGATAAATTTTACGGTATGCCTGCTAAAGCAGTGAAAGATAACCCTCATTTTATCTCATTTATTTTTGCAGATATTCTTCCTCCTGTGCTAGAAGCAGCCAAAAAAAGACACCCCGACAGGGAGCCTATCAGGTTGTCTGATTACCGCAGAACAGAGCCACTAATGGTTCAGACCGTTGTTTTTGATCAACTGCCGACACCATCGGTAGAATTGCCGGTGCCAAAAAGAGTCCGTAGCAGACCAAGGAGGTTGCTGACTCCGTTAGCTCAATATTTGAGCGGACCTAAACCGGTTGATCATCAAGATTCTCCCGAGTTTAAATATTCGGTAATACATTCTAAAGCTTTAGTAGAAGAGAAGATGGGGCGCGGGGCAAGACCTAATGATGTTGAGAGAGTAATGGAGCATATCAGGAGATTTGAATTAGGATTTACACCGATTAAGATGATTGATTGGTCGGAAGGCAAGAGAGTGGTTGGCAGGGTGGGAGATTTGAGGATAGTTTATAACCACTTAGGCAATGGGGTTTATGCCTTAGAAGCTATTGGTGATAGGGAATATATTTATAAGCATTATGGTGATTATAAAGTTGATTAAATTTGTGGGGGTATTAAAAATGTCTGTTGAGTATAATAGTAATATAATAGTCTATAATCTGGTGAATAGTCACTAAATCTAACTGGTTGTTTTCCTCTAGGGCAAACAGCCTGCTGGCAATTGCTTCTTTATCAGCCAATGGTGATTTGATGATACATTCCAAATGCCGCTGTTCAGACAAGTATTGAGGATAGATAGCTCTATTTAAGAAGTATAGTTTAAAGCCGATGATTCGAAAGGGAATTTGGTCTATTGAATGTAGAGCGTAAGCTTGATTAGCGAAGGAGATATCTCCCGGCGGCAAAATTCTAAGAGAAGGAAATTGACTTACTATATCTAACATGCGGGCATGGGAATCTTTACCACCCCAGGCGGACTCTAGTCTAAGAGTGCTGATAGCTCGGTCATCAAACCGGGGTAGAAGAAGCAATTTGCGTTCCTCATTTGGTGGTTTTTCCAGATAAAAACCTCCGTTTTGAGGGGTCCACAACTCATGATTCATGGGCAGGTTACTTTATCATCCGCTGACTTTTTCGCTGCTGTCTTCTAATCTACCAAAATATTTCACCATCTTAGATAAAGCCGGGGTAGTTAAAGAGCCATTTTTAATATGTTCTAAGAGTTGCTGGTGAAGTTGTTCAAAAGTAGGCAGATTAATAGCCAGTCCAGCCCACATACTAACGAAATTGTGAGCGTGTGGCATAGTTAGAAGTAGATATGGGTTAGTGGTTAGTTGTAGTTCTCCCACAGTTGCTTCAAAGAAAATTGATTGATCCGCTATCATTAACCTAAAGCGGAGTGGGGTATTAGGAACTGTATGCAATTTACCGTCAGAGCTGATTTCAGATAAGCCTTGAGTTAGGGAAGGTGCTAGCTGATATCCGGTAGAATCAAATTTGAAGATAGGATGAGGGGGAGAGGTTGGATTTTGAAACATCAACTTGACTCCTTCTGGTGTTATTACACAATGAGGAAAACCAGAGAATATATCAAGTTGTGCATTAGCCTGGCTATCAGGGTTTAATTCATCCAGTGAGGCTTGGATAATTTGAGGCATCCTATGTTCAGTCAGAGTGGGGGCCAGCGAGATTTGGTAATCAGTGACTGTATTTGAGCCATCTGCAAAAAAAGTTAAATAGTATCCTCCACTTAAAATTGGCTGTTTTCCACCCAGAACTGATCTGCTTTGAGGAGTTTCTTCCTGCTCTATTTTTCTGCCAACCGTGTCAACTAATGGTGACTCACTGCGTGGCCGTATTACAAAGTATTCATTATGCTCTTCTAACTCTGAGTTTAAAAGAAGAGGACTCCAAAAAGAGGGTCGGGGAGCATCTTGGGCAAATTTTAAAATAGGTATAAGGCGGTGTTCTTGGTTTTCCATTTTGGTTGGATTATATGCCTTTTAATTTTTAGCTGCAATAAGGGGAAAGTCTGGGTAGCCATTGAGAAAATCTTTGATAGAGACAGGTTTTTTGCCTTCCATCTGAATTCTATTCTCTGGTAAAAACTTGACAATTTTCCCTTCCCATTTTGTCCAAACTCCCGGCCAGGGATGATAGGCTCTAATCATTCGGTTTAAACTTTTCTGATCCACAGGGTTATTAATATCAAAATACCCGTCTTCTTTTTTGATTAATTTACAAAAAGTAGCCTGGGAATGATCTTGTTCTACTGAAGTAATTTTCCCGGCCAAAAACTGGGGGATAATATCAACCAAAAGCTTTACTCCTTCTTGAAACAATTTTGTAATCAAAGTAGAAAAATCTTCTTGTCCGGACAAGATAATCTGCTTTGTTGAAATGATTGGTCCGTGATCCATTTTTTCATCCATTTTGATGATGGTAACTCCGGTTTTTTTGTCTCCGGCTAAAATGGTGGCAGGAACCGGGGAAGCCCCGCGATATTTGGGCAGCAGTGACGGATGGACATTTAAAGACCCAAATTGAGGGATATCCAATAAACTTTGAGGTAAAATTTTGCCATAAGAGGCGACCACAAACAAATCAGCAGTTAGTAATGAGTAGTTAGCGGCTGTAAAAGTCTCATCTAATTTATCAGGGGTTAAAGTAGGGATGCCTAATTTTGCCGCTACTTTGGCTGTGGCAGAATCTATTGCTGTTACTACTGCCTGGACAGTAAAATTTTCCTCCAAAACCTGCAGGACTGGAATAACAAAGCTATCACTACCAAAAAAGACAATGGTGGTTTTTTCTGATGACATTACAATGTTACCTCCTCAAAGATATCCTCATTGGTTTTAGGGTCTTTGCCGGTGAATTTAAAAAACCGTCCCCCTTGTTCTAAAACCCGGTCCGGAAAGAGTTTTCCTTCCAAATGGTCCATTTCATGCTGGAAAATCCAGGCTGGGATTCCTTTTAGGGTTTTAGTAACAATTTGCCCAGTTTCATCCATGTAGCTAACTTTAATTTGAGTAGCCCGCTGGACCTGCCCCCAATAATTAGGAATAGACAAACACCCTTCAAAATATTTTTTAGTCCTTTTACCCCAAAAAAAGATTTTAGGGTTAATAAAAGCTTGGAATTTTTGACCATTTTTGGCCACAAAAAACCGCTCTTTTAAACCAATTTGAGTGGAGGCCAGCCCCACCCCTTCCGGGTCATGAAAAGATCTTGTCAATTTGACCATTTGTTTTAAAGTGGTCAGCAATGAAGGCCCCACCTTTTTAACAGGTTTAGTCTTGGCCCTTAAAACTTCATTTGGCGCTTTAACAACTTTCATATATGTGGGCATTGTAGCAAAAAAATTGGCTTTTTGCTTCTAAATGAGATTTTGTTTAAGTTGTTGCAGTTTCCACATAAAGACTCTGGCTTTGTTTTTAGCTCCATAATAATCCTTGGTATAGTTGAGCGCTTCCTCCAGCAGCCCTCTGGGTAGTTCTTTAGCTAATTTAATATAAAAGGAATAATGTTTGGTGTCCTGCAAAGTTTCTGCCAGATAGACCCCATAAACTTGGAATTCCCGGGAAAGGTTTTTGGGCCGGTCTTTAAATTTAGTTTCCGCAATAACTTTCGCTAAAGATTTCATTTTGACTCGGGCACTATTCCTTTTTTGCCCCAATCATTTAAATAAGACAAGGCTTCTGGGTCATTGGGAACAAGACGTAAAACTTTATTCATGTTCTCGACCGCTGCCGGATAATTTTTTTGGTCAAAGTAAAAAAGCCCTAAGGCAACATAAGCTTCCCGGTAGTTATTTTTTAACTGTATTGCTTGTTGGAGGTTTTTAATAGCCTCCTCCTGTTTATCATCTTGGCCCAAAATAATGGCTTTATTATATAAAAGTTTGGGGTCACTGGGAGATAGTTTGATAGTTTGATCTAAGGCAGTCAAGGCTTGATTAGTAAAAGTTGGATCAAAGGTAGAAAGGAGATAGAAAGTGCGGATAGCAGTTCGGTAAAAAGAGACATTTCTGGGGTGTTCCCGTAAGATCGTTTCCGTAGTAGTAACAGCCTGATTTTTTAGCTGTCCGGAAAGGGTGGCATCAGTGTCTTTTAATCCCACTGCCACTGCTGCGGCAGCATAACCTAATTCTGACCTAAAAAAAGGCTCAAGCGGATTTAAAATGGCGGCCTCAGAGATAGTGGTATAAGCTTGGGTAATTTCTCCCAGATCAGTAAATTTTTCTCCCTGGGCAAACAGGGTGTCAGTGTACCAGTATTTTAAAACAGTAAAAAATAAGAAAATGCTAATTAAAATTAACAGCGGTGAGGCTATCTTACTGGTCAACCCCAATTTAATCGGGGTCAAGAATTGTTTTAAGAGCGCAATTTGCAAAAACCGGGGGAGCTTACTAAATTTAAGGTCCTCTACTGCTAAAATGGCTAAAGCCGGAAAGAGGTAGAAAAAGAGGGCGATCACTACCACTGAAAAGCCTACCAAATTTTGGACAAGATAAGAGGTGTATGATGCAGTTATAGCAATAATTAGCAATTTTTCTTCTGTATGTGTTTTAGAATTTTCAATTTTCAATTTTAAATTTAAAATTTTACTTAAAGACCATGCTATAAATGTTAAAACCACTGTGGAGTATGTTAGAAAACCGACTAGTCCTGTGGTAGCTAAATAATTAAGATATTCATTGTGGGCTTTGTTGTAGAGAAAATCCCATTCCGAAACTAAATTATGGGCTGGGGGACGGAACTGGTAATAAATATAAGCAAAAGTTTCTACTCCTGAACCAAACAAGGGATAGTGTTTGAAAATATCCACCGCCCCCTGCCAAACAATTAACCTGATTTTGCCTGACTCAGTCCCCCCATTTTCCAGTTGGGTTAATTGAGCCGAGCTGTTGGCTTGGGTAGTAGTAGGAGTGGTAGTTGGTGATAAAAATTGGGAAAGTTGGAAACGAGTGATAGCTGAACCAAAAACTAAATTAATGAGCAGAAAAACTAGTAATACTATGAGTAGCGGTTTAATAGTGATTAGTTTGCCGCCTCCACCCTTGGGGTGGAAAGCTAAAATTAAGGGTGCGAAAAATACCGCCAGCCCGATTAAAAATCCCAAGGTGGCCCCCCGGGAATAGGTAAAAGTAAAAGCTAAATACATGATCATAACTGATATGTAATAGGTGATCCGTGCTTTTTTATTTTTGGCTGTTAATAAAAAGTATAGTGCCGGGAAAATTAACATTGACAAGTATGAGGCCAACCAATTCGGTTGGCCCAGCGTGGCAAAAACCCGAGCCTCTACATCCTGGACCCAGCAACTGGCATTAAACTGCCCATGCAAAATAATACAAGAAGGAGAAACCCCAAAATGTTCCGGAATGGCCCACAAAGAAACCGCCAATCCTCCTGCCAGCCCTGCTTTTAAAAATTTGGGCACATCAGCTTTTGTGAAATTGCTAACCAGAGCAAAATATAATAAGAAGTAGGAGAGGATAGAGAGTAGCCCGCCGTTGGAGCGGGAGTAATAACCAAAGACAGAAGTATAAAGGTCAATGGAAAAAATAGTGGATAAAATATTAGCCCCTAAAAAGGCTAGCAAAGGAATATTTAAAGGGGTATTTTTTAAAAGCAGCTTTTTTTGAGAAATCATTTTTAGTACCCAGGCAGTGGTGATAACAATGGTTATTAGGTACACAAAAATCATTTTGTTGTACTCAAACAGTTCATAATTCAAAGGAGTCCAAATTAAGGGGGTTAAGAAAAAGAGTAGGTAGAAAGAAAAGCGGATGATTTTCTCCAACATGAGGTGATCTTAACAAAAAATCCTTGTGAGGGGCAAGACTACTATGTTAAACTCGCTTCATGCTGAATAGAATTTGGGCACTTTTTTCTGAAGATGTGGGAATAGACTTGGGGACAGTTAATACCTTGGTTTTTGTTAAAGGTAAAGGTATTGTCATTCGCGAGCCCACAGTGGTAGCTATTCACAGGAAAACCCGCCAAGTTTTAGCTATTGGTAGCCAGGCCAAAAGGATGTTGGGGCGCACTCCGGCGGCTATTGAAGCAGTCAGGCCTTTGCGTGATGGGGTGATTTCTGATTTTGATACTACTGAGGCCATGTTGCGCTATTTTATTCATCAAGTTCACCAAACTCCTGGTAAATCATTTTTGGGGGGAATTAGAATTCCTAAACCCCGGATAGTAGTAGGGATTCCCTCAGGTGTGACTGAGGTAGAAAGAAGGGCAGTTCAGGATGCCTGTCTATCAGCGGGAGCTAGAGAAGCTTATCTAATTGAGGAACCGATGGCAGCTGCCATTGGAGCAAAACTTCCCGTAGAAGAACCAGAAGGGGTCATGATTGTAGATATAGGGGGTGGGACTTCCGAGATTGCCGTCATCTCCCTAGGAGGAATGGTAATTAACCGCTCCTTGCGGGTGGCAGGCGATGAAATGGATGAGGATATTATCAATTATTTGCGGATGAGATATGGGCTCTTGATTGGTGAAAAAACTGCGGAAGAGGTTAAATTAGAAATTGGCAGTGCGGTGGAGGATTGGTCAGACAAAAACCATCATCTGGAGACAATTGTCAGGGGTAGGGATCTTTCCAATGGATTACCTAAGTCTTTAAAGATTAGTGAGGTGGAAATTAGGGAAGCTCTGTCGAATACCATTAACCAAATAGTAGGGGTTATTCAGGAAGTTTTGGAAGAAACCCCGCCGGAGCTGTTAACAGATATTGTCAGCCGGGGAATTGTGTTGGCAGGGGGAGGAGCACTGGTTAGGGGTTTGGATAAAAAAATCTCCCAGGAAACTAAGCTGCCGGTTTTAGTGGCTGATGACCCGCTAACTTGCGTGGTGAGAGGTTGTGGTAGAGTGTTGGATGATTTAGATTTGTTGGCTAAAGTTAAAGTAACCGGAGGATTGCGTTAAGAGAGTGAGGCCATAGCTATTCCGTATTCTTCAGGGGTGATAAAACACCTTTGTTTGTAATAGTCCATTAAATCTTTTAAAGTATAGGCTGCATGAAGTGTATATCCTCTTTCTGCCAAGGTTTCTCTACCGCCTTGTTCTCGGTCAATAATGGTGGCTACATCGCGAATTACTAAGCCAGCTCTTTCCAATATTTCCGCAGCTCTTAAGATACTGCCCCCAGTGGTAACTACATCATCAATCAAAAGTACTATTTCTCCTACTTCATAATAACCTTCAATAACAGCTCCTAATCCATGTATCTTGCGATTGATCCGGGGGGTAATTTGTGGGGTCCTCAGACGATCACAGAGAGAAGATACAAAAGTAGTAGCACCAGTGGGCACATCAGCTATGGAATCAAATTCTAAAGGTGCTACTAGATCTGCTAAAACCCCCACCACTTGGGTTTTATCTTCTGGGAAAGATGGCAAGCGACGCAGATTAGCATAAACTCGTGAACGCAGGCCACTGGATAATAAAACAGGATCTCCAACTCCGATGCAACCTCGATCAAAAAGACATTCAGCTAATACTTGCCGATCCGCTGGGATTATTTCAGTCTCCATTTCAAATTTAAAATGACTATAGTCTTTCAAAAATTCTTTGTCAAGAACAAAAATTAATGGTATATTGATCGGGATTATGTCTAAGGCTGTGCCCAATCTTCAATTACTCTTAACTTTGATCCTGTCTTCATTGTTGATTTTGGGGTTAGACTTGTTGGGCTGGCTGAATTTACCTAAAACAGGTTTGTTTTATTTAACTAACCCTATTTCCCTGCAACTTTTTAAAACCCGCCAAGTAATTTCCCAACAATTTAACTTTGTATTTACGGCCCGTTTTGCCTCTAAAGAAAATGTGGCTTTAAAAAAACAATTGGGAGATTTACTGCTGGAAAATGCCACTTTGCGCCAGAGCTTGGCCGAGACCCAGGCTCTAGTGGATCAGCAGGAAACTTTTTCTCCTCAAACCTATAATTTAATTGCTGCCCGTCCCATTGGGCTGTCCCGTTATTTATTAATTGATAAAGGCAGCAGTGATGGGGTGAAAGAGGGTAAGGCTGTGGTTTTTAAAAATAATTTATTGGGAAAAGTAATTTCCGCCTCTACCAAAAGTGCTAATGTAGAACTTATTACTGACCCGGATTTTAAACTGTCAGCTTTTTCGCTAAACACAGAGGGTAAAGCCAGGGGAATTGTCTCGGGCCAGTTTGGGACCTATCTGCTAATGGATAAAATTCTCCACAACGAGCCGGCGGAAAAGGATGATCTAATTTATTCTGAAGGCTTGGAAAGTTATTTGCCCCGGGGATTGATTTTAGGCTCCGTCACTGAAATTATATCAGTGCCCAACCAAGTTTTTAAACAAGCTAAAGTTGAGCCGGTCTTTGATGTTAAAAACTTAGATTTGATTTTTGTGGTCAGTGATTAATTTAAAAAATGAAAGCCTTAATTTTAATTTTACTAATCAGCACTTTTTTACAAACTACCATTTGGCCGCTGGAGTTTGCTTTGATAATTATTTTAATTAGAGCGGCCATCAAACCCGGTCCGGAAAATTTGTATTTAAGTTTTGGCTTTGGAGTTCTGCTAGCCCATCTGCTACTCCTGCCTTTAGGGTCTTTAAGTTTGCTTTATCTAGTTTTGGTAATGAGTATTTCTTTGATTTTAAAAAGATGGCATTCGGAGCATCCCTTAATTTTAATTCTTTTGGTTTTGTCTGGCCTACTGATTAATGATTTAGCCTTTTCTGTAATAATCAAAAGTTGGAATGTATCATTTGCTAAATTAGCAGTAGAGGCTTTTTTAATACTACCTATCTATATAATGGTGAAATTTTTGGAGGAAAGATTCATTGTCAAATCTGAGATTAAATTAAAATTCTAAAGATGAATAAAAGCAAGCGCTCCCTGGGGTTAGGTTTTAAAGACCAAATAGAAAAAATTACCCGCCAGAGTAAGCAAAGCTTCTCTGCGGGTAAAATAAAAACTTACGAGTTAGATGATAGTTGGAAGGATTTATTTTTAGTTAATTTCCAGCCGCCTCAACACGACCCTGATCTAATTGAAAGGAGTTGGAGGCCGGTGGTTTTTTTGAGTTTAACCTTGATTCTATTTTTTATTTTATTTTTGCGGTTGTTTCATCTGCAAGTAGTAGAAGGAGGGGCTAACCGGGAGTTGGCAAACAGCAATAGAGTGCAAATTAAAGTAATCCACAGCCCGCGGGGCATCATTTATGACCGCAACGGCAAAATTTTAGCTGCTAATTCTCCGGGTTTTAGGTTGGTGGATACGAAGTCAAAAAAAGCTACCATCCTGACTCGGGATGAAGCTTTGGCCTTGGAGGTAAGTTCCGACCCACGGGCTGATAGTTTAGAAATAGACTCCATCCGCAGTTATTCTTACAAAGAAACGGCAGCTCACCTTTTAGGTTATGTGGGACAAATTTCTCCGGATCAACTTAAAAGTCCCCGCTTTGCTGATTATAAAATAACTGATCGGGTGGGACAGGCTGGTTTGGAAAGTTATTATGAGAGTTTGCTGCGTGGTAAGGACGGGGGGGAAATCATCGAAGTAGATAGTTTGGGGCGGAAACTGCGGACTATTCGCACCGTTGCCCCCCTTCCCGGCCAAGACCTTCATTTAACCATTGATATTGATTTGCAAACTGTTACCTCCCACAAGTTAAAAGAAGCGGCAGCCAAAGCCGGTAGCTGCTGTGGGGCGGTGGTGGTAGAAGATCCGCAAACCGGCCAGATTTTAAGTTTAGTAAGTTGGCCTTCATATGATAATAATTTGTTTACCACCGGCACTAATGATCAAGCCATTGGGGAGCTCCTCACCCGGTCTGATTCCCCAATTTTAAACCGGGCCATTGGCGGCACCTATCCGCCGGGTTCCACTTTTAAAATTATCACCTCCATCGCGGCTTTAACTTCCGGCAAAATTACTCCCCAGACCAGTTTCGAAGATACCGGTGAAATTTATTTGGGAGCCTTTAAATTTACTAACTGGTATTTTACCCAGTACGGAAAAACGGAAGGACCGCTAAATTTGGTCAAAGCGCTGCAGCGTTCCAATGACATTTATTTTTACCGGGCGGGCCAAGTTTTGGGGGAAAAGCCAATTATTGAGTGGGCCAGGAAATTAAGATTAGGAGGGAAGCTGGGAATTGATTTGCCTGGTGAGGTGAATGGATTGGTGCCAGATGAGAATTGGAAAAAAAGTGTGGTGGGAGAGGTTTGGTTCCCGGGGGACACACTACATTTGGCTATTGGCCAGGGATATTTATTAACTACTCCCTTGCAGGTTTTGGGATTTTCCTCATATGTGGCTAATAATGGGAATTTGATGCAGCCCAAGCTGCTGCTTAATAATTTTAAACCAGTAAGTTTGGTCAATGAACAAGTTCGTGGCTTCGCCACTAAAATTATTTCCCCGGAACAGTTAAAAACTATTCAAACAGGGCTTTCTTTAGTACCCAAAGATGGGGGAACAGCCTGGCCCTTTTTTTCTTTCCCCATTCCTACTGCAGGTAAAACCGGAACAGCGGAATTTGGTGATGCCAAAGGTAGAACCCATGCTTGGTATACTGCCTATGGACCACTGCCCAATCCCAAGATTGCGGCCACAGTTTTGGTGGAAGCGGCAGGGGAGGGGTCCAGTATTGCCGCGCCAATAGTTAAAGAAATCTTCCGCTGGTATTTTTCCCCGGATAAAAATAAATTAATTTTAGATCAATACGCAGTTGCCACAGAAAGCGCCCGGACTTTAGGGGAATAAGTTTTATTTTGGTCAAGTGGAAATCGTGAACTCTTAAATCTATTGCTTGACAAAATATTCACGATCGTGAACAAAATGAATTATGGATAAGAAAAAGAGTCTAACGAATTTTATTCTTTTAGTTTTAGAAAAAACTGTTGATGGAATAGTGAGATACGATGATTTGATCCATCACACTCATCAATATGCTTGGAGTGGTGGTTGGAAAAAGCCATTAAAAAAATCAGAGTTATCCCAGGCCTTAAAAAGGCTAAGAGAAAATAGATTAATAGATTTGATTGATGATAAAAATCTGATTTACAGATTAACTGATTCTGGAAAGGATAAAGCTTTGTGGACAAAAATGAGATTTGAGGAAGAAAAGTGGGATGGAAAATGGCGGCTTGTGATTTGGGATATTCCTGAAAAAAGAAGAGTTGCAAGGGATCTATTAAGACACAAGCTAAAATTTTTAGGATTTACCCAATTACAAAGGAGTATTTGGATGACAAAGAAAAATTGTACGAAACTTTTAAGAGATTTTATTAAAGAAGTAGGAATCAAAGATTGGGTTAGAGTAGTAGAGACAACTGACATTGAATTATAATCAAAATGTTTTCGATCGTAAACAAAATGAATTTTAAATTATAATAGATAGTAGTGGAAGATAGATTATGAATTAAATGAATAATGTTGCTTATTTATTAGTTTTGCATTCTGTAGATGGATTGGGGCCGGTGAGGCTTAAAAAGGTTTTGGACCATTTTGGGCAGGCTCGAAATGCTTGGGAAGCAAAAGGTAGCGAACTTTTGGGCATGGGCATCCCCCAAAATACAGTGGAAAAATTTTTGGCTACCCGTAAAAATTTAGATCCGGAAAAGTATTTAACATCTGTCCAAAAATCCGGGATCAAATGGAAAACTATTTTTGATGAAGATTATCCTTATCTTTTAAAACAAATTTATGATCCGCCCATTTTATTTTATTATTGGGGAGAGTTTACTGCTGCTGACAGAAAAGCTATTGCCGTAGTAGGTACCAGAAAAATGACCGGTTATGGCAAATTAGTGACGGAACGTTTTACCGAAAATTTGGTCTTAGCAGGGTTAACCATTGTTTCAGGTTTGGCCCGGGGAGTAGATAGCATTGCCCATCGGACTGCCCTAAAAAATGGCGGCCGGACTATTGCGGTTTTAGGTGGGGGGTTCAACAAAATTTTCCCACCGGAAAATGACAAATTGGCTAAGGAAATTGCTGAGGGCCATGGAGTAGTATTGAGTGAATTTCCTCCAGACTGCCCTTCAGTGGCCGGTAACTTCCCTGCCCGCAACCGGATTATTTCCGGACTAACTCAAGCTACTTTAGTGACTGAAGCTGCTGTTGATAGCGGTTCTTTAATCACTGCCCGCCTGGCTTTGGAACAAGGCCGGGAAGTTTTTGCTGTCCCCGGGCCCATTACTTCAGAGCTATCTCGTGGCCCCTTGGATTTAATTAAAGAAGGGGCCAGACCTATTTTTGAACCAAGTGAAATTTTAGAAGAACTGGGTATAACCGGTAAAGCTCAGAGTCCTGTAGAAATTACAGATTTAACAGAGGTAGAAAAACAGATTTTAAATATTTTGCAAAATGACCAAAAACATATTGACGAGATTTGTCAGATTTTGGGAGTTCCGGTCGCAGGTATTTCAGGGGAGCTTTTGAAAATGGAAATTAAGGGTCTAATTAGAAATTTAGGGGCAGGGATATATTGTGGTAACTAGTCTCCATCTGTTAAAATAAAGGTTAATGCGTTTATCCAGATCAATATTGGTGGTTTTGGTATTAATGGTTATTTTGGGAGCCTCGGCCATTATTTATATTAAAAATTCTAACAACAATACTTATAAACCGGGAATTTGGCCGGAGGCAGACCAAGCAGTGGCACAAGCTCAGTATATTTATAACCAAACTAAAGAGCGGGGAGTAGATTTTAAAAGTGGACCTTGTTTATCTAATGCTTTAATCCCGGGTTGGGTGCTGGACTTATCTCACAGTCCCCGGGAAGCAGTAGATAACTTACCGGAAAATCAATGTAGGGCATATTTAGAAGGTACGGCTAAACATTTTATCGAAATGGATCTGCAGGGGAATTTACTGCGGGTGAAGTAGTTTCATGGCTAAATGGATTATCCTGACCCTGCTCTTTTTTTCTCCCACAGTAGTTTTTGCCAGCCCCAATTTAGATGCCATCAACCAGACGGTTTGTAACAGGTTTGAAGGTGATGTGGCCAAACTGGCAGGGATCATGGATGAAGTGAGATCTAGAAAAGGGATTACAGAAACCAGGGTGGCTTTTGGGGGGATTGATACCCAAATAAAGTTTGCGGACTATTGGGTGACATATGCGGCGGAGGCAATTGCTTACCAAAGAATCCAAAAATTCTCTTCCCAAAATGAGCTTAGATACAGCCTGGAAATTTTAAAGGGAAAAATTTTAAAAGCTAAAAATGAGGTAGGGAAGACTTTGTAGGATAAGTCTATGTTATGAGAAAGAAATTTTTTATCTTGGCAGGACTGATTTTACTCCTGGCAACAATTTTAACGATCGTAAATTTTGTTACCGGTAAAAAGGAGGATAGTTTGGTGAAGTCGGCATTTATACCACAAATTCCCTATTTGCAATCCAAACCATCTTCTATACCGTCTGCCGAGCCTGCCGCCCCTCAAACTTTTCACTTTGACTCTTCCACAGACTTAAAAAAAGAATTAGATAGCATTAATCCTCAAGTTTTAGACAGTGATTTTGAGTGATCTATTGACAACGAAGTTACAATTACCCCACAGTGGTTATGATGGATAATTTAGTAATTGTAGAAAGTCCGACTAAGGCCAGAACCCTGCAACGCTTTTTGGGAAACCAGTACCAGATTGAAGCTTCTTTCGGCCATGTTCGGGATTTGCCCAAGGCAGATTTGGGAGTAGATGTGGAACACAATTTTGAGCCTCAATATATTATTCCTCGGGATAAAAGAAAAAAAGTTAATGAGCTAAAAAAACTAGCTAAAGAGGCCAAGACAATTTGGCTGGCTTCAGACCCTGACCGGGAAGGAGAGGCAATTGCCTGGCACCTGGGAGAAGTGGTTAGTGACCAGGGAAAAGGGAAAAAGGAGTTTAAACGAGTAGTTTTTCATGAAATTACGGAAGAGGCTATTAAAGAAGCTTTTAAACACCCCCGAGGGATTGATTTTAAATTAGTTGATGCCCAACAGGCCAGACGTGTTTTGGATCGGCTAGTGGGATACAAGCTTTCCCCCTTGCTTTGGCAAAAAGTCAAACGTGGGCTTTCAGCAGGAAGAGTCCAATCAGTAGCTCTGCGATTAATTGTTGAGCGGGAGAGGGAAATTGAAAAGTTTAAACCCGTGGAGTATTGGGAAATAGAGGTAGAGTTAGAAAATGGACAAAAAAATACCTTTGTCGCTCAATTAATTGAGCGACATGGTAAAAAGCTGGAGATTAAAAATGAAAAAGAGGCCAGGGAACATGAGCAAAATTTGCAAAAAGCTTCCTATTCTGTCTCTAAAATTACCCAAAAGGAAGTCCACCGGTTTCCTTATCCGCCTTTTACCACTTCCACCCTCCAGCAAACTGCAGCCAACCGTTTAGGTTTTTCGGCTAAAAAAACTATGATGTTGGCTCAAACTTTATATGAACATGGTTTGATTACTTATATGAGAACTGATTCGGTTAATTTAAGCATCCCGGCAGTCTCTTCTGCCAGGGATTATATAAGTAAAAGTTTTGGCAAGGAGTATCTGCCAAAAACCGCTCGCGGTTTTAAAGCTAAATCTAAAAATGCCCAAGAAGCCCATGAGGCTATCCGTCCCACGGATGTTAAAAAGTTAAGTGCTAGCTTAAAACAGGGGGATTTAAACAGGGATCATGCCAGGCTTTATGATTTAATCTGGAAAAGGTTGGTAGCTTGCCAAATGAGTGAAGCGGTGATGGATCAAACATCAGTGGATGTCAGTGCCCTACCAGCGGGTCCTGCCGGCTCGCCGTCACCCGCATACTTATTAAGGGCTAGCGGTAGTATTGTCAAGTTTGATGGATGGTTAAAGTTGTATGGCAAATCGCAAGATGATGAAGAAAAAGAGACAGATGAAAAAATTCTGCCCGAGTTAAAAGAAGGAGAAAACCTTAATTTGCTAAAAATTACTCCTTCCCAGCATTTTACTGAGCCTCCGGCTCGTTTTAGCGAGGCTGCCTTAATTAAAAAACTGGAGGAGTTGGGGATTGGTCGTCCTTCCACCTATGCTCCCATTTTGTCCACTTTAACTGAAAGGTTTTATGTTGAACGGGTAGAACGCCGTTTTATTCCCACTGCCTTGGGATTTGCCGTGACGGATTTTTTAGTTAAATACTTTTCCGATATTGTCGATTATTCTTTTACTGCCAAAATGGAAGACAGTCTGGATGAAATTTCCCGCGGGGAAACACGGTGGCAGCCGATTATGGCAGATTTTTATACTCCTTTTGAGAAAAAAATTGAGGAAGTGGGGAAGGTGGCAGAGAAAGTCACCATGAAAATAGAACTGGCCGGGAAAACTTGTCCGGAGTGCGGCAAAGATTTAATTGTCAAAATTGGCCGGTTCGGTAAATTCTTAGCTTGTGCCGGCTTTCCTGACTGTAAACATACCCAGTCTCTAGAAGAAAAAATTAATGCTCAATGTCCGTTGGATAATGGGGAAATTGTGGTTAGGCACACCAAAAGAGGAAAAACTTTTTATGGTTGTAAAAATTGGCCGGTTTGCAAATTTGCCAGTTGGACCAAACCCAAAGCAGAAAAAGAAAATTCTACTAGTTGACAAAAATTTGCCAGTTGATATTATAGTGAGGGCCTCAAAAATTCCTCTAGTTTAGACGGAACCCCCAAAGTACATGAAGTATATTTTTGTTTCAGGTGGAGTTATTTCTGGTATTGGCAAAGGCATTGCTGTAGCTTCAATTTCTCTTCTTTTAAAATCTGCCGGTTTTAAAGTTGCTCCTTTAAAGATGGATCCCTACTTAAATGTAGATGCCGGGACGATGAATCCCCTGGCTCATGGGGAAACTTTTGTTTTGGATGATGGCCGGGAAACAGACCAAGATCTGGGCCACTATGAAAGATTTTTAAATGAAAACTTGAATTCAAGTAGCATTGCTACTCAAGGGAGTATTTATTTAGAAGTTATCAAAAAAGAAAGAAATTTAGAATATGACGGCGATTATGTGGATATTCACAATGTTACCCAGGAAATTATCAACAGAATCCAAGAGGCGGGAAAATCTAAAAATGCCGACATTGTTTTAATAGAGATTGGAGGAACTGCAGGAGAATATCAAAATGTACTTTTTTTGGAGGCCAACAGACTTTTGAAACTAAGAAAACATGAAGATGTTATTCATATCCATATTACTTATCTGCCCATTCCGCATACTTTAGGGGAAATGAAATCTAAACCTGCCCAAATGTCGGTGAGGGACTTAAATGCAGTGGGAATTCAGCCGGATTTCCTTTTAGCCAGAGCTGAGATAGGAATTGATGAACCGCGCCGAAGAAGGCTTTCCTTAAACACCGGCATTGAAGAAGAAGATATTATACCGGCTCCGGATGTCAAAAATATTTATGAAATACCTCTTAATTTTGAGAGGCATCAATTAACTAATAAAATTTTGAAAAAACTTAAGTTAAAAAGAAGGGCTAAAAATTTGAAACCATGGAAGAAATTTGTCGATAAGATTGAGCAGTCTAAAGATCAAGTCAAAATAGCCATTGTGGGAAAATATTTTACCTCCGGTGCCGGAGTTTTGGCAGATTCTTATATCTCAGTTATTGAGGCTATCAAACACGCTAGTTTTACCTTGGGTTTTGTGCCAGAGATTACCTGGCTTGATTCTGGTAAGGTTTTAAATAATGTAGAGGTATTAAAAGATTATCAAGGGATAATTGTCCCGGGTGGGTTTGGTTCCCGGGATATTGAAGGGAAAATTTTAACCATTAAATACTGCCGGGAAAACAACGTTCCCTATTTTGGACTTTGTTACGGTATGCAGTTGGCAGTGGTGGAATATGCCAGAAATATCCTGCAAATGAAAAATGCCAATACCACTGAAGTGGACCCCAAAACCAGATATCCAGTAATTCATGTTATGCCAGACCAAGAAAGAAAACTTTTGACTAAAGATTATGGTGGCACCATGAGGTTAGGTGCCTGGCCCTGTTTACTAAAAGGTGGTACTTTGACTAAAAAACTTTATGCCAAGGGTGGAGAGAGAAGAAGTTTAATTTCTGAGCGTCATCGTCACCGCTATGAATTTAACAATGACTTTTTAGAAAGTTTTTTAACTAACGGCATGCAAATTTCCGGCACTAGCCCGGATGGAAAATTAGTAGAAATTATTGAACTTAAAAACCATCCCTTTTTTATTGGCACCCAATTTCATCCGGAGTTAAAATCCAGGCCGTTATCACCTCATCCGCTTTTCTTAGGGTTTATAAAAGCCGCTGCCAAACTTAATTTGGGGGCTTGAAAAACTATGGCAGCTTGTATAAATTAATTAGACTCTGCTTTTTGTGATATGACTACGGAAAACGAACCTACTGATCAAATAGTTGGATCTCCATTATCTGATAAATTAATTAGAGCTCACATGACAGCAGGTAATATCCTGATACATCCTTTTAATGATCAAAACCTACAAAACTCTAGCTATGATGTTTGTTTGGGAAGATATTATTATGCAGAGCAAGATCCTAGTTTTGATTTTACTCTTTTTAATCCTTACAACCCCAATCATACTAAAAAGGTTTGGGGAGAAAAACCTTGCGAAGCGGTCAGAGCCCGCACCTTAATGGATAGATTCCATGTTCCAGAGGAAGAGTGGGAAAATATTGATCCGGAAGATGAAATAATACTGCTCTCTCCAGGGAAAACTTATCTTTGCCATACAACAGAATTTATCGGTTTCCAGAATGTGGGAACCACTATGATGAAAGCCAGATCCACTTTGGGTCGGGATTTTATTGAGATTTGTAAATGTGCTGGTTGGGGAGACAATGGTTATGTTAATCGCTGGACCATGGAAGTTACTAATAACTCGACTCGCTACCACATTCCCTTGGTAGTAGGAACCAGAGTAGCGCAGATTGTTTTCTTTTACACTGGATCAACTGACAGGCCTTATGCGGCAACGGGAACATACCAAACTACTGATGATTTTGAACAATTAAGAAGGAGTTGGAAACCAGAGATGATGTTACCAAGGTTGAAAAAATCATAATGGAAAAAGGTTTATTTATAGTTTTGGAGGGAATAGATGGTTCTGGTAAGAGTACCCAAGCCAGATTATTAAAAAAATCTTTTGAAGATTATGGATTACCTGTGTTGCAAACCAGAGAACCGGGGGGGACAGAATTAGGCGAAGAGATTAGGGAAATTTTATTAAAAGATCGATACCAAGATAAAATGATGGATCCACTCACCCAAACTTTACTTTTTCACGCTGCTAGGCAGGAATTTCTAACGGAGGTAGTAAGACCAGCTTTGCAAAGTGGGGTAACTGTGATTGCTGACCGGTTTGAACCCTCCAGTTTTGTTTATCAAGGTTATGTTCAGGGAGTAGCCCGGGAAGTGGAGGTTTTGAGTCAGTTAATAGTAGGGAGTGAATTTCAGCCCAATTTGTGTGTGGTATTAGATATTCCTCCTGAGGTAAGTTATCTAAGAAAATTAAATCCTGATAGAATTGGCCAGGATTTGATTTTTGAACATCAAGGATTGGAGTTTGCCCGAAAATTAAGGGAGGGTTATTTAGAATATGCTAAACAACATCCCAGTGTAGTTTTATTAGATGGCACCCAAAGCCCGGATAAGGTTCACCAACAAATAGTTATTGGTTTAAGATCGTTGCTGCTTTTGAGAGGATTAATTAATGCCTGAGCAAAATATTTTGGTACCAGATAAAGAATTTACAACTGAGGATAACTGCCGTTGGTTTTCCTATTCTCCAGAGCAAACCGGTTTAATGATGGTAGGGATGGAAGATTTAGCAACAGGGGTAGTAGTAACTTCCCCTTTGGCTAATCCCCAAAAAAGAACTGCTGCCCATAAGGCTTGGGGTGGAGCCAGACAATCAAGGGCCCCTGGTACTCCCTGGGAAATTTATCATGAAATGGGGGAGAAAGGTATTGATCCGGACCAAAGACTTGATGAGATGTTTGAACATTATGGTCATCGGTCAGTAGGGGATATGGCGAGAGTTCAAGTTGACCATCATGTCACTCCCATGCATTTAGCTTTTGCGATGTTCCAGGAAGGGTATATTGTCTCTGGCCAGGAAAAATCTACCCGCTACCAACCTGCTTTTAGGAAAGCAGTACTTCATCCTTTAAGCAATTATCTGCCTCTGGATGGTTTAAATCCCCAATTAGAAGAGGCCTATCAAAAATTAGGACAATTATCTTTGGAACTTTTTGCCAAACACAGAACAAAATTAGCAGAAGCTTATGAGGAATTTTACCAGCCGAATGCCGGCCAGCGTGGGGCTTTTAATTCCCGAGTGTTAGATTCTGCCAGGTATTTTTTACTACTGGGCCAAGGTACCGGTTTTTCCTATGAAACTTCAGCCCGGGATTGGTCCAGATTAATTTCTGCTCTCAAAGCTTCTCACATTGGTTTTTACAGAAAATATGCAACTCAGTTGGAAACATTCTTGGCTCCGGAGGCGGAAATAGAAACCAGTTTAGCCATGAAAGCAGAGGCTCCCAGTTTAATTAGGCACACGGAAGCAGATCCCACTGTGAACCAAAATCTAAGAGACTTAAAAGAATTCATTGCCGGAAAACAAGATTTACTAGTTTTCGCTAAAGCCTATGGTAATTTTCCCCGCAGACAAAAACAATCAGTTAGTTTAATACCAAATGATGTTAGCTTGGGAGAGCGGGTGGTGATGCAATATATCATGACTTTGTGGCCGGGTTTACCCGCAGATGTGGTTTACACTTGGTTATCTACCAGAAAAGATGAGGTTAAAACACATATCAGTAAAATTATTTTTAATGGACATGATAAATATCAGGAACTTCCTTCTTTGGCAGCCGCTACAAATTTGTCTCTTCAAGTAGTTGCTGACATGGGAGTGCAGCGGGATTTTAACCGCCATCGTGCTTGGGGCAGATTTATGCCTTTGCCCCTGTTTTATGGAGAGGCTTGGAATAGGCAAAAAGCAGAGCAAGTACTTTGCAAAGGATTTGGTTTGCCGCTATATTTAGCTGAAATTGATGATTTTAAAGGTGAGGCAGATGAGTTTGGTGCCGATATGGTCAGATTCTATGAAGAAGCATATCGGTTTATGGATCAGGTGGAGAGAGAATATAGTAAAGGGGTGGATTATAGCTTGATGGTAAATGTAATGCCGCTTGCCCAAAGGGCAGATTTTTATATGCATGGGAATCCTAAACAAGCTTTGTATTTTACTGATTTAAGGTCCAGAGCGGGTGGCCATATTAATTACCGGGCTTTGGCTTTTGAGGCGAATAAATTAATTGCTGAATCTGATCCCTATCTTTCTGGCATAGTACTAGATAAAAAACCGGATCCAGCTAGTAGAGAAGAATTTTTTGATAGAAGCTAAATCTGATTAATTTTTGAAAGAGGAAATGAAAGATCGGGATTTAAGACCTCGCGCTAGTGAAGATAAGGGGCATTTACATTACAGTGACAAAGGGGGGCATAAAGAAAGAAGCCGGTTTTGGCATGCGCTTAGAAAATTAGCCGAAGGCGCAGCTTACTCGCCCACCAAAGAGCTAGTTTGGCTGATAAGACGTGATATGCCGCGCCATCCCCGTAATGGTAAATAGTCTTCCAGCTTGATTTATTCAGAACTTACAGTTAAAATACTTATATTACGCACTCACAAGAAGAGTCTGTGAATCTATACTTGTGAGGAGGAAAAACAGACTGATGATTCCTAATGCAAGAGAGTTATTAGAAGCGGGGGTCCACTTTGGCCATAAGGTCAGCCGTTCTCATCCTAAAATGAAGCCCTATATTTACGGGGCTAAAGACGGTGTGCAAATTATTGACCTCAACATTTGTGAGAAAATGCTGAGAGTTGCTTTAGAATATGTAGAAAATTTGGGCAAAAATGGAGGGACTATTATTTTTGTGGGAACCAAAAAACAAGCCCGCCCCATTGTGGAAGAGTTAGCCAAAGAGGCCGGAGCTTACTATTTAACCCACCGTTGGATTGGAGGGTTTTTAACTAATTTTGAAGAAATTCAAAAAAATATCAAAAGATTAAAAAGCTTAAAAGAACAAAAAGAAAAAGGAGAGCTGGGAAAATATACCAAAAAAGAACAACTCTTAATTGATCGCCAAATACTTAAATTAACTTTAGATTTTGCCGGAGTCCTGGATTTGGAAAAAATTCCTGATGCTTTGTTTATAGTGGATACGGTAGCGGAGAGGACTGCCGTGAATGAGGCAGTTAAATTAGGGAAAACTGACCAGGGAAAAGTGGTTAATGTAGTGGCAATAGCCGATTCAAATAGTGATCCCACATTGATTGATTACCCCATTCCCGGTAATGATGATGCCATTAAGTCAATTAGAATCTTAACTCAAGCAGTGGCTGAGGCTTATAAAAATGGTAAGGCCTTAGCAGGTAAGGCAGCTTTAAGGCAAGAGAAAAAGGCAGCTAAAAAGGTTGCCAAAGAGACAGGGGCGGAAGCTTTGTTAGAAGATGTGGAGATAGCAGCAGCGGAGGAAGAAGTAGAGAAAGAAGCCTTAAAAGAATCAGAAAGAAAAGTGGAATAATATAAAATATAATTATGAATATTTCTGTTGATGATATTAAAAAATTAAGAGAACAGACTGGGGTTGGGATTGCTGATTGCCGGGCAGCTTTGACAGAGGCTAAGGGTGATTTTGAAAAAGCTAAGGAAGCTTTAAAACAAAAAGGTTTGGATAAAGCTGCCAGTAAAGCGTTTCGGCTAGTCAAAGCCGGAGTGGTAGAAACTTATTCCCACGCAGGTAAAGTGGGAGTGTTGGTAGAGCTGCTTTGTGAAACAGATTTTGTAGCCAGAACAGAAGAGTTTAAAAATTTAGCCCATGAGCTGGCTTTGCAGATTGCTTCCATGAATCCCTCATCAGTGGAGGAGCTCCTCCAGCAAGAATATATTAGGGATAATAGTTTAACTGTTGACCAGTTAGTAAAATCAGCAGTTGGTAAACTGGGAGAAAACATCCAAGTGGGCAAATTTGAAAGAATTGCCTTGGGAGAATAATGGATCCTGTTTTAAACGAAGCAAATCAAAAAATCGATGCAGCGCTCAACCATTTCAAAATGGAGATTGCCGGTATTAGAGCTGGCCGGGCCAACCCAGCCTTGGTAGAAAATATTCCAGTGGAAGCTTATGGCGGCAGGATGAAATTAGTGGAAGTGGGGACAATCTCTGCCCCTCAACCCACCCTTTTAACTGTCCAAATTTGGGACGCTTCAATTTTATCCAGTGTGATTAAGGCAATTCAAGAATCGAATTTAGGGATTAATCCGGCCTCGGAGGGAACTTTAGTCAGGCTCCCCATCCCGGCTTTAACACAGGAGCGCCGGGAAGAATTTATTAAATTATTACACCAAAAAATGGAAGTCACTCGGGTAGAAATCAGACAAATCAGAGGAGATATGAGAGGCGATTGGCAAAAGCAAAAAGAAGAGGGGACAATTTCGGAAGATGAATTTTTTAGAAGGGAAAAACTGCTTCAGGAATTGGTGGAGAAAAAGACTGCGGAAATCGAAGAGTTGGCAGAAAAAAAAGAGCAAGAGCTAGCGGAGATTTAAAATATGATCATAACTACCATTATTTTTATCTTAAGCTTAGTACTTTTAGTGGTCATCCATGAATTTGGCCACTTTTTAATGGCCAGGAAATTTGGTATTAAAGTAGAAGAATTTGGTTTTGGAATTCCACCCCGGATCATCGGTAAGAAAATTGGTGAAACTTTAGTTTCCCTCAATTGGTTGCCGCTGGGAGGTTTTGTTAGACTCCTGGGAGAAGATGAGACGGACTCTAAAGTTTTAAAAAATCCCCGCTCATTTGCCGCTCACTCTGCCAAAGAAAGAATTGTGGTAGTAGTAGCGGGAGTGGTGATGAACCTGCTGCTGGCTTGGGTACTATTCTATATTGTGTTAATTGCCGGAAACTTTAAAATTTTCCATCCCGCTGCCGAACCCAGTGTGTATGTTGCCCGAACAATTGATAATTTTCCCGCCCAAGCGGCCGGTTTAAAAAATGGGGATCAGGTCTTACAAATTGATGGCCAAAAAATTACTAATATTACTCAAGCAGTGGAAATTATTAAATCTAAAGATAGACAATCGGTTACTTTAGAAATTAAAGATACCGCAGGCAATCACAAAACTTTAAAACTAACCCCGCAAAAAACTGATGATGGAGACAGAATCATCGGGGTCATCTTCGGCATCAGCAGTCTGAAAGAATATAAAACTATACCGGAAAAAGTTTTCTCCGGAGTAAGTTATTCCTGGGATTTAACTAAATTAACTTTCGCTGGACTGGGCCAACTGCTCCATAATTTAGCAGTGGGGGAATTTAAGACAGCTTCCCAGTCTGTCAGTGGACCGGTGGGGCTGGCTACTGCCAGTAATAATATTTTAAAGGTGGGAGTACTGCCTTATGCTTGGTTTTTGGGATTAATCTCTTTGACTTTGGCTATTTTTAATATTTTACCAATTCCGGCTTTGGATGGAGGCAGGTTATTTTTCCTAATGGTTGAAGCGTTTTTTGGCAAAAAGCTTAAAGCCGAGACGGAAAAATTAATTCACACAATAGGGTTTGCCATTTTAATTGGTTTATCGCTTTTGGTTGTTTTTTCTGATATTGGCAAATTGCTGCCCTAATTTTGTATACTGGGGACAATGCCCAGAATTTTTGGAATCCTTGTTTTAGCCTTATCTATTTTACTTTTTCCTCCCTCAGTTTTGGCTTTAATTTCTAATAATGCTGTACCCGGTGACAGCACATATCCGGTCAAAATTAAATTAGAAGAAGGTATTGTTTTTTTAACTTCTTTTAACCCCCGTACTAAAATTTGGTTTTCAGTGACGCGTTCTGACAGGCGTTTCCAAGAAGCAAGTATTTTGTTAAATCGGGGAGAAGCTGCTGAGAATATTTTAACTGAATTAGTTGTCCAAACTGATGTGGCAGCAAAAGAAATTTCCCAAATTAGCGATCAAAACAAAAAACAGGAATTTATTAATAGCTTACAACAATCAATCCAGAAATATGATGATGGTTTGTCCTCAATTCAGCAGAGGCAAATTGCTCAGGCTCCGGTTTCTACCTCTATTATCACCAGTCCTGTCCCAACTTCTGCACCAACCTCTGTACCGCAACAGACACCAGTTGTTTCTGCCAAACCCCAACCAACCATTGTGCCTGCCCCAACCTCTCCAGCACCTGTCAGTCAACCTGTTTCCCAACCAATCACAATTACTCCTCCCGAAGCCAAAAATGGCGAGGAAATTAAAAAAGCCAGGGAGAAATTAGAGGAAATTAAGAAAAAACTATCTCATCCCCAAAATCCTCCACTGACCATAATAGAAGATAAAGGCGAAAAAGGTAGCAATACCACAGATGAGGATGAAGGAGACAGGGTAAATAGGGGAAATAAAAACGAAAAAATTAACAGATAAAACACTTAAAACACTAATGGTCCCCATGGTAACAAAAAATGCGATCGCATAAAATGTTACCAGTATTTACAAAGGATATTTAAGGTATATAATCTGATTAGACAAAACCTAAAAATAAAATGAGTTTAGTTGAAGGATTTTTTGATTGGCTAGAAAGACGATTGACGCCCGAAGACCAGCGGGCGACTTTAGAAGCGGAAGGTCCAGTTGAGAGCACCTCAGAAAAATAAGAAGTTTACACTTTAGTAATTAAGTTTTAGTATTAAAGAGGAGGTGTTTTTTATGCTATATTCAAAACTTTTTCCTAAAACTTTAAAACAAGTTCCCTCGGGTGCTGAATCAGTTAACCATCAGCTTTTGGTTAGAAGTGGATTTATCGATCAGTTGATGGCGGGTTCCTATACTTTATTACCTTTAGGATGGAAAGTTTATTTAAAAATTGAAAATATTATTCGGGAAGAATTGGACAAAATTGGGTGTCAGGAAATGCTTATGCCTTTACTTCACCCCCGTGATATTTGGGACAAAAGCGGCCGATGGTCTGACCCTAATGTCAAAGAAATTATGTATCAATTTAAGGATATTCATGAGCGAGAGTTTGGCCTGTCTTTTACCCATGAAGAAATAGTGGCTTATATTTTGAGTAAATTTATCAAATCATATAAAGATTTACCAGTTCTTCTATACCATTTTTCCACCAAGTTTAGAAATGAGCTGCGGGCTAAATCGGGAATTTTAAGGGGTAGAGAGTTTATCATGAAGGATTTATACAGTGCCCATATCTCTGAAGAAGATATGTGGCAATGGTATGAAATAGTCAAAAAAGCTTATGTAGAAATTTTTAAAAGAGTTGGATTGGATGCTAAAGTAGTAGAGGCAGCCGGGGGAGTATTCACCAAAGGTCATACCCATGAATTTCAAGTTTTAGCAGAAAGCGGAGAGGATGTTATTTATTATTGCCAGAAATGTGATTTTGCCCAAAATCAGGAAATCTATGATGGAGAAAAAAAATGCCCCCGATGTGGCAGTGAGATTCAATCCGCATCTTCCATTGAAGTAGGTAATATTTTTCCGTTAGGGACTAAATATTCTCAAGCTTTAGGAGTTGCATACCAAGATGAAAATGGAAAAAGTCAGGATGTCTGGTTTGCCAGTTATGGAATTGGCATGACCAGGTTAATTGGGACTTTAGTGGAAGTTTTTCATGATGAAAAGGGGATAATCTGGCCGGAGAGTGTAGCTCCATTTACAGTTCATTTAGTGGGATTGGATTTGGAGGAGGAAAGTATTAAAACTGAGGCAGAAAAGATCTATAAGCTGTTGCAGGCAGAAGGAGTAGCGGTATTATTTGATGATCGGGTCGGACCCTCGGCTGGGGAAAAATTCTCTGATACAGATTTAATTGGAGTTCCTTACAGGGTGGTAATTTCTAAAAAGACCCAAGGCAAACTGGAAGTTAAAAAAAGAAATGAAAAAAATACTCATTTTGTAACTCTTGAAGCGCTAGTTAAGATGGTAAGGTAGATACCCAATTTAATAATTTTACTATCTTGATTTTTTTATCTTCAGTGCTACATTAAATGGTAATGGTTTTGGCAGAGCAGATCGCAGAACAAGGTAGAAACATTACCTCCCCTGAATCTTCCCTTAAAACATGTGATTGCGAAATAGAAGGCGGGTTGGTTGCTCCTGCCGGCACTACTCTTTGTCCTCAAGTAGATGCTGCCTTTTTACGCCATTATATAGAGTATGCCCATCATTGGCAGGGCAGACAGCTGGGGGGATTAAGACTGGGAGAGGGGTTACAGGAAGAAGATTTGAGACTGACCCTGACGGAAATTTTGGAGCCTACTGGTTTTAATGAGGTAGTCCTAGCAGCTTGCGAAATAGATGACCCCGTAGAACTGTTAAGACAATTTTATCCACAAGATTTTCCTGTAGAGCAAAAATCAGAACTGGAAACTCCAGTTGCTATTGCAACTTCCGACCATAATGGTGTAACTCCTGCAGATAAAAAACCGGATTCCCCCGTTCCTGAAATAAAAAAGGCAGGTCTTTTAACCATTAGTGATGATAGCCGCTTGGCTTTGGCTGTGGTATTGTTGCGTCTTTTCAATATAACTTCCGGAAATGCTGTTAAAGGAGCCAATGTTTATATTTATGAATTAGGAGGACAGTTCCCCTCGAATTTTGCCCAAACATTGGGAGAAATTATGCACAGAGTACGAGATAGAAGGCAAATTAAGACTTTGGAGGCGGATGATTTCCGAGAATGGTTTAAGGATCTGCTAAGGCAGATACCAGATTATGCTGTTGACGCGGGAGAGTTTTTAGCTCAAAATCCTGCCAAAGACACTAAGTTTATTTTAAAAAGTCTTCATCTGGAAAGATTTGATGGACAACCCGAAGTTTTGAAAAAATATCTTAAGGAACTTTTTGATGGCTACCTAGCAGCCTACTCCGCAAGTGCATAAAATTGATTTTAATCTCTATTTCTGCTAAATTACATAAGTCATGATTATCAAAAATATTACTAAGTTACCAAAGGGGCTAGTAGAAGTAGAAATAACTGTTCCTTGGGCAGATGTGGTCCCTATTTGGGAGACAACTTTGCAAAAACTAACTGCTGATTTGGAACTGCCGGGATTTAGGAAAGGCCAGGTTCCCCCTGTCATGGCTGAACAAAATTTAGGCACTAAAGTGCAAGATGAAGTTTTAAAAGTAGCTATGCCGCAATTTTTAATTCAAGCTTTGCAAGGTTCTGATGTAATTCCGATAGATTATCCTAAATACCAACCAACCCCTTTTATTAAAGGCCAGGATTTAAAATATAAAACTGCAGTAACCAACCGTCCTACTGTCATAATTGGAGATTATAAAACTATTAAAGTAATCCGTCCTGTTGGCAAAACAGTCACCGAGGTGGATGTGGATAAAGTAATAAATGATCTGTTTAAAAGATGGCAGACCAGAATGTCCGTGGGTCAGCCAGCCCCGACTCAGTCGGGGCCAGTAGGTCAACCAAACCAGAATGGAGGCAGTGCCGGCAGTATCAATATTAACGGTACGCAGGGTAATAGAACTACCTCTGCTCCAGTTGTACCTACCTCTCCTGATGATAATTTTGCCAAAGCCGTGGGTGGCAACGACTTGGCAGATTTAAAAAATAAAATCAAAACTGATTTAGAAGCTACTGCCAAAAATGAAACTGAGATGGATTTTGAAGAAGCCATTTTGCAAGAAGTAGAAAAAATTACCACAGTGGATTTGCCGGAAATTTTGATTGGGGATGAGCTCAACCGGATGTTGGTTTCTTTGCAAAGACGAGTGGCGGATATGGGTCTTTTGATGGATGATTATCTAAAAGGACAGAATAAAACTTTAGACCAACTTAAAGTTGACTGGCGAGCCCAGGCTGAAAAAAATGTCCGGATGGAATTGGGACTGGCAGAAATTGCCCGAGCGGAAAAAGTCGATATTTCCGAGCAAGAGCTACAAGCGGAAATTGATAAAATTCAAGACCCCCGGGTCAAACAGCAGTTTGCCGCCCCTGAACCGCGTTTGCAACTGCGTCATGCCCTCAGGCAAACCAAAACTTTGGATCTACTCAAGAAGATGGTATGATCAAAGAAAGGGAGGTGTATTTTTTTGTCTATATTTGTCAAAGCTGGACCAAACGATTCAACTGATAAACTAATTAGGAAATTCCAGAAAAAAGTTTTGGAAGAAAAAGTAGTGCAAGAGATTAGGGAACGGGAATTTCACCGCAAACCTTCAGAACTCCGAAAAGAATTTTTGGCTGAAAGAAGACGAAAAATTAAAAGATACTTGCGGTCAATGTAAATATGGATTTATTCGCTAAACTACAGGCAGATTTAAAGCAGGCTCAACTTAACCGTGAGAAATTAGTAACTTCTACTTTGCGCTTGGTTTTGTCTGAAATTCACAACAGCGAGATCCAAACCGGCCAGAGTTTGTCGCAGGCGGAGATAGTGACAATAATAGCGCGGGAAGCGAAAAAAAGAACAGAGGCCGCAGAAGCTTTCAAAAAAGGTGGCAGAGCAGAAGCTGCGGAAAAAGAGGAAGCAGAGCTAAAAGTACTCCAAGCCTATTTACCGGAGCAACTTTCAACTGAGGAGTTGACTAAGATAGTTAAAGAGACTATAACTGAAGTAGGTGCTACTTCGATTTCGGACATGGCCAAGGTTATGAGCGCAGTGATGGGTAAAGTAGGGGGGAAGACCGACGGAGCAACAGTCAGCACCATTGTCAAAGAGAATCTACATGGTTAATATCATTATTAATTCTGATCCCCGATACAATATCGACCGCGGAGCAATTCGGACAGTGGTGCTAGTCAGTTTGGCCCGGCATAAAATTGTCGGCAAAGTAGAGCTGGGAGTAAATATTGTGGGTGACCGTAAAATGCACCAGCTAAATAAAACTTATCGCGGGATTGATACTACCACCGATATTTTATCTTTTGCCTTGGAGGATACGCAAGCTACTTCGTTGCAGCATATTCCCAGAGTAGGATTTGTCTCTGCTCCGGATAAAGTTTTGCGCCTGGGAGATATTGTTTTATCTTATCCACAAGTAGTAGAAGATGCAGCTTTGGATGGAATCTCCGTGGAAGAGGAAATTAGAAGCTTATTAGAGCACGGAGTAAATCATCTGCTCGGTATTCACCACAACTAAGTAAAAAAAATTATGGCATTTTATTTAAAATACCGGCCTCAAAGCTTGGCTGATTTACTTGGTCAAGATTTAGTTAAAAAAAATTTAGAGTCAGCTTTTTTAAACAAAAAATTAGCTCATGCCTATCTCCTGGTTGGTCCCCGGGGAACCGGTAAAACTTCCACTGCCAGAATTTTGGCAAAGATGGTAAATTGTGAATATTTAGACAATTCGGGCCAGCCCGTTTCTGCTAAAGCGGATCAGAAAACCGAATTGTCTAGTGCGGTCCAACTCTCGGTACCGTGCAACAAATGTCCTACCTGTTTATCCATTACTGATGGGTCTAATTTGGATTTAATTGAAATTGATGCCGCCTCCAACAGGGGAATTGATGATATGAGGGAACTGCGGGACAAAATTAAACTCTCTCCCACCAGCAGCCCCAAAAAAGTTTATATTATTGATGAAGTGCATATGTTGACAGAAGAAGCTTTTAATGCCCTCCTTAAAACTTTAGAAGAGCCACCGGACCACGTTTTGTTTGTTTTAGCCACCACTGATGTGGAAAAAATCCCTGCCACTATTTTATCCAGAGTCCAGCGTTTGGATTTTAAATTAGCTGCCAAAGTGGATTTACTGGAATCTTTAAAAAAAATTGCCAAGGCAGAAAAATTAGAAATTGAAGAAAAAGCGCTGGATTTTTTTACCCAAAAAGCCGAGGGCAGTTTTCGGGATGCAGTCAAACTATTAGATCAAGCAGCTGCTTTGGGTCAAAAAATTACCACGGAGAACTTAAGCAGCCATTTTTCTGTCACTAAATTTGAAGTTATCGTGGAGCTTTTAAACAATTTAGCCAGCCACAACAGTAAACAGGCACTGCTTACTTTAAATCAACTGAGCTACGATCCCAAAGAGTTAATTTTGTCTTTAATGGAATCTTTGAGACAACTATTGCTTGTCCAAAATGGATTGGAAGTGTCGGTAAAAGAGGATTTGGGTTCGGATAGATTTGTTGCTTTAAAACAACTGGCAGAAAAATTTAAGTTAGCAGATTTTTTCTTTAGTTTGGAAAAACTGCAAGAGGCAATAGAGCGGCTAAAATTTTCTCCCATTCCCAGTTTGCCACTGGAGCTGGCAGTGATAGAAATTTGTAACAACACCTCTAATGAGTCGGAGCGAGCGAAGGTTGACGTAGCCCCGACTGAGTGGGGGTCAGTAACCTCAAAAGCGCAAGCGAGTCCTGATCCGCCAGCTGGCGTATCAGGACCCCGAGCGACAGAAAATCAAGCGAGCGAGCGAAAGATTAATAAGGTAAGCAATTCTCCTGACATGGTTATTCTCCAGGAAAAATGGGGTTTTGTGCTGGAGACGATCAAGCCGTTTAATTTTTCACTAGAAGCACTACTGCGCTCAGTTAAAATCCAAAGTTGTGAGGAAGGAGTAGTAGTTTTAGAAGTACCATATTCTTTCCATCAAAGAATATTAGAAACCCCCAAATCCAGAGATTTGCTGGAGTCAGTTTTTTCCGATGTTTTGGGGAAAAGTGCGAAAATTACCACAGTTTTGGGGACTAGACCAATAGTAGCAGAAGAGATGGCTAATGTGGAAATTGCCGCTGATGATGAAATTCTGCGGGCCGCTGCTGAAATCTTCAATGGTAAACTGGTAGATTAAGCTGATATAATCCCCTGGTATGAGCAAAATCTTTAATTTAATTGAGCAAGAAAAGGAGCGGCAAAAAAATGGTTTGGAACTGATCCCTTCCGAGAATTATGTCTCCTGTGATGTTCTACAGGCTTTAGGTTCCATTTTAACTGACAAATACTCAGAGGGTTATCCGGGAAGACGTTATTATGGTGGTAATCAAATTATTGATGAAATTGAAAAAGAAGCGAAGGAACTGGTCAATAAATTATTTGGGACAGTTTATGCCAATGTCCAGCCTTATTCCGGCTCCCCAGCTAATTTAGCAGTTGATTTAGGGTTGGCAGAACCCGGCTCAGTCATTATGGGCATGAATTTAGTTTCCGGAGGTCATTTAACTCATGGGGCGCCAGTTTCTTTTACCGGCAAATTATTTAAGGCAGTCCAATATGGTGTAGACCAAAACGGCCGGATTGATCTCGATGAAGTGGAAAAGTTGGCCCAAGAGAACAGCCCTAAAATTATTTGGGTAGGACTGACAGCCTATCCTTATAAATTAGATTTTAAAGGGTTTAGAGAAATTGCCGATAGCATAGGAGCCTATTTAGCAGCAGATATTTCCCATATTGCGGGTTTAGTGGTAGCAGGAGTACACGAGTCTCCCGTGCCTTATGTTGATGTTATCACTACCACTACTCACAAAACTTTGCGAGGCCCTAGGGGTGCAGTAATCTTGGTTACCCAAAAAGGTTTAGACAGGGATCCTGATTTGTCCAAAAAAATTGATAGCGCCATTTTCCCGGGACTGCAAGGTGGTCCCCATAACCACACTACTGCTGCCATGGCAGTCGCCTTTAATGAAGCGCTTTCTTCTGAGTTTAAAAGTTATATTGAACAGGTGGTAAAAAATGCTCAGGTTTTGGCAGCGGAGTTGGGAATAGAAACAGAAAACCATTTAATGTTAAAAAATGTGGGAGTGGGACGAGGATATTTGGTAGAAATAGCTTTGGAGGCAGCCGGTATTACAGTCAACAAAAATACCATTCCTAATGAGCAGTCTTCTCCTTTTTATCCTTCCGGAATAAGGCTGGGAACTCCGGCAATCACTTCCCGGGGAATGAAAGAAGATGACATGAAAAAAATTGCTGCTTGGATCAAACAAGTATTAGAAGAAATTAAAGATTATGATTTGCCGAAGGAGCAAAATCAAAGAGCTAATTTTATTAAAGAATTTAGAGCCAAAATGGCAGAGAATGAAAATTTAAAAAAGATTAAAGAGGAAGTTAAAGAATTTACTGGTAAATATCCATTGCCTGGAGTGGATGAATAACCAAAAACCTCACGATCGTGTAGACTTTGGTTAAATAATATGGACAAAATCATTGATGGAAAAAAATTAGCTAAAGAGCACGAGGAAACTCTTAAAGAGAAAATTTATAAATTAAACAAAAAAATAAGAATTGAAAGTATCTTAATTGGTGATGATCCGGCCTCACTGCTTTATTCCAATTTAAAACAAAAAAAGGCTACTGAAGTAGGGATAGAGTTTGAATTAAGAAAGTTTACAGAAGATGTTTCTTGGGAGGATGTAGTTGGTCAAATAGAAGAGTTGAATCAAAATGAGTCCATACATGGAATCATGGTGCAATTACCATTACCTACACAATTTCTAAGGAATCACGAACTCCAGGAATTACTTGACAAGATTAGTCCCGAAAAAGATGTGGATGGTTTAACTGGTAAAGGTTCCGTGTCCCAAGCTACAGTGAGAGGAGTAATATCTATTTTGGAATCAGAAAATGTAGATTTAAAAAATAAGACTATCGTTGTAGTAGGTGCTAAAGGAATGGTGGGAAGTGAACTCATAAAGAGTCTACAAAATAAATATGATAGTCCAGTCTATCATACTAAGGTAGAAGGGATCGATAAGGATACAAATAATTCTTGTGAGGCAGAAAAACAAGCTGATGTTTTAATTTCAGCAGTTGGACAGAAGAATTTAATCGCTAAAGATTGCATAAAACCTGGGGCAGTAGTCATAGATATAGGTGGAGATGTAGATTTTGAAAATGTTAAAGAAATAGCAGGTAAAATTACTCCACCAAAGGGCGGGGTGGGTCCCATGACAGTTGTATCTTTAATGGAAAATGCGGTAGAATTAGCAAGTAGGAGGGATTGAAAACATGGGTTTAATGGATAATTTAAAACAACTAGGGGATCTTAAAAAAATGAGAGACCAGGCCATGGAAATGCAAAAAAAACTGGCCGGGATTAAGATCACTGTGGAACACAAAGGGGTGACAGTAATAATGACTGCCGATCAAAAAGTGGTTTCCATTTCCGGTCCTTCGACAAACTCAGGGCAAGCTGATTTTGATAAAATTACGGAGGCTATTAATGAGGCCTTGAAGCAATCCCAAAAAGTCGCCGCCGAAGAGATGAAGCCATTGATGGGTGGTTTGGGCCTGCCGGGGATGTAATAAAAAGAGGCTTTTCTAAATTCCGATCCATATACCCTATATAGATTATATCATATGATCGTGCTACAATTGGGCCCAATGGCTACCATCCCCAAATCAGTCCAGGATTTAATCGAAGCTTTGGAAAGATTACCCGGAATTGGCCCTAAAACTGCTCAGCGGTTAACCTATTACTTACTGCACGCTCCTAAAGAAGAAGCCCAAGCTCTCTCGTCTGCTGCCCTCAACATGAAAGAAAAAACCATTATTTGCTCTATTTGTTTTAATATTGCCGAGTCTAACCCTTGCCCAATTTGTAATGATTCCACCAGGGACCGCTCCATAATTGCCATTGTGGAGGACCCTTTGGATGTTTTGGCTTTAGAAAAAGCTAATTTTAAAAGTCTTTATCATGTGCTTCATGGAGTGATTTCCCCCCTGGAAAACATTGGCCCGGACCAACTGCATATTAAAGAACTTTTGCCTAGGCTCAAAGACGGTAGCGTTAAAGAAGTAATTTTAGCCACTAACCCTACCATGGAAGGGGAAGCCACGGCCATGTATATTCAAAGGTTGCTTTCTCCTTTGGGGGTTAAAGTTACCAGAATTGCCAGAGGCCTTCCGGTGGGGGGAGATTTAGAATATGCTGACGAAACCACCCTTTCGCGAGCGCTAGAGGGTCGAAAAGAATATTAATGTTAAAAACTTTTACTTTAAAAAATGGTATTAAAGTAGCCACTTACAACCTGCCTCAACTTAAATCTGTCTATTTGCATATTACGGTAAAGGGCGGAAATCTTCTGGAAAACTCCCAAAATAATGGGGTGGCTCATTTCATGGAGCATATTTTAGTACAGGGTATCCCTTCATATCCCACCGCAGAAGGGCTCTCTTGGTTTATTGAAAGTTGTTCCGGCAGATATCAAGCGATGACCCATACTACTTCGATAGATTTTAATATTACTGTCCCTTTCAATCATCTAGAACAAGCTTTACAAATTGCCAGCCAAGTTTTCTTTGCCCCGCTTTTCCCGGAGGAAGCTATTGAAAAAGAAAGAAGAGTGGTCATTAGCGAGATTAATGAAAGAAAAGATGCCAGTTGGTATAAAAGAGCAGAATTTTTTAGAAAAGTAAGATTTCAAGAAAAACACCCTTTAACATTAGACGGAGGGGGATCTTTAGAAGTAGTTAAAAACTTGCAAAGGCAGGATCTAGTTGGATTTTGGGAAAAATATTTTACGACCGGTAACACTTATCTATTGATTACCGGTAATTTCCTCTACACTAATTTAAAAAAGTTGATTAAAAAATATTTGGAGGAAGTATCCCCAAAAGAAAGAGACAATTTTCCCGATCTTTCTAACCAAGATTTTAGCGGCCGTCAAGTAGCAATCAGAGAAGATAATGCCTTGCAGCTGATTTATTTAGATTTAACATCTCCCGCTTTATCGCTGGCTGATTCCTTAAGAGAGCGGGTTATCTTAAATTTAGCATTGGTTATTTTTGGCCGGCTGCGCAATAGCCGTTTATTTAAACTGCTCCGCTACCAAAAAGGTTTAGTTTATGATGTGAGTGCCGGGGCCAACTTGTATCCGGGCTTGGGCTATATTTACATATCTTCCCAAGTGTTATATGAGCATTTAGATGAAGTATTGACCATTATCTGTCAAGAGGTGGAAAACTTTGTGAAGTTTGGGCTAACTGAAGAAGAGCTGGAATTTGCCAGGAATTTCTTGATTAACCAATGGTTGATGTCCTTTGACCATCCTAACAACATCGCGGGGTGGATTTTGCAGGACCTATTTTGGGAGAAGAGTATTCAATTGCCGGAATACTATATTTCTTTGGTTAAAAAAATTAAATTATCAGATGTCAAAAAGGTGATGAAAAAACATTGGGGTTTTGGTAAGCTTAATTTAACCTTGCAAGGACCAATTAAAAACTCTAAAGAAAATATTAAAAAGTATTCTCGAATATTGGAGAATTTAAAATGAGTGACGGAATTAAAGGTTTGATCTCAGATATAAATGAAGCCGGGGTTAAGCCGGTGGCGGATGAGGTAGGTAAGGCTATGGAGCAGGCAGCTCAGTCAGTTATACAAGGTGCCGGCTCAAACCAAACTAAGGTTGCCAACTCTCCTGCCGGGCAAAATCCTCAAAAACAAGCTGAAGACCAAGCTGGTTTAATAGAAGCCAGAAGAAAGATAGCTTTTTGGAAAAATTTAGCTGATGAACAGGCTAAACTAAGGGCGCAGCAGAAAGCCAAAGAGGAAGAAAGATTAAAAGCAGAGGAAAAGAAAAAGGAGATTAAACAATTTGCAAGGATTAAAAAACAAGAATCCCTGAATACTGCTGTTAGAAACGCTCAAACTAAAACAGAAATCAAAAAAGGAGTAGGAGGCTAGATCAGTAGATTTTAAGAGTAAAAAGGTGTACAATGTCAAGATCAAATTCTAAAATTATGGTAGAACAAAACAAAGGCGAAGGTGAAGAAATATCTCCAGATGTACGGGCCGTACTAGAAGCAGAAGCCCATGAGGCAGAAGTTCAGGCAGCCATGGATGCAGCAGCTGAAGAAGGCCGCATTATTACCCGGGAAGAAGCTAAGCAAATTTTACAGCAAGATAACCCGCCCACTCCTTAATAAATATTCTCTATGATACTATAAGAGTAGAATATGGAAACTTACTCCAAGATACAGGTAGATGAGGGGGAACGGAAAGATCAAGTTGTTTTTGGTGGACAAAGAGCAATGCGTTTTGTAAAAGATGTAGTAGCAGGCAAAGCAGTTGATGGTAGAAGATATAAGTTTGATAGTGACTTAATAATGGAGCTTCACAGAAGGGTAGCAATGGCTCCAGGCATAGTAAACTTTTTGCGCCAGACAGATTCAACTACTGTCGGAGGAGAAACAGTAGGGTCCTACAGACAACTAGAGGTGAAAATGCAACTTTTCGGCAGATGGTTGGGAGAAGAGATGGAGTTACTTAAGGAGAATTCGGAAGATATTGTTTTGGCGCTGTATATTGCAGCTTCGGTCCATTACGGTTTGACTCAACCCGGTTTTCATCCTTTTGATAATGGTAATGGGCGGACAGGGAGGGCTTTAATGAATATGGTACTTATGTCCCAATCTTATGAGTTAACAGCTTTGGGCATGGCCATTCCACCCATCCCTATTATCCGGACCGATAAAGATGAAGGCCATTATATTCGCTCTCTTAGAGCAGCGGGCCAAACTAAAACAATGAATCCTTTTATGACTTTTATTGCTCAAAAATGGTTGGAATTTTTAAAACAAAGAATGGAGAATTTTCAAGCTAAGGTTAAAAATCCTAAAACTGATGCGGATAAAAAATTCTTTGATAAAATGGAAAGAAGAAGAGAGTTGTTAGAGCAGTTTATCCATGCAGGTAATCGAGGGGATAGCGAATATCAAGTTTACCCTATTCCTGATTATTTCGCCCCCCGTCATATTAAATTCTCCTATGCTGAAACTGTTTAATTCTTTAACCAGAAAGATTGAGGAGTTTACTCCGCTACATCCGCCTCAGGTAGGATTTTATACCTGTGGCCCTACTGTTTATGATTACATGCATATTGGGAATTTACGCACCTTTGTGCTGTCCGATTTATTAATTAGAGTTTTAAAACAAAATGGGTATCAGGTTAAATCTGTCCGAAACATTACTGATATTGACGATAAAATTATTGCCCGCGCCAAAGAAAAGTCTCTCTCTATCCAAAAATTGGCTAACGAATATACAAAGGCTTTTTTTGCAGATTTGGATAAATTAAATATTTTACCAGTAGATGTTAACCCCAAAGCTACCGAACATATTGGTCAAATGGTTAAGTATATTGAGGAGTTAATCAAAAAAGGAGTGGCTTATGAAAAAGACGGCTCAGTTTATTTTGATATTTCAAAATTTCCCGAGTATGGAAAACTCTCCGGCTTAGAGGGCCGGACCCTGAAAACCGGTACCAGGATTTTGTCAGATGAATATTCCAAAGATGATGTGCAGGATTTTGCCCTCTGGAAAGCAGTTAGCCCGGATGAGGGTAGCCCTTCGGCAAGCTCAGGATCTGCGAGTTGGTCCTCCCCCTGGGGAAAGGGTCGGCCGGGCTGGCATATTGAATGTTCTGTTATGTCCCAGGAATATTTGGGGGAAACTTTTGATTTGCATACCGGGGGAGTAGATTTGCTTTTCCCTCATCACGAAAATGAAATTGCCCAAGCGGAGGCCAAAACCACAAAGCCATTTGTCAGATTTTTTGTTCATGGTGAACATATGTTGGTGGAGGGAGCCAAGATGAGTAAGTCTTTAAATAATTTTTATACTTTAAAAGATTTAGAGAAACGGGGTTTTAACCCGCTGGCACTGCGGTATTTATTTTTAACAGCCCACTGGCGGGATAAATTAAATTTTACCTGGGACAGTTTGACTGCTGCCCAAAATACTTTAAATAAAATTCGAGAACAACTGCGGGATTTTGACCCACCAGAAATTGGCTGTAGTGAATTTGAACAAAAATTTACAGAGGCTATTAACAATGACCTAAATTTACCCCAGGCTCTGGCAGTCATGCATGACCTTTTGGGAAGCGATTATGCCACTTCCGCCAAAGCAAAAACTCTTTTAAAAATGGATGAAGTGTTGGGACTGGGGCTGGAAAAATATATTGGCCAAAAAATTGAAGTTCCAACTCATGTGCAAAAATTAATTGACCAGCGGGAAGAGACTCGGATAGCCGGGGATTTTAATAAATCAGATCAGCTGCGGGCGGAAATTAAAAAATTAGGTTTTGAAATAGAGGATACAGCTTCCGGGCCTAAGATTAAAAAAGTTTAATGGATATTCTACAAGCAGTTATACTTTCAGTAGTAGAAGGAGTGACGGAGTTTTTACCCATTTCTTCTACTGCCCATCAGGTTTTAACTGCCCAGCTTTTATCAATTCCCCAAACGCAGTTTGTTAAAAGTTTTGAAATTTTTATCCAACTGGGAGCAATTTTAGCAGTAATAGTTTTGTATTGGCGCAGAGTTTTAAAACAAAAAGAAATTTGGAAGAGAATTTTAATAGCTTTTTTACCTACGGCTATAGTAGGACTATTGTTTTATAAAATTATCAAAGAAGTTTTAATCGGCAACATTGTCTTGACCTTGTGGGCTATTTTCCTGGGAGGGATTTTACTAATTTCATTGGAGCTGCTTTACAAAGAAAAGCAGCACCACGCGGCCGATATTAAAGATTTATCATACAGGCAATCTTTTTTAATTGGGCTCATACAGGCCTTATCAGTAGTTCCCGGTGTTTCCCGGGCCGGAGCGACCATCGTGGGGGCCTTAATGTTGGGAGCAAAAAGAGCAGTGGCGGTAGAGTTTTCTTTTCTTTTGGCTGTCCCGACACTTCTTTCCGCTGCCAGTTTAGATTTGATGAAAATGCAATTTCGTTTCAGTTTTGACGAATGGTTAGTTTTAATGGTGGGTTTTGGGGGGGCATTTGTCTCCGCCATGTTGGTTATTAAATGGTTTTTAAAATTTGTCTCTAAAAATAATTTTATTTCTTTTGGAGTATACAGAATTATTTTGGCCATAGCTTTTGGGTTCTTCTTTCTCAAATGATTCTTGCATCTTGATGTAGGTAGCTCATTTTGTTAGACTTTCCCCTATGTATCAGATGCAAACTTTAAAAAATGGTTTAACTCTCATTACCATCCCCATTCCCAGTTTAGATTCTGTTACTACACTTCTCTCTGTGGGAGCAGGGTCCCGCTATGAAACTCCCAAAATAAACGGTATTTCCCATTTCCTAGAACACATGTTTTTTAAAGGCAGTCGAAAATTTCCCAGCGCAGAAGCAATTGCCAACTTGGTGGATGGGATTGGGGCAGTCAATAACGCGGCCACCAGCAAAGAATATACTTTTTACTGGATTAAATCTGCTGCCAAACACTTGGAACTCTCAGTGGAAATTATTGCCTCCATGCTGTCTGAACCGCTTTTCCAGGAAGAGGAGATCGAGCGGGAAAAAGGGGTCATTGTCGAAGAAATCCGCATGTATAAAGATAACCCCCAAGCTTATGTTTTTGACCTGTATGAAAGACTGCAGTTTGGGGATCAACCTTTGGGTTGGGAAATTGCCGGCTCTGAGCGAGTGATTAACTCCATTGCCCGCCAAAATTTTCTTGATTATACTAAAAGCTTGTATGCCCCCAAAAATATGGCTTTAGTTTTTGCCGGGAAAATTCCTAAAAATATCAAACAAATTAGTGAGCGATATTTTACTGATCTGCCAGAGCATTTAAGTCAAAAACCGCTCCCTTTTAAAAAGATTAAACAAACTAAACCAAAATTAGGTTTGATGTATAAAAAAACCGATCAAGCCAATTTAATTTTGGGGGTAGAAGGATTTGACCGCTATGATCAAAAAAGATATGCTTCCAAAGTTTTGGGGGCAATTTTAGGAGAGGGGATGTCTTCCAGATTATTTTTACAAGTTCGGGAAAGAAGAGGCCTGGCTTACCGAATAAATGCCAGTCCGGATTTTTATTTAGATACAGGAACCTTTGTAGTTTATGCCGGGCTAAAACTGGAAAAGGTTGAAGAGGGGCTGGAAGTAATTATTGCAGAGTTACTAAGAGTTACCAGGGAATTAGTCACAGAGGAGGAACTGAAAAAAGCCAAAGAGTTAATTAGAGGGAGGCTGGCCATCCGGGGAGAGTCGACCAATTTTCTGGCAGAATATTTTGGGGTAGATTTTGTCTTGGACCACAAACTGGAAACCTTTGAGGAGCATTTGAGAAAGATTGATCAAGTCAGCGCTGCTGAGGTGAAAAAAGTGGCCGCTGAACTGTTTGCGCCGAACAGATTTAACTTACAAATTATTGGGCCATTTCGGGACGCAAATAAATTTGCCAAAATTTTATAAACTTATGAAAAAAGCTCTGTCTTTACATGCTAAATTCCCCGGTAAAATTGGTACCCAAATTTTAACTCCTGTTAAAAACAGAACTGGTCTTTCTTTAGTTTACACTCCCGGAGTGGCAGAAGTTTCCCAAGCTATTGCCAAAAATAGGAAACTGGTCAACAAATATACCCTCAAAGGTAGAACTGTGGCCATAGTCAGTGACGGCTCCGCGGTTTTGGGTTTGGGTAACGTGGGACCAGCGGCAGCTTTGCCGGTGATGGAGGGTAAGGCGCTGCTTTTTAAAGCTTTTGCCAACTTGGATGCTTACCCAATTTGTTTGGATACGCAGGAGCCAGCAGAAATTATCCAAATTGTCAAAGCCTTAACCCCCAGTTTTGGGGCAGTTAATCTGGAAGATATTGCCGCCCCCAAATGTTTTGCCATTGAAGAAGCTTTACAGGATATTGGTATTCCGGTGATGCATGATGACCAACATGGTACGGCAGTGGTGGTACTGGCAGCTTTAATTAACAGTGCCAAAGTGGTGGGTAAAAAGATGGGCAATTTAAAAGTGGTAGTTAATGGGGCCGGAGCAGCCGGTAATGCTATTGCTAATTTAGTGAGAAATCAAGTCAGTGAAGTGATTGTTTTGGATAGTACCGGAATTATTTATCAAGGTCGTCCAGGGCTCGATCCTTACAAAGAGAAACTGGCCCAAGTTACCAATAGAGAGTTTAGGACAGGGGATTTAAAAATAGCTTTGCAGGGGGCGGATGTTTTTATCGGGGTATCCAGGGGTAATTTGTTAAAACGCGCCGATGTTAAATTAATGAATGAGAGGGCAATCGTTTTAGCCATGGCCAACCCGAATCCGGAAATCCTGCCTGAGGAAGCACTAAAAGGTGGGGCCGCTGTGGTGGCAACCGGCCGCTCGGATTTTCCCAATCAGGTAAATAATGCCTTGGCTTTTCCGGGAATTTTTAAAGGAGTGTTGCAATCAGGTAAAGTTAAAATTACCACGGAAATGAAAATGGCAGCTGCCCACGCGATTGCTAAGCTGGTGGAAAAGCCAACCCCGGGAAGTATTATTCCCAGTATTTTTGACAAAAAAGTAGTGCCGGCAGTAGCCAAGGCGGTGGCGCGTTGATGCTAAGATTAATTGATGCTTTTTTAAACGGGGTGACAATGTACCGTTTAATGATGTATGTGTTGTCAGGACTACTTTTTCTAGCCACTATTTTTAGTTTTTTCCAACTGCTTCCTTTTGCTCCGCTACCCTTGATTTTTACCAGCATAATACTTTCTGCCACCGCTTATTTAGCTAATGAAATTTTAGCCAAAATCTTTCAAGCTCCGGCAAATTTTGAGTCAATTTTTATTACCAGTTTAATTTTATCTTTAATTATTAGTCCCATAAATTCTCTAAACGAAGTGCCAATATTAATGCTGGTGGCTGTTTTGGCTGCCTCTTCCAAATTTATTTTGGCCCTTCATCATAAACATATTTTTAACCCGGCTGCTCTGGCAATTGTTCTGGTGCCGCTTTTGACTACTTTTGGTCCTAGTTGGTGGGTGGGAGAACCGGTCATGTTAGCACCCACCCTCATTGGTGGATTTTTAATTGTCAGAAAAATAAAAAGATGGGATTTGGTATTGAGCTTTTTGGCTGTTTTTTCTTTAGTAACTTTTGGCGCATCTTTTTTAAAGGGGGCGGATTATGGGCAATTAATAAGGGGTTTTTCCAGCAGCTTTTTAGTGTTGTTTTTTGCCACTGTTATGTTAACAGAACCTCAAACTACTCCACCTGTTAAAGCTTGGCGCATACTTTATGGCAGTTTAGTGGGGGCAATTTTAGGATCCAATTTTCATTTAGGTCCGTTTTATACTACTCCTGAATTATCTTTGATCCTGGGGAATATTTTCTCCTTTTTAGTTTCCCCCAAAGAAAAATTAATTTTACCCCTCCAAGAAAAAATTAAATATTCTCCCGTGCTTTATGATTTTGTTTTTAAACTAGATCGCCCATTTAATTATTTATCGGGGCAATTTATGGAGTGGACTTATGCCTTAAAAAAATTAGACAGTCGTGGCAATCGTCGCTTTTTTACGCTAGCTTCTTCCCCGACAGAAGAGACTTTAAGGATAGGAGTCAGATTTTCTGAAAACGGTAGCGCTTTTAAGGCTCAACTGCTGGAGATGAAAAAAGGAGAAAAAATTGTGGCAAGTCTACTATCTGGAAATTTTACCTTACCAAGTGACTTAAACCAAAAACTAACTTTTCTGGCCGGAGGAGTGGGCATTACCCCTTTTAGGAGTATGGTTAAATATTTGCTGGACAAACAAGAAAAAAGGGATATTATTTTGCTTTACTGTGTTAAAACCAATGCCGATGCCATTTATTTAAAATTGTTTAACCAAGCCAAAGATTTAGGAGTTAAAACTGTAGTCAAAGAAACTGACAAAACTGGGGTTGTAACTAAAGAAGTGATTGCCTCCCAAATTCCGGATTTTAAAGAAAGATTATTTTATCTATCTGGGCCTTATGGTATGGTGACCTCTTTTAAAAAGGTGCTTTCCGAGATGGGTATTCCCGCCTCGCAAATTAAGACAGATTATTTCCCCGGCTATGTTTAAGTAACTCTGATTTGGATTTTTTTACCAGACTCTTACTAGATTTTTAAGTGAAGCTAGATAATCTATGCTATTTTGGTAAATCAGGGGGTGAGGAAATGGCTAACTATGATCAAAAATCCCAAGAAGCAGTGGGGCAGATGATGAGAAAAATGAAAGAGGGTAGACTGAAAAGTGGTCGTAGCGGTAAGATAGTAAGAAGCCGCAAGCAAGCGATTGCCATTGGGCTCTCAGAAGCCAGGAAAAAAGGTGCCCATATCCCATCTTCTGGATAAAAATTTTCGGATGAAGCAAACGATTGTCTTGGCTTTACTAGGATTATTAATTTTTCTATTTTTATCAGCGAAGCTAAATCAATCTAACCTGGTCACAACTGTCAGCCAAATAAATGTTACTAAAGACGCTTTAGCCATAGAAGAAATGAGACAAAAATCTTACCCGGGAAGTGATTTAAAAATTGAACAAACCCTGGATGATGGTGGAAATTACCATCAATATATCGCCTCTTACCAATCAGAGGGTTTAAAAATTTATGGGCTCTTAACAGTGCCTTTAGGAGAAAAGCCCAACGACGGTTGGCCGGCCATTTTATTTAACCATGGTTATATCCCTCCGGCCCAATATCAAACAACGGAAAAGTATGTTGATTATGTAAATGCTTTTGCCTCAAACAGCTATATTGTTTTTAAAAGTGATTATCGGGGGCATGGGCAGTCACAAGGGGAGCCTTCTGGAGCATATTATTCTCCGGCCTATACGGTTGATGTTTTAAATGCCCTATCTTCTTTAAAAAAATTTCCGGATGCCAACCCTAATAAAATTGGTATGTGGGGGCATTCTTTGGGAGGAAATATAACTTTGCGAAGCTTAGTGATTTCTTCTGCTGATATTAAAGCTGCAGTAATCTGGAATGGGGTGGTGGGGACTTATGATGATTTGATGAATAATTGGCGAAGGAGAGTAACTTATAGTCCCCCGCCAAATCAGTTAGCTTTAAGAAGCCTGCATCGCAATAACTTAATTAAAAAATATGGGTCGCTGGCTGATAACCCTAATTTTTGGCATTCCATTGACCCCAATTATTATATTCAGGATATTGCTGCTCCGGTTCAGCTTCATGCCGGACTGTCAGACGAAGAAGTCCCTTGGCAATTTTCTGAAGGTCTATATAATAGATTAAAGGAGGCTAAAAAAGAGGTGAAATTTTATACTTATCTGGAAGCAGACCACAATCTGTCGCAGCCTTTTAGTGTGGCCATACAAAGATCAATAGATTTTTTTGACCAATATTTGAAAGGAGGTGAATGAATATAAATAAAGGAATTTTAATTGCCATAGCAATTTTAGTTTTAGCTGGAGGATATATTTTTTACCAAGGTACCCAAAACCAGGGTAGTCCTGCTCCTGCGGTAACTGACAGTTCGCCAACTGCCAGCCCGGCTGAATCAACCGGTTCTGGAGCGACCGCTGCAGTGAAGGAGTTTAATGTAACAGGATCCAGTTTTAAATTTGATCCGGCCACCATTACTGTGAGTCAGGGTGATACAGTCAAAATCAATTTTCGCAATACCGCTGGCACCCATGATTTTAGTCTGGATGATTTTAATGTTAAGACTAAGGTTCTGAAAGCAGATGAAACCGAGACAGTGGAATTCGTCGCAGACAAAGCAGGGACTTTTGAATATTTTTGTTCAGTGGGAAATCATCGTTCCCTGGGAATGGTAGGTAAGCTAGTAGTTGAGTAGTTTCCTGACTGCGATGGATAAAGATCAAAATGAATGATCAGGGAAGCCTTAAAAGATATTTAGTCATTGTAGCTGATCGGCAACACGGCAGATTTTTTACCATTTTTATGGGGACTTTTGAAGATCAGGGAGAATGGGTTGAAGATAAGGATGTCCCACAAAGGATCAAAGCAGAAGGATTTCGGGTAGCTAAAATTGGCCGCCATATTATTGAACATCTGCACAAACATTTAAAGCATGTTGGGGATGAAGCTTTAAATTACTTGGTCAAAAGACGTATCAAAGGAATTAATGGTGTGATTTTAGGTAGCCATCAAGAACTGCTTTCTTCTTTAAAAAAGTCTCTGCCGCCCAAATTAAAAAATAAAGTAGTGGGAGAATTTGTGGCAGATTGGCATTTATCAATTGGTGATTTGACCGAAAAAGCCAATGAGGTTTTACGTTATAACTAAAACTTTATCCTATAATTTGACAAAAGGGATTTGCCGGAAATATAATTGCTCTCACAACAGTCAATAACATGCCAGAAAAAGATATATTGCGGGAGGAAATGCAAAAAAGCTCTCTAACTTTAATTAAGCAGGCCCACGAATTAAGCGGGTTGGTAAGCGAGGCTTTAGAAAAACATGGTTCAACTGATGAGGTAGTGGCTGGTTTAAGAATGGTAGAAGAGTTGGGGCGCTCAAGCAGAGTCATACTAGAAGGCAGTGGTGGTACAATTTTTCCCAATGGCTCAAACCAGGAAACAGCTCCAGTAGTTGCTCCAGTTAATGAGGCAACAGTAGCAGAAGTTGTTAAGCCGACTACTTTTGCCCAATTACTTAAGTTAAGAGTGGCAGAATTGTTTGATCCGCAAGTTCCAACAGTATCCAGAGAACAAATAGAGGGAGCCGTTAGGGGTAGAGGTTTAAGAAAGGCATTTGAAGCAGTAGGTATACCTTTTACAGCAAAGACTTTGGATAGGGGATCGGCTATAAACATAGCCTATATCTGTTTAACCACTCCAGGGGAAAAGTTTAAACCAGGGCATTCTTTTAATAGAAGATATTTAACAAAGACATTTTTATTTCCGAAACGACTCCAAATAGCGGTACTCTTTAGTTGGGCAAGTGAGATAGGTTATAACTGGCATAGAAACCCCACAGTTAATGTAGAAGAAGCCATAGGAATAAGAGGATTAGCCATACTTGAATCCAGGATAGCCAAGGTTTAAGATAGTAGTAATACCCGCTGTAAAAATGGGATTTTTGGAACAGGAGACCTCACCCCTTGCCTGCCAGCTAAGACGGACTATTACCATAGTTGACGAAGTGATGTCTAATTTATCAGTTTTGCAGGATGGGTCTAAAGATAGCAGAAATTTAAATAGAGTCCTGAAATCTTTAAAAGATGCCAGAAGATTTGTTTTTTCCACAGTTCCCACTTTGATGATTATTGAACCTCCGGCAGAGATGGAAGAAGAGATAGCAGCAGATAACTTTCCTCGACAAACATTGTACGGCCGTGTAATAAATGTCCAAGAAAATAGTTTGGCTGTCTCTGTTAAATTGGAAGATTTGGAATTGGAGGATGTGAGATTTGTCTTGGGGAAAAGAGCTAAAAATTTTGAACAACTAAAACCAAGATTAGTATTATGGACGCGGTCTTTACCGCAAGCAGTTGAACAGTTATTATTGGAAGAAGCTGCTTACCCCACCCTGGGAGATCTGGAATTTATAGATGCCCTAGGGTTTGAGCCAGCCCTGGTCGCTGACTGGTTTATTAAAGATAATCTTATCGTCCCAGCATTTGCCAGAGAAAGAAGAGCGGTTTATATCAGGCAGTTTTGGAAACTATATCATTTATGGAAAAAAGGGTCACATTTCCACGACGCCTGGTTACACCAAATATTTGAATATGCTGCCCTAGCCACTACAATAAAAATTAAGGCTTAAGTTTATCTCTTACAAGTTTATTTGCCAGTACTAATTAAATATTAACCTCAATAGGATAGGCTAAAATGTTATGCAAGAGACTTGAATTAGTCTTCAGATAGATGATTTTTACCGATAGATCTGAGGCTGGTAAAAGACTGGCCGTTAAGCTGAAACCTTATCGAAATAAGAATCCCATTATTCTGGCTCTGCCCAGAGGGGGAGTACCAGTCGGTTTTGAGGTAGCAAAAATTTTACATGCTCCACTAGAGGTGGTAGTGGCCCGTAAAATTGGTGCTCCCAGCAACGCTGAGTTAGGTATTGGGGCAATTTCAGAAGAAGGTGTGAAAGTTTTGGATGAGGATACAATTGCCTTGCTTGGTCTATCGGAGGACGAAATTAAAGATGTTGTTGAACGGGAGGAAAGAGAGCTAAAAAGAAGGATAGACTTTTACAGGCAAGGAAAACCTTTGCCAAATTTCACTGGCAAAACTGCCATTTTAGTTGATGACGGTTTGGCTACCGGAGTAACTGCCAAAGCTGCCACTCTGGCAGTAAAAAAATTAAATCCTCGAAAAATTATTTTTGCCACGCCGGTTTGTGCAAAAGACAGTACAGCTAAACTGTCGACCCAAATTGACAGTGTTATTTGCATCTTTAAGCCTTTTGAATTTAGGGCAGTAGGGCCTTGGTACAAAGAATTTAAACAAGTTTCAGATGAGGAAGTAGTAGATAAGCTCAAAAAAGCTAAAAAATTTATATGATTCCATTGTCCGATACAAAGCTTTTAAGTAAATTTTCAATTTGGGTGCCGATGATAATTTTGCTTAATGTTTATGTTTTTTACCTAGAGCTGACTGCCTCCAACCCCGATATGGTAATTGCCCGGTATGCTTTAATTTCCTCTCAAGTTAATTTTGATAATTTGAGAACACTCATTCCTTTTATCTCCAGCCAATTTCTGCATGGAGGTTTCTTACATATAATTTCCAATATGCTGTTTCTGTGGGTTTTTGGCAGGAATGTGGAAGCAAGATGGAGGATATTTTTCCCAGTGCTTTATTTGGGTAGTGGGGCAGTGGGAGGATTAGTTCAGCATTTAATAGATCCTTTTTCTAATATCCCCATGTTGGGAGCCTCAGGGGCGGTAGCCGGAGTGTTGGGATCATATTTTACTTTTTTCCCCCGCCATAAAATCAAAACTCTGATCTTCGTTTTCTTTTTTGTCACCATAGTGGAAATCCCTGCCGCCGTATTGCTATTTTATTGGTTTATGATCCAGGTTTTGGCTTTATCGATTTTCCCTGTCGGCCAGGGAGGTATAGCCTACGCTGCCCATGTGGGGGGTTTTGCCACAGGTTTAGTAATTTCACAACTATTTTTTAGGATAGGCTCTACTAAATGAAGACAATTTCGACAGGTTATTTTGCGCCGGAGAGCATATTTCGCAAAGTTTGGCGGGAACGTCTGCAACTCTTAGGGGCCACCAGGGCACTTCTTATGCAACTGGCCCATCCTTTGGTGGCCTCCGGAGTTGCGGGTTATAGCCATTTTCAATCTGATCCGCTAAAAAGGCTTCATCGAACCGTAGATACTATGGTCGCTATTATTTTTGGAGAAAAATCCCAAGCTGATGCTGCGCTGGCTAAATTAAATCATATCCACCAACAAGTTAAAGGTAAACTTCCTTTTTCAGCAGGCCCCTTTCCCAAAGGGAGCAGTTATAGTGCTAATGACCCTGATTTAAAACTGTGGGTCCATGCTACTTTAATGGATACAGGGCTGTGGACCTATGAGTATTTTGTTAAGCCCCTCAGCTCAAAAGAGAAAAAGCTTTTTTATAAAGACAGCCAAAAATTAGCCTCCCTGATGGGGATTCCACAACAGATGATCCCTCCCACTTTGGATGATTTTAATGAGTATCTAAAAAATATGTTGGAAAGTGGGGTGATCACGGTAACTCCTCAGGCTAAAAAATTAGCGGCTGATATTATTAACCCGCCAGTGAAGCCAATACTTAAACCATTTGTGGGTTTAGTAAATACCGTGGCTGCTTATTCCCTGCCAAAATCGTTAAGAGAGGCTTATGGTCTTAAATATACTAAAGGTGATCAGGCTAGATTAAAGATGATGACGCAGGCAATCCAGGTATTTTTACCTCTTACCCCTCCTATAGTCCGTTTCATGCATCTGCCTAAATCCTTCTTGACTAAGAGATAAAAAATTGCTACTTTTGTCCATAGTTTAGCTTGACACCTTCGAGGTGGAAGCATAAATTAATTTAAATCTGGTAATTTTCTCCCAAAAGTCCCTATTGTACTGAGCGTATTTATGGTGAGCTTAGTCGAACCAGTCGAAGTATAAAATTTGCTATTTTGTGGGAAAATTAACTAAATTTTCCATAACTCTTTTTTCAATGATTTTTAGAATTTTATTTTTATCTTTTGGATCAGATTCAGAAACTGCAAAAGCAAGAGTGTAAAGGGCTAATGGATCAATATTTATCCACTTTCCATTTAAACTTAAAAAAGCAAGCAAAGCCATAACAGCTATTCTTTTGTTACCGTTTTTAAATGGATGATTTTTAATCAATGAATAAAAAAGTATTGCTGCCTGTTTTTCAAGAGTTGGATAGAGGAATTTTCCTCCAAAAGTTTGTTTTGGTGCACCTAAAGAAGATTCCAATAAGCCATTGTCTCTGGTTGAGTAATTAGGTATGGGTTCCTGAAAAGTCATTAGTTCTCTAGCAAGATCAAAGCAAAGGAATTCAAAATCTTGTGGTTCCAACCATCTCATGTAGAGGCAAGTTTTTTGAAAGTTAAGGCATATTGTTTTATACCCTGCTCAACAGCCTTTTTGATTAAACTCGCTTTTTGAGGGTTTTGCTTTTGATATTTAGCTGGAGAAAACTTTTTCTTATCCATAAAAATATGATAACACAGAAATTAGATGAAATCTAGACAATATTTCCCATGGTTCGATCAGACTCACCACAAAGAAAGTCCTGAAATTTGCTGAAATCCTTGGGTTTGAAGCTATTTAACCCCTGGGGTTGGAATGTTTCCTATTTCATTTATACCACGACCGTAGCATAAGTGTATTAATGTAATCCATAACTAGTAATTTAATATTGAATGTCCTAAAATTTGCCTAACAATTCTCCGTACGCACATCAAAAGTGATCTATAGTACAAAATCCCTAGGTGTCTACCTAGCACACACCCGGTGTGTGTAAGTGTGTGTAATAACATGCCGACGATGTTGGATTCAGTGTCCTTAAATGAAATATATTTTCCAACCAAAAACTTTTGAGTAAAAATCAGATGCTCTTTGTCTATCTTTAGCAGGCATTTCAAAATGGACAACAGGGTTCATTTTCATAAAAAAGATTATAACATAAAATTTTCTAAATATTTTTTGCTTTTTTACTTAGTTTTAGTATAATCTCTCCAATGGTAGAACCCTTTAATGGTGATCTGAGTTTAATAAATAGACAAGACTTGGCTCCAATGAATATTGGGACCTCTTTACAAAAAGAAAGACCAGTTTTGAAAGAAACTATTGGGGTTGTGCCCATTTGGTTAGGATTAAGAGAATTAGATGATAGAGATGATCATGAGTTAGATCAGAGAAATGATTTAGCCGGGTTTCACCGGGAACTAACGCGGTCTAGGCGATTTGGGCTTTATCCTTCATTTGAGTTTCCTACAGCGGAAATGATGGAAGATGATAATCCAGACTTTCAGCAGGCGAATAGAGATTTTTTTACTTTCCTTAACGAAACGAAAGATCGACCTCTGGCAGTTTTTGTCGTAGCATCTGAAAAAATTGCTAAAAGACCCTGGTTTCTATCTATGGGTCAAACTATTAGTGATTGGAGAAGAAAACTGAATGCTTCTGATGCGTTTACTTATAAAATAATTCTGGGTAGATCTTTTGATTTTTATAAAGAAGGAAGGACAGATCCAGATGGTCATTTTTCAAAGAGCTCTATGAGAGCAGCTGATTTTGGGGCTGTATATTTACCATATAATCATGATCATCCTTCAGTTAGCCTTAGAAGGTTAGTAGAATATATGAATAGAGTTATGGGTTGTGATTTGCCAGGTAGAGAATTTCCAGGTTATTCTTTTGAAGATTTAAGAAAAATGGCAGATCATATTAATCAGGAAGATTTCAATGCTTGGGGTCCCAGAGAAGGTGCAATTCCAAAATATCCCATTGTTAATGGAAGACCCCAATTTGCTTTCTAACTAGTATGAAAAACCTCTGAGACCCCCCGCCCTCTTTTAGGGCGTGTGGTGAAAGAGGAAGGCACAAAACAGGTGGTAGAATAGTTTGAGTATGGGGTTAGTTAAACAAGCACATTCAGTTACAGAACTAATCTATCATTTTACCTTCATACCTAAATACCGAAAACGCATTCCCACATTCTAAGTGGGAAGCTAGTTTGCTCAAATTATAAATTTTAAAAAAATGTTATAGTGGAGTTAATGCCTAAGGATATTCTCAAACTTATTTTATCCATTGGTCTTTGTTTGGGGGCTGGGATAATAGGATCTTTTTTTACAGTTTCCTCAATTCCTACCTGGTATGCTACTTTAAATAAACCCAGTTTTTCTCCACCCAACTGGATTTTTGGGCCTGTCTGGACAGTGCTTTATATTTTAATGGGAGTTTCACTCTATTTAGCGTTAAGCGGAAAGGGTAAAGGGGAAAGAGAAAAAGCAGTAAGAATTTTTGCTATGCAACTTTTTTTAAATATAGCTTGGTCTGTCATATTTTTTGGGATGAGAAATCCAATTTTGGCTTTTGTAGATATTGTCTTTTTATGGATAGCAATTTTCTTAACCATCAAAAGTTTCTACAAAATCAATAAACTGGCTGGGAATTTACTAATTCCATATCTTCTTTGGGTCAGTTTTGCTTCAATCCTTAATTTAGCTATAGTTCTGTTAAACTCTTAATAAGGTTGATTTAGGGTTTGCAGAGGGTGCTTGTGGAGCCGGATTTGGAATCTGCCGGAGGCAGAGATTTTACTTTGGCGCTGTCTTGTGGTGGCAGCAGGTCAAACCAGCAAACAGCATTATCCCTTGGGTTTGAGAAAATTTTACCCCTCGCATCATACACTCCAAAATCCACAAAAACATTGGTGTTATTTTTAAATCCCACAGCTGTGGCTATAACTTCCCCTTGTTTGACACTGACTGGTTCTATATGGGTGGTTCTGGAATCATCTACTTTTGCTTTTGGTAACTTTTCTGCCATTGCTGTAAATTTTGGCGCCAGAGTTAGCAAATGGTCAAAACGGTAGCGAATACCGCAGGGGGCAACAAAATCAAACATATACTGTACCTCACCCATCTCAATGTATCTGCTGGCATCCTGCAGCTCACTATCCATGGCCGCCCTGACTTCTATCTCATCATTTTTTGAATTATCAAATCTAAAACCTCCGTGCGGTTTAAAATCCCCACCGCGCTCCTGGCCCGGGTAAAGGATGGAAGTAACCTGGTTTAAATCAACAGGGGTTTGGAGAATGAGGGGTTCCGGGCAAGGAGGTTGTTGAGACTGGCTAACCAGGGGGAAACCAGGAGGTGGTGGTCCAAAGCCACCCCTTGTAAGAAAGCCAAAAATCATGATACCTAAAACTACCAAAACAACACCAATAATTACCTTGGGCAGCATATATTCAGTTTAACACATATGTTACAGTTAATTGGTGCCTTTTAATTGGAAAAATAACTACAAGTTACCTTTTAGTTTTATTATCTTTTTTGTGCTGGCCTTTTTTCTTTTAGGGGAACAGCTTCCTGCGCTACCTACTTACTTGTTCGGACCGGGAATTGGTGGTGATGGTCCTGTTAAACTTCACATATTGGATCTTGGTCTAACTGATTCACTTCATCGCCCTGTGGCATATTTGATAATAGGTACAGTAATTTGGATTCTTTTTAGAATATTTACCTGGCCTTTAGCCTGGTTTGGGGGAGCAGTTCTTTGGATATTGGAGCAACAGACCCTAACTCCGCTTGATCAGCGCCCGACACTGATTAATGCCATAATTTTTACATTTACTTTCTGGGTTCTTCTTACCTTAGTCCCATATTTTATTTTCAGATGGGTGGATAAAAAATGGGGAGGAGTTGGTATTAGGAATGCCATCTTGGTTGTACTGGTGATAAACCTTTTAGTCTCTGGTTTTTTTGCTTATCAGATTTATGTTCTGAATAACTCATATCGTGGTCTGCACAAAAATACAGGACAGCAGGGAGTTTCACCAAAAGTGTTGCCTCCAAACACTTGCCCTGACAGTTTAATGACAGAGAAAGATAAACAGACAGCTGTCTATTGGAATGGAAAGACTCTTCCGGTATCTGCGGAAGAACAAAAATGGGTAGAAAAAAACTGCCCGGGAGCACTACAAAATCCCTAGGTGTCTACTAAGACGAAGTCGCAAGCTATGCTTATATAAAGAATTATTATTGAGCACGTAAACGGTTTTCTATCTCCTGCATGGTGCAGTTATTTTGAATTGCACATTGGGAACCATGGGTTGTTCCCCGGTCCCAGCAGGTATCTGAACATTTCTGATCGGTTTGCTTACACTCGGTGCTGGGTGCAGAACCTGAAGGACAATCAACTGAAACAAAGGGGCAGGCATCAATACATCCCTGCAAATTAAATGTATCCCGGCAAGCGATGAATCCGTCGAAATCACACGTACTGGTGACTTTCGCCGGTTCTTGTGGCGTAGTTGTCCTGCCGCTAGGCAACCTTGGCCCGATAGGTACAGTATTCTCACCCAAAATATCTTCAATCGAGGAGGGCCAGTCGCTCATATCTGGCTGATAGTCGTTAAAGCCGGCACTCTTCCATTTTTCTTTGAGCCACTTAACAACCTCAATTAATTTTTCCGCCAGTTGCCTTTTGGTTGGCGGATCTGACTCTTTATCTATAAGTTCCTTAAGGTCCCGGACTAGGCTGGTTGATTGTTCTTTAAGAATTTCAGACTCACCCAAACCATTTCCGCCCAGTCCCGGAATGTACTGCTCATCAAAGGCAATATGGTTATGGGCAGTTTTAAGCACCCAGTCTGTTTTTATAATCCGGTCGCGGAGTAGCTCAAAACGCCTGGTGGGATTGGTTTCCTGCCTCATCTGCTCATCAAGGGTATCAAAGATTTGATGGGCCACCCCGGGACGCCTCTCGATAGTGATGTCAAAGTTCTCACCGTCAATAGTGAGATCACCGAAAATCTTGAATAATTTGTTTAGCACACCGGGGGATTCGCCGAATAAATCGCCGATGCCATACAGTTCAGTGCCGAAAGCCTGGCTTACTTCGTTCATCACATCGTTATGACTGACTGCGCGCTCATCCCAGGTGTCATTCCAAATTTCACCAACGTAATCAAAGGATTTATCCGTCCACTCCTGCAGCAGGGAAAATTTTTTGTAAGGGTCACTGGTTGCCTCTATCCGCGAGCGAAAGTCTAACCCCAGATACTCGGCATATTTGGCTAGGGCTGTAGATTTAAAGTAGGCATCGCCGGCAAGTCTGGGCAGATCCGGGCTGTCGCCGTAGCGCTTAAGACCCTCTTCTTCCCACCCAACTGCTTTGTCGACCAATTCACGGTATTTTTGGGCAACATCAGAGTAGCGCACCTCACGTTCTGCCTCCTGTTTCAGGGTTTCTGCCTCCTGGAGGTGGCGCTTGTAAAACTGTTTGGAGGTCTCATTAGGAGTGTTTTCGGCGGCTAAGCTTGAGCCGGTAAAGACAATGAAGGTAAGCAGGACAACCAAGGAGTGTTTGAGCCTGGCCATTAATGGTATGGTAGCATATTTTGTGATAGCATTTAAATATGGGCAAAAAGGGTAAGTTGGCTCTTTTGGGAGTGGCGGTAATTGTTCTGATACTGGTAGGAATAAGGATATCTGGTTCGCGGGAACAACCTAAGTTGCCTGATGTGGGTAAATTTGATGATTATGCCACCCAGCTTAAGTGGGGCAGGTATGTTAATACCAAATATAAAATTGTTTTTCCTTACCCATTATCCTGGTCAATGAATACCACTACATTAATTTTTGAAGATGGTGATTTGATAACAGTTGAGTTTTTGGGTCCGACCCAAAAGGAGCGGGCAGAATTTTATGATGGGGCGCGCTTTACGGTAATGATTCCTCAAAAGACTGATTTAGATTTGTCCGGTTGGATTGCCGAAAAACACAAAGGTTTACCGGGAGAAAAGCCGCCTGATGTAAACGATGTTCAGTTAAACGGAAGGAATTTTAAGAAAGTTTATACCTGCGGTTTGGGTTGTTTTACTTATTATTACACTACAATTGATGGTCAGGTGTATGGTGTAATGACCTTTGCGGATGGTCCGCAAAAAACTGGGCTGGAAGCTATTTTGAAGGAGATGCTGGCCAAATTGGAGTTGGGCTCAAACTAGGTTAACGAATTTCTTGTTATAATTCCTCATGAGTTTGTTATTAACCTGCAGACTATTTAGATCTTGACAGCACATCAGGTTATGATAAACTATAATATATGCTTAATCGTTCATATATACAATCACATAAAGGACACCTTCATTATACAACGGACTCCAAGATTTTATCTCTACAAAAGAGGTTAAAATTATCTAGTGAGGGAGCAGATCTTCTAAAAATCATCCGTAATCTTTCTGATCCCACTAAACTTAAAATATATTTACTTCTTACAAAAGTGAAAGCAATACCTGTTACAGATATAACTCAAGTTTTGGGGCTTTCTCAATCTGCTGTTTCTCATGCATTAGCTGATTTAAAAAATTTAGGAATGATAGAAAGTTACCGCTGTGGGCAATTAATTTGCTACTCACTTAAGTTAGGTAAAAGAAAACGTAAATTGTTGAGCTTTCTTGAAGGGTTTAAGTAATCATAAGCAGAGCTTGATACTTCGTATTAAGCAGAGCTTGAAATTTTTGACAAAATTATGAAACCATTTAATATTTTCATTGTTTCATCTTTAGTTGTAATTGCAATAGGTTTTCTCTTCTTCAGAGATGGATTTAACAAACCGCAAAATACAGTCTCAAACACTAATTCTCCAGTTTTGATGGACAGGCTAAATTATATAGATTATTCCGAGCAGAATTTAATATCTGCTAAAAGAAACGGAAGACCGGTTTTATTTTTTGCTGCCACTGTTTGGTGTCAGACCTGCCAAGCTTTAGAAAAAGAAATACAAGAGAGAGGTGATTCTTTGCCGCCTGATGTAACAATACTTAAAGTAGACTATGACCACGATGGGACGATGAATACTAAATTTGGGGTGACTTCTCAACATACATTGATTGTTCTGGATGAAAATGGCAAGGAGAAGAAAAGGTGGATTGGCGGCAACCTTGATGCTTTAATTCAAAACCTTAACTGAAGCAAGCTTCTTGCTTCGCAATAAAATTATGTTTCTGCTTATACCGATAGCTTTTATATCAGGAATATTAACAGTTTTTTCTCCCTGTGTATTACCCATACTTCCGGTAGTATTAGCAAGCGGTATTGATGGAAATACCAAAAGAATAAAGGGGGTTATCTTAGGACTTGTTATAAGTTTTACCATTGCCTCTTTGCTTTTGGCAACAATAGTTAGAGTTTTAGGAATCCCTGCTCATACTGTCAGAATCTTAGCAGTAGTACTTTTGGTAATATTTGGGATAAGTCTTGTGCTTCCTGTTATTTGGGAAAAAGTTCAGATTTGGGTTGAAAGGTATTGGCATTTTCAGCCAATACAAAACCAAACAGGTGGATTCTGGGGAGGGTTTTTAACAGGCACAAGTTTAGGGATTGTGTGGACACCCTGTATTGGCCCGGTTGTAGCAGCTATGGCTACCCTGGCTGCAGTCAGTTCATTTTCTTTAACAATGGTAGCAGTAGTGTTAGCTTATGCCATCGGAGCAGGAGTTCCGCTGTACTTTATTGCAAGGGGTGGAAGTGCAGCTTCCCAGAAATTAACTTTTTTTAAAATTGAAAACCAAAAGATCAGACAAGTATTTGGAATCATCATCTTAACAACAGCCCTTTTTATTTGGACAGGTCTGGATAGAGTAGTACAAGGATGGACATTGGCTAATTTACCACAGTCTTGGACTCAAATTGCAACTACTTTTGAAAGTAGCGTTAAAGTTGACACACAACTTAGAGAGTTAAAAGGAGGTGGGCAGCAAGTGCAAAAAGACCTTCGACAAAGCTCAGGTCAAGCAAATCCTGGTGAAACTGTTGTAAGAAAAGTATCTCTACAAAATGATTTTACAGGAGCAAAAGTTAAAAAAGAAGATCTGCTGCAAGGCTGTTTTGGACAGGATTGTATTCCCTCGATTGATAATCCTAAATTTGAATCTGTAAACGATGCTAGCTGGTTAGGAGATGAAGATATGGTGTTTGCAATTAACTACAAGGGTACTCAAAAAGCCTATCCTCAAAGGATCTTAAACTGGCATGAAATCGTCAATGATGAAATTGCAGGTGATTCCATAGCGGTCACTTTCTGCCCGCTTTGTGGTAGTGCTTTGGCATTTGAAAGAAAAATAGATGGAGTAACCACCGAGTTTGGCGTATCCGGAAAGTTACATAATTCTGATTTAGTGATGTACGACAGATACGAAGGTAATTTATGGCAGCAAATAACAGGAGAAGGCATTGTCGGGCCGGCTGCAAGAAGGAATGAGAAACTTAAACAATTACCAATTGTTACTGCCTCCTGGGGGGAATGGAAAAAAGAACATCCTGATAGCCAAGTCCTGTCAAAGGATACAGGTCATAGTAGAAATTATGATCAATATCCGTATGGTACATACGAACAGGATGATCAGCTGCTGTTTGGTGTTAAAGGTTTAGATAAAAGTTTACAGATCAAAACAGTTATTTATGGAATAGAAGTTGATGGTAAGTCTAAAGCATATCCTGAAGATAAGTTGAGAGAAAAAAGGATTATTGAAGATAGTATTGGAGATATTCCTATAAGACTGGAGCAGAAAGAATCCGGTGAGATTAAAGCAGTAAATTTACAAACAAACGAAGAAATTATACCAATTAGATTATTCTGGTTTGCCTGGGCAGCATTTCACCCGGACACAGAAATTTATGAATAGAAAACTATGGTAAATAATAATCCTTGGGAAAGAGCACAAAAACAATTACAGAAAGCAGCAAGATATATTAAGCTTGATCCTTTAATGCTGGCAAAACTTACAAATCCGGACAGGGTTATTGAGGTATCTTTGCCCATGAAACTTGATAATGGTGAAGTTAAACTTTTTCAAGGCTATAGAGTTCAACATAACAATATCAGAGGTCCCTATAAAGGCGGACTAAGATACCATCAGGATGTAGATATGGATGAGGTGAAAGCTTTGGCGTTTTGGATGACTATGAAAAATGCCGTGGTAGACGTGCCGTTTGGCGGTGGCAAAGGAGGTATTACAGTTGATCCCAAGACTCTTGAAGAATTGGAACTGGAGAAACTCACCCGCCAGTTTACCGGAAAAATTGCAGATATAATCGGTCCCCAAAAAGACGTGCCTGCTCCTGATGTAAACACTAATCCTAAAATTATGGCTTGGATTGTAGATGAGTACAGTAAAATTACAGGTAAAAAACAATTAGCTGTTGTGACCGGCAAGCCTATTGAAAAAGGCGGCTCTGAAGGTAGAACCGAAGCCACAGGGTTAGGTGGTGTCTATACATTACTTACCGCTTTTCAAAAACTTAACATGAAACCTAAAGGAATGACTGTGGCAATTCAGGGTTTTGGTAATGTTGGTTTATATGTGGCTAAATTTTTGCAAAAGACGGGCTTTAAGGTGGTGGCTTTATCCGATTCAAAAGGCGGTATTTATATTCCCCAAGGTATTGAAAGTGTTGAGGAAGTTGAAAAATGTAAATTGGAAAAGGGTACTTTAGCAGGTTGTTATTGCATCGGTTCAGTCTGCGATCTAAAAAATATAGATAAGCTTGGGGGGAAGAATATATCTTCTGAAGAGGTTTTACAGCTTCCGGTAGATATCATAGTTCCCGCTGCCTTAGAAAATGTCATCACCAAAGATAATGCAGCTAAAATTAAAGCAAAAATTGTTTTGGAAATGGCCAATGGCCCCACCACTCAAGAAGCGGATGAAATACTACGAAAAAAGGATGTTTTAATGATCCCGGATATTTTAGCAAACTCTGGCGGTGTAACAGTAAGCTACTTTGAGTGGTATCAAAACCTAAACAATGAGCATTGGGGCAAAGAAGAAGTGTTTAAGAAGTTAAAGGTAAAAATAGAAAAAGCTACAGGTGAAGTGTTTGATACTTCTAATAAATATGGAGTTAGTTTAAGAGAAGCAGCGTATATTGTCGCCTTAAATAGAATTCAGAAGGGAAACTAAGAAGTGTTGTCTAAACAACAGAATTATATTATATGAAAACTAAACTCATTGAACTTTGGAAAAATGATTGTGAGCATTGTGAGGCAACAAAGCCTATTCTTGATGAGCTTGAAAGGATGGGTTATGAGATTGAGAGATTTAACATAGAAACTTCGGAAGGTGAGAAAGTTTGGCAAGAATATTTAGATGTAATCAATAAATACAACAAGAGTCAGGGATACGATGTTAACTTTATTTATACTCCTACATTAATAAATCCTCTGTCAGAACAAGTCATGTCTTACCCGGATAGAGCCCCTACTAAAGAAGAAATTATTAAACTTTTGGAAGGAGGTGAGTGAAATGGCAGACAATCAAACCAAACAAGAACTGGATTCACATTCTCAAAAAATGCATGGTAAGGCGCAGAAGCCACAGGAACATTCAATAGCCTGTTCAAAATGTGGGCTTAAAGCAAAAACAGCTGATGAGATGCAAGGGCATAGCTGTGCAACGTGTTAGAATTTAATAGTCTAATATGAAAAAGTTTGATGTTTTAGTTGTTGGCAGTGGAGCCGGTCTTGAGGTAGCATCAAATGCTGCCGAGCGCGGTCTGTCTGTGGCCATAGTCGAAGAAGGTCCGCTGGGCGGGACTTGTTTAAACAGAGGTTGTATTCCTTCTAAAATGTTAATCCACTCTGCGGATGTGGTGGAAACTATTCAAAGCAGTGAAAGATTTGGGGTTAAAAGCAAAATTGAAAAGATTGATTTTGCCGCAATAGTTAGAAGGGTTTCTAAAGTTGTGGATACAGACTCCTCCGATATTGAGAAGGCTATCAGAGAATCAGGTAATCCTACTCTCTATAAAGTCAAAGCCAAATTCATTAGTCCTAAACAGATGCAGGTTGGAGATCCTTCGGCAGGCTCAGGACAAGTTGAGCAAATAGAAGCAGACAAAGTTTTTATTGTGGGAGGTACCCGTCCATCAACTCCCCCGATTCCGGGGCTTGAGAATACACCTTACCTTGACAGTACAAAAGCCTTGAGATTAGGAAAGCTTCCAGAACATCTGGTAATTATAGGTGGTGGTTATATAGCAGCAGAACTGGCTCATTTTTATGGAGCATTGGGAACAAAAATTACCATTTTAGTCAGAGGAGATAAGATGCTTGCTGATGAAGATGAAGAGATAGCAGATTGGTTTACCAAAGAATTTTCTAAAAAATATAAAATTTTATTTAAGACTGAAGCTGAGGCTGTCTCATATCAGGACAATAAATTTATCTTAAAACTTAAAGGTGATGGTGGAAAATTAGAAGCTGATCAACTGCTAGTGGCAACCGGTAGGATGCCCAATACAGACATATTAAACATTAAAGCAACAGGAGTTGAAATGGATGATAAAGGATTTATCAAAGTTAACGAATATTTGGAAACTAATGTTGAAGGAGTCTTCGCTTTTGGAGACATAATTGGTATCTTACCTTTCAGACACGCTGCTAATGACCAAGTTGGTTTTGCAATCAGGAACGCTTTTACTGATAAAAAAGTACCATTTGACCCTTTTGCCATAGGCCATGCAGTTTTTTCATCTCCCCAAGTCGGAGGTGTTGGGAAAACAGAACAAGAACTTAAAAAGGAAGGTACTACCTATAAAGTTGGTAAAGCAGAACTTAAAGATACTGCGATGGGCGGGGCTTTGCAGGAAAATGGTTTGGCGAAAGTATTAGTTTCGGAGGAGGATAATATTTTAGGCGTTCATATTATTGGGCCTAATGCTTCCATTTTAATCCATGAAGCCATAGTGGCTATGAAGGCAAACGGCACAGTTGATGCAATCACGAATTCTGTTTATATCCACCCAGCTTTGTCTGAATGGTTGCAAAGAGCATTTTTTGCTATTCAATAAAGACCTCAGACTTCCTGATATAATCTGCCTATGTCGTCTTTAAAATGTGGAATAGTTGGGACACAAATAAACAATTTGAGGCTAACTACATACCTTTTGTGCTTAAATTCAGACTGCCAAAACTAAGAAAAGGTAGATTAATTTTTGAAAGGGATAGCTTTGGGAGAATAATTCACTCAAAACCTCCATTAATGAAAACTGTATAAACTTGCAGTTTCTTACAAAAGAGAGTAAAAATTAAGTGTCAGATTTAAGATTGAAATGGATATTTTTGGATTCCAACTAGATAAAAATATTATTGCTAATAATTGGGTTCCTATTGCCTTATGGGCAGTAACAATTACAGTTTTAAAAATTCTTTGGAAATGGATAAAAATCCTTTGGAGTAAATTAATACTGAAGCTGGCTAAGAAATTACCAAAATTAGATCAGCTTGTTAAAAAAATATTATGGTTTTTATCTATTTTCTTTACCCCACAAGCTAAGCTTATTTATCTAATATTAGCTGGATTAATTTTTCCCTTTTTAATAAGGCAGCCATATGGTTTTGTTTTATCAGTTTTTGTAGCTTTAGTTGGCTGGTCACTTTATTCAGAGGTGACTAGGAGTAAGAGTATAAAAAATCCGATATTTTCAGATTCTTTTGAAAATCTTGATTCTTGGGAAACAATTTCTGGTAAACCTAAGGCCGAAAAAGGTTTTGGTCAACCGGCACCGTCGATACTTTTACCAATAGTGGAAAATGATGCTGGGAAGCACACAGTAGTTGAGTTGAAGGAGCTAATTTTTACTAATGGGATCATTGAGCTGGATGTATATTTAGAGCAAGGAAGTTTAATAGATCTAATTTTTAGAGGAGATATAAAAGCAGGAAAGTACTATATGGCAAGATTTGATTCTAGGGCTGGATCAGGAAACCACGATGGTTTTTTTAGGAATGATGGTAACGGATTTAACTCCATTGGTCAATCTAGTCGTAACATTAGCCCGGATAGTTGGCACAAAATGAGGGTAGTAATTTCGGGGGATAATTTCCAGTTGTATGATGAAAATGGATTTATATTCTCAGCAACAGATGATAGATACAAAAAGGGAGCTGTAGGTATCTTTAATGAAGTAGCTAATGTTTATGTTGATAATTTTTCAGTGAAAACGTAATTAAAAGGGTAGTAAGTCGGAAGCAGGAACTTTAAGGGCTTTTGCGATTTTGTATAAAGTTCTGATGGTTGGGTTTCGTTCACCACGCTCGATCAAGCCTATGTAGGTTCTGTGCATAGCTAACATGCCAGCTAGTTCTTCCTGGGTAATGTTTTTGGATTGTCTTACCTTCTGCATTCTATCGCCAAACTTTTCCATTATTTGTTTATGAGTATTTGGTTTGCCCATACCCACATATTAGAGACTGCTAGTATCATTCTCGACAGACTCCTTGTCAGCATTTAACTAAAAGAGTATTATCTGAATATATGGGATTAAAGTCAGAGAAGAACCCTATAAATAGAACGCATATCTGGGTAGCAATAATAATTGGAGCTGCAATTTTTGGCTATGGAATGCTAAATTTTATTTCTAAGGAAAACGAACGAACTAATCAAGCTGAAATCCAGAGGAAAGAGCAAGAAGCAAAGAAATCCAATGCAATTTTATTAGAAACGTGTTTAAATGAAGCTGATATAAGGATGAATAATTCGTGGAAGGATTTATGCAAAGCAAAAGGATTGAAGGAAGACTGTCTCCAACCACTAGATCTAGTTGAAATACAAGACAAAAGGCTTACAGAATTAAAAGGCGCATGTTTTAAAAAGTATCCACAAAATTAATATGGCTAAATGGATTAAAGAAAACAAGATTGCAGCAGGAATTATTGTTATTCTGATTGGAATTTTAGGCTTTGTTTATTTTGATAAAAACCCAAGTAAAATAGGTGATATTGGCAAGACTAGTCAATTAGCCCAAGAAAGTACTAGTTTTGGAGATAAGGTATTAAGTTTTAATTCATTAGATAAAGTAGAAAAGTTTGAGGATTTGACGAAATGGGGTTTAGTTGCACCAGAGCAATACAATCATACAGCTGGAAAAAACCTTATTATGTTAGCAATAAAGGCTAATGCCATCCAAAAAGGAGATTGGGTTACAGCACATGGATTATTGGGAACTAGTATGCTCGATGTAGATTTGCTAGACAGGGAAGGCTATAAATCACTTTTCTCCTCTATGTTTACAATACAGGGATTTAAAATGTATGCCAGTAGTCTGAATACGGATATGGGATTACTAGTTGATATAGATGGGACTGTTAAACCCACAAAATCAATTATTGCCCAACGAGAAGGAATAATATATGCAGCTAGTAATGAACTAGAAGGAAGGTATGTATACAATGATGCTGGAAATTTTGGGAAAAATTATCTTCCTGAGCCCACCCGAAAAAGTAATGCCAAACTTAGTAAAATTCTACTAAATGGACTAAAAGTTTATAATCAGCTTAGAACAGCTGGTTTTGACGATAAAACCCTTAGGGACGCCCTATGTATTACCTATGCGTCTTTGGATTATGATAATGTTTCTGTAGATAGCACTGATATTTATTATCTTGGCTCTTTACAAGTATGTAAAGATGCTTTGAAAGCAACTCTCACGAAGTTAAACTCTGAAAAAGATAATAATTACAATTTTCTTCAGGAGCTTGGATGGGAGATGCAATCAAGAAGTCTTGCTTCTGGTGATGGGATACTAATTCCTGATGATGAAAAGAATTTTGAAGCAATGCTGAAAGTTATTGAGAAAGATTTAGACTCAATAAAAAAGTGAGTGATCTAATAGAATAGATAAAAATGGACTTAAAAGAAATAATATTTAAGGATAAATGGTTTGTTTTGGTGATAGTTTTAATCGCCTTATTGTTTCTTTGGTTTGGAATTAGACCAGCGTATATCATATCCTCATGCCAAGGAGAAGCACGGAAGGCTGGAGTCGACTGGTGGCAGCTTGAGTTTACCATGGTTTTAGAACCCCTAAAAAAATCTCAATTACAAACAGAATACATAGAAGACTATTATATCCGATGCCTACGTGATAAAGGTTTATCAGAGTAGAGATACATTTAATGGCGAAGCTAAATAGAGGGGGGTTAATGCCTAAAATCCAAGTTTTCGGAGTCGGTTGAGGCTAATAAGTTGATAAAAGTTGAGTTTTCCGACATATTCCCACAAATTCATGCAATCCCTATAAAAGAGCACTTTCCGAAGCTAGTTTAAGAGTTTTCCGCCACCTTTAAAAAGAGTATAATTTAGCCAGATTTCATGGAGATTAAGGTATGAACCACAAAATTTCCAGTTTTCCAGTATGACCGCAACAAAAGTTACATATTATAAAGATTTATCGAATGAAGACGAGAAAGAGCTAGTGTTATGGTTAGCATATTTTGAAGAATCTGTAAATAATTCGTTAACTCAAAAGCGTCGATGGAAAAGAAACATGGATAATTGGGATTTACAAATGTTTTTTGTTGCAGTTAGATGTATTTATGAAGCAACAGAAGGTTTAATGAACTTGAGATTTTTTTGTAACAATGAGCCTGGAATATGGAAAGCAATGAGTAGTTTTCGAAGGTATTTTGATGGAACGAGCTTAAAAGATCTGCGTGATGAAAGTATCCATAGAGATCAGTTGTATAACCGAAAGAGTAAACAAAAAAGACCTCTTCAAGTAGGAAGCTTAATTATTTTAGGAGGTCTAATAGTAAATTCTAACGAATACGTTTATCAAAATGGAGTTCACAAGATAAAAGTTTTAGAAACTTTCCAGATAATAGAAGCTTTAGCAAGGGAAATCCGATTAGCATTAGATAAGAGAATCAAAAAAAATCCTGATCCTATGACATATAACAAGGGAATGATTCCATGGATGGATCTAAGGAGTTTTATTAGAAGAAAGAGAAGACATCAATTTTCTAAAGATCTGCTAAAATATGGGGTATGAGTTTACGAGTAGGAATAGTTGGGTTACCAAACGTAGGGAAAAGCACGCTGTTTAATGCTCTTTTAAAAAAAAGAGTTGCTTTGTCTGCCAATTATCCTTTTGCCACAGTGGAACCAAATGTGGGAGTAGTGGCAGTGCCAGATGAGAGATTGACTAAACTGGCAGAGCTGGTAGCTTTGGAAGAAACTGGCGAAAAAGTGGATCCTTCGACCGGTTCGACTACGCTCACCACAAATACGCTCAGGACTTCACGACCGCCGGTAGTACCGGCAGTCGTTCAGTTTGTAGATATTGCCGGACTGGTTAAGGGAGCCTCGGTAGGGGAAGGCTTGGGAAATCAATTTCTGTCTCATATTAGAGAAGTAGATGCTCTCATCCATGTACTGAGAGATTTTACAGATGAAAATATAGTGCGTGCTGGATCAGAAAATCCGGAATCAGATAAAGCTACCATTGAAACAGAACTGATTCTGGCAGATCTGCAAACGCTTGATAAGTTAATTGTAGCTCAAGAAAAAGAAGCAAAGGTTTCAAAGGACAGTTTGGAAACACAAAAATTACAGATCCTGAAACAAATTGCTGATGACTTAAATGCTGGAAAAAGTATTGCACGATTTACGATTGATGATGAACAATTAACGAATTGGTTTAAAACTTTGCCCCTTCTTTCTATTAAGCCAGTATTATATGTTTACAATGTAGATGAGGAAGAATATGGACAAACATATCACGGCCGTGTAATAAATGTCCAAGAAAACAGTTTGTTTATATGTGCCAAATTAGAGGAAGAATTGGCTGATTTGTCTGAGCAAGAAAGAAAAGATTATTTAAAAGAGCTGGGAATTGAGGAGACTGGGTTGGAGAGGTTAATTAAGAAAGCATACGCTTTACTGGATTTAATTTCTTTTTTAACAGCAGGCAAAAAGGAAGTTAGAGCTTGGACTATTAAAGAGGGTACCAAAGCTGCCCAAGCTGCCGGGGTCATCCACAGCGATTTTGAGAAAAATTTTATCAGGGCAGAAGTGGTGGAGTATGAAAAATTAATTGAAGCAGGATCCCATGTAGCTGCAAAACAGAAAGGCTGGATGAAAATTGAGGGTAAAGATTATATTATGAGGGATGGTGATGTGGTGGAATTCCTAGTAGGCAGTTAAGCTTTTAGTCCACAACCCAAGCCATTTTGGCCCGTTGTAAAATTCTATTTTGAGGTTCAGCTTTAGCTGCTTGCACCAGTGTCTTTTCAAAATCCACTCTCAGTTCTTCTAATCCAGGCGTTTCAGTTAAAACATCTCTAAAATAGCGTACAGGATTATATCTTCCCAAATCAAAAAATTGTCCTAGTTGACGCAAATTAGGATTTTTCTCCCAAGTCATTATTTGTATCAAAGCTTCTTTGGCAGTTAAGGGGTAACCTGCTAACCCGTTTAAAATATGAACCTCTACCCTGAATTCCATCAACAGTGGTTTGACGCGTGGACCGTGTACCCTAACTAAATGGTCCTCCAGACTTATTGGTTCTTGATCTAATTTTAACATAATAAAATTTTATCATAGAAGCCTATAGTTGTCAAGTAAATATTATTTTGTCTCATTCTTCCAGCAGGCGAAGATACTTTCTGATTGTTTTTGGGCTTCTACCTAATCTAAGTGCAATCTGTCCAGTATTTAACCCTTCCTGATCTCTTAATCTGGCTGCTTCCCTAGTAACTGCCTGCACAGTCTTATTAGGCAGCTGTCTATCAGATTTAGCAGGTGGTAGGAGTGATTGAAGTGCTTTTCTTCCCACATTCATGGCAGCATACATACGCAGTTGTGCATCTTCAAAACCAAGATTAAGCTGTCTTAACCTGTCTAGTTCTTGTTCAAACTTTGCCTGGTGTTCCGATTTTAAGCCCTCTTGGATCATCGGTAAAGCAATTTGTCGATATAAGCCTTCTTCTTTAAGCAAGTTGATAATAGAAGTAGGTGGTTGCAGGGGGCCTTCATTTAAATTAGGATTACTCGGTCGAGGAGAATCTTTTTCCATAAAAATATATTATAACACTATAATCCTATAGTGTCAAAGGCAGATTGCATTTAGAAGTGTTTTTTTGTAAAATGCTTTAGTTTATGAATTCATATTTATTAACTTTGGTTTTAAAATCGGATTTAGAAGATCAAGCGCGTCAAACGCTTCTGGCTGATGTGAAGAAAAAAATGTCCAAGGTAGTTAAAGAGGATTTATGGGGAGAAAGAAGTTTAGCCTATCCCATTAAAAAACAGTCTAAAGGGTACTTTATTCATTTTGAATTTGAGACAGAGCCCAAAGAGGCTGTGGATCTTGACAAAAGTTTAAAAGTAGAAGAAGATATCCTCAGATACTTATTGGTGAGAGCTTAAGAAATAAATGGCTAGTAGATCTTGGAATAGAGTAGAATTAATAGGTAATTTAACCAGGGACCCCGAGCTTCGATATACCCCCAATGGTGCAGCTGTAGCAACTTTTGGTATCGCCACCAACCGTTCTTATTTAGTGGATGGAGAAAGAAAAGAAGAGGTAGATTTTCACCGCTTGGTAGCTTGGAATAAATTGGCTGAGCTTTGTAATCAACTTTTAAAAAAAGGAAACCGGGTATTTGTTTCCGGCAGACTGCAAAATCGCAGCTGGGAAGGTGCTGATGGGGTTGCGAAAAATATCACTGAAATTGTGGTAGAAGATATGATAGTTTTGTCACCAAAAACTGAAGGGATGGTGGTGGCTGCAGAGCCTGTGGAAGATATCTCTCCTGCAGAAGAAGTTTCTGCGCCAGCTCCAGCAGCTACTGCAGCTAGTCAGGAAGAAGCAGCAGCAGAAGAAAAAGAGCCTGTCAAAGCTCCGCCATCTAAAAAAGCAGAGCCAGTTCCTCCCAAAGAAGATGTCTCAGATAAAGATTTAGACGACTTACCATTCTAATTATCTTAGCCATTTCCACCTCTATCATTTAAATATTGAATAGAAACACAACCTAGTATATAATTCTTTTTATGGCTAGAGAAATTGTCAGCAGAACAAAAAAAGTTTGCCTTTTTTGTAAGGAAAAAAAAGTTCCTACTTATACAGATAGTGTGGCCTTAAAAAGGTATCTATCTGATCGGGGGAGAATTGTACCCAAACTCCGGAGTGGAGTTTGCAGCAAACACCAAAGAGGAGTGTCTCGAGAAATTAAACGAGCTCGACATTTAGCACTGTTACCATTTGTGGTAAAAATATAATTTTCGGGCATTGTAGGAAATCCCCCTTGGCGTATCTAAAGTAAAAGGTGTAATATTAACTTTATGCAGATGCAAATTTTCGGCAAAAAATTCCAATTGCTGACTGTTTTTCTGGTTGCTGTATTAATTTTTGTTGTAGGGTTTAGTTTAGGCCAAGCTTCTCAAATTAATTTGCGGACCATCCCGCCCACAGTTAAATTTGTTAATCAAACTCCTCCCCAAGAAGTAACTGTAGATTTTAAACTGTTTTGGGATACCTGGACTCTTTTGAACCAACAATATTTTGATAAAATTGCCTTAGATCCTCAAAAAATGTTTTATGGAGCCATCCAGGGAATGGTATCTGGAGTGGGTGATCCCTATACTGTTTTTTTGCCCCCCACCCAACAAAAAAATTCCAAAGAAGAGTTGGGAGGGGCTTTTGAGGGAGTGGGGATTGAGTTGGGGTTTAATAAAGATAAACAATTGGTGGTGATTGCGCCTTTATCCGGTACTCCGGCTGAGAAGGCAGGTATTTTAGCGGGTGATTTAATCGTTAAAATTGATGGTAAAGAAGCTACCGCCTTGAGTGTACCAGATGCAGTCAAGTTGATCCGGGGCCAGAGAGGTACTGCAGTTGCCCTAACTATTTTCCGTAGCGGAGAAAACGATACCAGAGATATTAAAATTACCAGAGATACTATTATAGTTAAAAGTGTGGAGGTTAAATATGTTGACAGTCCGGAAAAGAAAAAAATTGCCGTCATTAAACTATCCCGTTTTGGAGAGAGGACTAATACGGAGTGGGATTTGGCAGTGAGTGATATTTTAAGTAACAATGTGGTCGGAATAGTACTGGATGTGAGAAACAATCCGGGAGGACTGTTGGACGGGGCTGTTTATATTACCTCAGAATTTTTAAAAGAGGGGGTAGTAGTGATCCAAGAAAGCAATAACGGCGCTAAAGTGCCTGCTGCAGTTAACCGATCAGCTAAAATTCCCCAAACACCAATGGTAGTTTTAATTAACAAAGGTTCAGCCTCTGCTTCTGAGATTGTCGCTGGGGCCCTGCAAGACCACGGCCGTGCCAAACTAATTGGTGAACAATCTTTTGGTAAAGGGACTATCCAGGAGGCAGAGGATTTGCCAAAGGGTACGGGAATTCATATTACCATTGCCAGGTGGCTCACCCCTGATGGCCGTTGGGTTAATGACTTAGGAGGTTTAAAACCAGACGTGGAAGTAAAAATTGATCCAGATGCGCGAGCTAAAAATCCCACTGATGATCCACAATTGAAAAAAGCTTTGGAAGTTTTGGACCAATTTTAAATGGATAAAGAAATGGATAAAGCTGCGATTAAAAAACCAAATCTTGATTTAGCCAATATTTTTATTGCCGTGACTTTGGGGATTTTAGCAGCGGTAGGTTTATACCAAGCTCAAATCAGAGGACTACTGCCTTTTGGCGGTTTTAAAATTCCGGCAGTGGTGAACACTGAAACCAGGACGCTGGTACAAGAAGAAGATGCAGTAATTTCAGCTGTGGAAAAAGCTTCTTCTTCGGTAGTGGCAATTGGAATTTCTACCAAAGTGATTAATCCTTTTAACCCTTTTGCTCCCTCCCGCAGTCAGGATAATACCATCGGCACCGGTTTTGTTATTTCCGACAAAGCTATCATTGTCACTAACAAACATGTGGTGTCCGGAGCTGGCCCCTATACTGTGATTACTAAAGATGGGCAAAAATATGAGGTGACCAGAGTATACCGCGACCCGATTTTAGATTTGGCTTTTGTCCAAATTAATGCCCAGGGTTTGAAAGCGGTTGAACTGGGGGATTCTTCCAAACTAAAAGTGGGTCAAACTGTTATTGCCATTGGCAATGCCTTGGGTAGGTTTACCAACAGTGTTACCACTGGGGTAGTTTCCGGTTTAGGGCGCAAGGTAGTGGCTGGTGATCCATTTTCTGGGGCAACGGAGAGTTTGGATAATTTAATTCAAACTGATGCAGCGATTAATCCCGGTAATTCTGGAGGGCCGCTGTTAAATTCTAAAGGCCAGGTGATTGGGGTAAATGTGGCCACCACCGAAGGGGCCCAAAATATTGGTTTTGCCATTCCCATGAATACAGTTAAGCCAATTATGGAAGAATTTTTACAAAAAGGTTCTGTTTCCCGGCCCTTCTTGGGAGTACAGTATAAATTTATTAGTAGGGATGTAGCTTTATTAAATGATGTTCCCCAGGGAGTTTATGTCCAAGATGTAGTACTTGGAGGTCCTGCTGAAAAAGCGGGAGTAAAATCCGGGGATATTATTACCAAAATTAATAACCAAGCAATTGATAATGAAAGTAAACTGGCAGAGATTGTGGCCGGTTCCAATATTGGAGCCAAATTAGAATTAACTGTATACCGGGATGGTAGGGAAATTAAAGTTACGGCTACTTTGTCTGATTTACCGGCCCAGTGATTTTCAAAATCCGCTGTTTGTGAGCCAGGTCGGTTTTGACAGCTACTTGATACTCAGGAAAATATTTTTGAGCCTCACTCATTGCCAATTCCCCGTGAGTATAATCAATCTCACAGATGATAAATTTGGGCTGCAACTCCGGGAGTTGCCGACTAGATTGCTGGTTTATTTGGAAAAATAATTTTCGATACAACTCAAAACCATCTTTACCGCCGTCGAGCGCTACATGTGGTTCAAAATCTTTAACAGAGGAATCCAGATAGGGAATTCTGGCTGAGGGAATATAGGGCAGATTAGTCACGATAATATCAAGTGGAAACATTTTAAACGATCGCATTTTTTGTTTCCCAATAGAAGAAAGCAAGTCGCTTTGGATAAAAGTTATTTTATCTAAAACTCCGTGAAGTTTGGCATTTTGCTTGGCTACTTTTAAAGCTTTTGGGGAAATATCAGTGGCTAGAATATTTACGTTGCAACTTTTCAGGTTACAGGCTAAACTAATGGCAATATTACCAGCTCCAGTTCCTAAATCTAGGATAGTTAATGTAGGAAATCCTTCGTCGCTGTTTCGCTCCTCAGGATGATTGTTCTGCTTCGCGTACGCAATCACCTCATCTACCAATAATTCAGTTTCCGGCCGGGGGATTAAAATGTCTGGGGTGAGCTTAAACTTAAGTTTGTAGAACTCGACATAACCTTTTTGATATTGAATAGGCTTATTCTGATCAATTTTTAATTTTAAATTTTTAATTTTCATTTAAAATTTTAAATTTGAAATTTTAAATTACTAAGTTAATGCAGAAATTACAGGTTGGAGATTACCTTCAAGTATATTCTCGAGATTATGCCAAGACTTACCAACCCTGTGGTCTGTTACCCTGTTTTGGGGGAAGTTATAAGTCCTGATTTTTTCACTGCGTTCACCTGAGCCAATTTGAGAAGACCGCTGCTGTGTAATACTGCCAATTTTTTTCTCCTGTTCCATCTCCCAAAGTTTAGCTCGAAGGAGTGCCATGGCATTTTCTCTGTTCTGCAGTTGTGACCTTTCTGTTTGACAGGTGACTACAATACCGGTGGGAATGTGTTTTAACCTCACAGCTGTTGAAACTTTATTAACATTTTGTCCTCCTGCTCCACCAGATCTGAAGGCTTCAAATTCAATCTCAGAAGGGTTAATGGTCACCTGGGCTTCTGTTACTTGGAGTAAAACAGCTACAGTGGCAGTGGAGGTGTGGATTCTGCCGCCTGATTCTGTGACTGGAACTCGTTGCACCCGGTGGACCCCAGATTCAAATTTTAAATCGCGAAAAGCATCTTTGCCGGTTACTTTTAAAATAACTTCTTTGATTTGGCCAAGTTTTCCCTCACTGCGGTCTAACTCTTCCACCTGCCAATTTTTAGTTTGGGCAAAACGGGTATACATCCGTAGTAAATCTCCGGCAAATATTCCTGCCTCATCACCGCCAGCAGCGGAACGGATTTCCAAAATGGCCACATTTTGGTTGACATCTTCCAGGTGTAAGTTGGTTTCAGTGTCTTCACCTGGAAGGTGGGCCATTGGAGTGGCAGCAGATTCCTCCAGCTCTTTTCTTTGTTTTTCCAGCTCCGCTATTTCTACCTGAGCCAGTTCTGTCATTTGCGGATCTTCCAGTATTAAAGCCCGAAGCTCTGAAATTCTGTTATCAATTTCTGCTAATTGTTGTTGAATGTAATCCATCTAGGAAGCAGATTGTTTTCTGGCTTGCATGAGCAGATCTTTTAATGTAGGACGCTCAGTTTTACGTCTTTCAACCTTGGCAGTCCGGCGGGAGATAATTTCTTGTCTTTGAGTCTGTTTTTGACGGGAAACTTCAGTGCGTTTTTGAAATCTTTCCACTTGCCCCAAGGTATCAACTAATTTAGCTTGGCCGGTAAAAAGAGGGTGGCAGTTGGAACAAATATCCGCGCGAATTTCCGGTATTGTGGAACCGGTAGTAAAAGTATTACCACAGGCACAAGTTACCTTTGCCTCTGGGTACCAGTCTGGATGAATGTTAGTTTTCATACCTTAAGAATTATATCAAATATAGTTGCTTTTTTAAAGCTTAATACCCAATAAAAGAATATACTCGATTGGGCAATTTTGCTGTTTAACTAAATTAGCAACTTAAGTTATGTCAAAATTGTCCAAAACTAAACTCTGTGCAGCTTATGATGATGGTAAACCTCTTTGCCCAAAGTACCCAAATACAGTCCGGCTGCAATTAATACTGCTCCAGTCATAAAATATTTATTAACCGTTTCTCCCAAAATTAAAATAGCCAATATGGCTGCTATTGCGGGCTCAACATATTGAAAAAGATTAGCCCTGTCTACAGAAGTTTTGGCCAGACCCCATTCAAATAAAAAGTAACCAGAAATGGAAGAAAGCATGGTCATATAAATTAGACCAACAATTCCCAAAATGGTGACTTGAGAAGGCCAGAGAGGATTTTTTAAATATTCACTAACTGCCGGTAATAAAAAAGTGGCTGCTCCAATAAAAAAAGCAAAAGCTGTCACAGACAGCGATGAGTAAACTTTTAACATTCTGCGGGACAAAATCGACCCCACCACCCAAGAAGTAGCAGCCAGTAAAATTAATACATTACCCATTAAAATTTCTGAATCTAGTTGCCCAAAGATAATTTCCGGCAAGCCAATAATAATTAACGCGCCACTTAAACCTAAGGCAATCCCCAAAAGGTTAATTAAATAAACTTTTTCTTTTAAAAGAATCCAACTTAGCAGGACTGACAACATGGGGATGACTAAGGTTAAGGTGGAGGCATTAATGGCAGTAGTTTTGGTAATACCGGCAAAAAAGAAACTAATGTTTAAGGTAATCATCAATACTCCAATCCCCACCAGGGGAGCCAAATCCCGGCGATGAATCCTGGTTTTTTTTGTTTCAGTTAAGAAAAAGGGGATTAAAAACAGAGCAGCCAGGCCAAAACGCAAAAAAGCCAGTGAGGAAGGAGGAAATTCCTGCAGGGTAATTTTAGCTACTACAAAGTTTCCTCCCCAGATTAGGTGGGACAAGAGAAGGGCTAAGTAGGGCAGAGGTGATTTAAAAATAGCAGAGGACATAACTTAAGGATATAAGCAGAGCTTGAAATTTTCAAGGTGAAAATTTTAGAACTTCCAGAAGGCGATCAAGTCCAAAAGAAAAACCGACTGCAGGAATACTTTTTTTGGAGAAAGTTCCAATTAGGTTATCATACCTACCACCGGAACCAATAGTTAAAGAAGTGGGATCGCCATCTGGTTTAGCTTCAAAAATAACTCCGGTGTAATAGTCTAGCCCCCGGGCCAAGGTGGGGTCAAATTTAAAATCCACATTTTCTGCCAAATTATATTTTTCTTGTAAAAGCTTAAAAATTTGCTCTAAATTAGGAGTGGGTTTTTGAGATTTAACTTTTTCCACAACCTCTTGGGCTTGGGTCTGTGCCAACCCTCCAGCCACTAATTCCTGGATGACTCCTTCTTCCCCAATTTTATATAATTTATCTATGGCTCTGACTACCTCAATAGATAAATCAGCAAAATTGGCTCGGTCATTAATTAGCATCACCGTCTTTTGAAACCCTAATTGTTTTAGGGAATTAATGGCTACAGCCAAAATTAAGGCATCTTCTTGTGGATCAGCAGATCCCACTGTGTCAAAATCAAATTGGGTAAATTCTCTAAAGCGGCCTTTTTGGGGGTTTTCTCCCCGGAAAACTTGGCCAATTTGGTATCTTCTAAAAGGTAGAGTTGGGTTATAAGTGGCCACATATCTAGCCAAGGGAACGGTTAGATCGTAGCGTAAGGCCAGTTTTCTGCCGCCTCGGTCTTCAAATTGATAAATTAATCTTTCCTCCTCGCCGTATTTGCCTTGTAGAGTTTGCGCAAATTCAACAGTGGGGGTTTCAATAGGTTCAAAGCCATAATTTTCCAAGATGCTGACAATTTGATTAATTGCCGCCCGCCTTTTTTGAGCAATGTTAGGTTTAATATCCCTAAACCCCTTTGGTGTCAGTGGTGCTATATTCATATTAATAATCTTATCATAAATTGCTGCTTGACTGCTATCCCATAGCTCATTATCATAAATTAAATAATCCTTAAGATAATCCGTCCCGCCCTGGCGGGTTTTTTAGAAAAAACGAAAATGCTAGATTCGGAACCTCATACTAGTAGCATAGTTTTGCCTCCTGCTAATGAGAAAGCTGTACTGACTGCTTCCTCCCTGGCTGATAGAGAAGTAGAAGAGCGGGTTTTGTATCAAATGTTACGTTTTAATCCTCATTTGTTTTGGTATTTAAATAGAGTGGCAATGATTATGGGAATTATTTCTGATTCACAAATTTTATCAGCTGATGCCTATTTGCAGGGAGCAGGAAGATATTTTCATGCTTTAACTATTACTGCTGCCAATGAAGGTTTAACAATCCCAAGATTGGATGTTGGCCATGCTTTAACCTATGCTAAAGCAGAAGGTACTGTAGAACGCGCGGATAATGGTATTAGATCAATATCTGTTTCAGATTATTTGTACACGATTGCTCCCAAAAGAGAGTTAACTAGGCCTGATTTTTTGGGAAAAGAATTAGAGATGGTTAGAGAATTAGAAAGAATGAGACCGGCTTTTATATTAGCTTGCGATGATTACTCTGCTGTAGAAGGTGGTATGCTGGATATCTATGGAATTTTGCAAAACTATTATTTTGCTCAAAAAGCAGCAGCCATGTTTAACAAAGAGGTAAGATAGTAGAGACTATGGCGCTAACCCATGCAATTATTTTAGCTGGAGGAGAAGGGAAAAGACTGCGTCCTCATACCGATCGTAAGCCCAAACCCTTGGTAGAGGTAGGGGGTAAACCCATCATGGCTTACCAACTGGATCAGCTAAAGAAGGCAAGGGTTAAAAATTTAGTCATTGCCTGTAGTTATAAAAAAGAAGTTTTGATTGAATATTTAACTGGTAATGGGTATGGATTTGACCACATTTCTTTTTCAGTGGAGGAGACTCCGCTGGGGCGTGGCGGGGGTATTAAACAGGCCATGAAGTTTTTGCCGGCTGACTGGGAACAGGTAATCGTGGCTAATGGCGATAACCTGTGGAAATTTAATATTGAAGCGATGGTGAAAAAACACCAAGAAAGAAATGCCATCGCCACAGTGCTTTTGGTGAAACTGAAAAGCCCCTACGGAATAGTAGAAGTAAATGATCAAGATGAGATTGAGACTTTTCAAGAAAAGCCCATTTTGCCCCATTGGCTAAATGCCGGAGTTTACATTTTCTCCCGGGAGATTGAGCCACTTTTGCCTAATATTGGCGATCACGAAGATCAAACTTTCCCTAAATTACCCAAGGAGAGGTTTATTGCTTTTAAAAGTGAAGGTTATTGGAAAGCAGTGGATACAGTAAAAGACTTGGAAGAAGCGGAAAAAGAAGTTAGGGAGATTTTTTCTTTGTCGATGGGGTAGTTGGTTTTGCTGATTTAGTGGCAGATTCTGCTGAGGGAGTGGCAATCTTTTTAGGTTTTAAGAAAGCTGGTTGGGAATAGATATAGACAAAATCAGCTGTCAGAATTTCATTTTTTCCCATCACTCCGGTGACAATCACAAAATTATTTTTTGAAAGCTGCGATAAACTTACTGCTTGGCCATCTTTTTCTAAATCAGTTGAACTTACTGCAATAGTCACATTTTTCCCCTCTTTGGTGGTCAGAGTGACTAACTCATCAGCGATAGAGATAACCTGGCCCCACAGATGAGTTTTAACCTCTGGAGAGGGGGTAGGCCAGAGGATTACTTTTTTGGCAGTTAAAACTCCATTTTCATCCACATCCCCTAAAGCTGCTATAAAATCCTCTGCCTGTAAGATTTTGAGGGAGTATTTGCTAATTTTTTTGTTATTACTGCTAAACTCGCTATCTTGGTTAATGCTAACAATTTTTGCCCCACTGTCAGTCGCTAAAGTTAAAGAAGCTTCCGATTTAAGTGTAACCATACCCACGTAAGCTTTATTTTGTAAATTTTTATTAACTTCCTGTTTCAACTGGGCTGCCTTAGAAGCAATCTCTTTTTGCAAGGCAGAGAGTTTCTCTTTTAAATTTGCAGAAGTACTGTTTTCAGCAGCATAAACATGGGATATGGGATAAGAATTAAGTATTAAGGGTAATACAAAAAGCAATAACCCCACAATACATAATACTAGACCCTTTTCCCTAATTCTCATATTTGTTCCTTCAAATAAAAAACATTTTTAATGATTGTTTTTTCTTCACCACTGTCCGAAAAAACCGTTACGGAAATTTTATTAGGCCCTTCATTTAAAGTTAAAGAAGCGGAAAAACTGCCGCTTGCGGAACTGGTCACTACTTGATCTTGCTCACTAGTACTAATTAATACTTTGAGGTGGGGTAAAGTTTTGCCGCTTACTAGTAAGTTAGTTTTAAAGACCAATCTATTATCACTAGGATCAGTTACCTCTAAACTCAAAGATTTGGGAGCAGAAGTCACAGGGCCGGATAAAAAAGGGGTGGTACTGGATTGATATTGAACATTTAAAACATAATACAACCCACCCACAAAAACTAAGCCTAAAAGGAGTATCAATATCTGGGAAATGACAAAAATTTTGGGGGAAAGCGGGCGATCGAGCATAAAAACATTTTACCCTGAACATGGTGAATGGGCAAGCTTTGCTTACCCTGAACATGGTGAATGGGCAAGCTTTGCTTACCCTGAACATGGTGAATGGGCAAGCTTTGCTTACCTTGAGATTGAGGGATTGTCACTAATAGAAAATTTTGCTAAGATCGCTTTTGCCATGGATATCTACTGGGGAGGACAAGCTCTTTTTAAAATTAAAGGCAAAACTGCCACCATAGTGATTGATCCGTTTGATCCAGAAATTGGTTTAAAATTGCCCAAAGATTTATCCGCTGATGCAGTTTTAGTAACTCACTCCCATCATGACCACAATAATTCTGCTGCAGTTTTAGGTAACCCTTTAGTTTTCGACGGTCCCGGAGAATATGAGGTAAAAGGAGCCATTATTACCGGGATTAGCTCTTTCCATGACAATGAAAATGGGGCCCAGAGGGGATTAAACACTATTTATCAACTGATTATTGATGATGTTAATATTGTCCATTTAGGGGATTTGGGTCAAAGTATACTTTCGGAGGCTCAAGTTGCCCAAATCGAAACGGCAGATATTTTGTTGATTCCGGTGGGGGGAGTTTATACTATTTCTGGGAAAATCGCCTCTAATATTGTCTCCCAACTGGAGCCCAAAATTATTATCCCCATGCATTACAAAGTAGAAGGTTTAAAGTTTGAGTTGGAGGGGGTAGAGAATTTCTTGAAAGAAATGGGAGCAGAAAATGTAATCCCACAACCAAAACTGACTATTACCAAAGATAAACTACCTGATGAGCCCCAGGTGGTGGTACTAAGTAAAAGTTAAGAGTTTTCCATGGCCCAATCAATAACGAAGATCCCTCCACAAAATATAGAAGCAGAGCAATCCCTTCTGGGAGCGCTCTTAATTGATAAAGATGCCATTATCAAGGTAGCAGAGATACTTACTCCTGCCGATTTTTATCGCAGTGAACAACATGGTTCCATTTTTGCTGCCATCAAGCAGTTGTTTGATCTTCGCCAGCCAATTGATTTAATTACCGTTACCGAGCAGCTGAAAAAAAATAACACTTTTGACAAAGCCGGAGGCAGCAGCTATTTGTCAACTTTAATCAATATGGTGCCGACCAGTGCTCATATTGAACAATACGCCAAAATTATTAAGGAGCACTCAATCAGGCGCAGTTTAATTTCTCAGGCCACCAGATTAATTGAACAATCATTTGCAGAAGGTGGGCCAGTAGAGGAGCTTCTGGAAGCAGCTGAGGCAGGCATTTTTTCCTTGTCCCAGGATAATGTCAAGCGGGATTTTCGGCCTATTAAAGATGCCCTGGCGGAGAGCTTTGACCGTTTGGATGAACTGCAAAAAAACTCCGGTAAATTGCGGGGGGTTCCCACCGGTTTCCGCGATTTGGACTCTCGTTTGGCAGGGATGCAAGATTCTAATTTAATTATTTTAGCTTCCCGTCCCGGTCAGGGAAAAACCTCTTTTGCCCTCAATATTGCCCAATATGTAGCGGTTACTGCCAAGTTGCCAGTGGGCATTTTTTCCTTGGAAATGAGCCAGGAAGAGTTGGTTGACCGTTTGCTGGTGGGCCAGGCGGATATTGATGCCTGGAAACTAAAAACCGGCCGGTTAGATGACCGGGATTATGAACGTTTGTCTTTGGCCATGGGGGAGTTGGCTGAAGCACCGCTTTATATTGATGATACTCCGGGAATTTCCATCTCTGAAATACGGACTAAAGCCCGTCGGCTGCAAATTGAAAATGGCCTAAAGTTGTTGATTGTGGATTACTTGCAGCTAATTCAAGGGAGAAATTTGGATAATCGGGTCCAGATTGTTTCGGAAATTTCCCAACAGTTAAAAAATATTGCCCGGGAACTAAAAGTTCCGGTCTTGGCCATTTCCCAGCTTAACCGTTCAGTGGAGGCCAGGGGAACCAGAAAACCACAGTTGGCGGACTTAAGAGAGTCAGGGGCCATTGAACAAGATGCCGATGTAGTCATGTTTATTTACCGGGATGACCTGGAGAAGCCGGAAGATGTGACTTTGGATATTCAAAAACACCGGAATGGGGCTACTGGGGAAATTCAGCTTAAGTTTAGGGCAGACCGGACTAAATTTTATGGGATGGAACGCCAAAGAGGCCGTCCACCAGCGCCTAAAGAAGAAGACGAAAAATCCACTGCCGCAGCTTAAATTTTTTCGTAAGTGCCTAAAGGTTTAATTTTTGTGGCCAGGGAGGGAGTCGAACCCTCACAGCCTTGCGACTAGTAGTTTTTGAGACTACCGCGTATACCATTCCGCCACCTGGCCAAGCAACAAGAATTATATCAAGTTTGTCTGGGAGTTTAAACTAAAAGAAGAAAATTATATTTTAGGTTCTATTAACCAAGATAACATTTGGATATGAGGATTTATGGGATGAGGATTATTGGTTGAAGGTTCCCCTAAAACTTGGCTAAAATCCCTGATTAATCCCTCTCTACCTTTTTGGTCTCCAGAGACAGATAAAGACCAAAAAACAATACGACCTTTATCAGTATCCAAAGACGCTTTAGTGAGCATAAAAGTAGCACCGTTTTCAACTCCTTCAAAGATCTCATGATCTTCCGGAATTTTATAAGGTGGAATTTCTGGTAAGGAAGTAATTCCTTTGACAATTTGATCTTGCTCCATAGCCTGTATTTTAACATAGAATATGATAAAATTCTTGCCATGGCATTAAATGTAAATGATTTAAGAAATGGCACCTTTTTTAAGGAAGGATCCAATATTTTTTTGGTTTTAACCTATGAGCACATCAAAACTGGTCGGGGATCCGGCAATATTAAACTAAAAGTCAGAAACGTCAGGAGTGGGGCCGTGGTGGAGAAATCTTTTATTACCGGAGCTCGGGTGGAGGATGCTGCGGTAGAAAAGAAAAAGACTCAGTTTTTGTATAAAGATGGGGACTCCTTTAACTTTATGGATCCTAGTTCCTTTGAACAATTTTCCTTAAGCGATAATATTTTAGGGGATCAAGCTAAATATTTAAAAGACGGATTAGATGTTATCCTAATTGTAGGAGAGGGGGAGGCCTTGGGTATGGAGTTACCCTTAAGCCTAGTTTATACCATTGCTGAAACTGGCCCGGGAGAGCGTGGTAATACCGTTTCCAATGTTTACAAAGAGGCAACCTTAGATAATGGTTTATCAGTTAAGGTTCCCATGTTTATAAAAGTAGGAGAAAAAGTAAAAATTGACACCCGTACCGGAGAGTATGTAGAGCGGGTTAAGAATTAAGCAGAGGATGAACGGCCTGCAACAGCAAAACTAATATCACCAAGGTGCTGACTTGAGTAACTATTCCCCAGGGAAGAACAGCTTTTCCCTGTAAATTATGTTGAATATTGTACATCCAGGAAAAAGGAGGGATCTTAAGATTAAATAGCCAATAAGGAGCTTCCATAATATCCCAGACTTCCGAGACAAACACACAAGCTAAGAAATATTTAAAATCCGTGTTAATTCCAAAAATAAAATAAGATAAAAATAAGCCTAAGCCTAGATCAAAAGCTGATTCCAAAAATAATTTAAGTTTGGATTTTTTTCTCCAACCCCAACCAAAATCCCAGTGGGGAATTAAATCTGCTAAAGGATGGCTGGCAAAAGATAGCGCTATTCCCAAGGGTTGGTTAGATACTCCGGAGGCAATTGCCCCTCCAATTAAAGCATGTGCTGTTGCAGTCATAATTTTTTGGACTAAACATTATTATAGCTACCCTAAATCAAGATGGCAAATTTGAAAGAGTTTCGCAATTCTGGTAGGCTACTTAGAGTATGTTACCGGTGCTTTTTTCTTTGGGCAATTTATCTATTTCCTCTTTTGGCCTCTTTTTATCATTAGGGTTTCTGTACGGGGTCTTTTTAACCTGGAGGTTGTCTCGGGCTTGGGATATTAATGAAGAAAAAGTACTTGATTTGGTCTTATTAGTTTTTTTTGGGGGAATTTTAGGAGCGAGACTTTTATTTATTCTGGAACATTTAGAGTTTTTTTTAACTGATTTAACTAAAGTAATACTACTGATCAAATACCCGGGGTTTTCTTTTTGGGGAGGAATATTGGGAGGTTGGTTGGCTCTGTCAATTTTTGCCCGCCGTTTTAGATTGGATTTTTGGGCAATAGCGGATGTATTGGTAGTGGGACTGCTGGGAGGTTTGATTTTGGGTCAAATAGGTTGTTTGTTGGGCGGTTGTAATGTCGGAGTTGAATCTGAGCTATTTTTGGCGGTGCCCCAAGTAGGGGTAGTGGGGAAAAGATTACCCATTCAAGCTATTGAAGCCTTGATTTTAATATTAGTACTGCGGGATATTTGGAAAAAAGCTATTCATTTCCACCCCCCTGGAAAAATAGTTTCTACAGCCTTTATTTATCTGGGGGTAGTCAAGTTAATGGCTGGTTTTTTAAAGGAGACTCATACCATAGAATGGGTTCTGGCACTGGTTTTAATTTTGGCAGGAGCAGTAATCTCCTATAAAATAAGCAAAAGACGACTTAAGTCCGATTGGAGATTGATTAGAAAAACTACACCTGCGCTAATTATAAATTCTCAAACTAGAGCTTATCTACTATCCAAAGCTTTAGAATTTTGTTATAATCAACTTAGCTCTTTTTTTAAAAATCAAAGAATTGAATGGAGTTGGAGGTTAAAAGATATTAATAAACTTTTAAGAAAAATTCATGTTAAACCTACCCCGAAAAACTTTAATTAGGATTAAAAATCTACTGCAGCGTCAACAACGCGAAGTAGAGGAAAATATTGAAAAGGTGGAAAAAGATGATCCCACCAAAGATATCGCCTTGGCGGAAAGTAGCGAGCCGGGAACTGAATCCTGGATTGCTGAAGGGCATGCCAAGGCCATTGCTATAGCTAATGAACTAAAAAATGCAGCAGGAAATATTAAGTTAGCTTTAAGTAAAATTAGACAAGGTAAATATGGTGTTTGTGAAAAGTGTGGTAAAAATATTGAACACCAACGCTTGTTAATAATTCCCACTACCCGTTACTGCATGGCTTGTTCCAAAATTAAGCATAAGCAGAGCTTGCCATCTGGTGATGGTAAGCAGAGCTTGCCATCTAACAATGGTAAACAGAACTCCTCTGCGAATAATCTGAATCACCGCTAGATGAGCCTCCCTGTAGTTTTTGAAGATGAGTTTTTACTGGTTGTTGATAAACCTCCCGGATTGGTGACTACTCCCGGCGAAACTGTCAAGAGCAAATCCTTAGCGCAGATACTTCAGGCTGATTTTGGTATAGATTTAGAGCGGGGAGGATTAGTTCATCGCCTGGATAAAGATACTTCCGGCCTGATTTTAGTAGCCAAAAATGCTCAAATTTTGGCGAGCTTACAAAATCAGTTTAAAAGTAGACAAGTCAAAAAACAGTATTTAGCCCTAGTTCATGGCAGCTTGAATGAGACTAGGATAGTAGAAGGTAGTATTGCCCGCAATCCCGGAAATAGAGAAAAATTTACCGTTTTAGCGGAAGGTAAGGAGGCTAAAACTGAAGTAGAACCATTAAAACAATTGACAATGGATAGTGAACAATTGACAGAGATTTTTTCTGATTTTAACAAAATTCAAATGCGCAAACTAAGTAATCTTCACTACAGTAAATTTACTTTGACCTCCTGCCGGCCCCTAACTGGACGGACCCATCAAATTAGGGTACATTTAAAATATATTGGTTTTCCAATCGTGGCAGACCAAAAATATGGAGGCCGCAAAATGAACCGTTTGGATAATAGATGGTGTCCCCGGATGTTTTTGCATGCTCATAAGCTAGAGTTTACTCATCCGGTTAACAGGGAGTGGATCAAATTAGAAACTGAGTTGCCGAAAGACTTAAAAAAAGTGTTGAACTTATTAGAGCTTAAAGCTTAGTCCAAAACAATGGAAAATATCTTTATACAACTGGCGATAATTCTGGGTTTATCTTCACTGCTGGGATATATCGTCAGACTGTTTGATTTGCCTTTAATTATTGCTTATCTTTTTGGGGGGCTCTTACTTTCCAGCATCTCCCTTTGGGATATTAAAACTTTTCAAACCCTATCATTTTTGCCGGAAATTGGCATAGCTTTTGTGCTTTTTCTAGTGGGGATGGAGCTGGATTTAAGAGAAATTAAGCAGTTGGGGAGGCCCATCTTTATTGCCGGGATTCTGCAGGTAATTATTACCTCAATTGCTGGAGCAAGTTTAGCCAGATTTTTAGGACTAGGGGAATGGGATTCAATTTATTTGGGTTTAGGGCTATCTTTTTCTTCAACGATTGTGGTCGTTAAACTGTTATTAGAAAAAAAAGAGCTGTCTTCTCTATATGGCAAATTATCCGTGGGGATTTTATTGCTGGAAGATTTATTAGCGGTGTTAGTCTTGCTTTGGCTTTCCAGTGCCAGCTCTTTTTTAAATTTAGGTTTAACTAACAGCTTACCTATAGTTGCTTATTTAGCCAAAACTGCTGTGTTGTTTTTGACAGCATTACTATTTAACCGTTACTTAATCCCCAAAATTTTTAAGGCAGTATCGCTTTCTTCTGAACTACTGTTTTTAACCGCTCTATCCTGGTGTTTTATCTATGTTTCCCTTTCTGTAGTGCTGGGTTTCTCCATTGTGGTGGGGGCCTTTTTAGCCGGTATTACTTTGGCCACCTCACCTTATCATTTTCAAATTCAAAGTAAAGTGAAACCCTTACGCGATTTCTTCCTCACCTTATTTTTTGTCTATCTGGGAACACAGGTAGATTTTAATTACATGGCGTCTTCCGCCCACTTAATTTTATTTTTCACCCTCTATGCGGTGTTGCTTAAGCCCATTATATTTTTGTTAATTTTAGGGACTTTTGGATTTAGAAAGCATACCATGTTCCAGGTAGCGATAAATTTATCCCAAATTTCCGAGTTTTCCCTGATTATTATCTTGGTGGGATTGCAAGCTAATTTAGTCTCACCACAATCTTTAACCATTATTTCCGCGGCGGCAGTTTTGTCCATGATTATTTCTTCCCTAGAGATTGCGCATGCCAATATAATTTATAAATTGTTATCAGGAGTAATCACTTTTTTTGAAAGAAAAAATTTCCACTTTCCTCTGGAAGGGGAGCGAGATGGAGAAGTGAGCGACCATGTAGTGTTAATCGGGGGGCATCGTGTCGGTGGAGAAGTGGTTAAATTTTTACAAAAGGAAAAAATTGCCACGGTAGTGCTGGATTTTAATCCCCGCCAAGTAGAAGCTCTAAAAAAAGCTAAAGTCAGGGCAGTTTATGGGGACATGACTGATCCGGAAATGTTGGATAGTTTAAACTTACCCAGTGCCAAACTACTAATTTCTACTTCTCCCAGCGTGGATGATAACTTGTTTTTACTCTCGCAGCTTAAAGAACGCAAATTAGATTTACCGGTGATTATGAGAGCGGAGACAATTGTAGAGGCCGGACAGTTGTATAAAAAAGGAGCTGATCTGGTTATTTTGCCGGAGATTTTAGCCGGAGATTTTTTGGTGGAAAAATTAAGTACCCATTTTTATGATAAAGGTTTTTTTAAAGACCGCGCCAGAATTGAACTGGAAAAACTCTCGCACAGCTCTTTAAGCTTAGACTAACTTTTGCTTCAAATACTTTAAGTTTGTTAAACTTCTGAAGATGCATTTTAAGATTTTACATCAATCAGGAAAAGCCAGAGTAGGGAAGTTAACCACTTCTCATGGGGTAGTGGAAACTCCCAATTTTTTACCGGTAGCAACTTTAGCAGCAATTAAGGGAGTTTCCCCGGTCGACTTAGAGAGCCTTGGAGCTCAAGTTTTAATGACTAATACTTACCATCTAAGTTTGCAACCGGGAGAAAAAACTATCCAAAAATTGGGCGGATTACATAAATTTATGGGTTGGAGTAGACCTTTAATGACTGACTCAGGGGGTTTCCAGGTTTTTTCTTTGGGGGTAGGGTTAGAGAGTGGGGAGGGAAAAGTGTTAAAGGAAGTAGAGAATGAGGACTTTGGTAAAAGAGGTAGCGTGAGACTTGCTAAAGTAACAGAAGATGGTGTAACTTTTCAATCCCATATTGATGGCTCCAAACATTTTTTGGGCCCGGAAGAATCTATTAAAATTCAACATCAGCTGGGCGCGGATCTAATGGTGGCATTTGATGATCATGAGTCTGCTACGATGAGCTATGATCAGATACAAAAATCTTTGGAACTGACAGAAATTTGGGGACTGATAAGCTTAAAAGAGTATCGCAAAAGAATAGGTGTCAAGCTATCCCACCCTCCAGGTGGAAACGTAGCTACACCTGGACTTTATGGGGTGGTTCATGGTGGGTTGCATAAAGATTTAAGGATAAGATCGGCAAAGTTTACTGATAAAAATTTTGAAGCTATTGCCATTGGCGGAATTTATGGTACACGATCACAGCTTTATAAAATTGTGGAATGGGTAACTGGTGCTGTTTCGGATGAAAAGGTCAGACACTTGCTGGGTATAGGTGAAATTGTCGATTTATTTAATGCCATAGAACGGGGTGTAGATCTGTTTGATTGCATCTCACCTACGAGACGGGCCCGTAATGGTTCCCTTTATGTTTCACCTGAGGCTCAAGTATATTCAACTAGAGCTCAATATAGAGAGCGCAATTTTACTGTTAATATTAAAGCACGTAGGTTCGCTGATGACAAGCAGCCACTTGATCCCAGTTGCAAATGTTCTACTTGTGAAAATTTTTCCCGGGCTTATTTGAATCATTTATATAGAAGCGGAGAAATTCTTTATCATCAGTTAGCCACTGTTCACAACCTGGCTTTTATTATTAATTTGATGAGAGAGATTAGATTTGCCATTAAAGCCAATAATTTAGGAAAACTTAAAAAAAGATGGTTAGGCTAAAAGGCGAAGGTTGTATATTCTACGCAACCTTCGCCTTAAAATATTTTTATGCAGGTGTTTCTGCAGGTGCTGCAGGGGGACAGTTGCATTCTCCCTCCGGCATGGTACAGGTTGCACAATTGCCGTCTGCTACATCTCCACTACATTTGACACATTTAACAACTTTTGGCTCTTCTGTCTTGGCGCTGTCTTCCAAAGGAGCAGCGAAAGGAGTGGAAATTCCGGCTGGAGCGGTTGAGGCATTAGTTTCATCCACTGGAGTAGAATTGACAGGGTCATTACCCTGGTTATTGTTATTAGGATCATCCATTTTTTATCACCTCCTTATACTTTAAGTTTAAAGATTACTTGATAATATAGTCAAGTTGTTGCTTTTGCCAGGAAGTTGTCAGTACAATGGAATTATGCGCAAAGTTTTTGCAGCCGCTTTTTTTATCATCGGCCTAATTTTAAGTTTGGCTGGGTTGGGACTAATTACCGTTTCTTCCCAACTATTACTCTATCTGGGGCTGGTTTTGGTAATTTTATCGGCTGTATTTTTCATTAGAAGCTAGGCAAAATTTATGACGCGATCTGCCCATCGCCGCAGCTGGAAAGCTACGGAACAAAACCGTAAACTACATCAAAAAACAAAGCTGGCAATAGCAATTTTAATTATTTTAATTTTAAGTTTGCTATTTGGCAAAATAGCCATTTTTCTTAAAAGTTTTCAGCAACCTTTTTCCCAAGAAGAAAGCACTAAAAACTATACTTGGAATGGTAAGTCTAATATTAATTTAATCATTACTGGCAAAACTTTAGCTGTGCTCACTTATAAAAAAGTGGAGCAGGAGATTTTTTTAATCAAAATTCCCCCCCACAGTTATCTTAATCTGCCGCAAAATTTAGGATCCTGGCCACTATCTTCTGTTTATGATTTAGGTCAAAGTTTAAAGCCTCCTCAGGGTTCCTATTTACTTAAAACCTCTGTCAGTAATTTAATGGGTATCCCGATTGATGGTTTTGTCGGTAAGGAGAACCAAACCCCGGTAGAGCTTTTGGAAAGTTTACGCCAAAATCCTTTAAAAACACTAACTTTAGTACCGACTCTCAAGACTGATTTAAGCTTACCGGAACTAATCTCCCTAAGTACTAGTTTGCCTCAAGTAAGATTTGATAAAGTACAAACCTTAGATTTGGAAGATTTAATGATTCCGGCGGAGTTGCCAGACGGGACTTTAAGCTTAACCGGTGATTCAATAAAAATAGATTCTTTAACTAATAAATTGGCAGAAGCCAGCTTCCGCAAAGAGGGTTTGACTATTGCTATTTATAATGGCACTTCTACTGTGGGTCTGGCTGGAAAAGCTGCCAGGATGGTAACTAATCTGGGGGGAAATGTGATTATTTTGAGCAGTTTAGAGGAAAATCAGGCCAAAAGCGGAGTGTATTTATCTACTGCCGACGAGAAAAAACTCAAACTGACTGAGACTTTTAAGAGGCTAGTTCAAATTTTTGGGCTACGTGCTACAATACTACCGGAGGAACTACGGTCTTCCCGGGCCCAAATTAATGTGGTACTGGGGGAAGATTTTGCCCAAAGATTTTAAACCTTGATGGTTATTTTTTGGCTGCTACTTTTTATAATAATTGTGATTGTTTCCTTTCTGTTATCTTATCAGTCAATGCGGAATTTCCAGGAAGCGCCTCGTCAAACCGGTAAAGATTATAGTTTATTTCTAATCCGCAATTTATCTGCTTTAAATACTAAACTGCTGGAGGAGTTACACTCTGAATTTCTAAAAAAGGCAGCTTTTATCAGCTTAGAGAGGCTCACCAAGGGTAATAAAGTGGCCTTAGTCATCTATGGACCTAAGAAAATTTTACAGCAATTCCAAAGTGAACTTAATTTATTGGAACTGGAGGATTATACCAGGAAATACTTGCAAGAAAATTTATTTCCCAAGGAAAGAAGGTCCCCTTCATTAGTTTTTGAAATGGCCAAGAAAAAACAATTGATTGGGGGTGAGGTTTTCACTGGTTTGCCAAACTTAAAAGAAACGGAACAATTTTGGTGGCAGCTAATTTTCCAGCCTAAAAATGTGCAGAAAAAAAAGATCTTTGTAGGGCAGATAAGAGTGGGGCTAATTTTAAACCAAGATCAGACAGAACTAATTGACCAGTTTGAATCCCTGGCTGGAGGGAAGCTGCTTAAAGCTCCTCGCCCCTACAGCAGGGAGCAAATGCGGCTAATGCTACTCAACAGAACTTTGAATTTTGCCCATGCCCAAAAGTTCGAGATTCCAGAAGTGCTATCTTTGCTGGGATAATTAAATTAAATTTCTGCTTCTTCTAGCTCTTCGGAGTCGTCACTATCTTCATCAGCCAGATCATCAATTTTGGTAGCGGAGAGCATATCAATATTGGAGCCGCGCTGGCTGGAATCTAAGAATGAGGGTTGGTTGTGAAATCTTTTACTGCGAAAAACCTCTTTAATCAAAACAATCAAGCCGTTAACCTTGACAGCTTTAATAAAAATTTCATATTTATTACCTCCTTTAGTTAATCTTAAAATATGATGGGAGACATCATCAGGCAAAACTCCTAGATACCCTCCGGAGAGAGTAGCCACAGTCACTCCTCGATTTTTAACCACCATATTAACTTGCATCCCGGGATAAACTTGAGATAATTTTTGTGGCTCTGCTACTTTTAATAGATTAACCACTTTAGTTTTTCCTGGTTCTTGTAAAAATAAAGAGGAAGAAATTTTGCCGGAGGTAGTAGGTAATAACTGTTTTCCGTCAGCTTTGGTAGCTTTTAAAATCTTTAAGTTTTTAGCGGCAATCGGGTTATAAGGATCATATTTTAAAGTAGCGCTATAATATTTTTTTGCTAAAGTATAATTACCGGTTTCAAAATAAGCCTTGGCCAACCTGTTAAGAGCATCAATAGATTGGGGATCAACTTTTAAGATTTCTTTATTAATTTTGATGGCGGTTTCCCAGTGAGAATTTAGGGCAGCTTGAATGGCTGCTTGGTGCAGATTAGACGGGAGAGGATCGCTCATTGGCCAAAAGTATAGAAGTAAGGTAGTTGACTTGTCAATATTTTGGCCATTATTTGGGTAAGCAAAGCTTGCCCATTCACCATGTTCAGGGTAAGCAGAGCTTGCCATCTGGTGATGGTAAGCAGAGCTTGCCTCCGCCAGCTGGCGGATGTTAAACTTATCGTTGTCATGAGCGGACATTCTAAGTGGTCAACTATCAAGCGGGCTAAAGGGGCGGCTGATGTTAAACGCGGTTTAACATTTACCAAGATGGCTAATGCTATTACTATTGCTGCCAAATTAGGGGGTAGCGGTGATCCGGCAGCTAACCCCAGATTGCGGACAGCTTTGGATGAAGCGAGGGCGGTTAATATGCCCAAAGATAATATTGCTCGGGCTATTGATCGGGGTCTGGGTAAGGGTGGTAGCGGCACGCTGGAAGAGGTGGTTTATGAAGGATTTGGTCCGGGCAGAGTGGCTTTTATAGTAGAAGGAGTAACTGATAACAGATTGCGGACTAATCAGGAAATTAAAAGTTTTTTTGAGCGCAATGGCGGTACCCTGGGAAATCCGGGAACAGTGGGGTATATGTTTGATAAATTAGGAGAGATTAAAGTTACGGGAAAAGGTGGAGCTAGAGACAATGAAATTTTAAAACTAATTGATTTGGGAGCAGAAGATGTAGAAGATTATGAAGAAGAAAATATACAAAGGTATTTAGTATATGTACAAAGCCCAGAATTAAATACTATGGGTATAAAAATTACTCAAGCTGGATTTACAATTGAAAGCCAAAATTTAATGATGAAACCCAAGGTTTTGCAGGAAGTAACAGAGCCGGAAATAGCCAAAAGGGTACTGGAGTTTGCAGAGAAGCTGGAAGGTCATGATGATATCCAAAAAGTCTATGCCAATTTTGATATTCCCGACAATCTTTTGGAGGGAAGTTAGAGGGGAATTTACAATGACGATTCAAGAAAGACAAAGTGTCGGAGATAGTTTTCATTTGATGGAAGACAGAGGCTTTCAGGACTGGTTAAAATCGACAGGTATCATATTAGAGGCTAGAAATCAGTCCCCTCTGAATTTTACTAATTCATTGACTAGTCGAGAGGGGCATTTCGCAGAGATTTTGGAGATTAACCGAGGTTACCTGATTCCTCCTTATGTTCCTTTTAGGAATGACGGAGTGGATCCAAAGTATGCAGCGTTTTTAAGTTACGTTTATGCCTCAAGATTAAGAGGAAAAATAGTGGAACCGGGAGTTATCTATACGGCTCCTGGATTTGGTTATGGAGTGGGTATAGAAAATATGAGATTAAGCAGGGGGCCTGGTCGTCTGTTATATAGGCTATGGATTCAGGGAGGTAAGTTGGTGACCTTATCCGTACTTGGGGAAGATTTATTTAATGGTCAGACAGGAGTTTATGAGAATAATTTATTACGTGTATTAGTTTATAGATTACGACAGGAGTTGAGAGGGACAAAAATTTGGGTTAAAAGTGGAGAAGGAAGCTACGGAGTTTTTTTAAATGAGGCCAATTAAAAATAAGATATCACCTGGGGGGTGTCCCAGCTTGACACCTAAGGATAAGTAGCTTACCATGAATTCATGCCAGGTAGAAAAACTCCCCTTGTTACAGATGAGATTTATCATGTTTATAACAGAGGCATAAATAGACAGCCCACTTTTACCACTAAAAAGGAATATCAAAGAGCAATGTTGGCTCTTAAGTTTTATAAAGTTGCCAATCCACCGGTTAGATTGTCTAAATTTTTAGAATCTGATAAAGAGCGTCAGGCTGAAATTTTAAAAATGATGGATCAGGGGGAAAAATTAGTGGAGATTCTTTGTTTTTGCCTAATGCCGAATCACTTTCATTTCCTATTAAAACAGAAAAAGGAGGGTGGAATCTCGAAATTCTTAGGGAATTTCCAAAATAGTTATACCCGTTATTTTAACACTCTAAACGAAAGAGATGGTTCATTATTTTTAGACCAGTTTAAAGCCAAAAGGATAGAAACTGACGAACAACTCATTCATGTATCAAGATATATTCATTTAAATCCTTACACAGGTTTTGCAGTAAAATCCTTTAAGGAGTTAGAAAAGTATCCCTGGTCATCATTCCCGAGTTACCTTACAGGTGATAATAGTTTTATAGAACCTGATTTAGTATTAGGAACGTTTAAAGGGGTTGGAGATTATAGAGAATTTGTTTTAGACCAGGCTAATTATCAAAGAGAACTAAAGTTTATTGAGCATCTCCTTTTAGAATAATCCCTAGGTGCCTGCCTATGCCACCCCCCAGGTGTCAAATTAGTAAACGGAATGGTGTGCTAGAATTGGAAAGTTCATATGATAATTTTGGGGATTGATCCTGGGACTGCTACAACTGGATATGGAGTAATTAAAATTCCTGATGATATTTTAAGCAGGGAATTTAAGTATGATATTGAACTTGTAACCTATGGTAATATCAGTACCCCAAAAGATAGATTAATGGAACAGCGGCTTTTGATGATTCACCATGAGTTAGACAAGATAGTAGAGCGGTATAAACCAAACTTAATAGTTATTGAGATGATTTTCTTCGGCAGAAATATTCGAACAGCAATTTCTGTGGGACAGGCGAGGGGGGTAGTAATGTTATCTGCAGCCAAATTCGGTGTCCCTATTCATGAATACACTGGCCCTCAGGTTAAATTAATGGTAGCGGGTTCTGGCAGAGCAGATAAAAACCAAGTTCATGAAGGAGTGAGAAAATTTTTAGGAGTAAATGGTAAAAGACACAAAAAACTTACAGCTAACTGGAAGGGTGGACATCTGGATGATGCTACAGATGCGCTTGCTATTGCTATAACCCATGTGCTTAAATTAGTGAATAAATAAATGGATTTCGATCTCAACAAAAGACAAAAAATTATTTTGTCCTCGCTAATTTTGACCATTGGTCTAATTTCTACTCAACTGGTAGATTTTAGTTTGAGGTTTATTTTTTTAATACTCTTGGGAATTTTTTCTTATATTCTGTCTTTGTGGGCGCTCTGGGATGGGTTAAATAAAATGAAAGCGCTAGTGCTCTTGATTTTGCCTACTTTTTATACCTTAGCCGTGGCCAGTTTTTATTTTTTACTACCCATTCGCTGGTTAACTAGGCTGCCGGTGGCTTTGTTTTTTGGTTTAAGTTTTTATTTATTGCTGCTGTCAGAAAATGTTTTCAATGTTGCCTCAATCAGGACTATTCCGCTATACCGAGCTGCCTCCACAGCCAACTTTTTGTTTACTTTAATCGCTACTTTTTTCTTATTTAATGTGATTCATGCCTTTAATTTAGCCTTCTTTTGGAATGGGTTTTTAGTGGCTGCAGTTAGTTTTCCTCTAATTTTACAAACCCTGTGGTCAATTGAAATGGCAGATAAATTGGATTCTGAGGTTTTCTTCCATAGTTTAATTTTGAGTTTAATACTAGGGGAGTTGGGGATGGTTTTTTCTTTTTGGCCCCTTACAACTGTGATGTGGTCGTTATCTTTAGCTTCAGCTATGTATGTAATTTTAGGTTTGTTAACCCAACATTTAAGAAGCCGCTTAACTCAAAGAATTATTGAGGAATATTTATTAGTGGGAGTAGGGGTATTGTTATTTTGTTTTTTTACTACTTCCTGGTCAGGATAAACCTTTATTTTTAAGTACAAATTTATTAAATTAGTTTGTTAAGACAACATAATTTAGAGATGGAGTAGAGGAGTCCTTAGACTTCATTCAGGACAGGCGTGAAAAATTTGAGCGAATATCGTGAAAAATCTAAATGATGTAGTGTGATATAGTTGACAGGCACGAATGTGGAAAACTATGGGGTGTTTATTCATTTCGCTTGACATCTCCTTTCAGTAGGTAAGACTAAACCTTCTTAATTTAGAGATGAGATAAACACTCACTCTCTTAAGATGGCTGCTAAAGTTCTTACATAAGCGTGAAAAATAACCGAAGGGCCTCTAGGGAGTAGGGGCAACCTGGTTTCCAAAAGAAGCGATGGATCCTAGAAGATAAAAGCGTGTTTAAATCTCTTTTTGGTACCTGTTTGTGCGTATACTTCTCTTTATAAATGATACATTCCTATTATGTTGTCGCACAATGTATCTTATGCGGCGTCAAGGAAGAGATATTTGGGGAGGAGTGGTTCTAATTGAGGAACTAAAAGGAACAAAATTTAGCTAGATTTTTTACACTTACTTTTGGGTACCTATTTGCTTACCTTGCCCATCAAAAATTTTTTTATTTTCACAAAATTTTTTCATGTACCACAATTCCTTGTTTGGGGCTTTGCAGAGCCCTAATATGGGATGACTACTTGTACTGCTCCTCTCCCCATCAGCCGTTTTTGGGCCATTTACGGGCTTCAACTTAATTAGGTTTACAGGATGGCTTGTCTGATCAAAAAGTACCGCTCGTACTGTAGAAACTTGCTCGCTATAGATTTGTTGAGGCACCAATATGTCTTTATAATCATTTAGTCCTCGGTAGCTCATTGGTTACTTTTGACTGCGGTGTCTTTAAATTATTTTTATAACTTTTACTTCGTTGTCGGACAATATTTTGACTAATTTAGTTAAGAGATGAAAATGATGCTTGTGTTACCCAGTAACTTCCCTCTTTATTTAAGTTGACAAACTTACGCCTAATCCTCTAATGTAAATATATACATATATAATAATGAATTCCGGCTCAATATTTACCAAAAATAACCTTATTACCCTACTCTTTTTAGCCATTTTAATTTTAGCTATTCCCCTGGCAGTTAAACTGGCCCAACAAACCCAGATTTTTAAATCTAAGGCAGGTAGCACTCCCATCCAATTTTCCGGCACCGGAGTGGATTGTGCCGGCACGAGTTGTACCACTACCAATACTAATGTAAACGTGATTTTAAATTCCTGTTTTGAAGATAGCAGCTGCTAACTATGGATGAACTAAAGGTTGTCTCCAAAAAAAATATTTTTGTTTTTTTATTTTTAGCGATTGTGGCTGTAGCTATCCCTGTTTCTTTAAAACTGGCCCAAGAACAAACCCAGCTTAAATCAAAAGCAGCGGAAAAGGATTTTTCTTGCACCCTGCCAACAGTTACCTCTTCTGCTAAAATTGGCGATTCACTGGTAGTGCGGGTGGGTGGAAGTGTCACCAACTATCCCAATAGCAGCATGAGTAAAATATTGGTTTATATTAAAGCTCCTGGTCAAAGCTTTACTGAGATAGGTTCAGTAAGTTGTTCCGGATCGACTCAAGATTGTAGTGGTTCCGTACCATGGGATACCGGTAGCCAGAATAATGGTCCGGGTAGCTATGTTGTTGCTGAAAGGTTAATTAACACTAATGGTGGAGAAAGAAATAGCGATGGTAATGATCAATTTTGCCAGGCAAATCTTACTTTAGCAGCCCAGTCTCAACCAGCTCCTGCTGTTCCTGCCCCTGCTCAACCTCCCCCAGCTAACCAGCCACCGATTGCAGAATGTAGCGCCGGCACAACTGATTATGCTAATTGCCGTGCTTGTGGAACAGATGGAAAATGGTTTTTAGATTATGGCCCTAAAAGTGATACTACCCAATGGTGCGCCTGCGCCAGAACCAAATCAGGTGCCTCTTTTACCACTGACCCCCAATATTCTATCTGCTCCGGTGGAGGGCCGCAAGCTGCCCTACCTGCTGATGCAGCTGAGTGCGGAGGCATAACCTTTAAACAAAATAATCAAGAAGTTAAAGCCCCGGCTTCTTTAATGGCAGGACAAACATATGACGTAGAAATTAAAATGGATAACCGTGATTCCGGAAATTCCAACTACACCCCCACTACCTGGACTAGCGGTCAATATTTCTTAGGCTTTCCTACCAGTGGTCCTCCGCGGGATGCCGGAGTGGGTAATTTCCAAATTAATAATGATGACGTAGCTAAAAATGATATCTGGCAAGCAAACTGGCCCGATCCTAAAAAGTTACGTTTGCCTCTTTCTGGCAGTGTCACACCCGGGAGTTCCAATACCTTTAAATTTAAAGTTACTCCCAAGACTGCTGGGGATCATACTTTTTATTGGGGTATGGTCCATGAGGGGGTGCAGTGGTTTGGCGGACAATGTGCTTCTAATGTTAAGGTGGCCGCCTCAACCGGAGGCACAGGTGGACAACAGCCGGGCGGACAACAACCTCCATCTGGAACTTTAAAAACTAAATGCTATGTTCTTTCCCAAGATGCGGGGGCGGTTAATAATGTGACCAGCTGCACTGATACTTTGGCCCAACCTTATACCAGTAATAACCTGCAAGTTGCTAAAACTTTACAAAATAAAACTAAAGATGGAGACGAGAATACTTTCTATGTTAAATTTATTAGTACTGCCGGTACCCAAAGCCAGGTTTTCTCCAAAAAGATTACCTACAAGACTACTGAAGCCGGAGGTGAAACTGCCCCCACCATTACCAATGTTGACTGCCGGCAAAACCTTATTACGGTGACCGGCACTAATTTTGGCGCCCAACAAGGCAGCGGTAAATTAACAGCCAATGGGCAACAAGCGACTGTAGCCAGTTGGAACCCTACCACTATCACTGCCACCCCCCGCCAATCTTTAGAGGGAAACATTGCAGTCGAGATTAGCTTGGGAGATAAGCAAACCGTCTCCAGCCAGTGCAGCGTCAACACCACCACTGTTAACTTTACAGCTTTAAATTCCTGCCGAAGACCGGGGGATGATTTTAGCGCCACTGATGTCGAGGTAAAAATTTATGATGCGACCGAGACTAATGTGCAGGCTCAGCCTTTGGTAGAGCAAACAATTTCTTTGAATAAATCCGGTAAACTAGCCAACTTTGCTCCCAAGCTGTTGCAAGGTAAGCAATATACTTTGCTTGTTAAAGCTCCCAATACTTTGCCTCAGGCTAAAACTTTTACCCCCACTGGTGGTACCTATAATATAGGTACACTGACCTTACCAGCCGGTGATTTACTGCCTTTAAGTTTGCCGGAAGGAGAAAAACCTAAAATTAATAGTTTTGATGCCAATGAGCTAAAGCGTCAATGGAGATTATTAACTGATGTGACCAGCCCGGCAGATTTAAATAAAGATGAACGGATTAATAGTATTGATTACTCTTGTCTTTTGGCAGGTTACAACAAAGAGGGAGATACCTTTACTCCGGCTACTTTACCAACTGAACAGGGATGTACCAATCCCGTTTCTTGCGAAACTACTGTGACTTTTTCTGCTAATAATACCACGCCAGCAATTGGGAAAAATGTAACTTTTCAAGGTAAATTGACTGGTTTTGATGGTCACCCGATTCCTGGAAAAGTTATCAAAATTGTTAATGTTGATACAAATACAGTACTGGCTGACTCTACCCAATCAAATAACCAGGGAACACATAATACTGACCTAAACGGCGATTATCTGATTCTTTTGCCTATCAACAGCGCAACTGAGTTTAATGTGAGGGCCAAATTTGATGGCGATGGTTCAAATAAACCTTCTCAGAGTGAACCAATTAAAATCAATCCGAATTCCTCTTCAAGTGGAGCTTGTATCCAGGTGGTGACTCCGGCCAGAAATCCGACTACCAATGCTTGTATTAATTTCCCGACACCCTGTGATGTACCGGCTGGATGGCAAGTGGTGTCGAGTTGTAATTAGAGATGTTAAGATATAAATATGGATAACCAAAATTTAAATTTGCCTACAATTTCTCGGTTTTCCCCAATGAAGATAGTGTTTATTTTATTGGGGTTGGTTATTGTAGGTGAGGTCATTTGGGCCATTAGTCAGCTGACTACAGTTGGTTTGCCCACCCAAACCAACAACGCTACTGTGCCTAAAAATGTAGTCACTCCTGTTTCAATTGCCCAGGTAACTTTAAGCTCAGATAAAACTTCTGTTAAGGTGGGTGACAAAATTACAGTAGCCATCAATGTTTCCGCCAATAAAGAAACTGATGGGACAGATTTGATCATTAATTTTGACCCCACTTTGTTAAATGTTGACACTCAAAACGAGAAAAAAGTTCCGGTAGTGACCGGCCAAATCTATCCTGACTATCCGGTTAATAGTTTGGATTCAGCCAAGGGCAAGATTACTGTCTCCGGAATTGCTTCTGCCCCTGGTGGAGTGGTGACTAACGGAGTTTTCGGGACTCTAAATTTAATGGCTAAAGCCCCCGGTACAGCCAAGCTTACCTTAGAGTTTACAAAAGGATCGACAACTGATACAAATGTAATAGAGGCCGGAGTGGGCACAGATATATTAAATAGTGTTTCTGATTTAACAATTAATATTACACCATGAAAATTAGAATTAAGGGATTAGTACTGTGTAGTGCGAGTTTATTGTTTTTGTTGTTACCCTTAATACTTAATTCTAATCCCATATCTCATGTTTACGCTGCTCAGGCAACTTTAAGCCTCTCCCCTGCCAGTGGTACAGTCAACCGTAGTTGCGCTTTTGCCTTGGAGGTAAATTTAGATACCGGAGGAGGCCAAACTGATGGAACTGATGCTATTTTGCTCTACGATACTTCAGTTTTTTCTGCCACCTCGATTAATAAAGGTACTATTTACCAGGAATATCCTGGGACCGCAATAGATGATAGCGCCGGTAGAGTCACTATCTCGGGGCTCGCTTCTGTGACCCAATCTTTTTCCGGCCAGGGCAAGCTCGCAACTGTTAATTTATTAGTCAAAGATACCGCCCCCACCGGCACTTCCCAAATTAAATTTGATTTTGACCCCAGCAACCCACAAAAAACTACTGACTCTAATGTGGTAGAACACACTAGCGTGGCAGAAATTTTAAGCTCAGTGACCAATGGAAATTATACTGTGGGGACTGGAACTTGTACTGGAACTGACTTAAATGGGAGTGGAGTCGGTGGAAGTAAAGGTGGAACTGGGGTGGAAACGACTCCTTCAGGACAGCTTAAAACTCTTCCTGCTGACCAGTTTAAAACCCTTCCCCCAGCTGGTAATGAAAAGCTTACTTTTACCTTAGCCATTTTAGGTTCTACCTTAACTATTCTGGGAATTCTTGGTTTAGTTTTACTGTAATTATTGTTTGTCGGACAATCTTGACCCTTCGACTTCGCTCAGGGTAAACTATATTTAGATGACTTTATCTAGTTTAATTACTGATTTTTTAGAATATTTAGAGTTGGAACGAAATACTTCTCAGTTAACCATTAAAAATTATGACCATTATCTTAAGCGTTTCTTAAGCTTTGCCCGTTCGACAGGCTCAGGGCAGGCTGGTGATATCGATCCCAAAGAGATTGATTTAAATTTAGTCAAAAAATACCGCCTATATCTTTCCCGCTACAGTGACCCGGTCACTAAAAAATCCTTAAAACGAGTCACGCAAAATTATTTTTTAATTGCCCTGCGGGCCTTTTTGCGATTTCTCTCCCGCCAAGATATCGAGAGTTTATCAGCAGAAAAAATTGAACTGGGTGAAAGTGAAGCCCGGCCTTTGAAAGTTTTAGAAGATAGTCAGCTACAGTTAATTTTACAAGGACCGGATACCGGCAAAAAGGAAGGTTTGCGGGACCGGGCCATCTTAGAAACACTTTTCTCCACTGGTTTGCGGGTTTCGGAGCTGACTTCTTTAAACCGGGATACCATTAATTTAGAAAGGCGGGAGTTTTCTATTGTTGGTAAAGGTCAAAAAGAGCGGATTGTCTTTTTGTCGGATGCAGCAACAGTGTGGCTGGAAAAATATTTGAGTGCCCGCAAAGACAGCTTTAAACCCCTGTTTATCCGTTTTCAGGGAAGAGTGGAAGTAGCAGATAGTGGTGAGGCAATGAGGCTGTCGGCCCGCTCTGTAGAGCGGATTGTGGAAAAATATGTTAAAGCGGCCGGGTTGCCTGTCAAGGCCACCCCCCATACTCTCCGTCACAGCTTTGCTACCGATTTGTTAATTAATGGGGCTGATATTCGCTCAGTGCAGGAGATGCTGGGACACTCTTCTATCCAAACTACCCAAATTTATACCCATGTAACTAATAAACATCTCAAAGATGTCCACAAAGCTTTTCACTCAGGGAACAAGGATTCGGATCAATGACTGAGGGATTAACTACCAGCCAGGCCAAAGAGCTGCTCCAAAAATATGGTTTAAATGAAATACCCACGAAAAAAGGACTTTCAATATTTACAATTCTGTTAAATCAAATAAAAAATCCCCTATTTTTTCTCCTGCTTTTTGCCACCATTATTTCATTTTTGATTGGTGATAAACTGGATGGATTTTTAATTTTGGCTATTTTGGTTTTAAATTTTATCTTAGGCTTTTGGCAAGAATATAAGGCTTCTAAAGAGTTGGAAGCGCTGCAAAAGCTGGAGATAACCTTGGCCAGAGTTTTAAGAGATGGTGAAGAAGTAGAGCTGCCCGCCTCACAAATAGTCTCTGGGGATATGGTAATTTTAAGAGCAGGAGATGCTGTCCCTGCTGATGCGCAGGTGATAGAGAGTGTTTCCCTACAAATTAATGAAGCTATCTTAACCGGAGAGTCAATGCCTGTTCCCAAACTTGAATATAGTAATTCGCAGACAAACGAAAATACCGTTTTCCTGGGGACCACGGTAGTTTCCGGCAGGGGCAAAGTTAAAGTTATATCTACCGGTAAAAATACTAAATTTGCCGGTATTGCCTTAAGTTTAAGTCAAGTTGAAGAAGAGAAAACTCCCCTGGAGATAGCCTTAAATAAATTAGGGTTTGCCCTGATTGGGATAGTGGCAGTGATGGTGGGAATTATTTTTACCTATCAAATTACCCAGGGAGGGGCTTTCATTGAGTCGATTATTTTAAGCGTTGTCTTAATGGTAGCTGCAGTTCCAGAAGGGCTACCCGCTGTGGTAACAGTGGTTTTGGCCATTGGGGTCAGAGAAATGTATAAAAGGAAAGCTTTGGTGAAGCGGTTGGTTTCCATAGAAAACTTAGGAGCTTCAACGGTGATTTTAAGTGATAAAACCGGAACTTTGACTAAAAATGAAATGAGAGTTAAAAGGATCGAAGTTTTTGGCAGGAGTAAAAATGACCTGCTGCGGGCTAGTGTACTTTGTAATAGTGCTAATTTAGTTATTAAAGAAGATGGTGGTGTAGACATTCTGGGAGATACTACGGAGGGCTCCTTGCTTGTTTTTGCCAAAGATCAGGGTGTAGATCTTGAGGCTTTGAGAATGGAAGGAAAAATGACTGAAGAGGTACCTTTTAGTTTAGAAACGCGTTTAATGACTACTGTTTGGCAGATTGACGGCAAGAAAATCACTTTTAAAAAAGGGGCGCCCGAGGCTGTTTTAACTCAAACAACTTTGAGTAAAAAAGATTTAAAGTTGTGGGATGAAAGGGTTAAAGAGATGGCCTCAAGCGCTTTGCGGGTACTGGCTTTATCCCGGGATGATAAATTCTTAGGGTTAGTGGGTATTGCCGATGAAGCAAGACCCGAGGCCAAAGAAGCAATCAGGCTGGCAAGAGGTGCCGGGATTAAAGTGGTGATGGTGACCGGCGACAATGAACTGACTGCTAAAGCCATTGGTGAAGAAGTAGGTCTTTTGCAAAAAGGAGATGAGATTTTAGCTGGATCAGTACTTGAGCAAATGAGTGATGAAGATCTGCTAACTCGCCTGGAAAAGGTCAGCATCTTTGCCAGGATTACCCCTAATCAAAAATTGAGGTTAGTGAGGCTATATCAAAAAAAAGGTGAAATTGTGGCAGTCACCGGAGACGGAGTAAATGACTCTTTGGCTTTAAAGCAAGCTAATGTGGGTGTGGCCATGGGAATAACTGGGACTGATGTGGCTAAAGAAGCTGCAGACATTGTTCTTCTGGATGACAATTTTGCCACCTTGGTAAACACTATTGAACAAGGAAGGCTAACTTACAGTAATATTTTAAAAGTAACCAGATTTTTATTAGCTGGTAACTTATCAGAGATTTCATTTATTGGTTTGGCAGTTTTAATGGGATTGCCTACCCCGCTTCTGCCTGCCCAAATTCTCTGGATTAATTTTGTGACCGATGGTTTGCCGGCCTTGGCTTTAGGTTTTGATCGGGCCTCACCTAATTTAATGAAAACTCCTCCCCGATCAGGCTTAAATTTATTAGACCAAACTTCGCTAAAGATTATCATTTTAGGAGGATTATTAATTGCGTTTACCTGCTTAACAGTTTTTTATTTCCTGTTTAACTTTTATAATTTAGAGGCGGCCCGGGCCAGTGTATTTACTCTCATGGTCATTTTGCAGATGATCTTTGTTTTTGTAATCAGACGCCATCATTCTGCTACCTCTAATAAATGGTTACTCTCCTCGATTATATTTATTGTCACCATGCAGCTTTTAATATTAATAGTAGAACCCTTAAGAATTTTATTCAAGCTTTAAGCTTAGCTGGCTATAATCCCACCTGGAGGGTGGAATTATATTAAGCTTTGTTCTCCATCTTCATCATGGGTTTTAAAAATGAAGATTACAAGATCTGCTTATATTGGTTTGCCGGACAGGCCATAAACTAGTAGATCATTAGTAAAACCAAGAGCTTGATAGGGCCAGGTAAAAACCACAAAGAAAAACCCCGGAGAGGAAAATGACAGTCCTGACCATTTGTAATAAATGGCAAAAGCAAAAGCAAAAGCTAAACCAACTAGGAAATAAATGATGGCAACCGTGGAAAAAACTTTTTCTTTGGTCATAAATTAATCTGCCCTATCTTTAGATGATACTACAGTGGCAGCAGCTACTCTCTCTCCATCTCGAGTTCTCATTAAGATAACTCCTTGGGTTTGGCGCTGCAGCGTGGGAACTTCTTTAAGGTTCATTTTAATTAATTGTCCTTTATTAGAAGTTAATACCAAAGTATCCATATTTTTATCTACTACCTGGGCAGTGACTATAGAGCCTGTTTTAGCAGTGACTTGGGCTGCTTTCACCCCAGAGCCTCCCCGACCTTGTTTGTTCCAAGCTGAAGTTTTTGTCTTTTTGCCCAAGCCATTCTCCATAATTACTAGGAGTTCTCCTTCGGCCCCCACTATATTTAAAGAAACCACCTCATCATCTTTACCCAATTTAATGCCTCTTACTCCGGAAGTATCCCGGTGAGTAGCCTTCACTTGTTTTTCCGGGAATCTAATTGACTGACCTTTTTGGGAAACAATAATCAAATCACTTTCTCCGGCGGTAGTACCAACCCAGCCCAAAATATCACCCTTATCAAGCTTAATGGCCACCAGGCCATTTTTTCTAATATTGGTATATTCTTCCAGAAGAGTTTTTTTAACGCTACCATTTTTGGTGCACATAAACATAAATTTGCTCTGTTCATTTTTACCCCTAGTAGTCAAAACAGCGGTAATTTTTTCACCTTGCTCAATATTAATTAGATTAACTATAGCTTGACCTTTAGCCGCCCTCCCCGTCTCAGGGATTTCCCAGACTTTTAGTTGAAAAACTTTACCGGAATTAGTAAAAAATAGTAGATTATCATGGGTTTGAGTATAAAAAATATGAGAAACAGCATCAGTTTCTTTAGTAGCAATTCCCATTACTCCCTTACCGCCCCGCTGTTGGGTACGGAAAGATTGGGGTGATTGACGTTTAATGTAGCCGCCGGCAGTAATGGTTACGATGGTAGTTTCATTTGCCACCAGATCTTCCTCATTAAACTCCCCCACCTTTTGTTTATAAACGCGGGTTCTGCGATCATCAGCATATTTTTCTTTAATTTTGGAAATTTCATCCCGCACTACCTTTAAAATTTTAACCGGATGAGCTAATAAATCTTCCAAATAAGCGATGGTTTCCTGGACTAGCTTGAGCTCATCTTCAATTTTTTGCCGCTCCAATGCCGCCAAACGCCGCAACTGCATCTCCAAAATAGCTTGGGCTTGCAGAGGCGATAATTTGAATTTTTTAATTAAATTAACTTTGGCTTCGTCCGCGTCACGGCTTTTACGGATAGTAGTAATGACCTCATCAATATTATCAACCGCAATTTTTAACCCTTCTAAAATATGAGCCCGAGCCTTTGCTTCTGCCAGTTCAAATTCAGAGCGGCGGGTAACAATAATCTGGCGGTGTTTGATAAATTCCTCTAAAACATGTTTTAAGTTAAGTAAATGTGGGACGCCATCAACCAAAGCCACCAAGTTGACATTAAAGACTGACTGCATGGCAGTGTGTTTGTATAAGTTATTTAAAACTGACTGAGGTTTACCATCTCTTTTAAGGTCAATTACTACTCTGACCATCTGTTTGCGGTCTGATTCATCCCGCAGGTCAGAAATTCCCTCTAGTTTTTTGTCTTTGACCAGCTCGGCAATGCGGGCAATCAAAGTAGATTTGTTAACTTGGTAAGGAATTTCAGTAACAATAATTTGCATTTTGCCGCCTTTGGTTTCCTCAATTTCTGCCTTGGCCCGCATGACAATGCGGCCCCGGCCGCTAATGTAGGCGGCCATAATCTCACTTTGGTCATAAATAGAAGCTCCGGTGGGAAAATCCGGGCCTTTAATAAATTGCATTAACTGCTCGACTGTTACATCTTGGGTCACACTTTGCTCCGCGCCACCCCCCGCCTCCCCGTTTGTTTTGGGGGATTTTTCCAACATGTAAATTAAGGCATCGCAAACTTCCCCTAAATTATGGGGCGGAATTTGGGTGGCCATTCCCACGGCAATACCGGAGGCTCCATTAAGTAGCAAGTTGGGTAAAACTGAAGGTAGCAGGGTTGGTTCCTGGGTAGTACCGGAATAATTATCAATAAAATCCACAGTGTTTTTATTGATATCTCTCAGTAACTCTTCGGAGATGGCAGAAAGGCGGGCTTCAGTATAGCGCATGGCGGCCGGTGAGTCGCCGTCAATAGATCCAAAATTCCCCTGGCCATCAATTAAAGGATAACGCAAAGAAAAATTTTGGGCCATCCTGACCATAGCCTCATAAACCGGGGCATCTCCATGGGGATGAAGATTTTTTAAGACCTCTCCTACTACGGCAGCTGATTTTTGATAGCGGGAGCTGTGGTGTAAACCCTGTTCATGCATGGCATAAATAATGCGGCGCTGGACTGGTTTGAGGCCATCCCGGACATCCGGCAACGCCCGGGAGACAATTACCGACATGGCATAATTCATGTAGGAATTCTGCATTTCTTCGACAATAGGGGTGGATTGAATTTTACCAATATCAGCCATGGTTAGACATTAAAAATGGGCCTAAGACCCTTAAATGAATTATACCTTTTTTTGAAGCTATTAAGCAAGGGTTTTTGCGTGGTATTCCTCTATTTGCTCCAAAACTTCTCTGGCAGGGATAAACATATCTCTGGTATTAATATCACCAAATCCCAGTTTTCTGTTGCTCGGATGATAAGAAGGGTCATACCCACTTCCTCCCAACACTAATTTTCCTGCTTCTTTAGCTATTTTAGCGAGGTCTGCCTGTAGAGGAGTGGCATAGTACCCTTCTAAGCCGTCGACACCTAATTGTAATAGTTCGGGTAAAAATTTATATGGAGGAGGCTCTCCATTAACATGTTGAAAATGAGGATGGGCGATGACTACTACCCCATTTGCCTCACGCACAACCTCAATAAATTTTCTGGGATCTAGCGGGTCGCCCCAAACTCTATAAGTTGATTCTGCTTTCAGATCAGGTCTGACTGCACTATCTGCAGAAAAATGTAGCCAATATAAAACCCGCGCTAAATCGCCTTGATCCTGAGGTCTCCTTTGATAATGCTGCCAAATTTTGCCGCTTCTTTCAGACGTATATTGTTCTAGTGTTTTTTCGTTAGCTGGATTTAAGGTTGCTGCTAAAGATAAATAGTAAGCTGTTTCAGCAGTTTCACCAGAGTGAACTTTATCTAAAATAGCTTGGTTTTGCGGGACAGGACTTAAATCAAGACCTAGTTGTTGCTGTAGAAATCTTGACTGGAAGGCAACTTTTTCTCTGGTCATCGACAAATTAGAATTTCCCCGAGGGTCAATTAGGTCATGTAAGCGTGGGTTTTGAGGATCAAAACCTAGAGCAATTAATTCAAAGTGATAGCCGGCAGGGGTTTTAAAAAATATTTCTGCTCCGGGTAGGACAGTAATCCCCAAGGCTTCTCCCTGTTCTACCAGTTCAGCCATTTTATCCATCTGCACCATACCTCGTTGCAGGGCACCGAGTACGACCACCCTATTTTGGGTGGCTGTTTGTAATAACTGGCCGTTGTGAAGGGTGTCATAGTGGACATGTAAATCCGCTCTTTCCGCCTCTTTTGCTCTCATATATGTAATTTCTGCCAAAGCCGGCGGGCTGCCAAAAGTTCCTTTTTGGTATTAATACTTCTCCACTGGTTTGGGTCAGTTAATTTTACCTCATTTAGGCTACCCTCTTCAAGCGCTACAGAGATTAAGGAAGTTAGTAAGATTTCCCCACTGAGGGCTTTTTTTACCTTAGGCAGGCGTGTTTCTAGCCATTTTCTATTAAATAAATAGATACCACAAACCACCTCATTGCCGTCCTGCCCGGTTTTAATCCCAATCATCTTGCCACTACTGTCTCTGACTACCCGGCCAGAGATAGCCGCATTTTTGGAGACAGTAGCCATAATTGTCATTTTAGCAGCTGATTTTAAATGATTATATATAATTTTTGTAAGAGTTGATGCTTTGTAAAAACAGGAATCATCCCCATTTATCACTACGACAGTTTGGCAATTTGTTGGTAAGGCGGGTAAAGCTACTAAAACGGCATGACCAGTTCCTAAGAGATCCTTTTGTTGTACAAAATTCCAGCTGTCTCCCAAAGTTTTTTTAACTAAATCTGATTTATAGCCTATTACTATCAAGATTTTTTCTAAATTAAGTTTTTTAAAAATCTTTAAAGTTAAAGCTAAAATTGGTTGGTGATTAATAGTGGATAAAACTTTCGGTTTTGAAGATTGCATCCGAGTACCCTTGCCGGCTGCCAAAACAATGGCACAAACGTTTTTCATAAGTAGTATTTTACACCTTCTTTGATTTATGGGCTTATTTAAAATATAATTTACTTCATGATTGAGGCAGTTATTTTTGACGTTGGAGGAGTTTTACATATTTATGATGGGCAATTAGTACAAACAGAAGTTATATCTGGACTATCAATTACTTTAGATACATTTAGACAGGTCTGGGTATCTTTAACTAACAAGTTGGAAATGGGCCTATTGACTGAAGAAGAATATTGGGAAGAATTTAAGAAAGCTACTGGGAGTACAGTGCAATTACCTGAGGAATCGCTTTTAGTTCGTGGTTTGAGAAAGAGTTTCCACATCAATACAGAAGTGATTGAAATTGTGAGGAGATTAAAAAAGCAAGGTTTTAAGCTGGCGGTTTTATCAAACACTATTCTCCCTCATACTCGGTATATGGATGAGATTGGCCTTTATGATTTGTTTGATCGAAAATTGTTTTCTTATGACATAGGTGCTAAAAAACCAGACCCCAGAACTTATCAAGCAGCTTTAGCTGCTTTAGATATTTCTCCTACTGTAGGAGTATTTATAGATGACAGGGAAGAAAATGTGACAGCTGCAAATCAACTCGGGCTTAATGGATTAGTGTACACCACTGCCGAGAAGCTTAGGGAAGATTTTTCCATATTAGGAATCCATGTATAAATTATTAGAGAAGTTTGCCATTAGACACTTAGGTAGTAACGTTTTGACAATTTCAGAACTTAAAATATCCTCTCTTTCCATAAAAAAACATCTCTTAATTACCACTAAAGATAATAATCTATATTTGGTTTCACAATTTTCTAACAAGGACAAGTTGTCTTTCGCTAATTTTATCAACACCCAAACTTTTCTAGATAAGCACCGAATAAGAGTACCTTCGGTTTTAGCTAAGGATAAAAGGAAGCTGCTATTTATTCAAAAATATTTAGGCGATCTATCTCTATATAAATTCGTTTCGTCTCGAGATATTAGTAGTCATGATATAGTTAAAATTTATCAAAAAGTTATTAATCTTTTGATAGACGCTCAACTTATTCGGGACAAATCCTGTATAGCGTTTGAGAAAGAGTTTGGATTGGATAGGTTAATAGCTGAATACAATATTTTTGTTAAGCCTTATTTAATAGATAATCTATGGAAAAATAAGTTAAATAAAATACAAAAGGTAGAATTTAAACAATTCTATCAAAAATTAGCTCAAATTTTAGCAGAAGTTCCTAAAGTTTTTTGTTTTAGAGACTTTCAGTCTACGAATTTGATTTTAGATAAAGATTCAAATGTTTTTGTAATAGACTTTCAAGGTGCTAGATTGGCCTTCCCGCAGTATGATTTAGCTTCGCTGTTAGAGGATAATTACATAATTTTGTCTCAAAAGGCTAGAAATTTATTACTTGACTACTATATGAAAGAATACCAGAAAAAATCAGGCACAAAAATTAATGTTGAAGAATTTAAAAAAATCTATCGTCTGGCTACTATTCAAAGAAAGCTTCATGATTTGGCAATTTTTGTTCGGGCAAAAGTTAAAGAAAATAACGATTATTTTATGAAATATATACCTGAAAATATGGCAAGATTGACAGTTTTACTTCAAAATGAAGGATTAGATTTTAATCTCAATTCTTAGGATAAATAAAAACTGCCCGGCAAGTCCAAATCTTTTCAAAGTCTGAATAATTTATTTTTATCTTTTGACCAAGTCTTTCTTTATCGTCTGGATCATTTACATAAAAGCCTTGATTATCATAACCGATCAGGACTACTAAATGCCCGGAGCCTCCCTGTTTTAACCTTCTTGGAACAGAGATTATTATTGGGTGATTTTTATCCAACTCTACTTTTAAAGTAAATAAACTTTCAGCTAGTTGTTCTTGCTGCATAATCTCTAAATCTGCTTGATCAAAACCTCGTTCCTGCAATTTTTCCTGTGCTTCTTGATTAACATTCCAACTTCTGGTAATTGCCTTAAACCCTAGATTTTTTGCTAATAAGGCGAGAGAGTGATGGTACCAACCTACTCCCTCCAAGTAACCGTTAATTTTCAGTCCTTTTTTGTATAAATCATCAATAGATAAATTAATTGGCTGGTAAAAATCCATAACCATCTTAAGGGCAACTATTCCACAAGCTTTATCTTGCCAATCCGGATTTTTTGTATCTTTAATTTGAGAGTAATATGGAACATCTAAAATCATGCCAGTATTTTTAACCTCCTAATACCGTCACCCATTTGTTTATTATATGAAAAAACTTCTAACTCTGCTGGGAATTGGCTATTTTTAATACTGTCTTGATGAATTCCCTTAATCGGAGTTAAAGAGCTGGAATGGGCGTAAGTGATCTCCTCATTTTGACTGTCTAAAATTATTACTACATGAGGGATTTCTTCTTTGCTGTTTAATTTAATTAAATCCCCAGGCTGAATTTGGGAAAAATCCTCTACTGGATTGCTAAATTCCTCTGAGGTGAGGATGGCCACATTAGTTTTAGAGGCAGGCGGAAAACCTGCTTCTTCCATCCCCCCTTGGCCAATTTTTTTTAGGAGGTAATCTAATAAATAATAAACAAATCCGGAACAGTCTATCCCCAGCTGGTTTTGTTCCATGAATTTTCTAATTTCTTCTACTGAAGCCTGGTTTAAATCAAAATTTTGCTCCCTGGCTATTTCCAGAGTATTTTTAATTAACTTCTCTGGAGAGGATTTGCCATACTTTCTTCTATCAGGCTGAAACGGAATATTAATACGGTAAGGAGTGAAAACCTGTTTCCCCCCTAAGGGTAGGATAAATTGTTGGTAAGCTTGTTTTAAAATTGAAGCGTGATCCATAAAGATATTTTATACTATTATAGAGATTTTGGGGCATAAAATCAAACTATAGGTTATATATCAAGGATGGCTTGTTTAGCATGGGTTTGGATGAAACGTTTACGGGGTGGTACTTCATCTCCCATTAACATAGTAAAAACTTCATCTGCAGCAGAAGCATCCTCAACCGTGACTTGTTTTAACACCCGATTTTCCGGATTCATGGTAGTTTCCCAAAGCTGCTCCGGATTCATCTCCCCCAAACCTTTATAACGTTGGATTAAGGTTCCATTAGTCTTACTTCGCTCGCTCGGTTGGACTTGAGTCTCCAACTCGCTTTCCGCCTCTGGCGGAACCGGCTCAGACAGTTGAGACTCTACGTCAACCTTTGCTTGCTTCACTTTCTCTCCTCTTAATCTAGTTAGAATTTGGTCGCGTTCCATATCAGAATAAGCATATTGTACTTCTCTGCCCCGTTGGATTTTAAACAAAGGTGGTTGGGCAATGTAGAGATAGCCTTTATTGATTACTTCCGGTAAATACCTAAAGAAGAAAGTTAAAAGCAAGGTCCTGATATGTTCTCCGTCTACGTCTGCATCAGTCATAATGATGATCCGGTGATAGCGGGTTTTTCCGTAATCCACACTCTCAGCTATCCCCGTGCCCAAAGCAATTACCAGGGCCCTAATTTCTTCAAATTCTAAGATTTTATCCAGTCTGGCCCGCTCGGTATTAAGGATTTTACCTCGCAGTGGTAAAATGGCCTGGAATTTACGATCCCGGCCCTGTTTGGCGCTGCCTCCTGCCGAATCCCCCTCTACAATATATAGCTCTGATTGGGCAGGATCTCTTTCCTGACAATCAGCTAATTTCCCCGGCAAAGTCATCCCCTCCAGGGCGCCTTTTCTAATCACTGCATCTTTGGCCGCTCTGGCAGCAGCCCGGGCCCGCGCTGCTAAAATTACTTTTTCCAAAATCCGCCGGCCCTCGCTGGGATTTTCTTCAAAATAAGTTTCCAACCCCTCCCTCACTACTGAATTAACAATAGTCTGCACTTCAGCATTACCTAATTTTTCCTTAGTCTGAGATTCAAATTGAATTCGATCGGAGTCCATCTTAATAGAAATTACCGCTGTTAATCCTTCTTTAATATCTTCTCCGGTTAAGTTGTCATCTTTTTCTTTTAAGGCCTCAGACTTTCTGGCATAATCATTAATGGCCCGGGTTAAAGCAATCCTAAAACCGGTTAGATGTGTACCACCTTCAGTAGTTGGTACCACATTGGCAAAGCTTTCTACATTTTCATTAAAGCCATCATTGTATTGAATGGCTGTTTCTACATCCACACCTTCTACTACTTTGTGGATTAAGATAGCGTCTTTGTTAACTAAAACTTTATTTTTATTTAAATGTTTAATTAAAGTAGCCAGCCCGGATTCAAAGAAAAAATGCATTTCTTGATTTGATCTTTCATCAAAAATATGAAAAGAAATCCCGGCCACTAAATATGCCACTTGTTTAATCTGGCGGGTTAATCTTTCAAAATCCGGACTAACCGTGGAAAAAATAGTTTTGTCAGCCAAAAATGTAACTTTGGTACCGGTTTTAGCAGGCCAGAGGAATTTAGTGGTAAAAGGTAATTTTGTCTCGTTTTTGGCTTCTGCAACCGGCGCTTTAGGTTTACCTTGGGAATATTCTTGAAAATAGAGTTTGTCATCCCGGCGTACTTCTGCCCGTAAATAATCAGATAAAGCGTTAACAGCAGAAACCCCCACTCCATGCAAACCGGTGGAAACTTTATAACCACCCTCACCAAATTTCCCTCCGGCGTGCAGGATGGTCATGATCACTTCCAGGGTGGATTTGCCAACTTTAGGATGTTTTTCAATGGGGATGCCCCGGCCGTCATCAGCCACGGTAATATAGTTGTCTTCATGGACCCTAATCCAGATATTTTTAGCATGTCCGGCCAAAGCCTCATCAATAGAGTTATCAACCACCTCTTTAATCAGATGATGGAGACCGCGTAAATCCGTGGATCCAATGTACATGCCCGGACGCTTCCGAACTGGTTCCAGACCTTCTAAAACTTGAATATGCTGTGCACCGTAATTGGAAGATTTTGCCATAAAATAAACCTGCGAGAGGTTATGAGTATTGTAACAAATTTTAACTACTTAGTCTATTGGCGGTATTGTTTTTTATAAGTACTGTCCACCAACTTGACTATGGGCTTATTAAGGAGTAAAATATTGTAAATTATGTTAAGACGCTGGATCGAACAACAAGAAGTAACTGGTAACCTTAATGCTGTTAAAGATGGACAAGATCTCCTAGGTAAATATGGAGATGTATCTTTAGATAACGAGGATAAAATACCTACTTTAGTTAGTAGCCCAAAACAACCTGCCGTTATAGATTTAGAAACAGAATGGCTAATAAAAGCAAATAGATTAGCATTTCTTTATGCCAAAGAATTGGGTCAATCAAGAGAACAATATATAGATTATTTGCCTAAATTTGAGCCCCAACCGGAAAGTTATAGATATAGATTTTACATACCAGCTATAGTCCAAGTTCCTCAAGGCAAGTTAACTCTTGTAAGGATGTTGGATATTCTAGGAGTTACCAATTATTTATTAAACCTTAGAGATATAAAAGATTGGCAAAAAGACCCACAAAAGTTTAAAACTCCAAATAAACCTTATACAACTTATCTCCATGATGGTTTAATAAACCTAGGTAGGACTCCAAGAGATGTTAGATCATCTTTAGTTTACGGCGAAAGAGGAGGGACTGTTTTTGATGGTTTGGCACTACTGGCTCAAGATCCTGATATATTAAAAAATCATTATCTGGATTTACCTGGCTCTCAATATGGGTCTGGCGGCGTTCCGTTTCTGGGCGGTTGGGGTGCTAGGCCGGGGCTCCGCTACTTTCGGGATGACAGTGTCGGTCCGAAAGGTGGTTCTGTGGTTGCGGGAAGAAATATTGTAACTAAGTAATTGGACTTTGACCCTTTTGGCATCTTGATTTTTGGTTTCCAAATTTGTTAAATTATTTCTGAAATTAGGTTAATGAATCCTTAGGCTTTCAGCTTTAGGGTCACCGAAATCTTCTTTAAGACTAAGAAATCACCAGAGTTTTGTTGAAAATACTTTTAACAAAAGCGTGTGAGAAATTCTTAAGGTACTCCGTGTTTTTTCCTTTGATCTGCTGGTTGGCGGACGATGAAATTCAGTGGTGAGAATGTTAAGCGAAGCTTGCAAACTTCGTTTGTCAAACCACGGTGGGGTTTTTGTGCGGGGAGAGACACATAATAAGTCTGACAGCGTTCCGTATCTGAACGATTGGAATGATAGACCGAAGCTCAACTACAATCGGGATGACAATGCCAATCCGAACTATGGTTCTGTAGTTGCGATAGTATCTTTTGAATTTTTAAAGTATCTTAACCAGCCTAATTTTAACCAATCACTACAATCTTATTTAGGTTATTTATCTCATGCAAATTCTTATCGTTTAACTAATAAATTAATAAGCTCAGTTCGGTTTTGGCATTTTCAGCATTAAATATTCCAAAATAGCCCGTTGGTTAACATTTTGCTTAAACCATTTTTTAGCCTCAAAAAGGGTCTTTAAAAACTGGGTAGCAGGTTCCGGATTGGTAGTTAGTTGATCGCGAAAATAAAAAATTAATCCATCTAAAAACTCTCCCCGCTCTTCCAGTTTTTCAATATATTTAAATTGTTCTTCCAGTGAGGATTTTAATAATTTTTCTATATCTTTTTTATAATCCACCCCGTAGGTGGATTCAGTTGGCACCTTGTCTTTTATTGGATATTTTCTGATGATTTCACAGCGTGACAAAATAGTTGGTAAAAAATAACTCTCAGAGTTGGCACCGAGAATTACCAAACCACTTTCTGGCAGCTCCTCGAGAGTTTTTAATAAAGTATTTTGGGCCACTTGAGTCAGCGTGGCAGCATCTTCTAAAACAGCTACTTTGCCCTTAGCCTGGACAGGCTTAAAAGCAAAATGTTCTTTAATTTTTTTAGCTTCATTAATGCCCAGTTTGGAATCTGCGGGAATAAAAAGTAGATCCGGATGGTTTCGATTAATATTTAAGGAGGCAAGAATATTGTCAATCTCCCCTATTCTTGCTTGGGGATCGCCAGCCAGCAAAATTTTAGCTACCATATTTCGCATTCTAATTGGGAATCAAGGAAAAATCAATGAAACTAATTGACACTTTGCATTGATTTTGAGCATAATGAAATTAATCCGCTTGAGGGCGGAAAATTGTCTATGGCAAACGGTTCTGTCCCAAATACTGCTCAAACAGTTTTAGCTCTAGAAGATATTCTTTTAAAACAAGGCTTGCTTTCCCAGTCTCAAGCCTCGGCCATTAAACTGGAAAGTATTAACTCCGGTAAAACTGCAGAACAAATTATTCAGGAGCATTCACTTATCCCGGCTGATAAAATTTTAACCGCCAAAGCCCAAATTTTAAATGTTCCTTTTGTCAAATTAGAAGGTAAAGCTATTCAAACACAACTTTTGACTTTGATTCCGGAAGCGGTCGCCCGCCGCTACAGCGTTATTCCTTTTGATATGGAACAAGATCAGCTCTCTGTGGCCATGGCCGATCCATTGGATTTGGGGGTAATTCAATTTATTGAGAAAAAATCCGGCAAAAGAATTAAGCCCTACTTGGCCTCCCCGGCCGAAATTATTAAAACTATTGGTGAACAATATGCCCAAAATTTGGCTCCGGAAGTAACTTCTGCCCTACAAGAAGTGGCTGAGTCGCAACCAATCTCTAGCACCCACACTGAGGCGCCGGAGGTAATTAAAGAAGCGCCGGTGGCTAACATTGTCAATCAACTGCTGGAATATGCCATGAAAACCCGGGCTTCTGATATCCATATTGAACCGGAAGAAGATCGGACTCGCGTCCGCTACCGTATTGACGGAATTTTGCAGGAAAAGATTATTTTACCCAAAGGGGTGCATGAGGCTTTAATCTCCCGGATTAAAATTATGTCTACTTTAAAAATTGACGAGCGGAGATTGCCCCAGGATGGGCGTTTTAGTTTTGAGTTTGGCGGTAAAGAAACTGATATCCGGGTTTCTACTGTCCCCACGGTTTTTGGGGAGAAAGTGGTGATGCGGTTACTCCCCAAAGGAGGTGGGGCCCCCACTTTAATGGAGTTGGGACTCCGTGGTTCTTCTTTAAAAAATCTGGAAACCCAACTGCTACGTCCTCATGGGATTATTTTGATTACCGGACCGACTGGTTCCGGAAAAACAACTACCCTCTATTCTATTTTAACTAAAGTTTCTACCATCAAAGTTAATGTTGTGACAATTGAAGATCCTGTTGAGTATCAAATCCCCGGAGTTAATCAGGTTCAGGTTAATCCGCAAATTGGTTTAACTTTTGCCTCAGCCCTGCGCTCGTTTTTGCGGCAGGACCCCAATATTATTATGGTGGGAGAAGTTCGGGACACTGAGACAGCAGAACTGGCCATTCAAGCAGCCCTCACCGGCCACCAAGTTTTTTCTACCGTCCATACTAATTCGGCTGCCGGAGCAGCTCCCCGGCTTTTGGATATGGGAGTGGAGCCGTTTTTATTGACTTCGGCTTTGAATGTGGCAGTAGGCCAGCGGGTAGTACGTAAAATTTGTCCCTCTTGCCGGGTTCAGTATGATGCTCCCCCGGAAGTGATTGAAAATATTAAAGCTACTTTAGGCAAATTGATTCCCCAGAACCAACCTTTTAAATTATTTAAAGGTGCGGGTTGCCCCAAATGTAACAGTACCGGTTATTTGGGGCGGGTGGGAATTTATGAAGTGCTGGTGGTGACAGAGGGAATTATTAAATTAATTTTAGAACGGGCTTCTATCCAAAATATTGAAAATGCGGCAATACAGCACGGGATGATTACCATGAAACAGGATGGTTATTTAAAAGTTTTGGAAGGTGTAACTACCATGGAGGAGGTACTCAGAGTGGCTCAGGATTAGAATGAATATACAACAATTACTGGAACTGACAATTGAAAAAAATGCTTCGGATTTACATCTGTCGGTGGGTTTTATTCCCACCCTGCGCATCCATGGCCAACTAATGCCCATTGCCGGAATGCATCCTGTCAGCCCGGAAGAGATGGACTCAGTAGTAGTAGAGATGCTGACCCCGCAGCAAAAAGAGGTTTTTCAAAAGGAGTTGGAACTGGATTTTTCTTTTCAGTTTACTGATAGAGGGCGGTTTCGGGTTAATCTTTATCATCAAAAAGGGCAACTGGCAGCCGCCTTGCGACTGATCCCTTTGAAAATCCGTGGTCTGGAGGAGCTGGGAGCGCCCCTCATTTTAAAAAAACTGCCAGATTTAAAGCAGGGGTTTATTTTAATTGCCGGTCCCACCGGTCATGGTAAATCAACACTTCTGGCCTCTTTTATTAACCAGATTAACCAGACTCGTCCGGTTCATATTGTGACCATTGAAGATCCTATTGAGTATGTTTATCCTCCAGGCCAAGCTTTAATCTCTCAGCGAGAAATGTACAACGATACCAAAAGCTGGGCCGCAGCCTTAAAATACGCCCTGCGGGAAGACCCGGATGTAGTTTTAATCGGTGAAATGCGGGATTTGGAGACCATTTCTTCTGCCATGACCATTGCTGAAACCGGACATTTAGTTTTTGCTACCTTACATACTAACTCTGCTGCCCAATCAGTGGACCGGATTATTGATGTTTTCCAGGAAAACCAGCAACCTCAAATCCGCCTGCAGCTAGCCTCTACACTGGAGACGATTATTTCGCTGCGTCTGGTTCCGACGATCAATCCGGGGCGAGTTTTGGCAACTGAAATCTTATTTGCCAGCCCGGCAGTGAAGAATATTATCCGGGAAGGTAAAACTTATATGATTGATAACTTAATTCAGACCTCGGCGGAGCTGGGGATGGTGAGTCTGGAAAGCTCGCTGGCAGAACTCGTTAAAGCAGGCACGATCTCCGCAGAAGAAGCTCTCAAGTATGCTCTCCACCCTGAACTTTTGGGGAAACTGCTGAAATGAATTTTAAAGGCGAAGCTTTCAAAAGAAGATCATGAATTTTATCTACCGCACCAAAGATAAAGAAGGGCTGGACCATAAAGGGGAAATTGAGGCTGCTGACCAGCGGGCAGCAGCAACTCTTTTGCACAAACGCGGTTTTGTGGTCCTGGCCTTAAAGCCTAAATCAGAGACGGAAGGAGGCAGTTTGCTGGATCGTTTTTTCTCCCGGGTAACATTTTCCGATTTAGTGGACCTAACTCGCCAGTTGGCTACGATGGTGGGAGCCGGACTGGTAGTTTCAGAGGCGCTGGATATTTTACAAGATCAACAAAGCAATAAAGTCTTTAAAAAAACTTTGGAGGAAATCAGTAGCGACGTGAAAGGCGGGTTGACTTTAGGCCAAGCCATGAGCAAACATCCCCAAGTTTTTCCTGTGCTCTATGTTAATTTAATTAAAAGCGGTGAGACGGCTGGTAAAATTGACCAGGTGCTTTTGCGGATGGCAGATAATTTGGAAAAACAACGGGAATTTAAAGCCAGGGTTAAAGGGGCTATGATTTACCCTGTGGTGGTAATTACCATGATGATTGGAGTAATGTTTTTGATGTTTGCCTTTGTGATTCCCCGTTTAACTGCCATCTATACTCAAAGCAGTATGCAACTACCACTGCCTACCAGGATTTTAATCACTGTTTCTAATCTTACAGCCGGTTATTGGTATGTGATTATTTTAATAATAATTACCATTATTTTAATCTTTAAGCGCTGGAAGCAAACGCCGGAAGGACATTTATCTCACGATAAACTTTTATTAAGACTGCCTTTGATGGGTAATTTAACCACTAATGTTAATCTGGCAGATTTTACCAGAACTTTTGGCCTGTTAGTTTCTGCCGGAATTCCTCTGCTGGAGGCCATTAATATTGTCGAAGGGGTGACCGGTAACCAAGTGTTTAAAAACTCTCTCAAGCAAGCTTATGTGGGAGTGGAGCGGGGTTTGCCTTTTTCTAATATGGTATCCGGCGACCCTTTTCCGCGGATTGTGGGACAAATGGTCAGAGTAGGAGAAGAGACCGGTAAAATGGATGAAGTTTTCTTTAAACTGTCTGCTTATTTTGAAACAGAATCAGATAATTTGGTGAAGAATTTAACCACCGCTATTGAACCAATTGTGCTGGTAATTTTAGGGCTAGGAGTAGCCTTCCTGGTAATTTCTATTATTCTACCTATATACAACCTCACCAGTAGTTTTTAATTTCCCTCTTGACTGAGAGCTTATAGCTGTGAATATACTTAAGTATATGCGCCGAACTGCCCTCGGTTATAATTTGTTGTATCAAAAAAAACGCTCCCCCCTGGGGTTTACCTTAGTAGAACTTTTAGTTGTCATTGCCGTGATGGTTGTTTTAGTGGTGATGGTGATGGTTTTTCTTAATCCCTTTGAGCAGGTAAAAAGAACCAGAGATGCCAACAGGCTAACGGATTTAGCCCTAATAAAACAAGCAATTGATATTTCTTCGGAGGAGGCTACTGGTTCAGCCGAGCAGATACTTTGTCATGACACTACTGCTCCCTGCCGCGGCTTCAGTACTAGTGACAGTAAATCTAATAATGGCACGGGTTGGTTAAAAATTGATTTAAGTAATAATAAAACTGCGGCTTTGAGTAGCTTACCGGTTGATGAAATTAATGATGCGACCTATCATTATACGTATTGTTCAGATGGGAAGAATTGGGAAATCAATGCTGTCTTGGAATCTGAAAAGCAAGCTCCATTGATGGGCAGTGATGGTGGCAATGATAATGCCAAGTATGAAATTGGTTCAGATCTGACTCTAATTTCCTCTACTGGCGGAGTGTGTAATTTTTAAATACTGGTGGCAAGTTTCTCCTTAATTGATTTATGATTTAGACATGTTAGCTCTCTTAGGTTTTATAGTCGGTGCAGTTTTAGGCAGTTTTATTAAAACGTTGACCGATCGTATTCTAAGGCAAGATTCATTGGGTGGTAGATCCCGTTGCCCCCACTGCTCTCACCCTTTGGCTGCTTTAGATTTAATACCACTGCTTTCTTTTATATTTTTACAGGGCCGGTGCCGTCATTGTCACAAAAATATTGGTCTGGAATATTTGCTGGTAGAAGTAGTCATGGGAGTTTTGATTGCTTACTTATTTATACAGTATGTTCCCCAAACTATGGATTTGAGCACTGCAGGTGGCGGATGGATTTCAAGTTTCCAACTGCTGTTTAAAATTTTTCTAATTAGCGTATTAGTAGCTTTAGCTTTAGCTGACCTTAAAAAAATGCTGATTCCGGATCGGATTGTTTTGCCAGCAATTTTGATCAGCACAGTTTACCTTTTAATCTTAGCAGGTTCTATTGATATTCAATTATTAATACCTAATTTCTTATCTGCTTTTGTAATTTGGTTATTTTTTATGGCAATCATATTGGTCACTGGTGGCAAAGGCATGGGTGGAGGTGACGCTAAGCTGGGAGTTTTAATCGGTTTAAGCGTGGGTTTTCCTTTAAGCTTACTTTCCATCATGTTATCTTTTTTCTTGGGAGCAGGAGTGGCTTTAATTTTAGTGGCTCTCCGTAAAAGACGTTTTGGTCAAACTCTCCCCTTTGGGCCATTTATGGTTTCCAGCACCATTATTTCCCTGTTTTGGGGATACTCTATCATTGATTGGTACCTAAAATTATCTTTTTAAAAATTTCCTCTTGACAAGATATTTTTTTTATTTAACAATGGAATAGTAATGAGAAAATTTCTGCCCAGAACTGCCGCTAATCCTCAAGGTTTTACTTTAATTGAGTTATTGGTAGTGATCTCTATTATTGCTATTTTATCAGTAGTAGGGGTAACAGTTTTTACCAATACCCAGAAAAACTCCCGTGATACCAGAAGAAAGGCTGATGTTGATTCCATTTCTAAGGCTTTGGAAGCAAATTACACCAGTGGATCTGCCACGCCCTACCCAATAGTAACTGCTAGTATGTTTACTAGCGGGATTATTCCTGCTGATCCCCAAAATAGTGGTGCATATGTTTATTCCGGAATCCCCGCTGCAGCGGCAACTACCTATACTGTTTGTACCAAAATGGAAAGCGGTAGCGGCGGTAATGCTTCTGACACTAACGGTGCAGCAGCTGCTAATGGACCTTTCTACTGCAAGAAAAATCAACAATAATTTCCCCGCCAATTGACATTGGACAATTGACATTGGACAATTAAATTAATGTCCAAAGGTTTTACTTTAATTGAATTATTGGTAGTAATCTCCATTATTGGGATTTTATCTTCAATTGGGATAGTCAGTTACTCTACTATTTTAAAAAACTCCCGTGATGCCAGAAGACAATCTGATATTAAAGCTATCCAATCAGCTCTTGAGCAATACCGGGCTGACCACAGTTTTTATCCCACTAGTTTAAATTTAAGTTCTCTTGCTACCATTGATTCTAATTCCGGCAATCCCAACCCTCAAACTAATAATATCAATGTATATTTAAATAATACTCCAGTAGAGCCCAGTTTAAATAGCAGCTACCCTTATCTCTACAGCGCCTTACCAGCTAATTGTAATAACATTGGTACCAAATGTAGTAGCTATTGTATCTATGCTAAACTGGAAAATTCAGTCTCCAAGGCCAGCCAATGCAGCGACAAACCTTTTACTTGTAATGCCAACAGTTCCAATTGTTACACTCTCAAGGCGACTATCCCATGAACAAGGGCTATACTTTAGTTGAACTGCTGGTAGTGATGACAATTTTGTCCTTAATTGGATTAACTAGTTTTATCAATCTGGGTAATTTCCGGGAAGACAAATTGCTTGATACCAGTTTAACTAATTTACAATCTTTAATCAGAAAGGCTCAATCTGATGCCAGCACCGGCCTGCGCTGTTCCGGGGTCGGTGGAGCCACCTGGTCTGTTGAATTTAAAGATCGCAAAAGCATTAATTTAAATTGCAAAGCCGCCAGCCAACAAAATGCTACCACTGTTTCAGTACTTTCTTTGGGGGGAGATATCCAAATTCAGTCAATTAGTGGTGACAGCGGTTGCCAGAGTAGCTTCCCTGCCAATTCTGTGACTGTTAATTTATTGCCGGTGGCTGCGGGAATGACTTTTATTGACCCCACCGCCAGTTGTATTAGTACCAGTAAAACATTGAATATTACCCTATCTGGCAAGACCGGAACCAGAACTGTTAATATTAATAAAGGAGGAAGTATCAACTGAATTTTAGACTTTTAAATGAGATTGGGCAAAGTTTGATGGAGGTGATTGTGGTGATTACAGTGGCTTCCCTGGTAGTGGGGGCGCTAACTTTTGCCACCATCTCTAGTTTGCGTAATGCCCAGTTTTCCAAAAACCAAACTCAATCAACCAAACTAGCTCAAGCGGGATTGGAAGCAGTTAGAAACATCCGCAGTAAAGATGGCACCGTCACTTTTACTTATGCCGGAGGTACGACTGCTAAATTTTCTGATTTGTGGGCTATTCCCGGAGGAATGAATTCATCCTGCAGCCCTTGTTATTTTAAACTTGATCATAATAACTTAACTTTAACTGGAGTGACCGCAGTGACTTTTGAAACTTTACCTGGTAATTTAGAAAGGCAAGTGCAAATTTGGGATAAAGCTTCTTCTGCCAGTGTGGAAAAAACAATTTCCGTCATCGTGCGCTGGAGTGATTTTGCAGGCACGCATCAATCCCAACTGACCTCAATCCTGAGAAAAATATGAATAAAAACGGGTTCACCTTGGTGGAAATTTTAGTAGTGATCGCAATTTTAACCGTGATGGGGGTAATTTTAAGTGAGATTTTTTTCCGCTCGGTTCGTGGTAGCGCTCAGGCAGAAATTATCTCCCGGATTAAACAAAATGGCCAGGCCGCCCTGGAAACCATGGATAAGACTTTAAGGAGCGCTGATGGGCTGGTGTGTGTGAGCAGTGATAATTCAGCAATTTTATTTGTCAAAAGTGGGGTTTATACCCGTTATACTTATACTGCTGCCACTTCTTCTGTCAACGGCTCACTTTCAGTGGATTATCCTACTAGCGGGGATTGCAGCGCCCCCAAAGTTTCCGTGGCCTACTTAACTGACATTGGCAGCAGCGATCCTAAAACCGGTGTTTCGATCTCTGGAACTTCTGGCAGCAGCGGAGTTTTTGTCCGTACTAAGCAAGCAGGAGTTAAAGATGTTGTGATGATCAGTTTTGATATTGGGGTGCCTTTAGGCTTACCTACTTATCTGAAGCAACGAATTGATCCCAGTAGTTTTCAAACTATAGTGGAACTGCGCTAACAATTGACAATGGACAATTGACAATGGACAATTAAATTAATGTCCAAATTCTTAAATGCCAGTGGCCAAATAGTTTTAATATTACTTTTAGTAATTACTGTCAGTCTCGGGATTGGTTTGGCAGTAATCCAGCGGTCTCTAACTGATATCTCTACTGCCTCGAATGTAGAGCTATCCTCCCGGGCTTTTTCTGCGGCAGAAGCAGGCATTGAGAGAGCTTTAAATGGGAATACTTCCGGAGTGACTGTGGGAGAAACCGGCAACAGCTCTTCTGCCACCCTGACTGACTCAGGCCTTTTGCCTTCTGCCAATCAAGCTTTAGAATACCCCCCTCTGTCTAAGGAAGATACTGCCCAATTTTGGTTAGCAGACCCCAACACTTTAAACGATTATTACACCCAAAACACCCTGGATATTTATTGGGGAACGCAAAATATTGCTGATCCTAATGACCGCCCGGCCTTAAGTTTAACCTTAATATATTTTTCTGGCGGCAAGTATCAAAGCAAAAAGTATTTTTTTGATCCTAATTCTACCCGTATCAGCACTAATGGTTTTAAAGCTCCGGACAATTGTAGCAATGTTTTAACTGCCATTACTACCAGCTACGGCAGCAACCGCAGTTTTTATTGCACTAGCAAAATTTCCAATTTACCTTCGGGACTAAAATTACTGCGGGCTAGATTTTTATATAACACTACTCCTCAGGCACTGGTAGTTAAGCCGACTGGCAGTTGTAATAATGGTTGCTCTCTTCCGCCTCAAGCCAGACTTTTTACCTCGGTAGGGATAGCCGGTAGCACTCAACGGGTATTGCAGCTTTTTAAATTGGACAAAACTGTGCCGCCATTTTTTGATTATGCAATTTTCACCGCAGGAGACTTAACTAAATAATATGGCTAAAATTAGTATTGGACTGGATATCGGTTTCACCTCAATTAAAGTAGTGGCACTGGATTTGAGTGCCAAACTTCCTAAAGTAATTTCTTTTGGTTCAATTGTTTCCCCTCAGCCGGGTATTTCGTCCGAGGCAGATATTGAGTTAGAGGCAGTGGCCACAGCCATTAAAAACTTGCTCCAGGCAGCCAAAATTGAGGGTAACGAGGTGACTATTGCCTTACCTGAGTCAAAAATTTTTACCAGAGTAATAGATGACTTGCCGCCTTTAACTGATAAAGAACTCGCCTCAGCCATTACTTTTGCCGCGGAAGAATTTATTCCCCTACCGGTGAGTGAGCTTAGTTTAAATTATCAAGTTTTATCCCGGTCCAAAGAGAAAACTTCCAAAACAGTAGTTTTGGTGGTAGGCAGCCCCACCGGTCTCATTAACAAATATATTAAAGTTTTGAACCTAAGTAATTTAAAACCTAAAGCCATTGAAACTGAAATTATTGCTGCGGCCCGCTCCCTGGTGGGTAACAATCCCCTTTCCCCTACTACTTTAATTTTACAAATGGGTGCCTCCACCACTGATTTTGCCGCGGTCTCTCATGGGATGATCTGGCAGACCCGTTCCATCGCTACCGGCGGCTTGGCGCTGACCCGGGCCTTGGCAGCCCATTTAAATTTTGAGCTGCCCCAGGCAGAAGAGTATAAAAAAACTTATGGACTGGTGCAAGATGCACTGGCAGGTAAGGTATTTGAGGGCTTAAAACCGGTAGCTGATATTATTGTGGGTGAAACTCGGCGGGTGATCCAATCATATGAGACAAAATATCCCCAAGATAAAATTAAGCGGGTGATTCTTTCCGGTGGTGGTTCAAAATTGCCGGGGTTTGTCATCTATTTTGCCAACAATTTAGGGGTAGAAGTTCAAGACGGTGATCCCTGGGCAATGTTGGCTAAAGAACCGGCTCTGTCAGCCAAATTAGCTAGTGCCGGTTCACTCTACACAGTGGCAGTGGGGTTGGCTTTAAGGGAACAGTAATATGGCTAAAAATCTTAGCATTAATTTATTGCCAGTTGAATATGCTCAAGTTTATGCCGCAGATGAGCGTTTCCGAAAAATCCAACGGATTGGTATTAGTATTTTAGTACTGTTGATTTTTCTCTCTTCCACCACTTTCGCCCTGTCTTTATTGCAAAATTCTAATATTTTACAAGCTCAAGCTAAATTACAGGTAGAAGAAAGTGCCATTAATAAATTTAAGCCTCAAGAAGAGTCAGTGATACTGCTTAAAGATCGTTTAAACAGTCTGCAAAAACTTTCCACTGCTCCCTCTCAAAGTTCTGCGATGTACAGTTTAGTGGATGCTTTAATGTCTGCCTCAATCAGCCCGACATTGATCGTCACTGATACCTCAGGTAATCTCTCTTTAAGTTTAGCTACTACCAATAGCAGTGAGATAGATAATTTTATTGCCAGTTTAACTAATCCGCAAAAAAATCAAAACTTAGTTTCCAAAGTAGATGTAGAAAGTTTATCCCGAGGCAAAGACGGATTATATAGGGTGAATTTAAAAATATTTAGTAAATGACTAAACGATGGTTACTAAATATTAGGAAGAGGTCGAACTAGACTTTTCGTGAGAGAAAACTAAATAGCAAATTATAGTTTATTCAGAAAAGTCTAAGAAGAATATGGAATTTGATAAAGAAGAAATTTTAAAATTTTATACTCAAAATAAGCTGGTAATTTTTCCGGCATTAGTCATTATTTCCAGTTTGTTGATTATGATACTGGTAGTTTACCCTACTTTATCAGGGCTACTTTCCAGCAACCAAAAATTAAATGACCTGCACAATAAATCTCAGGTCTTGACTGCCAAAGCCGCGGAGCTGGCCAGCTTAAACCAAACAGAGCTAAACAATAATTTGCGAGTTTCTACTTCAGCTTTGCCTACTGACCAAGATTATGCCAGTGCCTTTGGGACAATACAATCTCTGTCTGCTATGAGTGCTTATAGTATTACCTCAGTACAAATTGTCCCCAATTTACCAGCGGGATTTCCCTCTAAAATCCCCGGTTTTACCCTAAAAGTAGAGATGTTGGGTTCCAGGGCTACTTTAAATACTTTTCTTTCTGCTTTAGAAAGTTCTCCCAGGGTAATGAAGGTAGCGGGATTTGAGGTGAACCCTGCCAAAACCGGCAATACCATTAATGTAGTTGTTAATATTGCGGTATTTTATTCCCCCAGCCCGCGCAGTTTAGGTAGTGCAGATGTTCCTCTCCCCTCAATAACCAGTGAGGATAAGGCTGTGATTGCTAATTTAGCTAAAGCTAATACCATTATTAATCAAGGATTGGGTGAGCCTCTGGAAACTTATGTTTCCAAGGGCAAATCAGATCCGTTTAATTAAGAGTTCATCTCAATAAATCCGGTCTTACTTTTTTAGTTTTCTCTAGAGATTTTTCCTTGCGCCATTTTTCGATCTCAGCATGATGCCCGGATAGGAGAACTGCCGGGACTTTTTCTCCTTCAAATTCTTCCGGCCTGGTATATTGGGGATACTCTATCAAATTCTTGGTAAAGGATTCATTAATAGTAGCTTCTTCTTCTAAAACTCCGGGAACGAGTCTGGTGACAGAATCCACAATAACCATGGCAGGAATTTCTCCCCCGGTTAAAACATAATCTCCAATGGAAATTTCCAGATCGATATATTTATCAATGAAGCGTTGGTCCACGCCTTCGTAATGACCACAAATAATGACCAGGTGATCAAGTCGGGAAAATTTTTGAGCCGTAGCTTGTTTGTAAGGAGTGCCGGAGGCTGAGGTTAAAATAACTTTTGCTTTTTGGTTTTTGCCTCTTACTTTTTTTAACGCAGCTGAAAGAATATCTGCTCTCAGGATCATCCCTTTTCCTCCACCGTAAACTCGGCCATCCACTGTTTTTCTCTGACCCTGCCCAAAATCCCTTAAATTTACCACTTCAAATGCTACTAAGCCTTTCTTGCTAGCTTTACGCAGCATAGAGGAATTTAGGATGTCAGTAAAAACTTCTGGGAAGAGGGTGATGATAGAAATCTTCATAAGAATATTATTATTGTCATTCTGAGCTGTGCTCCTTTAGGATGACACAGCGGGGTTTGCCGACTCGCTAAGTTGTAAATTTACTCTAACATTTTCGGCAATGGCCCGGACAGTAAGTAATTTCCGGATGGCTCTAATGGTTTGTCCGCCTTTGCCAATAACCATCCCCATATCAGTTGAATCTACTGTTAAAATAAGGGTGACATTACTACCCTCATTTTGCTCCTCAATAGAGACAGCCTCTGGTTTGGAAACTAAATTAGTGACAATGTAATTAAGCAGATCCTTCATTTTTTTCTTCACCCTCCTCCGAAGTGTTTGCTGGGGTAGTTTCTTTTATAGGAGTCTCAATTGGAGCTTCGTTAGCTTCACTAGTTGGCTGTTCTTCTACTGGTTGTTCAGATTTTTCTTCTGTTGAAGTAACTACGGGAGTTGGTGCTTCTTTATTTTCTTTCTTAGGTTTTCTAGCCGGCCGCTGCGGAGCTTTACCCACCATTCGCAAATATCCATCAGACATTTGCGCCCCTTGTTTGGTCCAATGGTCGATTCGGTCCTGTTTTAAGTTAATTTCATGAGGCTCTGTTAAGGGGTTATAAGTACCCAAAAGCTCCAAATACTCTCCGCTTCTTTTACTGCGTTCATCAATAACTACGACCCGGTAAAAAGGTCGTTTCTTGGCCCCAATTCTCATTAAACGGATCTTAAGCATGGAGTTAAGTATATCTGAAAGCCAGCTGAGCGTCAACCGCAAAAGTTATTTTGATTTTTCTAAGGCTTCTTTGGCTGCTTGTTCTTCTGCTTCTTGTTTGCTGGATCCGCTGCCTTTGCCTAACTGTTTCTCCTTTACAAAAACCCCTACTGTAAACTTTCTGGCATGGTCTGGGCCGGTGGTGGCCAGGATTTTATATATGGGAGAGACTTTTTGTTTAGTTTGTACTACTTCTTGCAGTAAGGATTTATCATCTTTGGGCGGCCCGCTTTTTAGCTCTTCTTCAAATAAACTAAAAAGTGTTTCCTCCACAAATTTTCGGGCTGTTTCAATCCCCTGGTCCAAAAACAAAGCCCCCAGATATGCTTCATAAGTATTGGCTAGAAGTTGAGTATTATTTCTGCCTCCGGAGGTCTCCTCTCCTTTGGAAAGATAAAGTTTCTCCCCCAGTTTCAGATTTTTGGCAGCTTTGGCTAGACTTTCAGTTTTGACCATGTAAGAGCGTAAGTTTGTTAAATCCCCTTCTTCATCAGAAACTCTCAATTTAAAAATATGTGTTGAGACTATAAAAGATAAAATGGCATCCCCTAAAAATTCCAGGCGTTCGTTAGAAGGTAGCGCCTCTTTGGATTCATTTAAATAGGAGCGATGGGTAAAAGCTTCTTTGGCTAAATTAGGATTATTAAATTTAATGCTGCTCCAGTTCATACCTTAATCAATCATGTTATCCTCGACCAATATAATTAGGTCATTAACTGTATCCAGCTCTTTGATATCTTCCGAGTCAAAGGCGATGTTAAATCTTTTTGAGAGGTCAGAGAGTAAATCGTTTAACTCAAGGGGGCCCAAATTTAAATCCTGCCTCAAGGAGGCAGTTTTATCAATATCCTCTGGGGACAACCCCAAATGTTCGGCAATAGCTTGAATAATTTCCGGCTGGCTCATACGATGATTTTTTCCTCTTCAATTAGTTTACCTAAAACACCATTCACAAATCCAGGACTGGACTCACTACCATATTGTTTACCAAGTTCGACTGCTTCGTCAACTACCACTTTTGGGGGGATGTCCTTTTTGTACATTAATTCAAAGAAGCTTAAACGTAAAATACTTAAATCAATTTTGTTAATTTGTCGCAAAGGCCACTGGGGAGCGCATTTTTCCACTAATTTATCAATTTCCGGTAAATGTTTAATAATTTCTGCTGCAGTACTGCTGGGTCTGTTTTTGTGGGTAAAGTCAAAGGTAAACAACTCCTGCATTAACTTGACTCTTTTTAGGTGCCTCGGGTCAGTTTTACTTTTCATCAGAGTAAATTTAAACTTTGGTTATTTGGACTTTTGAAGCTTGGACTGTTTTGCCTTTGTAAAACCCACAATTCTTGCAAGCGATATGAGGCAGCAAAGGTTTGCCACAATTTGGGCATGAGATTAAAGCAGTGTTTTTTAACATAATTGCTGCTCGTCTAGTTCTTTTTCTGGACTTTGAATGTCGACGCTTAGGTTCCTGAGCCATAATTTTTAATCTGGCATTACTTCTCTAGCCAGATTTGACAATTTTGCCTTAAGATTAGGGTAGTTGTCAAGCTGGGGGTCAATTTGCAGTAAATTCTCTGCTGCGGTTTTAGTTTTTTCAATTAACTTTAAATCAGTTAAATCAGCAATTTGAAAATTCCATCTGCCGCTCTGGGCTATGCCAAAAATAGTGCCTGAGCCACGGATTTTTAAATCCAACTCTGCTAATTTTAAGCCGTTATAAGTGGTAGTTAAATATTTTAAGCGGGCAGTTTCAGAGGTTCCCCCACTGGTAAAAAGCAGACAAAAAGATTCTTTCGCTCCCCGTCCAATTCGCCCCCGTAATTGATGAAGCTGGGCCAAGCCAAACTTTTCCGCCCCTTCAATGACCATGATGGTGGCATTGAGTATATCTACTCCCACCTCTACTACTGAAGTAGAAACTAAAATTTGCACTTTTCCCTCTCGGAAATCTTGCAACACTGCCTCTTTTTCTTTAGCTTTAAGCCTGCCATGAAGCAGGCCCAATTTTAAATGCGGGAAGATTTTTAATAGCCTCTCATATTCTACCTTGGCTGCTTTGGCTGAGACATTGGTTTCGGAGGGTTCGATCATGGGGGTAATGATATAAGCTTGGCCACCGGCCTTAACTTTTTTCTCAATAAACTTATAAGCATCAGAGCGTTTTTTCTCTGGTACCAAATGAGTACTAATTTTGGGGCGATTTTTGGGTAACTCATCAATCACTGATAAATCTAAATCTCCATATAAAGTTAGGGCTACGGTTCGCGGGATAGGAGTGGCGGTCATGGTTAAAAAATGGGGCACTTTGGCTTTTTGCCGCAGGTAGGATCGCTGCTCCACCCCAAAACGGTGTTGCTCGTCAATGATGACTAGACCTACATTTTTTGTAACTAATTTGTCGGATAAAAGTGCATGAGTCCCGATGATTACATCTCCGGATCCTGCCGCTAAATTTTTTCTGCTGCCAGTATATATACCAACACTTATTCCAAATGGTTCTAGCAGCTTTTTTAAGGTTTCATGATGTTGCCAGGCCAGGATTTCCGTGGGAGCCATTAGCAGTGTTTGAAAACCATTTAAAAAAGCCAAATAGGCAGCTGCAACTGCCACCACTGTTTTGCCGGAGCCTACTTCTCCTTGTAATAACCTATTCATGGGCAGCTCTTTTTTGAGGTCACTGATAATTTCACCTAAAACTTTTTGCTGGGAGTTAGTTAATTGAAAAGGCAAACTGTGGATAAATTTATTGAGTTGGGCAGAATCTATTTGCCATGGTTCGACTACTTTCTTTTGTTGCCAAGCCAATCTGGTTTGCAGGGTGGCCAGTTGCACTAAAAACAGCTCATCAAATCCGAGGCGTTCTTGGGCTTGGTTTAACTCCTCCCAATTTTTCGGGAAGTGAATTATTTCTATAGCCTCATCTAAAGACTGCATGCCGTTTTTGATTTGGTCCGGTAAAAACTCAGTAATTTCATTTTTAACTTGAGGCAAAATTTTATGAATTTGACTGCGGAACCATTTGGAATTTACTCCAAAAATTTCAGAATAAATAGGCACTAATCTTCCGGTATGTAATCCATGTAATCCCGATGTTTCTACCTCTCCAACCCCCGGTGTTGGTAAGCGCTCCCAGACGGGGGCAATAATGGATAAGTTGTTTTTGTATAAAGAGACCTTGCCGGCAATTTGCAGTTTGGTCCCGGCGGGAAGGGTTTTGGGTAAATATGATTGGTTAAACCAAGTTAGCTCCAAAGAGTGAGATCCGTCATTAAATAAAGCTTTGGTGATTACTTTGCGGGTTCTGGTGTAACTATTTTTAATCTGCCAAATTTCCCCTACTAGCGTTACTTTCTCCCCTGGCTGAAGCTCAGAGGCAGTTTTGACAGTGGATAAATCTTCGTATCTAAAAGGGAAATAATAAATTAAATCTTCTACAGTGAACAGTTGTAGCTGGGCTAATCTCTTGCTCAAAGTCAGACCAATACCAGGAATTTTTACTAAAGGAGTTTTTAAATCCATGAGGGCATTATATAACTAGATTAAAGTATGTGTAAGACTTAACTTCCAACCTTTTTAACTATTTTTCCAAGCAAATGGCCGGCGCCTCTGGCAACTGTAGCTAATTTGGTAGGTGGTGCATTACCGTCATCTGGCTCTGGTGTTTCTTCTGGAGCTTTTGTGTCTTCCGCTATTTCACCTTCAGGAGTGAGTTCGACTGGAGAAATAGTTACGATTGGAGTTGGCTCCGGGGTTCTTAAATGGTAAATATCTAAAGCTCGGTTATAAATTTCTTTGTCCTCATCAGTACTGGCTGCTTCACTAATTTTTTGAATCAATTGGTCTTCTAATAAACCGGCAGCAGTTTCAAAGACTGCCTGATCCCACTCCTCATCACTAGTGAATCCTTCCTTGTTAAACTCGGGTTCTACATCTGCATATTGAATTAAACCGGACCTTAAGGATACCTCCACTTCTTCTTTAGTCATCTGGCCTGAGGCAATCACTTTTTCTCTATCTTCAGCTTTAACTAAATCTGCACCATATTCTCTAATCTTTTCTGCTAAATGATAGGCTGCTAAGTTTTTATCCTCATCAGTAATCTCCTTGATTTCTTCTACTTTTTCAGCAAAATTTCTAAAATAATCGATTACCGCCATAGTTTGATCATGCCTGTTGCCTAAGGCTTTTAAATAGTTCTCCTTTGGATCTCCCCCATCATTTTGAGTATAATCCTCGGCTTTAGTATTAACTTGATTGTCAAAATGGTCATCATCTTGATAAAAACCATTGAGCCAGAAATCAGTCCTTTCTTGACTAACTTTTTGTAAATCGGCTAAATGTTGGGTTAAATCATCTTGTTCCTGGGAAGTCTTGTAACTTAAGATATTTTTTAAAGTGTCAGATTCAACCAAGGTTGTTAACCTGTCTTGTATTTTGGTACGAGCTTGTCTTAAGTTTTGCAGAGCAAATTGCCTCAGACTGGTTTTATAGACGTTGTTATCAGGAGTTAAAAAAACTAATTCACGCCTTTCAGTAATCATTGATACCGCTAATTATCTCATAGTGTTTTTAAAAAAGTCAAGAATGTGAAACTAAAGAAGAGGTGAATCTGTCTTTGATAAATTTTCTGACATACTCCCAATACTCATGAACTAAATCCTTAGCATAAGGATTAACATTACCAAAAGGGACATTCATTTGGTCATCATCAAAAACACCTCCCTCCTTATCCTTAAATAGTACTTCTTGGTTTGTAGTTATTTTAAAAGATCCTTGTACTCCTCCATCACCAATATTCCTGTCGGCAACTAAGGTTGTTTGTCTAACCTTTGGAGAAGGCGGTGGAGGATTTTCAGCTTGGGCTTCTGCTACACGATTTAAGTTGTTTATAATTAATGCCTGATGGTTAAAATCAGTATCTAGTTTGTCCTTAAGAATATTTGTTTCTAAAAACCAAGCTATTTTTTGTTTCCATTCATCTGGTGAAATTTTGCCTAATTTACCTAAGAAAGCCTCTAAGATCATAACTTGCCTTCTTTCTCTTCGCTTTTCCGGCATTTTCCAATCATCATTTGCATTTGCCTGTCTAGCTTTCATAAAATTTATTACTCTTTTTCCTCCCAAGGTAAATATGCCTTTTTCATACTGGAAAGGTAATTGGGGGTTTCCGCCAATATACGTTCCGGTAGTCCTCAGGTTCCAAGGAATCTCTATCGGTATACCACCTAAACTATTAAACAAATCAGCAAGAAATTCATCACTCATGCTAACTTGATCATCAATAACCAAACCGGTAGCATCCTCCAGGGTTTGTCTCATTAAATCAAAACCCCCTTCCCGGTAGGCTCTGCTAATGGATTTAGCTTTAATTCCTTGTTTGGGATCTTGTTTTTGCTCCAGTTCAGGTGCTCGTAGATCAGCAAAAGAAATGATATCGAAAGCGTTACTTTGAGAATTGTAAGAGAGGATAGTAATAGTATCAAAATCTTGGGGTTTGATCATTCCAGGATTAAAGTCTTGGCCTCGATGGTGCAGAGCAATATTAAGACGGTTTCTGTTTAGTTCAGGATCAACTCTATGGAAAAATCCTGAATCAAATTTAGCCCGTTCTAAGCGTTTTTTATTGGCTTCTACTATAAAAGGGCGTAAAAAATATGGGGCTTGGTTAATTTTAATATCTGGGACTTTGGTAATATCAACTTGAGTTAGGGTATCTCTAAGCATGGGGGTACTGGCTACAACTCCTCCCAGTGTTCCCAAAGCTATGGCAGTTGCTAACCCGGCACCACTAAATCGACCAACTTTAGAAGATTTTCGTTTTGTCCTTCTTTTTTCTTCCTTAACCAACCCTTTTTGTTGCAAGAATAAATCTACCAAGGCAGAGTGATCAATGGTGGGGTCATTAGGGTCGAAGCTAAGCATTTCCCTTAAGTTATCATACTCATTTGCTAATTTCTGTAAATCTTTCGGAGCTAAGATTATCTGGTGTACGATTGCTTTTACCTGAATTAAATCTAAAATTGGGTCAGTAGAGTCAGAAGGAATAAGTGATAAAGTTTCATTCCAGGCAGTAGGTCGGCGGGTTTGAGTAACAAGATTTTGATAGTTAGTTATTGTTTCTGCTGTTTCGCTCATAATTTATACTCGTCTTCTAGGAGGCGGAGGTGATACAAAAGGAACTTCTTTAAAATTAATACCTAATTTACCATCCTTGATTTCAAAACCGGAGACTTGCCAGTTATGGTCTATTTGAGAATTTATTTGAGCTTTTAATAAACGATTAATATCTCTAATTTGTTTTTCTACCTCTCCACGCCTAGTGCCGGCAGCTGCATTGAGGTCGAGACGGTCTATTATTACTTGGATGTTACCAGAGGGGTCGGTCTCCAATCGGGCCGTAAAATTAGCAGTACCCGTGACAGTAAAAGGTCCTACTTTCTCTGTTCTGGCAATATCTCCTTCAATAATTAATTGCCCGTTTTGGATACGAGAATTTAACTGGTTAATTTTAGTATTAGGAATCTGTAAAGTTTTTAAGTAGGTATTTAAATTATCTGGAGTTGTTTCGTAATGGATAGTACCCGTAGTACTTGTAGATATTTCATGATTTATTTGAGCTAATAAATCTCCAGCCGGAGGATGTGGTCTTTCTGGAACTGGAGTGGGAGTGGGTTGATGAGCAGGTTCTAGTCGAATCTCGTCTGGCGAGATTAGTGAAATGGCTTTTTCAATAATTATGGCTGATGATTCACTAGAAGTAGCAGGAACTGTAATGTCACTCCTAATTAGATCAACCATTGGTACTAAGATGGGACCTTGTATGGGGTCAAGAATTTGAACCTGTAAATTTCCATCAGGTCCTCTGGTCACTCTATTTCCCGGCATGATGGCTCCTACGTGTCCTGGGCCAAGTGGCACAATAACCCCCGCTCCGTTTTCTACCGCACCAAGAATCTGACTAACAGAGTTACTACGTCTAGTTGCAACTTCAGGAGCCAAGTGTTCTAAAGCTCTTTCCACATCTGAAGGGATTGCTCCCCCTCTGTGGGTACTAGAATATTCTTTCCCACCTAAATAATTAACAAAATTTTCTTCTTTGTGTTTATTTGAATCATATACATCTAAAGCTCTTAAGATATTGCCGGCAGAAGCAAATTGGCATGTGAGCATATCAGGGTTTGTCTGCAATTCCCAGTCAATGCCTCTTTGCCCAACTTCATCTAAGGGAAAAGTGTAAAGGTAAAGTTCGTTTGCTATTCTTTGTTCCTCTCTAGCATGTTCTGCTATACGTCTTAATACTCTCTCTTCATACCCACCGCCTCGGGCTACAGTGAGCGCCCAATTTCCTACATTCTGTTTCTCGACCCACTCTCTGGTTTCATCCAGTTCTGCCTGAGTAATTGGCTCAGGTGCGCTAACCCTTATAGGAGGTCTGGGGGTAGTAGGAACTGTGGCTTCGAGAGTTTCTGTCAAAGGTGATGGAGGTGCCGCAGGAGCAACTGAGGTTGGAACAAGCGCTGGAATGGGAGTAGGAGTTGGAGTGGGGGTTGGTCTTGGTCCTGCAGGGATAGGTGGAGCACCTCTTCTTTCTGGTTGTTCCAGCGGCCTTCTGGCAATAAAGAATGGTACCCCCCAATCTGTATAGAAAGGTTCTCGTCCCAGTGGAGTTTCTGGTGTTCCGGGCCCTGCAGGAGTAGGCTCAATTGGAGAAGGCGGCTCTTCCGGGGGAACTAAATCCGGGATTTTAACTTCTACTGCCTCTGGTAGCGCCCCTAACCCTCTAATAGTGGCAAAGTTTTGCAGAACATTAACTCCATCTCGTTGCACCATCCTGCCTGCTTCTATAAAACCATACTTACCATCTTGTCCTAGGTTAAAAATATCTTGTCTGTTATATACTTCAGTGGCAATATTGCCATCAGGCAGATTTTGTAGGGCCTGTTGGTTTAACACAATCTTGGAAAATTCTGCCAAACTCATGCTATTGGGATTATTAGGATCTACTTTTAGGCTAGGGTTGGCATTTGGATCCAGCCGCAATATTCCATCGTAGTTACCATCTGCTCCGTCTGAGACCCACACACCATCTTGGGGTAAGCTGGGTAATGAGAAATACCAACCCGCTTCTTTATTTTGTATAATTTCCGGTACTTTTACTGGATTGGGGTTGAGGCCTTTTTGGAAACCATCACCCATATTTCTCATATCTAAAATGATACTCTCTCCCTCTTTGTGGGTGTAAAAACGTAGCTCATTTTGTTGTGATCCTGGCCTGTCATATGAATACCATTCTCGATGGTCTACGTTGGTTGAATGTTTAATCCATTCCCCCTCCGGACCCAAAATAGGTTTGGTTTCCTGTAGGTTTTCCATGAAGCCGGGGGAAGGTGAGGTTTGTGGGGTGGATGGTGGATTTTGTTCTGTCGGGGATAGCGATTCCCCGGCTGATACTCCCCCTGGATTTAATAAGTTGCCGACTGCATTAGCTGTTAGGTTAGTCAGGGCATAGCCGCCAATTCCTGCCGCTGTTGTCATTAGTCCCCGGCTCACTATTCTGTATCTTAGAGCAGCATCAAAAGCCTGTTGCCTGCGGGCAATGGACTCTGCCTCATTTACCCCTAAATTACCCAGAGCAATTTGGAAATTAGCATTAATGGCCGTGGCATTTCTTAGATGATCCATCTGGTTTTCCGTCAGTTGGGTAATTAGCCAATCAGTTCTATCAGCATTTTGCGGGGCATTCCCATTAGGCAGCAAGGCATTTTGAATTTCCATTAACCGGTTTTGGTTTTGTCCTAAAAAGCTTCTTAAGGCCACTTGAGCACTAGCCCGGGTTAACTCCAGCTCTGTTTTTTGTTGCTGATAAACTTCTGGAGTATTATCGGTGGCTGACAACAGGCCATAACCGATTTGATCCATTAACCTAACTCTGGCTTGGGTATCAGCCACCAAGCCCATTAACTGTATTAACCTGTCATTTGTGGCTGACCGATTTTGGACTTCAGTTAAAATTTGCTGCATGGGGGCAGTCAACTCTGCTGGCATTTCTTTTTTGTGGAGGGCGATTGCTCTTTGCTGCTCTCTTCTTCTGGCATCTGTGGGAAACTGATAACCCAACTCTTCTTCTACTCCGTGTTGTTCTCGTTCCCTGGTAAATAATCTTCTTTCCTGGGCACCCCTTAAAACGCCTGCCACTACTGATCCTCCGATGACCGGTAAGGCTACGCCGGCCGCACCTGTGGCCAGACGTTGAGCTACATAAATACCCACACCAATACCTACGCCCATTATTATTTGGTTAGTGGCAGCCCTTGTTAAACCTCCCAGCAGATCAGCTCTGGTGACAGCTGCGTTTAAATAAGTATCCGGTATTAAAACAGGAGCTTGGTTTCGGTTTCTTAAATCTTGATAAACATGGAAAACTTCTTGGTTGGTAATAGTCCGGGAGGCGGCTCTCTCCACCAGTCCTTCCTCGACTACTCCTTTGGTGCCAGCTTCTAAAGTACCCACATTAACTTTTAAACTCAAATTGTTAATGTAATCCTGTAAGTTATTATCTACCTGTAGGTGTTCTCTGGCTTGGAGCAGTTGAGGCAGTAGTACTTCCTGGGTAAAGCGGGCAATATCTGATCCGTAGCTTAAAGAAAGTTGAAGGGAATCCCTAACCTGTTGTGGTTGTTGGTCATACCATCTGATAAATTCCGGCCTAAAAAACATTTCCTGGACAGACCTTCTAACCTGGTGTAAAGTATTGGGGTTAATAGTGCCGTTATTTTGTAGACCTTCAGTTAAAATAGGTCTAATTACACTATCAACTAAATAAGTTTTAATTTCTCCTGTAAGTTCGATAGGCTCGGTTGATACTCTTTCCCCGGCTCTGCTATTGACAACCTCTTGTACGATCTCGCCACCCCAATTACTGGAGATTTTAGTTGCCAAGGCTTCTGCTGCTTGAAAATCTCCTGTTGCAATATTCCTATAAGCCAGTAGTAGATTGGGATTTTGCTGAATGAATTGTTGCAAATTAGGATCTGCAGGATTATCTAGCGAGCCTCTTAAATTTCTAACAACAGCCACTCTTTCGTTATGCAAATCCTTTTCTTGGAAAGTTAACTCTCTAAAGGCATCTTGTATTCCCCCAGTTAACCTGCCTAAGCCCGTTCTTCTTTGTCGGATATTTTGCCTGGCTGCTTCATCAACCTGATTTAAAAATTCGTAAGGCAAGGCAGTCATCTGCAACCCAGATTCAGCTAGTAACCTGGCTGCATGGTTTTTTTCTTTGTTATATGTTGCTACCTCACCAACTGTGTATTTCCAAAATCTGGGCAAAAACTGTCTGACAAAAGATAATCTACTTTCCCATCTCTGCCTGTCCTCAGTCATTTGTCTTCTGCCTTGTTCTCTGCTTAACTCTTCAATTCTTTCTAAATTCCCTCTGTTTTGTCCAATCTCCGTTTGGTGCTCAATTCTGGTTTTGCCCGCGGCAATACCAAACTCCACTTCTCTAGGAAGCTCAGGTGGTGGAGGAGGTGGGGGCGGTGGTGGAGGCTCGTTTTCTTCTGGAATTTGTAGCTCTAACCGATTTTCTAAATAATCCTCCCCACTATACCAATTAGCTGTCGTATCACCGCTAGGCCTCCAGTCTTCTTCTTGGGGACGGGAAATCCAGTAAGCTTCCTGTTTTTTTCTGCCTCTTAATAAATCTGATTCTTGGGGATTGTTTTTGATGGCTTCCCCATGAGCTTCTTCGTATTTTTTGCTATGGGTGGTTAAAGTGTCGATAGCTTCCTCAATTTCCACAGCTTGAGGATTGTTTGGAGGTAAAATTGATAATTCTTGGTTTAATTTTTTCAGTAATCCTTCAACCGGAATACCTTCTTCCTGATCAAACTCTTTAAAACCGGAGGGAGTATTGGGATCAGGTATTTCGTCATTGAAAAAATGGTTGGTATAAGTGTCTTTGCCAATGTCTAAAGATTTAGCCTCAGCATCTAATACTGATTTTAAAATCCATCTGTCTTCCGGGCTATCTTGGTTTTGTCTGGCAATCTCAATGGCTATTTGCAAGGCTTTTAAAACCTTATTTCTTTCACTAATTTCTGGAGGAGTTAGAGTTTCTGAAGGATTTATCCCAACATTTTGGGCAGGAACAGGATTTTCTGTATTATTATTCATAAGGCTATAGTTAATTATGGATATAAATCTTGAGGGATTGCAAGTATTTGTTTGATCTATTATGATCAAATCATGGATGGTCTAAATAATAATCAAGCTGTTAGCGAATTTGTGGATAAATTAATTGAAGAAAAAAGCTTTCCTGACCTTACTGAAGAAGTTAAGGCAGAGATAAAAAAAGATATTTTAGTGAGGTTAGATGATTTTATTTCTGCCAGGATAATCGCCAAACTTTCCGATGAAGATGTCCAAACTTTCAACGACCTGCTTAAGGAAAACAAATCACCGGAAGAAGTGCAGCAATTTATTTCTACTCATGTGCCTGATTTTACCAATTTTTTAACAAGTACTTTACTGGAATTTAGGGAAGTTTATTTAGGATTAAAAACTGCGCCTCCGGCTGTTGAAAGTAACTTGCCGCAATAAGTATACTAATTTGGTGGTATATCTTTTTATCTTTTGTCTGGAACTTACTTTGTTGTTTTTTCTATCCAGAACCTTGATTGAATCTTTGGCTTCTCTGGTAATGAATTTAACTCATAGACATCAATTTACGGTTAATTTTTTAGCTATCCTTTTTTTGCCGGGTACTATTATCCATGAGTTGTCTCATTTATTGGTAGCGGGGGTGATGCTAGTTCCGGTGGGCGAGCTGGAAGTTTTACCGGAAGTTCAAGGTAAACAAGTTAAATTGGGCAGCGTCCAAATTGGGCAAACAGATCCCTTCAGACGTACTATTATCGGGGTAGCTCCGGTTTTAGTGGGGTTGGGAATTATTTTTTATGCCCTATATTTCGTCAAGGATAGCCTCTTTCCTGCTACTTCTTGGTGGCAAGCGATTTTAGCTCTCTATATTATTTTCCAAATTTCCAATACCATGTTTTCCAGTAAAAAAGATTTAGAAGGAACTGTAGTACTGGTAACAACTATCATAATTTTAATTTTCATTTTGCTTTTGGCCTTATATTTAACAGGTAATCTTTCCTATTTAGACTTTTGGGGAAAAATTAACTTTGATGGTTTAGTAGAATTGTTGCAGCAGTCAGACAGGTTGTTACTTTTTCCTTTAATAATAGATGTGGCTGTGGTAGGAATATTAAAATTGATTTTAAAAAGAGCTTAATAGGGGTAAGAGGGAGAAAACAAGTATGGCCAGCCCCGCTATCAGTGATAAAATAATCCAAATGACTCTAAATTTCTTGGAGTACATCATCTTGACTTAACTTTAGCATAAAGGTAAAAATATTGCCAAAATGGTATAATTACGAGCAATATGCTTAGTGCTGAAATTGAAATGGTGCCAAGAGACCAAGCTGCTTTAGTTTTAGAGCGTGTTGGGGAAGAAGCTTGGCATAATTGGCATCCAGCGGGAGTTGCTCCCATCAAAACTCCTTTAAATTCTTTAGCCAGAAGACAAATAAGTGCCATACTTGATCCCAAAGCCAATTTTACTATAACAACCGAAAAAGTTAAGGATTTTTTTAACGATAATTGGGAAACATTTTTATTTCTTTCTGTGGTGGGTAGTGCTGGTTTTTTGATGTATCGAACTTGGAATGATCTTAGCGGCGCGAATGAGGATTGGGGCCGTCTTGGAACTAAACTAGCTGCTACAGCAGCTGCTGGGGTTGGAGGTTCTTTGATTGGTGCAGTAGGAAGTCTAGTTGTGATGATGGCAATAGAACCGGTTGTTGAAAAATTAGAAACTTTAGAGAAGTCTGTTAGAAAACATTTTTCTTAACTTTTGGAAGTTAAAGCTGTTATTTCCTCCAAAGCCTGTTTTCTTTTGGGGTCTTTAAAATATTCTCTGGCTGGTTCCAGTTTTTTAATTAACCACTCCGCCACCGCTATTTTTAAATCCTGGGGATGGAGTTTTTTATCTGCATAATCTTTTTCCAACTCTGCGTAAGATATGTAAGTAATGTCTCCTCCATGTTCTTCTTTACGCTTAATTTGGACACCTGGGGGGTGTCCTAGGTCGGCACCTAGGGGGTAAAAAACGAGGTGCTTAGTCCAGTCCAAAATAGGATTTAAATCTACTTGGCCCTCTGGACAATAGGCATTATTGACCTTTCTTTTAATATCATCGGGTGAATCAGTAATGAAAACCGCAGTATCAGGTCTGGATTTACTCATCTTTAATTCAGCAATGAGTGCAACTTTTTCCTCATAAGATAATCCCCCAATATTAGTTATCTGTCCTGGTTTAGATTTTGACGATAGCTTGTCTTTAGCTTGTTGCAAAATTAGATCATTATTTTCGCCTAGTGGTTTAAGTCCCATGATTAAATGATGGTGGAGCGCTATTGGTTTGGTGGTCCCTAAATCTTTAGCAGCTTCCCTTGCCACAACATGGACATTTCTTTGATCAGTTCCGGCATGTGCTATGTTAATTCCCATCTGGAAAATATCCGCTGCTTGCATAGAAGGATAAAATAAGGAGGCAGTATCAGAAGACTCTCCCGCCATTCTACCCATTATATCTGTTGACCTCATCATCCTGGAGATTGTGGTTGCTTTTGCAACCTGTATTACTTTGGGCCAGTAAGTCTTATCATAAAGTTCACTACCTAGAATAAATTTTAAATCTGATGGATTTCCACCCACACAAAGGTAGGCGGCTTTGAGAGCTTCCTCAAAAAACTCACGGGCCATTCGAGTTGCAGTTTCCAAAGTACCATCTAATTTTTTATTAAGCCAAGTATGCCAATCAGCCAAAAAAATAGTAGTTTCGCAACCAGCATTATGTAATTCTTTGACTTTCTGCATAGCAGCTAGACCTTGACCTAAATGGACTTTTCCGGAAATTTCAAAACCAATATAGTGTTTTAAGGGAGTGCCAGATTCAAGAAGAGTTTTTAATTCTTCCTCAGTTAAAGTTTCCTCTAAATTCCGGGTGATTAATTTAAATTTTTCGTCTGTGGTCATAGCTTGATTATTTTGATTATATGGATAAGATCATACTTTTACAATAGAATAAATGTGAATATAATGAAAAAGATTTCCTCGCAGCTTGCTGCGGGGTAGTTCATTGTAAGAATGGTTAAACTAAAAATTTCTCATCAGAAATTAGGGCAAATTAAAGAAACTATTAAAGTTTCCGCTCTCTTTAACCTCCAAGCCAAAGGTTACCAATAAAATTGGCAATTGAAAAAAATATTTATATGAGTATAATCAGAACATGGAGTTTCTCCGCAGTTTTGAGCCCAGGCCTCCTCATCCAACAAACCCAGAAATTGATTTTCAGTGTGCTGTAGCAGATATTAAGGATTTAGCTAGAGTATTAAGGAGAGAAGTTAATGATTTAATCACCATACGTGAAGAGAAGCTGCAAAAAATGGGAATAGACTTTAGACTTTTTGGTTTAGGTTTAGACCATGAAGTTTTAGGTTCGGACTATGAAAGGTACCACTCCCAGAGATATCATACAGCAGATTTGCAAGTAGTTATTACTCACCAAGAAAACCCTTCAACACCTGATCTTATTCAAGTGACTAGATTTAAAAACATTGGAAATAGACGAGTTACAGAGGGACTTATTGACATACTTGGTGATCAGGAAGTTTTAGTAGATATACCTAGTAATAGACATAGATTATCTGAGTTAGATTGTGTAAGAGTGCCTATTGCCCATAATAGATTTGAGGGTAAGATGAAAAATTGGGATAGTTGGACTCCTTTTTCTTTAGCGCTGAGTTCAGATCAAACTTTAGACTATTACACACAGCGACTGCGGGATATTGCCCGAGGGGCCTTAAGAGTGTTTTCCCAGAAGCAACCCACTTTAGCACTTGACAAATAAATCTCTTAAGAGCAAATAATTAAGTAATGCCCAAAAAAGAAGCAGGAGTGATTGCCCCTATTATTTTATTATTACTGTTAGTTCTGGTAGTGATTGGATTTTTAGCTTATCGTGGTTTGGTGAAAATTCCCGGCCTTCCTCAATCCTCCACTGCTAGTGTAGATTTGCAAAGCCAATACCAAAATCCTTTTGATAAATCTGCTCAATATGTTAATCCCTTTTCCTCCTATAAGAATCCTTTTGATTCATTAAAATGATTAAACTTTTTAAACTAACTAGAAATGCCTGGATAGCCTTTTTTGTAGCCTTGGTGGCAGCTTTTATCATGAGTTCTACTACCTACGCTCAAACAACAGAGGAGAATCCCGAAGAAATTGCTCAAAAATATGGCATTACTTTTCCCATTGAAGAACTGGGAAGTTGTCAAAATTACTCCGAGTGCAGAAGTTTTTGTGAAGATCCGGTTAATTCCACCACCTGCATTAATTTTGCCAAAGCTAAAGGGTTTTACAAAGAAGAACAAACTGATGTTACCAAAGGTGAAATTCTGGAAAAAGCTAAACAAACTTTAGGTTGTGATTCCCATGAAACTTGCAGAAACTTCTGCCAAATTCCCTCCAACTTTGAAAAATGTGACTCTTTTGCCAAGCAGAATAATTTAACTGGGGGTCATGTTAACAACCCGGAAGAAAAAAGAATTTTAGTAAAAGCCAAGGAAGTGTTAGGGTGTGACTCCCCTGCCACTTGTGCTGCTTTTTGTTCTGATGAAGCCAACAGGCAAAAATGTTCGCAGTTTGCCAAAGAAGTGGGCTTGCGAGGTGGAGAGCAGCGTGTAGGCCCGGGCGGTTGTACCTCTGCAGAGACTTGTCGGGCTTTTTGCTCTGATCCGCAAAATTATTCAGTTTGTAGCGGATTTGCCTCCTCTTCCGGAGGAAAATTCCAAGGTCCGGGAGGATGTAATAGCGAAGAGTCTTGCCGGGCTTATTGTCAGGACCATGAGAATGAATGTAGATCCTTAGGCGGACCCGGTGGACCTCCTCCTGGTTATAATCCTCAGGAAATGTGCAACAGAACTCCTAATTGCTCTTGGAACAATAATACCTGTACTTGTTCCAGTAATGGGTTTGATGGGAGGGAAGATAACAAAGAGCGGGCGCAGGAGTATGCCAGAATCTGCCGGGAAAACCCCTCAAAATGTACCCCTGGAGGCGTAGGAGGATTTGAGTCAAAGGAAGATCGGGCTACTTTCGAAAAGTATTGCCGGGAAAACCCGGATAAATGCCGCCCTGCTTATTCTAATTATACAGGTGGCGCTGATTATGATCCCGCCACTGTTTGTGGTAGATATGCCGGTTGTAGCTGGGTAAATAATAGTTGCCAATGCTCTAACAGTACAGGGGGTACTCCTTCTAGCGGTACTAGTTATAATCCCGGCAGTACAAATCCTGTGCCCAATAGCGGAAGTAGTGGTTCTTACACAGGTGGATCAACAGGTTACACCAATACTCAATATCAATATGAAGATCCGGCCACTGCCTGTGCCAGAGGTGGATGTAGTTGGACTGGTAGCAGTTGTAATTGTCCTTCAGGCTCTGGCAGTTCAGGTTCAACTAGTACTTCCTATAGTCCCCAACCTACATCTACGACTCAGACAACATCAGAGCCTCAACCTGCCCCTGTCCAGGAGTCCCAACCAGCCCCCCAGCCTGCTCCGGTTCAAGAACCTGCCCCTGCACCAGCTCCCGAACCCACTGTTCAGGGAATTGCCATTGTCCGGGGTTTCTTGGATCAAATTTTGGATTTCTTCAGAAGATAATCGTTTCGCAATTTAAGTCCAGAGGGGAGGATTCGAACCTCCGTAGGCATAAGCCAGCTGATTTACAGTCAGCCCCCGTTGGCCACTTGGGTACCTCTGGTCCCCACACATTATACTTAAAATTTGCTATAATCACCATATATGGCTTTTGGATCATTTCGGGCCCGCAGACAGTACCAAGCGGGTAAATTTAAATTTGTATCTAATTTATCCAACTTTATTTTAATTTTAGTGTTAGCTTTTCTGTTTTTACTTTTTGGTTCAGTCATTTTTTTCGCCACTCAAATCCCCTCCCCTCAAGACTTAAGCAGCCGCAGTGTGGCCCAAGCTACCAGAATTGAAGACCGCAGTGGCCAATTACTTTATGATATTTATCAAAACCAAAACCGCACTTCTGTAAAGTTAGCCGATATCCCTGACAATATAAAGAAAGCCACCATTGCCATTGAGGATAAAGATTTTTACCAACATGGCGGTTTCTCCATTCCGGGAATCACGCGTTCACTGTTTCTTTTAATAATTAACCGCCGTGTTGAAGGTGGAGGTTCTACACTCACTCAACAGCTGGTGAAAAACGCTTTATTAAGCGACGAAAGCAGCATCATTAGAAAACTAAAAGAGCTAATTCTTTCCATCCAGGTGGAAAAATCTTATTCTAAAGACCAAATCTTGGAGATGTATCTAAATGAGATTCCTTATGGTGGAACCTCTTATGGGATCGAGGCGGCAGCCAATCTTTATTTTGGTAAATCAGCCAAAGATTTGAATCTGGCTCAGGCCTCTATGTTGGCGGGCCTGCCTCAGCAACCCTCAGTTTATTCTCCTTATGGAACCCATCCAGAATTGGCCAAGGTCAGACAAAAAGAAGTGTTGCGGCGAATGGTGGAAGATGACTATATTAACCAAAAACAGGCTGATGAAGCCTACGATGAAAAGTTAGAATACCGGACTGCCCAATCCCAGCAAGGTTTTAAAGCCCCCCACTTTGTCCTTTATGTTAAACAAAAATTAATTGAACAGTTTGGAGACAGATTAGTAGAACAGGGAGGATTAAAAGTTGTGACCACCCTAGACTACGAGCTTCAGCAAAGAGCAGAAGAGATTGTTAAAACTGAAGTAGAAAAACTTAATAGCTCTAAAATTGGTAACGGAGCGGCGGTGGTGCTGGATCCTAAAACTGGGCAGATTTTAAGCTTGGTGGGTAGCAAGGATTACTTTGGGGAGTCCCAACCAGAAGGTTGTGATGAAGGGAGAACTTGTGTCTTTGATCCCAACGTCAACGCTGCCCTATCTACCCGCCAGCCAGGTTCAGCTACCAAACCAATTAATTATGCCAAGGGATTGGAAAAAGGTTACACCGCCAATTACACCTTGATGGACGTAAAAACCGAGTTTCCCGGCGGAGACCAACCCAGCTATATTCCGGTTAATTATGATGGTCAATATCATGGTCCGGTCCAAGTACGTTATGCCCTGGGGAACTCTTACAATATCCCGGCAGTTAAAATGCTGGCTTTAGTAGGAGTCAGGGATGTGTTGGAGTTAGGTTACCGGATGGGACTAACTACCTGGGAGCCAACTACGGAAAATGTGAACTCAGTTGGACTATCTTTGACCTTAGGAGGACGTGAAGTCCGCCTCTTAGATTTAACCTCAGCTTTTGGAGTATTAGCTAATAAAGGGTATCAACAAGACCCGGTCTCTATTTTAAAAGTAACTGACAATAAAGGTAAAACTTTATATGAATACCAAAAGACTGATGGACGAAAAGTTTTAGATGAAGGAATTACTTTTGTTATCTCGGATATTTTAGCTGATAATGGGGCCAGAACCGCAGCATTTGGTTCCAACTCTTTCCTGAACATTGCCGGTAAAACAGTGGCTGTTAAAACCGGAACTACCGATGAAAAAAGAGATAATTGGACCATTGGTTACACTCCTTCGGTAGTAGTAGGAGTATGGGTAGGCAATAATGACCGTACTCCCCTGGATCCCAAAATTGCCTCCGGGGTGACCGGCGCCTCACCTATTTGGAGCAAGATTATGGCTGCTGCTTTAGCTGGTAAACAGAGCGAACCTTTTGATAAACCAGGCAATGTAGTTCAGGTAGATGTAGACGGATTGATGACCGGTAAGCCTCATGGAGGTTCACCTACCAGGAAAGAGTATTTCTTAAATGGAACTGTGCCCCAAAATGAATCCAGCGCTTACAGTAGAGCTAAAGTTTGCCAAAATAACCCCCATCGACTGTCCAACGATGGTGAAGCCGGTGATGATAAAGATGTGATAATCCTCAAAGAGGATGATCCGACCGGAGCCAATAAATGGCAAACTGGAATAGATCAATGGGTGTTAACTGCCTCTGATTCCCGATATGTAGGAGGAGCCAAGGGTTGCAGCGGCATACCCGGATTTTCTGCCAGCGGTGGAGTAATTTCCATTGTTAATATCGCCAACGGAGCCAATGTTCCCCGTGTGTTTGATGTGTTAGCCTCTACTAATTCTCCGGCAGGAGTAAAGAAAGTCACCTGGTCTGTTGATGGGGTCCAAAAGAGCACCCAAACCTCCTCTCCTTTTGCCTTACATGTAGAGTTTCCTGCAGGTGACCGGGGTTCACATACCATTTCTGTTAATTTAGAAGATAATAACAATGCCTCCCATACTACCAGTATCGGTGTAACTGTTGCTCTGTGATCTGTCCCCTAAACTTGTAAACAGCCCATAGTTTTGTTATAATACACTCGTACAGGCAAATTAAAAATGGCCTGTATTTTTTTAATATATGTTTAATAGTTTGGTTTCCACTATTCTTTCGGCTACTCTTTTAAGTTCAACTTTATTGAACGGGCTTTCTAGCGAAAAAATTCTTGCCTCCCGCCAAATCTCTTTAGAGAAAAGATATTATCCGGTACAAAAAGAGAATATCCTCTTAAACCTAGCCTATATGAATGATAGGGTGACTAAAAAAGAGGATATTAACTGGGATGAAATTAAAAAACCTTTTTGGTTTGACTTTAGGCTAGAACCGGGACAAACCTTTGCTTTCCATAATGATGTATTACCAAAATATCAGGGGAAAATTGCCAGGACCACTAAGGCCCATTTTAACTGGAATGAAGGTTTTAAATCTTATGGATATTTAGTAGGAGATGGAGTTTGCCATTTAGCTTCTTTAATGTATTGGGTGGCTAAGGATGCAGGACTTGAAGCAGTAGCTCCCACTAACCATAATTTTATGCCTATTCCGGAAATTTCCCGGGAGTATGGAGTGTCTATTTATAATAACCCTTTGGCCAAAGGCTCCAATGTCCAGCAAAATTTGTATATTACTAATAATAAAGAAAAAACTGTGATTTTCAAATTTGAATATGATGGGGATAAATTAAAAGCTACTGTTTTGGAATCTAACTAATGGAAAACTAATTTCTGAAACAGTATCGGAATTATATTGACGAAACAGTATATTTTATAAATTTATTTCTAGTATAGCCACTCTTTTTTCTATCCCTAACTTATTAAGCATTCTTAAATGAACCTCAGCCAGATTCCCCATCCTTTTTCCATCCTTTTCTATTCCCACGACCCTTTTAGGATGGAAGTAAGAATCCTGTCCACCTGGGGGGTGTCCCAGCTTGACACCTAGGGAGTCTATAATATTTTGGGCTAATTGATGCAGCTCTGCCACTGGATTATCTGTGTTATTACATAAGGCAATGGTCAACCTGTAGCTTTCCTTAGGATTTCCATCCTTCCCTACCCCAAATGCCTTTCCAATCTCAAATATCCCTATATCCTTAAACCCCTTCCTTAAATTTTTTCCCACCACTTCCACCAAACTTGGCCACACCTTGTCCCTTAAATATTCTGTTTCAGCAGAGATGGGGTTAGCTACTTTAACTAACTTTTCTTTATCTGATCCCAAAGCCCTTAAAATATCTGTGGAATAAAAAGAATAGGTTTGAACTTCGGTTAAACCTAAATCAACTAGCTTTTTCCTTAAATCCTGGATTTGTTGAAAAATAGGCTCCTCTTTTTGCAAAGGTTGAGACTGCGAAACCTTCTCTGCTGGGATTTTCTCATACCCATACATCCTGGCTACTTCCTCCACTACATCCTCCTCAATATTTACATCCAGCCTCCAATATGGCACTGTTACTTCCCAGAAATCTGAACCTGCACTCCTGGTCTGCAAGTTTAAACTTTTAAGGTAAGATTCCACCTGGTCTGTGGAGATTTTAACTCCTATCAGCTCATCCAGTTTTTTCTTAGTCAGAATGATTTTCCTCGCTTGATCCTCAAGGTTTCCTAGTAGTGAAATAGCGGTAAGTTTTCCACCCAAGCTTTGATACATTTTTATTGCAGCGTCCATAGCTTTTAAAAGATTAGTTTTGGTAAGTCCATGCTGAAACCTTCTAGAGGCCTCTGAAAGGAGAGCTAATCTATTAGCAGTTTGTCTAATACTTATAGAGTCAAAAATCGCTGCTTCCAGTAAGATTGTACTGGTTGTTTCATTGACTTCCGAATCTTTTCCCCCCATTACTCCAGCTATTCCTAAAGCGTTTTGGGAATCAGCAATTAACAAATCCGAAGTTTGTAAATCCCTGGTTTTTCCATCTAAAGTAGTAATCCTTTCCCCTTTTTGAGCTACCCTGACTATGATTTTTTCATCTTTTACAGCCCGAGCGTCAAAGGCATGCATGGGTTGGCCATATTCCAGCATAATTAAATTGGTCACATCAGCAATATTATTAACTGTCCTCACCTCACTCTCTTCTAGTTTCTGGATCCAGCTCTCATTAGAGAGCCCGCTCTTTAATCCTTCTATTTTGGCTACACAATACACAGGAGCTAATTGAGGATCTTTTATCTCAATACTTACCTTGGGTAGATCTTGTTTATTCCAGACGAATTCAGCCTCTTGTGGCTCCTCAAAGGCCAATTTAGAGCCTGTAATGGCAGCTACCTCCCGCGCCACGCCACGCATGGACAAAAGGTCTGCTCGGTTATACCCCTTCATATCCAATTCAATAAATTTGTCAGCAACTTCTTTAGTGCTGATTGATCTTAAAGGCAATAAATTAACTAGCTCCTCAACGGAGCAATTCAGCTCAACTAACTGTTTAAGCCAAGATATAGATACTTTCATTATCCCCCTTTTCGTCTAATGGTTAATTGGATCCCGTAACAAGTACGGGATGACGTCTTAAAACTTCTCCAAAAAAGCTAACTCCCCACTATTAAATAACCTGATATCCTCAATTCCATATTTGATCATAGCCATTCTGGCAGGCCCAAATCCCCAAGCGATGCCTGAATATTCCTTTGGATCAATATCTCCTGCTCTTAATACATTAGGGTGAATCATGCCTGCACCAGCCAATTCTAACCATCCTATCCCCCCACAAACCCTACAGCCTTTGCCTTTACAAAAAATACACAGCCCATCTACCCCCACTCCTGGCTCCACAAAGGGGTAATATTTGGGTTTTAGCCTGACTTTAATATCTTCGCCAAAAATGCTTTTGAGGAAATATTCAGAAAGATACTGTAAATTAGCCATGCTCACCCCTTTATCCACATAGATAATTTCAAATTGCTCAAAGGTGTGCTCGTGTCGAGCATCCACATTCTCATACCGGAAACACCTGCCAATATTCATTAGTCTAATGGGAGGCTTATTTTGCGATAAAGCTCTGATCTGTGAATTAGAAGTATGAGTTCTCAGTAAAAGTTTTGAGTTTTGAGTTTTAAGATTTGAGTTTATATATAGTGTATCCCACAAATCTCTGGCAGGATGATTCTCTGGAATATTTAAAACTTCGAAGTTGTTGTAATCGGTATCGATTAGGGGGGCATCAATCTGGACAAAACCTAGTTTATTGAAGATTTTAGCAGTATGCTGCTCAAAAGCAGTCAGAGGGTGCGTATGCCCTGTTCTTTGTTTAGCTTCCCACCTCAAAGGTGGTAGCGTAAACTCTTCATTTTCTAGGGCCTTATAACTTTCCTCCCTTATTGCTTGGCGCCTGTTGCCTATTACCTTTTCCAGTTCCTGTTTAACTTGATTAAATAAAGGCCCCAGCTTTTTAAGCTGCTCTTTGTCTAACTGGGAGAACTGTTTGGGTAAAAGGGTAACCTCTCCGTTTTTGCCAAACAAGCTTAAAAAGATTTCATCCAGGTCTTTTAAATTTTTGGCTGTTTTGATCTTATTTAAATAATCTTGTTGGATTTCTTTAAGTTTAATATCCACAAACCTGATTCTAGCATAACATGAAGCTTCAAACTATACTGAAAAGAGGTGATTATCTGGACGAGTAATTTAGCTTTTTGCCTCTGTGATAATCTTTTTAAAATCATCAGGATGATTTACTGCTAAATCAGCCAAGATTTTTCTATCCAGGTTAATTTTTTTAAGCTTAAGAGTTGCTATGAATCTGGAATAACTTAAGCCCTCTGCCCTGACAGCATTGCCTAACTGCAATATCCACAGTCTTCTCATATCTCTTTTGCGGTTTTTGCGTCCGGCAAAAGCATACTGCCCAGCATGCAACAGAGAAGATTTGGTCTCCCTGATTTTAGTGCTGCGGCCAAGTCTGTGACCCTTGGTTAGTTTTAAAACTTTTTTATGTCTTCTATGAGAGGTAACTCCTCTTTTTACTCTAGCCATATATTCCCTAAATTGATATTAACCTTTTTAATTTTTTAGCTTCAGTTATAAAAACAGTAGTAGTTTTCTTTTGTCTGTTTAAAGCCCCTTTACTTTTTTTGCGCTTCAGGTGTCCGGCACCCAGTTGGTGTCGGCGAATTAACTTCCCTTTGGCGGAAAGTTTAAATCTTTTTTGCAATGATTTTCTAGATTTTTGCTTCATTTTCATTAGATGGCAAACTTTGTTTTCCTTTACTTTTTGTAATAATTATTGATAAATTCCGGCCTTCCATTTTCGGTTCCCGCTCTACTACCACTTTCTCTCCTAAATAAGCGATTGCTTTATCCAAAACTTGTCTGCCCAACTCTCGATGGCCCATTTCCCTACCTCTAAACTTAACTGTTAATTTAACCTTTTGGCCATCGCCCAAAAATTCTTGGGCCCGACGGAGTCGAGTTTCCAGATCGTGCTCTGCGATTCGGGGCGAAAGCCACAGCTCTTTCAACCCTCCCTCGCTGCTACCTTTTCTGGCAGCCTGCGCTTTTTTATTTTCCTCGTAGCGGAATTTTTCAAAATCCACGATCCGCGCTACGGGCGGTTTGGCATTGGGAGCAATCTCGACTAAATCTAATTCCGCGCTGCTGGCTTTCTCCAAGGCTTCCGACTTAGATAAAACTCCCAACTGCTTTCCTGTTGCATCAATCACCCGTAAATTCGGGGCGGAAATATTTTGGTTGATGCGATAATATTTAGCCAGCTATAAACTCCTTTCGATAGCGAGATGAAATCTTAGCATATTTAGGATTTATCTGCAAGAAAGCTTTGCTTATCTGCAAGAAAGCTTTGCTTATCTGCAAGAAAGCTTTGCTTAGTTTCAATCCGCCAATTGGCGGACAACTCTCTCAGCTTTTTCCTTTTATTTCCTCCTGAATTTTATTAATAAATTCATCTATGTTCATTGCTCCCAAATCTTCTCCGGCTCGGTTTCTAACAGCAATTTTTTGAGCCTCAACTTCGCGGTCCCCAATGACAATCATGTAAGGTACTTTTTGGTTTTGGGCATCTCGGATTTTGGCCTGCATGGTTTCGCTTCTGTCATCAAGCTCAACTCTAAGATTTGCAGACTTTAGCTGTTCGAGTACATTTTGTGCATATTCATTATTCCGATCGGTAATGGGTATAATTTGTACCTGGACTGGAGAAAGCCAAGTTGGAAAAGCGCCTTGGAAATGTTCAATTATCATGGCTAAAAACCGCTCATACGAACCAAAAGTGGCACGGTGCAACATAATCGGACGTTGATGCTCACCTTTTTCATCAACATAAAACAAATCAAATCTTTCCGGTAAATTGAAATCTACTTGAATAGTGGAAAGCTGCCACTCTTTACCCAATGAGTCAGTGACAATCAAATCCATTTTTGGTCCATAAAAAGCCGCTTCCCCTTCAACCTTTTTAAAATTGATACCAGACTGGGTTAAAATCTCCGCCATTAAATTTTGCATCTTTTCCCACACTGCTTCATTGCCCAGATATTTATCCTTATTGTTAGGGTCCCAAGCGGATAATCTAATCCAGTATTCTAATTTAAAATCTTTAAGCATTTGTTTATTGATTTCAATAGCTTTTCTAAATTCTTCTTTAACTTGATCTGGTCGGGCAAAAATATGAGAATCATCTAAAGTTAAGCCTAAAACTCTGGCTAATCCTTCTAATTCTCCTGATTGTTCACTGCGGTATTGAGTGGTACTCTCAGCATATCTTTGAGGCATCTCTCGATAAGAAATGGGCCGACGGGCAAAAATTTGGATATGGTGTGGACAATTAGCAGGTTTTAAAATATATTTCCGACCTTTGGTTTCCATGACCGGAAACATATCATTGGCAAATTTCTCTAAATGCCCCGATTTTTCATAAAGATCTTTTTTGGCAATATGAGGAATCCAGACAAAATCAAAACCCTCTTTTTCTAAAAGTTCTTCAATATACCTTTGTAGAACCCTTTTTAAAACTGTTCCTTTGGGAGTAAACAGCGGGAGTCCTGATCCGACTAAATCGGAAAAAGTAAATAGATCCAATTCTTGACCTAATTGCTGGTGGCTTTTTGATTGATTGTTGCTCATTGCAGTTGTGGGGGCAGAGAAAAGAAAGATCCAATAGTATTAAAAACTCCCAGTTGGTTTAAGATAGCTCCTAGTATAGCCACTACCACTCCTGCTCCAATCACAGTGCCAAAACCCCAGGCTATGCCGCCCAAGAAATTTCCGACAATAATATCTTTTTTGCTCATATTCATATTAGCCTTTAAATGACTGTCAATTTGCGGTGTTGTTTCCACATAAATATGATACCCTCAACTTGAGCTTATTGCAATTAGTATGATAATATCATTCGTGTTGTATGGGCAGTTAGCTCAGCTGGTACGAGCGCGTCTTTGACGTAGACGAGGTCACAGGTTCGATCCCTGTACTGCCCACCCGCATAGCTTTTATCCTGCAGACATGATGGCTCCGGAGGCTGAAACCATACTTTGACCTTCTTGCGCGTTCATATTCATCAAATTTGATCTGGTGTTAGCTACCATTTCTTGGGATTTTCTTTCCTGGACCATTTTTTTAACCTCTTCTTTGCGCTGCCTCATGAGATTAGCCATATGGTAAGGATTTTCTGTATATTCTTTTTTTAAATCTACATTTAATTTTAATCTTTGGTTCCTTTCTCCTGAGGTCATATTCATAACTTCCATTCTAACTAAATCATTTAATTTTCTCTCCTGAACTTTTTCGCTAACTACCCGGGCATTTTCTACCATAATACTTCTCATCCAGGCACCGTTAGCTGTCTCAGCTTGTTTTTGATCTTCTTTGGTTGATTTGCCACCTTTAACTTCCACTGAGCCTTTGGCCGGTAAAATAGAGCCAAATAATTCTTTACCGGCACTCAAAGTATCTTTAGCTAAAGAACTGGTAGTTTCAAAAAAGGCACTAGGAGCAGCTTCCCAAACTTGTTTAATATCACTGGCAATGATAGAGGCAGCAGAAGTGATGGGAGTTTCTCTTTCAAAATCTTCCTCAAAATCACCCATCCTACCCCCAATTTGATTAATAGGGTTAAATTTGCCTAACATATATGCTTATTTTAACTCTTTGGGTAAAGCGGTTCAAATTTGGGGATCTTGTTCCCTTATTGCACTCGAGTTAAAATACACTTACGCCCAGGTGGTGGAATGGTAGACACGCAGGTTTTAGGAACCTGTGCCGTAAGGCATGGAGGTTCGACTCCTCTCCTGGGCACCAGAGAATAGTGAATGGTTAGAATGATCCTGTAAAAGGTTTGTTTTAGCTTCAATTTGATGCGATATATTGCCAACTTAATAAAAAAAATAAGTAATAAATCTTAAGGAATCAGAAGATGTTGTTTTTAATAGTGCTATAAGATAAAATTTCCTCCAGGTGGCCATATTGAACCAGGAGAAACTATCCAAAAATTTATTGACTATTTAAATTCAAAATGAAAAGTGGTGCAGAACACTGGGATGAGGAATACTCTTCTGGAAGCAAACATTTTCATGCTTTAGCCTCTTCTGATCCTTCGATATCAGCCATAAAATTTGTGGAATATTTAGAAGGTTTGCATAAACCACTAATTGGTGATCTATTAGAAGTGGGTTGCGGTATGGGGCGTAACACAAACTGGTTAGCACAAAAAGGATTTCGAGCTACAGGAATGGATATTTCAAAAGTTGCAATTGAGGAGGCTCAGAAAAGAGCAAAAGAGTTGGGATTGGAAGTGAAATATATTAGTGGCGATATGGCACTACCCTGGCCGTTATCAGATAACTCATTAGATTTTATTTTGGATTTTGTAACTTCTCATCTACTTAATCTGGAACAATTATCCTCCTATCTAAGTGAAGTCCAGCGCGTTCTTCGAGATGATGGGAGATTTGCTCTTTATACCTTAGATAGAACAAAAGATCAGCAAGCTCAGAGATTACTCGTCGAAAATCCTGGTCCAGAACCGCAGACCTATATTATTCCTGAGATGAACCATATCGAGAGAGCTTTAACCTTAGAAGAGATAGCAGAAGTTTATTCTCCTTTTATAGTTGAACATTCAGATCTTATTTATCGTCCTACAAGATTCGGAGATCAAACTTATGAGAAATACTATTGGTTTGTGGTGCTAAAGAAATCGATTTAGCTTTTTCTATAATTAAGGCTAGAAATGTCGATGGTGATAGGTTCAATCTGGGTTCCGTCCTGGGCACTTAGGAAAACTTTTGAATAGCAGATTGGTGGGCTTGATTTTCCAACTGGTCATTAAGTTTAGGTAACTTAACCTTGCCGTATTTAACTTCCAAAGCTTTTTGAATTAACCAGTCAGCTAAAGCCGGATTTTTGGGTAGGAGTGACCCGTGCATATAGCAACCAATAGCATTTTTATAAACACAACCTTCAGTTTGGTCTTCCCCATTATTACCAAAGCCTTTAACAACTTTTCCCAGTGGTTGGGCATTTTCTTTGAGGAAAGTTTGCCCGGAATGGTTTTCAAAACCCACTAAACCTCCAAACTTAGAATCCACCACAATATTTCCAATCATTCTTTTGTCTCCTGCTACAGTAAATGCTGGAAATAATCCTACTCCTTTGAGGGTCGGACCCTGGTGAGGTCTATAATAGTCTCCCAAAAGTTGATAGCCTCCACAAATAGCCAGTAATGGTACTCCTCTTTCTATTTCTGATTTAAGCACTTTACCCTTGGCGCTTTTCACTAAATCCCTTGCTACTAATTCCTGCTGCTGATCCTGTCCTCCTCCAAAAAAGTAAATATCAGCACTCCCTGTTTTCATTTTATTTCCGATCGAAAACATTTTGACAACCACCTCTATTCCCCGCCACTGGCAGCGCTTTTTTAAAGCAATAATATTGCCTGTGTCACCATAAATATTCATCAAATCCGGATAAAGATAACCAATAATAAGTTTCATTTTAATTTTCCTCCCAGTATTTTTTCTTAATTCCCTGCTTAGTCAGAATTGATTGTAGCTCTAGCATGGCGGTATAGGTAGGTAAGATAAATAATTGGCCTTTTAGGCCCGCACGTGAGTGCAAAAACGCCTGTTGTAGATTAGAATTTATATAGAGTTGTTTGGGGTTGAAACCGGCATATTTAAGCCTTAGCGCCAAATCATAGGCTCTGTTTCCGGAGATATATATTGTATTCTCCCTCGACTTCGCTCGGGACGAATTTCGAATAAATTCGAAATTCGCATCCCAAATCCAGGAGACATCTGTCCCATCTGCTAAATTATCATTTAAGGCCAAAAATAAGCGGTCATCTTTTTTAAGATGAGGAGCCAGAGTTTGAAAAACTTGAGTTGCGCCTGTGGGATTTTTAATTAGGAAGATGTAGCCAAAGTCTAACTTTTCCACCCTACCAAAAGCAGGAGAAAAATACTTTATGGTATCAACGAGTTGATGAGTTGGTAGGTTCAGTAAAGAAGCCACTGAAAAAGCAGCTAAGGCATTATAAACTTGATAAATCCCGGGAATCGGTAAGGTAATTGGTAATTGATAATTGGTAATTGACAGTTGGAAAGAAATTCCCGCCAGGCCTTTGGCTTTAATATTTTGAGCTTGTACATTAAGTTTAGTAGCAGATCCGGGATGTTCCCCGGCAATCTTGTGCTCTTTGTCAGCTATGCCAAAAGTAATAATCTTACCCTTAAAAGAGTTAGTTAATTTAAGTAAGTTAGCATCATCCCCATTAATAATTAAAGTAGTAGATTTAGGTAGCTGCTGCAAAGAATTTTGCCAGCGTTTAACTACCGAATCTATCTCTCCATAGCGATCTAGCTGATCACGAAATACATTTAAAAAAACAATGATTTTGGGCTGTAATTTGGGAGCTAAATCATTAAAAGCAGCCTCATCCAGCTCCCAAATTCCCAAATCAAACGGCTTTAATTTACCGGTTAAAAGATTAGTTTGCGAGAGAAGTGCTGAAGCTACTCCCCGCTCTAGATTGGATCCGGTGGCATTTCTGATTACTTTTAAATTCTGACTCTCTGCCAAATGGCTGAGTAACCTGGCAGTAGTAGTTTTACCATTTGTGCCGGTAATAATAATATTTTGAGGAATCTGTTTAGCTAATTTAGCCACTAAATCCCGCTCCAGTTTTAAAGCATATAAACCGGGGGCAGCAGATCCTCCGCCTTTACCTAATTTTTTACTTAAAAAAGAAATGAGCTGTCCCGCAGCTACAGCAGCTGAAGTTTTCATATTGCCTATTATAGCTTAAATTAGTTCAATTTAGCAGAATTTCCTGCCTCCCAAAAGGAGCTGTCAGTATTTTTATAGTGATATCTATCAGAAAATTTTTCTAAATCAGCTAAGAAATAAGCCACATGGGCACCCCAAGTAGGAGAAGCAGCATAAACCTTATTCATGGCATAAGGGTTAGTTAAACCTTTATTAATATAATTTTGTTTAAGTCCCTCGGTGACAGTATAAATACCGTCTCTCCAGGAATTAAAATCCAAAGTTTGATCGCCATAAATTCCCCAGCCCCAGGCATTAAACCCGTAAGACTGTTTACCAAAAGTACTTTCCACTCCGGAAATAGCCGGAACTAATTTCCAATCTACCCCATATGTATCAGCCGCCTCAATAAAATCTTGAGCTTGATATTGCAGGGGTGAATTATATTTAGCCAGGTAGGCTGCTAAAATTTGGGCGCGTTGATCCAATTGTTTAGCTTGGACCTGAGTTGGAGAGGAAACAATTTGGATAGAAGAAATCTGTTTATCAAAAGATAAACCAGAAAGGGGTAAAAGTAAAATTGTAATTAGTAATATTTTTATATTCATATTCGCGACCATAAAAAAATCCTGATATTTGAGGGGACAAATATCAGGATTAGGACTAATTATAGCTAAAATTGCTCAAAAAGTCAAGTACTATGGGTTAAAATAAGAGCAAAATTACTGCAGTTCCAACATGAAGGAACGTACACCTTTGGCCCAAGCGCCATCCTTACCCAGAGAAGGCGGGGTATATTTAGTCATGATCTCTTCCGGAGTTTTTAAACCAAGGTTTACATAATCTTCCCGCAGAGCTTGCCCAACTCGCTGGATTGCCTCTTCCCAGGAAGGGAATTTGCGAACATTGTTGCCATAAATTCCGTAACCAAAAGGATTATAGGAGTTAGCAATCACTCTTTTGCCCCCATTCGACTCTTGCATGGCAATGGCTGGTAGTAGCCGCCAATCGAGTTGGTATTTATCAGCTACCTTAATAAATTCATTGGCATAATCAGTCAAAACTGATTTATAACCTAAGAAAAAATCTTCAATAATTTTGGCCCGGGCGTCAGTATGAACAATGGCATCAGAAACGACAGTATTCTGGGCTGGTAAAGCGCTGTAAAGCTTAAAATCGTGGCTAACTACCGGGGTGTACTTAGCAGTAGATAGATGCATCAGTAATATTAGGGAGAATATTAAGCTGGTAAAGGAGGTCCCAAACCAAGAGGCCACCAAGGTAGTTTGTTTGTCCATCTGCTAATGATCTAAGTTAGACAAATTTTTTGCTTTTGTCAAGTTTTAGGAGGCAAATACTTTGGGGGTTAGAACATCCAAAATAGCTTGGGCGCAAACTTCTGAATTATGCCTTACCACTTTCAGTTGATGTGCTTGCCCTTGTTCTATTTCTATCCTAGTAAAATTACCACGATGAATTTTGTTGGCTAGCGAACAACCAGCTAAATCATTTATCACTGGATACGAACCAATGCGAGCGTAAGTAGGAGGAAAATCATGATCTGGTTCATTAACAAAGGCGTGGTCAATAGGTCTACCTAAAATTCCTACTATAACATGAGCAAATTTTCTAGCAGTATAGCCGTTGGTTTCAGCAAATTTAGTACTGGCGTTACAAAACCAAAGCAGTGGAGACCTACTTTGTCTAATAGCTTCGGCTAGTCCAGGTGTTTTTAAAATAGGCACTAATGAGGTCCAAAGATCGCTAGGTGGTATTAAAATAGCATCTTTTGGGGTTAAACCATTGATAATCTCCAAAACCTCAGGATTAGCTCTGGGAGGCTGAGGAATAAATTCAATATCTGTAATTGCTGGAGTATTAATTTCTCGGGTATCAATATTAGTTTCACCTTCTAAGTATGACCCATCCTCCATTCTAGCCCTGATATGGACATTATCATCGCTTATAGGAATAACTCTACCAACATAATGGGCAGCAAAGGCTTTCTCTAAGAGTTTTACTCCTCCGGAATGGCTACCTGTTATTATTTCGGCCGCTGCTAGTAGCTCGGTAAGAGGGCGATGTCCTTTTAGACTACTGTTACCATTCCACCTGAAACCAGCTAGCTTACCCACATCCCCCTCTTTGTCTCTAATATGAATTCCAATTCTATGAGTAGCGTCTCCTGGCGGTAAAACTCCTTCTTCTATCCGTAGTAAGCCAGAGTGGCCACCACTATCATGAACACCGGTAACGCTGATTACATTGGGGGTTAAATTTAAGAGGCCATCTTCAATACTAATACAACCTTTTCCTCCAGCGGGTATGACAATTCTAGGCTCATAATCCTTCATACAAAACTTCCGAAAATTATCATATCACAATAGATCAATATGCAAAAGATCCTTATTTAAGGTAAAATATACCTACGCCCCGATGCTGGAATTGGTAGACAGGCTAGTTTCAGGAACTAGTGCCCGAAAGGGCGTGGGAGTTCGAGTCTCCCTTGGGGCACTTAAGCCGAGGTGGCGGAATTGGTATACGCGTACGCTTGAGGTGCGTATCCCGCAAGGGGTGCAGGTTCAAGTCCTGTCCTCGGCACCAAAATAATTTATGGACGGTTAGCTCAGTTGGTAGAGCGCTTCATTTACACTGAAGATGTCGGGGGTTCAAGTCCCTCACCGTCCACTTACTTTCCTATTCCCAAAACTTGGGATCCTAGCCAGGGTTGGTAATTGACCAGATGTAAAGAAAATTCTTGGTATATCTTAAAAAGAAAAAGTAAAATTAAAACTGCTGTAGATAATTTTCTGGACCAAAGTAATTTTTCTCCCCAGAATTTTTGATAAATTAAATAAAACAAAAAGAAGAATTCAAATAAATTGGGAAAGAAAAATAATAATTGCTTTGCTTGAGTAATCTCAAAAAGAATAACACCAACTATTCTATAAAAAAATAAACTGCTGGCAATTTTTTTAACTAATTTGTCTCTCCAGGTTAAAGCTACTATAAATTCCAAAGTCAAATAATGAAGATCTAATACTTTATCTAGGTTTTGGTAAAGTATTAATTTCCCTGGGTCAAAAGCCTGTAGGATATTAAAATCAATATAATCCAGGAAAATACTTAAGAGCCCGCCAATGAGGGGCCATCTTAGAATTAGCAGTGGCAAAGTGATTCTTAAAAGAATTACTAATATCAAGTTATTAATATATTTTTATCCAAGCTTTAGAGAATCAGATAAACTTAAAGTAAGAAAAAGATAGGAAAATTTGTTATGATTTTAATATGGTAGATCCGGGAAAGATTTTTGCCCTGCTGGGAATTCTTTTTTTAATGATTTCTTTATTATGGAATGTAATTGCCCCTAATTTGCCCAAAATTCCCGGGGATATTTATATAAATAGAGGTGGAATTAAGATTTATATCCCCTGGTTATCTTCCTTAATCCTTTCCGCCATCTTAACTTTACTCTTCAATTTTTTTAGAAAATAGGGTAAAATCTACAGTGATTTGCCGGAATTGCCAACGTGGTCAAGGCGGGCGCTTGAAGAGCGTTTTATCTCAGTCCGATTCTGGGTTCCGGCACCGAAAGTTTCTGTGGGAATAACAACCTCCGCCAAAGGCGGAGAACGTTGTTCCCTGGAAATCGGCATTTCTGCGGGAATAGCTCAGCGGTAGAGCGTCTCATTGCCAATGAGAAGGTCACGGGTTCAAATCCCGCTTCCCGCTCCATAGGAATTTTATCGAACTCGTGGATTTTAGCTTCAGAAAGTTGCTGAAATTCTGTAAAATCTAAACCTATAACCTTATACCCTAACAGGAATCGAACTAGCCTCAAGCTCGTTATTTCCCCTCTTGATCAGATTTTTCAAAACTACCCATCCACTTTGACCCGTTCAATGAGCGAGGCTCGCCAAAGGCGGCCCATAAAATTCTTGCATAACTGCACAAGCCAGTAAATACACAACTTCTTGTATGTCCTTTAGCTCTTCTTCTGATGAATTAGGATAATATCTCTTGATTATTTCCAGCGGTAACATTTGCAATTATCACCCCCTTAATCTAAAATTAGAAAGATTTTACGGTTTGTGATCAAGGTATAATATGATTGAGGCAGAAATGTACAAGAAAATAGAAATAAATAGGAAAAATATATTTATTGGAGTTGCATGGCCCTATGTTAATGGAGACATACATATTGGTCATATGGCAGGATATCTTCTTCCTGCTGATATAATTGCTAGATATTATCGAGCAGATAATTATAAGGTCTTAATGGTATCAGGATCAGATTGTTTTGGAACTCCAATTACCATTGAAGCCGATAAAAGAGATTTACCCCCTCAAACTATTGCTGATATCTATCATAAACAAGATGAAAGACTCTTTAAAGAAGTTCTAGGTTTAACATATGATATTTACACAAGGACTGATACTGAAAATCATATAAAAACAGTACAAGATGTTTTTATGGGACTTCTTGACAGAGGGTATATTTTTATTGACACCACCAAACAATTCTATTCACCTCAAGAAAAAAAATTCCTGCCTGATAGGTATGTTGAAGGCGAGTGTAAAAATTGTGGATATGATGGTGCGAGGGCAGATCAGTGCGAAAACTGTGGTAAATTATTAGAACAAGATGAATTGATTAATCCAAAGAGTAAACTAACAGAACAAGAAGTTATACTTAAAGATACAGAACATTACTTTTTAGATTGGTCTCTGTTACAACCACAAATTAATGATTATGTAGCAGGCTCTGGATCGCATTGGAAAAATTGGGTTTTTCAAGAAACACAAGGCTGGCTTAGGAAAGGATTAAAACCCAGAGCAATCACCAGGGATATTAATTGGGGAGTTCCTTTACCTACGGATAGAATACCTAGTGATAAATTAATAGATAACCATCAAGAAAAACGTCTTTATGTATGGTTTGATGCCGTGATAGGGTATCTATCTGCTTCAAAACTTTGGGCTCAAGAAAACTCTGAAAACTGGGAAAATTTTTGGTACAATCAAGATTCCAAACATTACTATTTTATGGGGAAAGACAATTTGATATTTCACACTATCCTATGGCCAGGACAGTTAATCGGATATGATCCAAAATTACACCTCCCTGATATGCCTAGTGTAAATATGTTTTACAATTTAGAAGGTCAAAAATTCTCTAAAAGTAAAAATATTACTATTGGCATAGAAGAATTAGTTAATCAATTTGGTAATGATGCTGTAAGATTTTATACTACCTTAACTATGCCCGAGACAAAAGACGCTAGTTTTAAATTCGATGATTTCATAGAAAAAAATAACCAGTTATTAGTTGGAAATCTAGGAAATTACATTCATAGAATTTTATCTATTGCGAGTACAGAAGATATCGGAAAAATTGCAGCATACCCTTTGTCTAGTGAGGTAAGTAAAGCTATAGATACATCCTTTGAAAAGGCTAGGTCTCATATTCAAAATTGTGAATTCAGGAATTATTTAGATGATTTATTAAATCTTTCGGATTTTGGGAATAAGTTTTTTAGTTACCAAGAAGTGTGGAAATTAAAAAAAACAGATCGTGAGCAATACTGCAGTGCTTTAAAGCAATTGTATTCAATGATATTAGCGTTAGGTTATTTAATGGTACCAGTTTTACCGGAAACGTCTACTAGATTAGCACAGATGCTAGAAATTGAAACCTTCGATAAATGGCCTCAGGTAAATGAAGAAATAAATAGGATTGAAGATCAACTAAAACAAGTCAAACAACCCATTAAGCCGACACCTTTATTTAGAAAGATTGATCCAAAAGAAACCCTAAAATAAGTTTCTACTAAAACCAAAGAAAAAACTGAGTTTCTAAATGTTGTCGAATTTCTTTTTGGCGATTAATACTACCTTTTTTCAAATTCATATATAAAGCATCCAGGTTTTATGTATATTCCGTTTTCTTTTTGATAGGTGTTAAAATCTTGTTTCAACTCATCAATTATCTCTTCAACATCATTTGATTTGTTAAAATATGTTTCCATATGGAAATTCATGAATGTTTCTAGTGCCTCATTCATGGATTCATATCGTATCGGGTCGCCTACTAAATGAGTTGTAGACATTTTTCCGATTCCCTCCCGTAAACATATATTGGAAACCTCGTCGATTAATAATTTGGATGGAGATTGGATATTGATATCTGAAAATATTGGGAAAACCTTTTTCCATTGTTTAAAAAGAATAGTTTGCTCTTCACTCTGACTATCAAAGTGAATAATATATAATTTTCCATTTGATTCTAAATTATTTTTTATAAACCTGAGGATGTTATTTTTTACATATTCAGATTTTGATGGGTCATGAATCAAATGCTGATGTACTGAATGTGAGAAGCTCCACAAGCTATACACAAAATCATATTTATTTTTGGCGCTAGAGAAATAGTTAATGGTATCACTGCGGATAAAAGAAATACCTCTTTGATTCCGATATTTTTTTTGGGAATAATCGATCATTTGAGGACTAAGATCAACCATGTCCAGGGATGTATATCTAGGTATGTGTTCCAGAAAAATATCAGTGGCTCTACCTGAACCAAAGCCCAGTTCAAGCGCTCGTATGATCGGAAGAGGTCTTATTTTACTGTCCAAATAATTTGAAAAAAGTTTAAGGTCAGTGACGGAGTTAAATACATACTCCTTAAGTATGCTATTATAGTAATCTGGAGGTATATATTCTGAAATTTTGTCTGCATGTAGCTTGAGCCAAGGATATTTCTGTTGCAAATAGCTTAATTGCATATCCCACTTATGATAAATCATCATTCCAACTTAGTCAAAATAAAAAAACATTTGATTAATCAGTAAGTATTTTATAAAGAGTAGAGGAAAGTTTAGTCATTTGTGAATGAGATTGGATACAAATACGTAACCAACAATCACCAGTGAACCCCAGCTCGGCTCCATCTCTAACCAGAAAACCTTGTTCTTTAAGTTTGCTCGCCACTTTAGTACTGGTCTTATTAACCAATATTTTTAATAGAATAAAATTAGCTTCAGGCACGAATGGTTGCAACAAACCATAGAATTTGTCTTGGAACAATTTGTAAGTGTCAGGTCTAGCTTGAAGAAAAAATTTTCGTGTTTTAGTAAGGTGAGTAGTCTGTTTAACCAGCCAAGAGGTGACTTTTTCACTAAAAGCGTTGGTGGAGTATGGTATGTGAAATTCTTTGTATTTAGCAATATTTAAGGGAGATGAAACCAAAAATGCTGACCTAATACCCGGTACAGCAAATACCTTAGAAAATGAAGTAACAACAAAAAGGTTATCTAAATTTTGAGCCAGAGATGTAAGAGTTAATTGCGAATAATCCTGGCGAAAAATGAGATAAGTCTCATCAACAACAAAACAAGTGTTGGGATGATCTTTTATTATAGTAAGAATTTTTTCTCGTTCTATAAGTGTAGAAGTGGGGTTGTTAGGGTTACAAAGATAAACAACTGTGTTTGGAGTAAGTTGACTTTCAAGGATAGGTAAGTTCAAAACAAAATTTTCAGCCTCTACCAAAGAGAGGATATTGATTTTATGACCTGCTTTTTGACTGGCTAAAGAATATTCCCAAAAAGTAGGATACGGAATCAAGGAAATTTTCTTATTGAGAAATCTAGGTAAAATGAAAAGAGCCTCAGTGGAGCCATTACAAAAGATAACCCCATCGGGAGCAAGATCGAAAGCAACAGCAATATCTCTACTGACAGATTCACTGTGAGCATCTGGGTAATGTAAAGCAGAATTAATCAAATCCTGAGCCTGCACGAAAAATGCAGGAGGACAGCCGAGCACATTAATATTTTGAGCAAAGTCTAGGACTGTTTTCATTTTATGCTATAATTAAGCTAATTATACTAAATTTGAATATGATTCTAAATAGTAAAAATAGGAGTGAGGCAAAAAAGTATTTTGAACAGGTAATAGATATGGGTTTGGACTTCAAACTTCAGGATAAGGTGACACCAAAACATTTATCCATTAAGGAAGGGAAAAAACTCCTGATAGACTTTCCAGAGAATGGAGTTTCCATAGATGATATCTTGAAGGAATTTTCAGAGAAGGTTCTTCCTTATTGTACAAACTTCAGTAGCCCAAATTTTATGGGTTTTCCGGATGCAGGAAATTCAGTGGCAGCTATATCCGCAGGCTTGCTATATAACATGTTGCAACAAAACCTTATCAATCAAAGTTTTTGTGGTCCTTCTGCAACCTTTGTGGAGATAGCAGTGATCAAATGGCTCAGAGAAGTAGTGGGTTACAAAAATGGGGAAATAAACGATATTTGGGATGTGGGTGGAATAATCACTCCTGGAGGAACGTCTAGTAATACTATAGGTATAATATTAGCTAGAGAAAACAGGTTCCCTGATGCAATGAATAAAGGTGTGGAAGATTTGGACAAGGCATGGTTGGTAGTACCGAAAGGGATAGGTCATTACAGCGTAAAGAGTGGACAAATGTGGGCTGGATGTGGGAACAGGTTAATTGAGGTAGAAACCAAAGATTTCCGTTATGATCTAGACGAGCTTAAAAAGACACTTGAGATAAATAAAGGGAAGGTGATGTGTGTAGTGGCATACGCTGGGGATAGTAGGACGATGACCGTAGATAATTTTACCAAGGTGGTTAAGATTGTCAAAGCCGTTGATCCAACTATTTGGTTACATGCAGATGCATGCCATGGGTTTTCTTTGGGATTTAGTCCTAAATTGAAGCATAAAATCAAAGGAATTGAACTATTTGATAGTATAACCATGGATCCACATAAGGTGATGATGACTCCGTATGTAATAAGTGTCCTTTTAGTCAAAAACCCTCAGAAATTCAAAACTATTACAAGCATGTCCGATTTGATAATGCAAGAACAATTTGCCTTCGGACAAATTACACCTTTTTTGGGTAGTCGGCCTTGGTTATCGTTAAAACTGTGGTTTGTGATGAAAAATCTGGGCAAAAAAGGGTTCGCTCAATTAATAGAAAGACGTCATAAATTAGCCCAATATTTAGCCAGTAAACTTGAGAGGGATTCAGATTTTATACTGCTTAATAAGGTGGAGATAAATTCAGTGGCATTTATGTACCGCAAAGGTATTGATTTACAAGACATTGAGAGATTGAACAAAGTAAACAAGAAAATACACAATGATATCATCGAAGAGGGTTTGTACCATTTACATCAATTCAGCGTCCCGGATTCAGGGAAGCTTAAAAAGGGCGAGATAGTATACCCACAAAGGTATATGGCAGGAAATCCGAACATTTCGGAAGTAGATATCGATAAAATGCTGGAATATGTTAGAAGAATAGGAGAAAATGCAGTAAAAGAGCCATAATGGGTAATGATGAACTGGTTGGGCAAATAAAAGCACATTTAGAAAAAGTGTTTGGTCAAAGAAAATATTTCGCTCTAATATATGGATCTTTCGCCAATGGTATGCGTAATGTCGGTTCAGATGTGGATTTGTGTGTGATAACAGAGGAATTCTCAATGAAGGAATTAGCGGCTTTAATACGATTTATTTTAGACTTACATAGCAGAAATAAGCTGAAAGTGGATAACGAAGTACCTTTCGAGAACAAATTGATGGCCAGTTACCAAGATGCAGAAGACGCCTCATATATGACTGGTTTTGAAGTAAGGCATGAACAGATAATAATTCCCCCGGTAGAAAAAAGTAAAAATTTTTTGGAATCCAGAGCTGTAAAATTAAGATTAATCTTGAATGCTTTAACTTCACCCCACATAAAGATGGGTAATGACTTGGAAACTTATAAGAAATTTAAAGCTTTAGCAGAGAAGAATACATTACTTTTGGCGATATCTTTGAGCTTCTCAGACAGTTTTGAGTTAGACAAACTACTACAAAGTTTAATGATCGGCAGGAGAGGAGAAGAGGGAGAAATGTACCTGGGGTATAAACAATATCCATCGGTGCAAGTATATATGAAAACATGGTTACAAAAACAGGGTGGTAAGTTAGCAAAAATTAACAAAAAAAACGAGTGGAAGAAGTTAGTTAAAGAGGCTAAAAGAAGATCAGTTATAGTTCAATCTATGAACTAATTTTTAAAAAAGCTGCTACAAGAATTAAGTTTCTAAATACATACTTATACATTTTTTAGTCCTAAAGCATAAGCAGAGCTTGATACTTCGTATTAAGCAGAGCTTGATTTCTAGCAAGCTCGAAATTAGACTAAATCAGGTAATAGACCGTCAGATAAGCAGAGCTTGTCTTCGAATAAGCAAAGCTTTCCTTTTTCTGATGAAAAACGTAGGAACAATCTGATAAACTCTGGCAGTCTGGCTAAGACCTCGTCAGAAGCTCCAGACCGGATACCCTCGTCCGAAAAGTGACGAATAGCTTGATACAGCGGGCTAATCTTAGGGTTTAAGTTTAACATCTTTGTTCCAAATCTTCGAGCCTAAATCTTTAACTAAGAGATCGGATTCACACCCTTTTATCTTAAACTAATTGAAAGACTACCTAAAGATATAATTACCTGTGTTGCGACCCCCCAGAAGGATGAAGTTTCTCTCTGGATGGCACAGTGCCAATCATAATACCCCTTGAATAGTTTATTCTTTAAAGAAGGTTTCCAAATCATACCAATACTATCAAAGTCAGGTATATTTGCTGCAAAAGCTGTAAGCCAAACAGTATTAGCTGTAATTTGACTATGAGTACTAATGATATTTACTAAGAAAACTGCTAGCGTTATATCTATGGGAAGTCTTATCCACGTTTTGTATGTGATTTTATAAGGATAAAGGATCTCTTGCCAATGAGGAATAGAGTCTAAAATGAAGTGACTACCAATCGCCAGAGGAATTGAAAGAGCAGGGTTTGGCACCAAGACTGCTATTGTGGCCCCAACTAAAGAATGTGGTGTTGTTAGCATGTGATCAATTATCTCACTTTTCCCCTTCCATAGCGCGATAATCTTTCATCAGCTTGTTAAAATGGATGAGGACCTGATCCAAAACGGGCGCTAAATAAGAATCGTCCCCCGTTCTTAAAAACCATTAATTAAAACCACCGGCTCCGGGTGTTTATTGGAAGGGTCGCTGTGGCCACTACCTAAAATTTCTGCTAAAGCCTTCAGGCTGTCCCTGACCTGGGTCCAAGTAGCTCCCGGGTTTGATTTTAAATACAGGGCTGCAGTTCCAGCTACATGAGGTGAGGCCATGCTGGTTCCGCTGATGGATTTATATCTACCTCCTACCCAGGTGGAATTAATGCTCACTCCCGGCGCTGCCAAATCTACCACAGATCCAAAGTTAGAAAAGCTGGCAAAAGTATCATCTGCCCCGTAAGTGGTGGCAGAGCCCAAACCTCCAGCCAAACCATCTGAATCACTCAAAGCAGAAACTGTGATGAGAGCATCATCATAAGCAGCAGGCACCATCAAACCGGCATCCTGGTTGCTGTTGCCTGCAGCTGCCACATAGGTTATCCCTGCCGAGGCAGACCTGCAGATAGCCTGATGTAGAGCATCCTGATTTGAGCTGCCGCAGTTATTATCACTTTGTCCGCCTCCTCCCAGGCTCATATTGGCAACTTTAATATTAAACTTAGAGGCATTTTGGGTCACCCAGTCAATGCCGCAAATTACCGAAGACCAGGTTCCACTGCCACGGGAGTCTAAAACTTTAACTGCCATCAGTTTGGCCTGAGGGGCTACCCCTACCACTCCCAGATTATTTTGCAGGGCAGCAATTGTCCCGGCCACATGGGTGCCGTGGCCGTTATCGTCATCACCTTTTCTTAATGGTCTGATGCAGTTCACATTGGCCAAAATATTGCCTGCCAAATCCGGATGGTCCAGGTCAATACCGGTATCAATGACTGCCACCCCGATACCATCACCATAATTATTAAGCTGGATGCCGTTAATTCTTCTGATGCCGGTAGGAGTGGATTGGACAGCAGTTGTGCGGTGACTTAAGGCAAAAACTTTTTTATCCTGGGAGATAAATTTTACCCTGGAATCCTGTCTGATCTGCTCAATTTTTTGATCAGTAATATTGGCTGAGAAACCTTTAAGGGGCTTTGAGTATTTATGTTTAATGCTGATTTGGTGCTGGCCTTGAAGCTGATCAGCCACCTCAGCAGGATTTTGTACCTCATCTTTGAACACCACAATATACTCGCCCGGGATATTCACAGAAATATTTCCTTCTTGAATTTTTGATTCTCCCAAGTTCCCCTCAGCGCTGTTGTTTGAGGTATTAAGGTTAAGATTAATATTGGTCTCAGTAGCTAAAATTGGCGCAGCAAGGAAAAGATAGAGGAAGGAAGCAAAAAGCAGCAGAGCAGTCTTAAACATGTTGATTTCTGTATTATACCATTTATTACAAATCCCTTACTTGATTTAAATATGTTCTTTTACTCATTCAAGGTAATGTTAAATAAATGTTTATTTCCAAGTTAAACTTAAAAGAGCCGGGAGCAACTTACCTGCCGATTTTTAATGCAAATGCATTATTTAAAAAAATCTTAATTGCGGCACTAATTATTGCAATTTTGGGGGGAGCAGGTTATCTGGTTAGTAGATTTTACGACACAGGATCTCAAAACGCTTCTCCATCTTCATCCTCAGTCAAATCCCAGAGGATTTCTTTGTCCGAGAGTTTCGAAATCCCAACCGGGCTGGAGGGGAAAGATGCAGGAGCCCCTCTTAAGGTTAGTTTTCAGCGGGCCCAACTTGCCAACCGCATCTTCATCTCCGGTAAACCGGTGATGGCCAAAGATGGCACCAAATTCTTAATGCTAAACTTCCTTTTGGAAAACAGTAACAGCAAGGCTTTAAATGTTAAAACTACTGATTTGATCAGACTGATTGACCAAAACGGCAAGAAGTTTGCCCCCAGCTATTTTAATAAAGGAAAACCTTTGGCTGCTGACTCAACCAAAAAAGATACCTTAGGGTTTTTGGTACCTGACAATATTAAGGAGTTTAAGATTCAATATGGCACTATTGACGGCCCCAAAAAACTACTGGAGCTAAAATTTAACTGACACTTCAATTTCACTTAAGTGCTATAGAAAATTATTACCGAACTCTTACTACAACATTATTACTTTTTAAACAGCAGACTTTAATATAGTAAAAGCTATGAGTTATACGGTTATCTGTTCGTCATAGCTTAAGTTGCCAGCGGAGGCTGTCCTATTTAATCAAAGTAGGGCAACCTCCGCTTCAAAATCACCAAACTACAGGTGATGGCGGACTTGGGTCTTAAAACGCTTCCCTCTTTAAAAGACTTGAGATTTTTAAGTGGAAGGAGGTGATTTATAGATGTTAAAAAAATGGCAAAAGATTCCAGCAGCTATAGCTATGGGAGCAGCCACTCTGGCATTTGCTTTAACCCCAGTTTTAGCTGTTGATGTAACTAGCACTAATGAGATGACTGGCTCAGGATCTACCAATACTACCACGACCGATGTCACCAATACCCAGACTGTGACTAATGATAATACCTCAGTAGTCACCAATACCTTTACTATCACTGCCACAACCGGCGGTAATAGCGCCTCGGACAATACCGGGGATGGGGAGGTTGGCAGCGGTGATGCAGCAAGTAGTGTCACTTCTGATACAACCAGTAATGTAAACACTACTGATTTGTCAACAGCAGGTACTATGTCGGTAGATTCCGCCAATTCAGTGACCGGTTCTTCCTCCACTAATACAACTGACGTAACAGTGACCAACGATGCAACGGTGGTTAACACCAATGATCTGGAAGTCACTAATACGCTGGATTTGTTATCAGACACCGGAGGAAATACTGCAGATAGCAACACTGGTAATGGCACTGCCTCCAGCGGCGACGCATCTGCAAATGGGGATGTTTCTACAACCGGCAATATCAATGATACCACCGTATCAATGGCAGCTGATCCGATTGATGTCTCAAACGACACCACCGGATTTGACTCCTTAAATACTGTCTTGGTTGATGTCAGCAATACTGTGACTGTCATTAATGATAATGCACCAATAGTGCCTACTACGATCACCAATGATATGAGTTTAACCTCACTCAGCGGTGGCAACAGCGCTGATGGCAATACCGGAGACGGTAGCGTTGATGGCGGTGGTGCGGATACAACAGTCAGCCTGGCAACAGATGTTAATTCCAACATGGTAGATATTGGGGCAGGAGGAGATTTGGATATTAATATGTCCAATGACACTACCGGCTCAAGCTCAACCAACAGCATGGATGCATCTGTGACCAATGATCTGACTGTGGTTAACACCAATGATGCAGATATCCTAAATGATATCAGTATGCTCTCTGATACGGGCGGAAATTCCGCATCAGGTAATACCGAGGATGGGTCTGTAGACAGTGGTAATGCCGGGTTAATGGCAGATGTGGCAACCACAGCCAATTCCAATGACGTGGATACCGGCGGAGCCTTTGGCGATATAGACGCCATGCTATCCAATAGCGTAACGGGCTCTTCATCAGACAACACCATCGATTTGAGCGTTGACAACACCAATACTGTCTTAAATGACAATGTGGTGGATGTTGACAATTTGCTGGATATTATCGGATTGACCGGTGATAACAGCGCCGATGCCAACACCGGCGACGGTTCTGCCTCCAGCGGTGATGTGGATGTGGAAGCTGAGGTCACAACAGATGTCAACTTCAATACCACAGATGATATGGCAGCTGGGGACGTGGACGTGGATGAAGAAAATACCATGACCGGTTCCGGCTCAACCAATGACATCACGGATACGATTACCAATACCTTAACTCTGGTAAATGACAATGATTCCGACGTCTTAAATGACGCCACCGGAACATTGGACACCGGCGGAAATAGCGCCGATGGCAACACTGGGGACGGTGAGGTGGCAACCGGGGATGTTGATTTGGAGTTAGACTTCACTACTAATGAAAACATGAACATGTAGTGAAGATTTCCCAAGGGGGTTTGTGGAAGCCAAACCCCCAGGGAATAAATATTCTTCGAGCGAAGCGGGAAGTTACTTAAAATTATGAATAAATTAGCTGTAAACTTTACTGCCTTAATATTAATAATTAGTCTAGGTTTAAATGGGCCTGTCGGGTTAGTATTGGCTCAAGAAGCTACTCCTAGTGCGGAAAGTTCCACTACCGAAAATTCCACCACCGGCGCTAATTCCACCAACACTGCCACTGCAACTGTAGACCAAACTTCTACCACCACTAACACCAATGATGCCATTGCCGTTAACACTACTGATGCACTTTCTGCCTCCGGGGATAATGCAGCTTTAGATAACACGGGTGATGCTTCAATCACCACCAACACTGCTGCAACCTCTGCTACTACCTCAACTGAAACTAACCAAACTATTTGGGAACCAATGCCCTGGACTACTTGGACAGGTGAGGGTGACTGGCAGACCAGAGCAGAAAACTCCACCACCGGTGCTGACTCTACCAACACCGCCACAACTAGTGTTTCACAAACAGATACCCTAACCAACACCAACACTGCTGATGTGACAAACAGCGCTACTACTACTTCTTTAACAGGCGCAAATGTTGCCTCGGATAATACCGGCTCAGCCACTATCAGCACCGGGAATGCCTCCACCACCACCGCTACTCAAACTACTGCTAATACTAACATTGTTTCCTGGACAGGTGAGGGTGACTGGAGCAATCTGTGGAACGGTGAGGCAGTTAATTTTCTGACCGGTGCTAACTCCACCAATACTTCAAGTGTAGATTTTACTAAAGTGCTGGATGTTTTAAATGAAAACGGGGTGAATGTGGATAATTTGATTGCCTCCTTTGCCACCAGTGGAGATAATATTGCCTCGGATAATACCGGAAATGCCACTATTACTACCGGTAGCGCCTTAGTCCTTTCCACTTTATTTAATCTGGTTAATACTAATATTTTTGGTACTGATATTATGGAGATTCTATACCAGGATATCTTCGGCACCTTTTCCGGAAATATTGACCTATCTTTCGGCAACTTATTTTCTTTGCCCAACTTAATCTCCCAGCCTTTAACCCTAAATTCCAGCAACGATACCACTGGTTTTAACTCGGATAATACAGCCACTACTGTAGGCAGTTTCACTGTGGATATCACTAATGATAATAGCGGTGTATTAAATAATGCCCTAGATTTATTTGCCATAACCGGCTCCAACACTGCCTCGGATAATACCGGAAACGTGCTAGTGGAGACAGGAAATGCGGAGGTTATGGTTAACTTAGTCAATTTCCTAAATACTAATATCTCCACCAATGAGCTTTACCTGGGGGTAATTAATGTCTTTGGGGACTGGACCGGGAATTTGATACTGCCTGAATATAATGGGGTAACCAGTAGTTCCCCGCTACCGCTACTTTCATCAACAAAAAATATCCAAACAGGTGCTACTTCAGATAATACTGCTACTATGACCACAGATAACATTTTGACTGTAGATAATACTAACAATGCTACTGTTGATAACGTATTCAACTTATTTGCTGAAACAGGAGGTAATAGCGCCTCTGATAATACTTTATCAGCCAGTGTTACCACCGGTTTGTCCCAAGTGGAAGCCAACCAGGCTACCTTTGCCAATACTAACGTGGTAAGTAATGCTCCCTGGTGGTTAGTTATAATTAACAATTTAGGCACTTGGGTACCGGTACTACTGCCTCCTTTAAACATCGGGACACAGCTGGTTTTGGATTTAGATGATTTGGGAATGAATATTCCCAGCAGCAGTGAAACTTTAGATTTAACTGCCGCTAATAATCTTACCGGTAGTTTATCCAGCAATGAGGCAAGTGTCACTTTGAATTCTGAGACTAATATTACCAATACTAATGTGGGAACAATTATTAATGATGTTAGCGCTTTAGCTTCAACAGGAGGCAATGAGGCTAGTAGAAATACCGGATCGGCCACAATTGCCAGTGGTAATGCTTCTATCTTGGTTAATACTTTAAACTTTCTCAATACTAATGTAATAGCACCCTCGATACTAATATCAATAGTTAATGTTTTCGGCAGCTGGATGGGAGATGTTTTAAGCTTTGGAACACAAGCACCTCTTCCGGCCGTTTCTGCCCCCGACCAGCCTATTGCCCAGGCAGAAAACTCGGGAAATATCACCAATGCTCCAGCCAGTCCTTCCAACCCCACCACATCTTCCGAGACAAATTCATCCCAGAGTTCACCAAGTGTAAATTTTAGTTCTGCCGCACCCCTTTCATCCGTGTCTAATAACCAAAGTACCACCCCTCCCAACTTTAATACCCAAAGCAATATTCAAAACCAAGAAGGCGAAGTTTTGGCATTTTATGAGGAAAAAGGTGGTGGGGACGGAGGATTCCCCTCTCAAGTAAATGAGGAAACACCGGATACAAAAGGAACTCTTATCCTGATGCTAATTGCCCTGACAGCTGTTTTGTTCATCTTAACAAGAGTTAGCAGAATAATTTCACGAAAATGAGAAATAAGTTAATTAGTTTAATTATCTTGATCGGATTGACATTTGCTATACCCGGATCCGCGATGGCAGATACCGAAGTGACATCGTCTAATTCCTCCACCGGTGCTGACTCTACCAATACCACCAGCTCAACTGTCACCAATGATAACTCTGTTGTCAATAATAATACGTCAGTAGTTACCAATACCATTGATATTACGGGCTCAACAGGAGCCAACAGCGCCTCAGCTAACACCGGTGACGGTACAGTTGGTAGCGGCTCAATAGACGGCAATGTGGAGGTAAGCAGTACCGATAATCAAAATACTACCCTTTTGACAGATAGCGGCAGCATCAATATTACCCAACAAAATACAGAGACCGGCAGTAATTCAACAAATTCCTCCAGCATTAATGTCAGCAATATCAACACCGTTACCAACACTAATGATTCTGTCAAAGAAAATAACTTAATTGTCGATCTTTCCACCGGAGGCAATATAGCAGATGGAAATAGCGGTGGAAGCAGTATCACCAGCGGAGATATCACATTTAATGTCGGAGTCACTAATGTGGATAATATCAATGAAACAAATATTGGCCCACCGGCTCCGGGAGGAGTTTCTCAGCCACCTGAGGGCCAGGGAGGACAACAGCCGCCACCCCAAGTAGGTGGCGGAGGAGCAGCCATAGCACAAGCCCTGGGAGGGCCAACAGAGGTTACTTCTGCCCAACCTGCAGGTGAAATATTGGGAATTTCCTCCTTGCCAATTACCGGCCCCACAATAAATCTTTGGATTTTAGCGCTGCTGGCTGCCTCTGTGGCATTGTTAGGTTGGTTTATGATTAACCGCTCCTACGCTTGGGAAAAAGCCTTAATTAGAAAAAGACTCTCCTTTTCAATTAAAACCCCGCCGAGAAGGCGGGGTTAATAATACCTTAACTATAACTCTTCCCTAAATTATTTCTTTCCACCATCCATTAACAACATGTAAACTTTATACACTCCTACCACACCGATGACAATATAAACTACTTTAGTTAAAGTAGTACCCGTACCCAAGATTGCTTCAACTAAATTCAGGTTGAGCAAACCAACTAGTCCCCAGTTAACAGCTGCTATAGCTACTACCCAACCGACTAAAGCTTTGGTACCCATTTATATCACCTCCCCTCTATACTCCATTTTAGACACAAAAATATGGATGGTGTCAAATGGTAAAATTACTTTTAACGAAGAGAACGTGGAGTTGGCACTGAAGGTCTAACCGCTCCGATAATCTTTTCTAGACTTAAAAGATGTTGTTGTGGCGTATCGAATACCCGCAGTATTCCCCATAAACCATCATTTAAATGATTGAAAAAGACGTTACATTTGAATAAAAAGTCCCCCGCAACACTCCCCGCACCTCCACCTCCCAAAAGCGTCAAATTAAAAGCCCTGCCGGTATTAATACCTCCTTGAGTGTTTAGTATCGTTGATTGCGGATCATTTTGCTCATGCATCCAACTGTGTCCATGAAGATTAAAAGCATGTCCCCGAGGTTTATCTTGCGGATTAAAAACCCTCAAGACAACCGGATCACCTTTGTAAGCTTGAAATACCGGCGTGGCCGGGTCATTGTGTCCCACTTCCGGATTGGAACTGAAAATCCATGCCTCTTCGCCCTCATGGGCAAGCCGGTTGGCAAAACGCTCTGCCCGGTAATTAATACCTTTATGCCCTTGGTCTTCCGGATCTGTCTTTCTTGGGGTATTGGAATCCTCTATATCCTCATGGCCTTCTTTAAGATCAGGAATTGGCAGATTGTTTTTACTAAAGAGGTTTAGACCATCCTGAAAGGCAATTACAAACTCCCGAAAAGCTTTATATTTTCTCTCCGCTTGATCAAAATACTTAATCACTGCCGACTCCCCGCTTTCTGTTGGAGTACCTTTTTGAGGATCTAGATAAGTGGCAAATTTATGTTCAACTATTAAGCCCCCAAAAAGTCCATGGTGGCGATGCCCGCGGATGTCCCCAAAATCCGCCAAATTTATAATCCCCAAATTTTTAGTATCAACGTACCATTTGTAGCTAATGGTTTCCCCTGGTGCTATTGTCTGATCAAAATTATATCCTACAGTTGCCCCATCTGAACCAACCACGTCATATTTTAAAAGATGGGGGTGTAGGGAAACTCTTTTGCTGGTATTCCACCGAGGATTACTATCCTCTTTCTTTTCTTCTTCCTCCACACCACAGGAGTCAGCGCCAAACGCCTGATTGCAAACCGTCCCATCAGCAAGTTTAGGAAAAATATCTTCCGGCGGATGGGTATCACCCACATGGGGTTTAATCCCTTCTGTCGGCAGTAAATTTTTCAGTGTGATATTAATACAATCTCCTTCATTAGCCCGGATAAATAAAGGTTTATCAGAAGGAATTGGTTTATTGGCTTTGTCCAATAAAGTATACATCAGGCCATTGGGATCATGGTCTCCCTCGCCGTTATAGACAATTTTTTTAGAGATAGCTCCTAATTTGTAGTTTCGTTGTGGCGCTCCCGGCAAACAAGGATTTCCCGGACTCTTAGCTTTTTTCAAAGGTTCTCCTGGTTTTAAAGCTGGCCACTGCGAAGTGGCAACCGGAGGCTTATTTTGGGGCAATGGTTTTAGATCAGGAGTTTGTGAGGCAAAAACCCTCATAATTCCCCACATTCCGTTCCATAAATCATCCATCGGTAAAGATCCATACAAATAATCGCCAGAAGATCCGGCCCCACCCAACAAGATTTGAGTTGCTCCGTGTATCATCTCTCCAATTTCCCTGGCTCTTTCTGCACCCGATAACCTTTTAACCAATTTTGTCCCCTGAAGCTCAAAATTAAAAAACTCCGCAATGTTCATTGATTGGGCATCATACAAATTAGACTGGGGATCATCGGGCTCATGTAGCCAACGATGGCCATGAATATTAAAATTATGTTGTTCTTCGTGAGCGCCTTGCACGAGACGGACCACAATCGGATCCCCCCGGTAAGCTTTAAAAATCGGCGTGGCCGGATCTCCAAAAACAGCGGAACTAAAAATGTAGGCAGGATCATTTTTATTGGCAATTGAAGAAGGCAGATGCGGGTTGATTCTGATTTGGAAAGGTTCGTTGCGGTAGTTAACAGTCATGGTCCCCTGGTCTGCGCCATAATCTCCAGCTCCATCCATACCTCTGGGGGAAATCGGCACTATATCTTTCTCTGCAGGCCCTTGGTTTCCGGGTAAATCCGGAGCAGGCCTAAAGCCAGGCACAAAATCAGCGTAAAAAATACTAAATTCCCTAAAACTGGTACCCTTAGGAACAATAATATTAGCCGTCGTTCCCACCCCATCGCTGGAAGAACCATCTGGTTTTTCCCAGGTAGAACCATCTGGCTCCACATTCCAGGCAGCATAAAGACCATGCTGCTGGCCGGTGTTGGGAAATTGATGATCGTGGAAAAATACTGTCCGAAGATTCATATCCACAAAAAGCCTGCTGCCAATTGTTTGACCGGCCAGCGCTGACTGATCATAATTCCAACCGACCGAAGTTCCGTCAGAACTTAATAAATCGTACATAAAAAGATGCGTATGAACACTTAATTCGCTCATTGGTCCTTGATGATGAAAAATCTGGTCTTCAAACAGATCTTTTTCCCCATCTCCATGGATATCTACCGGCACAGGTTGGCCTACATTTTCAGGATTATTTAAATCATCCTCATGGGTAAGGTTGGTAAAACGGATATTGGCGCATTCACCAACCTGGTTACGGATGACATAAGGTTCAGGCTTTTCTTTGCCGGATAAAACATCTTGAAGATGTGATTTTTCCACGTATAGTTTTCCGTCGGGATCTTGCCACCCACCTGTCCCGTTACCGCTTTCATTCATCACTAACGCTTTAAATGTGGGATGGTCCGGATCAGCATCAATCGCCACCGGGTGATAGGTTCTTTCTTTAGCACCTGTTGGGCAAGGGTCCTGATAAAAAACGCCAGGTGTGGTATCACTCCCGGGTCGGCCGTTATTGCCGGCCATATTGGTTTTTTCCAACTCGGTTGGTTTTCTGACGGTATCTCCAGGGCGCCTGAGCGGTTTGTTATTTGCATCAGTTTGATAAGGGTCTTCAACCACAAAATTTGGCGGACGGTAAGCTTTTTGTAGAAACTGGCCTTTGATAAACAAAGGGAAACCCGGTTGTACCTCGGTGGGAGCAACTGTCAGTCCTTTTCTGTCTGGTAGTTCCTGCAGGGTTTCGATTGGTGTTCCGTCAGGATAAACTTGGTTATATTCTGTATTGCGAAGTTTGTCAAAGGTCCGCAAGGTCCCCCAAAAACCTTGGGCAAAATGAGGGTAAAGATGGCAGTGAAAAATAGCATCACCTGGTGATCCGGGAGCGGCGCCAGCCCCCTTCTCATAGCGTAACTGAAAAGTTTGTCCCGGCCCAGTCAGTTGAACATCTAATCGAGTGGAGTTGGGATCATCCGGTTCATGAAACCAGCGATGTTGATGTTGATGAAAAGTATGATGTTCTTTTTCTCCGGGATGAATAATACGAAAGCGCAGCGGATCACCCACATAAGCCTTGGGTATTAGATTGTCACTATCAACAACAATTTTCCCACCCTCTGTTTTAGAAACCAGCTTGCCATGGTCTCCAAACGGCCAGGATTGCAGATGTACTTCCTCACTAAAACATTTAGCTGATTGATCAGGAGCGATCTCCTTTAAGTCGGTATCAAAACCGTCACAGAAATTATCTGTTGGTAAAATAACTCTCCCGTTTGGCAAAGTCACAATTTTACCGGCTCGATGATCTAAAATAGCCCGCAATCTATTACGGAGCGGTTCAGAACGGTAATTAAAACCGAAAGTGGAGTCTTCTAAATTAGTGGTAGGAAAAGTCGGATGCGATCCTGAAGCATCAATAATTTCTTCATTTTCATCTAAAAATACCAAAGCGTAATCTCTAAAGTCATTGGGATTTTCTTTATCTCCTCCGGGTACTTCAATATCTGCAAAAACCGGCGTCTCGACACCGATTAGCTTCCCTGCAATATCTTTTAAAATTTCAGCTCCGGTAACAGGATTTCTCCAAACAGAACCTTTGGGTTCAACAATAAATCCCCCGTAAAGACCAATCTTCATGGTGTTTTTTTCACTGGCAGGATTAGTATTGGCCATATCATTAATGGGGAACTGGCCTTCGTTTTCGGCATACCAGACGTAGACTCTTTCCTCTCCTGTGGCAGCAGTGGTATCATTGTTGAGGCCGACGCGGCTGCCGTCAGAGGTCTTTGGGTCATAAGATAAACCTGCTATTGTCATACCTACCCGCTTATCCGGAACCTCATTTTTAAAACGGACTACCACACAATCCCCCGCATTGGCCCGAAGCACCAAAGGAGAAGCCAAATTTTTATTGCCTAAAATGCTGTCTTTATTGGGGAAAGCCTGAGGGTTATTTAAAGCGTAGATGTTAGCTTTTGTAAAACGGTCACCCCAACCATTTAGAGGTAAGTCTGATACTTCAAAAGCGGCTACATCATAATAAATAGTCCGCTCTGATTTTTTATCCTGACAGATTTTAGTATTTCCAGTCTCTGGATGATCGGATGAGTAAAGTGCCAAAACATGATGTTGTTTGAAAAGAAGAAAAAATACAGTTATTAAAAAGCCCACAAAAAGTAGGCATATTCTAAGCTTAAAATAATTAATATTTAAATGCATTAAAAAAGGGATTTTAGAAAAATAATTAAGATTTTAGATCTTATTAATTAATTTATCTGGCGCCGCTAATAAACAAATAAGAAAACTGTAGGAAATTAGTAAAAGTACATAAGGAACTTTTTGTTTATCTAGCTATAGTCAATTCCAGTGGGAGAACTATTCCTGCTTGATCTTCAAGATTACCCACTCTTTTATTTAGTTTACTAATATTATCTTTATTATTTTCCGTATTTACTGCTATTTGATTCAAGGTTACTTTTTGTGCATCCAAATCTTCTTGTACTTCAGTCATATTTTCAGTTAATTTAACAGTTTGCTCCCATAGAGTATCAAGTTTTTTTACAACTGGTTCCAAAGCAGTATTAACCTCTTCCTTAACTACTCCCCGGATTTGATTTAGATCATCATTAATCATAGATTTATATTATAAAAAATAACCTTAAGATTCAAGATAGATCATTTCAAATGGTAAAATTGCCCAAGTTTAAGGTATAATGATTTTGAAATTATCTTGATGGGAGGTGAGGAATTTTGGATAAAGTAATAGGTAAAGTAGTCCATTACTATGATAAATTAGGAGTGGCCATTATTGATCTGGAAACAGGTGGGTTAAAGATGGGAGATCAAGTTAAATTCAAACATGGTGAGGAAGAATTTACTCAGAAAGTGGAATCCTTACAGGTTGATCATGAAAATGTGGAATCTGTTAAAAAAGGAGATTCGTTTGGAGTAAAGGTTGATAACCCCACAAAACCAGGTACTGAAGTTTATCTTGCTTAAGATATTATATTCGAGAGTAAGTTCATAATCTGTCCAAAACACATTGCGGGATCGTCTAACGGTAGGACAACAGACTTTGGATCTGTTTATCATGGTTCGAATCCATGTCCCGCAGCCCATTCGACTCTGGTTCGACTACTTCGACTGTGCTCAGTACGAGTTCGCTCACCATCGCTCAGGGCTATAGCCGAATTATATAATTGAATTAATTCAGGATTTAAGTCGAATGGTCCTGAGTGAGCGAAGCGAATCGAAGGATAACATGCCCTATTTTGTTTATATTCTTAGAACCTCCTCTCAGACACTTTATATTGGACAAACTAATAATCTAGAAAAAAGGTTAAAAGAACATCAAAATAAAACTAGTAAATCTGCTAAGTACATTAAATACTTTGATTCATGTCAACTGGTTTATACGGAAGAATACCCTACAAGAATTGAAGCCATGAGGAGAGAATTTCAGCTAAAAAAATGGACAAAAGCCAAAAAAGAGTCACTAATAAGTGGTAATATCAAGCTGTTAAAAAAACTATGAACTTACTAATATTCGATTCTAGGTTGAAATGTTAGGAAAAATCCCGAGGTGTCAACCTAATCCACCCCCGGGGTGGAAAATGGAATTACTTCACTATGTGGGTTTCTAGAAAATGAAGAATAAATAATAAGCACTTTTAAAAAGAATGGGCTGCAATTATTACAATAAATATCCCTATCGTGTTCAAAAGAAAGGTAAGTAGTAAAAATTGCCAGTTTTTTAACTTGGATGCTCCCAATAATCCTATCCCAACCTCGTCGGGGAATGGCGAAGCAATTATAAATGCTCCAAAGAGTGGCAAAAACCAAGCAAAGTACGGAGTTTTGAATAACTTAACAAGTAAATTACCTCCATTACTAAGGAATAGCGGTTTTAGTTCGTCAAATACTCTATCCCTTAAAAACCTAAATATTAAATAATCACCAATAACTGCCCCAGCCCCTGCAAATATTGCTACTAATAGAGGATTTAAAGTATCAGCTAGAAAGAACAATAATACTGCTGCAGGGGCGACTGTAAAAATAGAAACAAATAGAATACCCCCGATAAATGCCCCAATATAACCAAAATTACCAACAGTAGAAATTATATTCTTTGCAAATGGGTGGTCAGCAAAGATAAAGAATATAACCAAGCTTAAAACTAGTAATGCAGTATTTTTATAGTTCCAGTTTGTCCATTTTGAAGTGACATGCAAAATTTTTTCTTCCATAATTATACTCTAGCATAATTCCATAAGTAGTCTTTATAATAAGTTCCAACATAGTCAACCAGTGCCAGCCCATTCGACTCTGGTTCGACTACTTCGACTGTGCTCAGTACGAGTTCGCTCACCATCGCTCAGGGCTATAGCCGAATTATATAATTTCTCTATTTATAGAAGCTAACTTCACCATTTCTGTTACCAGAGATGAGGTTAGAAATTACTTATTATAGGTAAGTTCCTTTGGTGCCAACCTAATCCACCCCCCAGGTGGATTGAAATTACAATATACCTATCTGAGAATAGGTTGAAAACTTGACTAACTGCCATGTTATATTTTACAAAGTATAGATATAGGATAAAAAATTTCTTTTCCATGGGTTCTCACTCGAAACTGCGAAAAAGTATCTACCAAAATCTCTTGGATCTTTGTACCGAGGAAGGGATTACTGCTTCCTCCCGAGAGGAAATTTTTGGTTGTATTTTTGGTCGGGATACTGCTTTAACTGTGTTAAAAATCCTGCGGGTTCATAGCAAAAATCCCAGCTTGCAACTTTTAGAAACTGCCAGAAAAGCCCTGCTGACTATGGTGGCTCTGCAAGGGAATACTCACAACTTGGAAAGTGGTGAACAGCCAGGTAAATTTATTCATGAGTACAGAACTGAGCGTTTTGAGCATTTGCTCATTTTAGAAAAACCTTGGTTTGTTTATCCTGATGGAGCTCTTAAAAATTATGACTCCCTGGACTGTACCCCCTTAACTTTAATTGCTATTTATAAATATTGGCAAATTACGGAGGACAGTCAATTTTTGCTGAGTGTTTTACCAGCGGTGGAGGCAGGACTAAATTGGCTGCTTAGCTGTGGCGATTTGGACCAAGATGGTCTGGTGGAATATAATTTACCAAAAAGAGCGCATGGAGGTTTAGTAGTACAGTCTTGGACAGATTCTCATGAATCAATCCGCCAAGCTGATGGTTTCTTTCCCAAATACCCCATTGCTCCGGTGGAAGTACAGGCTTTTGCCTGGTTAGCTTTATGGTTGTGGGCACATTATTTTGAGCTTAAGAGTCCCAAATTTGCTAAATTACTGCAAAAATCTGCCCAAAAATTAAAAAAAGCTTTTAATAAAAAATTCATCATTAATGATAAGAAGTTATATTACGGAGCCCAGGCTTTAGATGGAGATAAGAAACCAATTAAAACTATTACTGGCAATCCCTTACTTTGTCTCTGGGCCACTCTGGAGAAAAATGGCCGCAGAGAGTGTATTTTGGAAGGTAGCTATATTGGGGATTTTGTTGCTCGCGCTTTTAAAAAAGACCTTTTTGACCCCGAAGCAGGAATTAGAACTATGAGTACTAAATCCCCCACTTTTAATCCCAACCAAGACTGCTACCATAACGGTAGTTTTTGGCCCATTTTAAACGGTTTAATCCATGAAGGTTTGGAGATTTGGGGATTTGCCAAAGAAGCTAAAAAATTAAAACAGGCCTCACTCAAAGCCATTCTTTATTTTGGAACTCCCCTTGAGCTTTATATTAAAAATGGCCAAGGTCTTCTGGAATACCAATCTCCTACTGGCCAGCAGGGTTGCAGAGTTCAAGCTTGGTCAGCAGCCGCCACCCTGGATTTAATAACTTGACTTTATCTTAATTTAAGAGGCACAATGAGGGTATGGATATGAAGAGGTCATATCAATATTTTGCCAAACATCCTCACTTTAATGCCATAGCCCATACCCTGGCCGGTATCGGGATAGGCATGCTTTTAGTTTATCCTATTTTTGAGGGTCACACCGTCCGTTATGGACTTATTTTCTTAAGCTTAGGTTTAGCCTTACATGCTTATCCCCTCTTTATCGGCAAAAAGTAATTGCGCGATCCCTTGCGCGATTATTACGCGATTTATGGTATAATATAGCTAATGTTTGATCCTACCTACTCTATCACTACCACAATTTTATCCAGAATTGCGGAAATTGCCGAGATTAAAGCAGCGATTGAACGTTCCCGGGTCCTGCCTTTAAACGAGGCCCAACTGCGCCGCCAGGCCATTTTGCGGATGGCCCATACTTCTACTTCCATAGAAGGTAATAAATTGGCCCAATTTGAAGTAGGTAAGGTGTTGGAAGGTCAGGTAGTGAGAGCTCCCCAAAAAGATATTCTGGAAGTAGAAAATTATTATCAGGCCTTAAAACTTTTAGATGAGCTGTCTAAAAAGAAAAATGATATTACCGAAGAAGAAATCTTGAATCTACATAAAATAATTGTTAACGGTTTGGTGGAGCCGGAAAAGATAGGTAAACTTAGGCCCGGTGATGTTTATATTTTAGATGATTTAGGTGATGGCCGGGAGCAATTGCGTTTTAAAGCCCCACCCGCCAAAGAAGTAAAAAAATTAATTACTGAGCTGCTGGCTTGGTTAAAAGATTCCCGGGAAAAAGGAGTACATCCTATTATCAGAGCCGGAATCCTGCACTTGCAATTTGTGACTGTCCACCCTTTTACTGATGGTAATGGCCGTCTGGCTAGGCTGCTAACCCAACTGCTGCTTTATCGGGATAACTGGGATTTTCGCCGGGTGATTGTTTTGGAAGATTATTATAACCGTGATCGGTTGAGCTATTATAGCGCGGAAAATTACAGCCAGGGCAAAAATTATCAAAAAGAAATGGATTTTACTCATTGGCTGGAGTATTTTACCACCGGATTTTTGGTGGAGGCAAGACGTGCTTTGGAACAAGTTCAGGCAATTGGTTTTGGTAAAAAGAGCCGCAAATCCGAACAGATTTTCTTAACTAATGATGAGCTGCAAATGATGGATTTTTTGACTACAGTGGGAAAAATTACTTCGGATGATGTGACTGATATTCTAAAGGTGGGCAAAAGATCAGCCCAATTAAAACTAAAACGCCTCTTGGATTATAGATTGATCAAGCAAACCGGTAAGGGTCCGGCTACTTTCTACACCTTGGCCAAATGATTTATGGTGAGTGAACTTGTACTGAGTGTAACCGAAGTAGCTGAACTAGTGCGCTTTTTTCTGCGCGATAATTGCGCGATTTGCTTTTTTTACTCCATTATGGGATAATAATTTTAGTGTGATGAGTGCATTTAGTATTTTTATCTAATCACCTCGCATGAATTTAGAAAGAAAGAGAGGTGATTTTTTTGAACAATAAGAAATTATTCGTTGGTTCCCTACCATGGGAAGTTGATGATAACAAACTCGCGGAAATTTTTTCTCAAGCTGGAACAGTAGTTTCTGCTCAAGTAATTAAAGATCGTGATAGTGGTCGCAGTAAAGGATATGGTTTTGTGGAAATGTCTACAGAAGAAGAAGCCCAAAAAGCAGTTCAAACCTTAAACGGTTCTGATGTTTCTGGTCGTCAAATTGTAGTCAACATTGCCCGTCCTAGAGAAAATTAATTTCCTAGGATTGATTTGTAATTAAACCCTCGGAAAACCGAGGGTTTAATTTAAGGGAACATAGAAGCAAATTTTTCTATAGGTAAACTTCCACCAATTTTTACTCTGGGCATATCATAGACAGTACCTTCTGTCTCAAGAGTCCCTGCCCACGTGCCTACAGACCCTAAATATCCGGCCGCTTTGGCAGTTGTCCAAACTCTCTCATCAGAGGTGCCGTAGGGATAAGCCATAAAATTAACTGGTTTACCTAATATATCTTCTAAAACTTTTTTACTCTGTATCAACTGATAAGTTAATTGATCATTGTCCATACTTGGTAAGTTTACATGGTTAACGCTGTGACCCTGAAAAGAGATTAATCCAGTTGAATTCATCTCTTTAATTTGATCCCAGGATAAATAATACCCCTGGTTCATTAAACCAGTGGGAATAAAAGATACGGCATGAAAATTCAGACGGCGCAAAATAGGAAAAGCATTGACATAAAAATCAATATAACCATCATCAAAAGTAAGGACTATTGGTTTACCTGGTAGCTCAGCAGTCCCTTTTAACCTGGCATATAAAGTATCTAGGGTAATAGGAGTATAACCGCGAGTGGCCAGATGAGTCATTTGTTTTTCAAATAAATCCGGAGCCACTGATAAATTGTCTCTGGCTTTATCATCTGGATTGGGGTTGTTGCCAATATAATGGTACATCAAGATTGGGACATTTACCGAGCGCCCATAACTTACTGGTATAGAAATTTTAGGAGACGCTGTAGCATTGGGAGTACTTTGGGTAGAATTGGTAGCTTCAACTTTTAACTCTGAATTTAGGATAGGGGTATTGACGGTTTTTGACTTGATTGTTTGATTTAGGCCTAGCAGATTTGTTTGGGTAGTGATAATTACTTCTAATAATATGAGTAATGCCAAGACCAAGACGGCATTTAAAACAGTAATTTTTTGATTTAAAAACTTAAGCACAACTCAACTATTATAATTCTCCTTAAGGTTTTGGTACAATATAGGGCATGCCGGGGTGGCGGAAGAAAGGGCTAGTGGCGGAATTGGTATACGCGCGCGCCTTAAGAGCGTGTGGGGAAACCCTTGTGGGTTCGAGTCCCACCTAGCCTACATTCTCGGGGACTAGTTCATCGGTAAGCAGAGCTTGCCATCTGGTGATGGTAAGCAGAGCTTGCCATCTGGTGATGGTAAGCAGAGCTTGCCAATGAACTGTCGGATTATATTTCGGGGACTAGTTCATCGGTAGAACGCTCGGTTTGGGACCGAGAAGTACAGGGTTCAATTCCCTGGTCCCCGACTCTAATAATTACTCTTCAATGGACGAGCCAAACTTAAAACTAGCTTTACTTCAGGGTAAAATTGTGGTTATGCCTACAGACACTATTTATGGGATAGTAGGCTCTGCCCTAACCCAGGAAACTGTGGAGAAGATTTATGCTTTGCGCAAAAGAGCTCTTAGTAAACCAATGATTATTCTAATTTCCTCTCTGGAAGATTTAAAGAAATTTAAGGTAGAATTAGATAGTTTTACCCTGGATTTTTTAAATAAACATTGGCCAGCAGCTTTAAGTGTAGTACTCCCCTGCTTATCCCCTGAATTTGAGTATTTACACAGAGGTACAAAGAGTTTGGCTTTTAGAATGCCGAAAAATATTAAGTTGCTGAACTTATTAAGGCAAGTGGGGCCATTGGTTGCTCCCAGTGCTAATTTTGAAGGGGAAAAACCGGCTGAAAATGTGGAGGAAGCCAGAAAGTATTTTGGGGATGAGGTAATTTATGTGGATGGAGGAAAATTATCAGGTCAAACTTCTACTTTAATAGAAATTAAAAACAGCCAGGTAAAAATCTTGCGTGAAGGTGCAGTTAAAGTTTAAGAGCGGGTGAGGGTACTTCGCTCGAACCTTTTTGATTATATCACTCCTGAATTAGAACTCGAGCTAATAACTCTTATGCATCACTTAAAAATTGATAGCTTTAAAGAACTAAATAGAGCCAACAGGTTTAAGTAATTATCACTTTATTTTCTATACACTTCATCATGCGTACCTAGATCTACAAAATATGCGATATCTTTGTCTAGCAGTAAGTAAACCATTCTAAGTCCTTTACTTAGGGAGATACTCCATCTATTCGTAAGGTTACCTGTTAATTTATGTGTTCTTAGCGATGGGTGTTTCGGATTTTCTTGAAATAATGCAAGCTGTTTTTCTATTTTTTTGCTTAGTTTCTTGTCTTTTCTTTTTAATTTAGCAAGTTCACTAATAACTTCAGAAGAAAATTTAACGCGCATTTATTATTTAAGATCTTCAAAAAATTTATGCATATCTTTAACTTCTACTGCTTTATCATACTCTTCTAGTGCTTTTTTTGTATTTCTTTCTACACGTTCTGAAGCTATAAAAGTTGGATATTCTTCGTTTTCCACCTCTTTAAGGATTAAATGTTTAACTAATTGAGTCACAGGAACTCCAAGCCTAGCAGCCTTTGACTCTAAGCGATCGTTTAATTGTTCAGAGAGACTGATTTTTAGCTGAATTTGTGAAGATATGGTATTCATAGTACCTATATACTACCTAAAAAGTACCTAGTTGTCAAGATGAGATTGGGATGCTATACTTCTACACCGAATGATCCTTTTGGTGAAAGCACTTTTTTAGGGAGCGAACGTTGGCGTGATGCACTTATGATCCATTTTGGGAAAGTTTTACTTTTCTGGCCACAGGGACCGACTTTTATTCTGCAATTTCTAGTTTCTCAATATTGAGTACTGCCAATGGCCCATAAATCTCAATACATTTATTTTGAATGCATTGTTTTGAAGAACTGGTATATTTTCCTTCAATGTATTTTACTCTCTTTCCGTTAAATTGTTCTAAATCTATGTCGCTTTTTCCTACTGTTATCCTAAAAAAATTAGTATTTCCGTTCTCATTGTTGATAAAAACATCAGGTCCTTTGTATTCGACACAATATGCGTTGCCCTGACCTTGGAATTGTTCCTGCCAACCTTGTCCATTAGGGCAATTTTTAGTAATTCTGTATTCGCCTTTAGAATTGTTCAGTGGAAAAAAGTGCGGAGGTTCATCAGTAAAGATTGCCCTTGCAAACCAACCTATAAAGGCAAAAATAGCTAGAGTTAGTATAAGTAAGACCTTCTTTGTAGTAAGCTTTTTCATATACCTTATTAGAACTTTTCTATCAGTTTATGTACATTTATGTAGATAACTGTTGATTGGAGCTCTTTTACGAAAAAGTTCGCACTCAGTTTCGCCAAAGGTAGGCGGCGCGGTCCTTTTCGCGCCGCCTCTTGTCCGCTCGGCCTTCGGCCTCGCTCTATGTATTTTTTGCTAAGACAGAAAGACGAATGCGCGCGATTTTTTTATTTATAGTCCGCCTATGGCGGACAGAAAAACAAAACCAATTTAATGTTTTCTTGCCCCAACCCTACCCAGCGCGAAAACTTTTTAACTACCTATATTATACAGAAAATTATAAAGGTTGGAAGTAATTGGCCAATTTCGCCCATTTTGGCCATCCTCTCCCCGAAGTGCTACGGTGTAAACTTTAATGATTCAATTACTCTCAATTTTAAAATTAAGAACTAGCGCTTACTTTAGGACTATAGTTTTCTACTCTAATCATTTGATTATTCCGCCTATCTTTAAATACTAAGAAGTATCCGGTGTCATCTTTTGCTTCTTTGTATCTTTTGCTTGCCTGTTCCAGTGAACTAACCGCTGCCATATCCGCTTCCCACTCTGAACCTCCCAAGAAGTGACTAGTCTCATGTCTAAATAATTGGCTTAACCACTGACCATAATTTTCATACTTCATAGGCACGTACTCACGTAAATGACCCTCAGTTGGTTGGTTTTTAAGTATGGCCGACGGTTCTGGTAAATCATCCCTACTTGTTAATAGTTCGGTTAAGGTACCCGTAGCCAAGATTAAAAAATATCTATCTTGCATTCTACGTCTCTGTTCTGTATCTTCCAAATCAATCTCATGTTTCATAAAGTGGCCCACGGCTTTAATATAAGGGCCTTGATAATTAATTCTACTAAAAAAATCTCTTAAATCATTATTGGGGACTTGTAATGCATCTTCACCAGTAATAATTTTGGATCCTAATAATACAATATCTAGTGTTGGTTTCTCAAATATAAACTCTCTACCGCTCAAGTTAGTTTTCTGTAATCCTTTAGCTCGAGTTTCCTTAAGATTTTTAAATAGAGGCATTTCTAGAATTCCCTTTCTCAAGAAAAGATCATACTCACTAGTACTTGTTATAGTAATACCATAATCTTTTAATTCTTGCTCGGTTAAAGTATCGGACGGCAGTTCTTTTAATTGTCCCCTTTCCGCCACATTTAATGTAGGTGTAGCTGTGGGTACAGACAGATGATAAGTAGATTCAACTTTGGGCACTTGAGTTCCTTCCGTAGCCTTAGTATTTCCACAACCAGCTGATAGCAATAGTTGAAGCATTATCAAACTTGCTAGGCTTCCGTGTAAAAATCTCTCACTTAATTCATGCAGTTTGTTTCTAATATTTACCGGTAGCTTAGCTTTTTCGTCTGAAATGATCTGCTCCGACCGCTCTAAAATGCTAATCTGTTTTTGTTCTGCTTCGGCTAGATTCTCCATATTTAACTCTTCATTTTATTTTTAAATTCTTCTAAGTAACTTTTTAAGACTACTCTGTCGATTTGAGGAAATATATATTCAAATTTATCAGCAGATAAAACAATTTCTGGATTATCCTGAGAAAATCTCAGAACAATAAATTCAGTTATACGCTCCATTAAAATCGGCCTTATTTTATCCATTTCTTCTGATGGTAAATTATCTAATTCTAAAAAAATGATGGGATCAAAATAATTCATTTGATTATTCACTTTTATTTTATCCTCTTTTAATCTTTTTCCAAAACCCATCCGGAACGATTACTAATTTTAGAAAACTTAGCCTTACTAGAAGACTGTCTGCAGTAACTTCAAATTCTTGTGCTAATTCAGGAAAAGTATCGGGAAGATCAAAAACTGAACAAGGCGTTGGTATGCGATTTTGGATAACAAATTGATCCCATTTTTCTTTCAAAACTTTTTCCGGCATTAACACCATACTTGCAAAAGTTCTTGCCTGTCTTTCAATATAATCAAATAATTTAGTATCCAGTTTTTCTTGCCAAGTAATATATTCCTCTAAACCTTTTGGCCCATCTTTACTGTACCAATCTTTATGAAGAAATAAATGACCTATTTCCTCAGCAATAGTAAATCTTATTCTTTCAGGTTGTTTTGTGTACATACCTTCATCAATTACAATAGAATCAAAATTCTGATTAATAAACGCATTGACTCCAAAATTTTTGATTAAACCACTGATTAGGATAATTTTAAGTTCCAATTTTAATTCTGCAATATCCTCAATTGGTACTGGAAGAGTTAAGGAAGAATGATAACTTTCTAAAAATAGATTCGCTTGGTTTTTAACGTCTTGTAAAGTTATGTTGCTGGGTGTTTTCATTCATTTTTCGAGGAGTTTTATTAGCTGCTCCAGTTTTTTCCTATCCAATTTTTTATTTCTCATAGTTCTAAAAAATGCGGGTAACAGATTATTTATATTTTCTTGATTTTTTATATCAGTGGGAATTTGTCCTTTGGCTGTATGTGCTAAATCATGAAATTTAATCCAATCTTCTGTATCTCTTTTTATCTTTAGAGCAGCTGCATATCCTGCTAATTTCTCATCATCTAGCGTAGGCGGCAAGATATTCCTTTCAAGTCTACTTATATTTCCTGGATCATAACCGTATCTTTCGCAGAAGGCACGAAGGGAAAATCCAAGCTCTATTCTTCTTGATCTGAAGAAATCACCGAAATTTTGGTTTGAAGCATCTTGACTTTTATTCATAGGTGTTGTAATAATAATACAACACTATTCTAGTATAAACTTTGACTGGTTGTCAAGTTTTGAAGGGAGGTGGAAAAAATTTATGACTTATAAATGCAAGTATTGCAAATGGGTTGGTTTTAGAAAGGATTTTGAGATCGATCATGTTATTCCAATTGCCAGATCGATTCTACAGAACATCTTACAACCGGCATTAGATTTAATCTGTTCCGGTTGCAACAGACAAAAAGGCAAAATGACTGGGGCAGAATACAGATTATGGAGATTGTTAAATCCATACAGAGCAAATTCAGGACCGATTATCTAAAATGAAAAGATTAATATTTTGAAAAGTTCTTTAAAATTTTTGCGTTTTTTGTTCTTTTTAACCGGCGGCTGGTGCCAAGTTACAATTTGGGCTTTGCAGAGCTCTGCGGCCCCCCTCCCGCGCAGAGCCAACCCTCCGTCCGCTTTGCGGACTCCCTTTCGGAGCGGGTGAGGAGAATCGGACTCCCGTATCCAGTTTGGAAAACTGGTGTTCTACCATTGAACTACACCCGCACATCAAAATGAATTAAGAATTATTTTACCAGTCTTTGGGCTAGATTTAAAGCGCTTGGAGGTCGCGGTCGAGTTGAGTTATATCCGAATTATCACTGGTAGTATCAGCAGAATTTAGTTCATTATTTAAGCTATTCAAACTGGATGGAGTTGAACCGGTTGTGGCAGGAGTATTGGTGGGTACTCCAAGACTACCTTGATTTCTTATATACAGATAAACTCCCGTTGCCAGCACTACCACTACTAAAATTATCATAATAACCCATGTAATTGAATTACCCTTTTTATGACTGTCTGGAGTATCAGTTGGTATTTGTATATTGGGCATCGGTTGACTGCTAGTGTTATTGTCCATTATTTTCTCCCAAAGTGCTGGCCGCAGTTTGAATGGCCTTGGCTACTGCCTGTTTAGTCTCAGTTAAAGTAGTTTTGGTAGCCTGTAAATCCTGGCGTAGGCTGTCAAAAGCAGCTTTGGCATTGGTCTTAACTTTGCCTTCAGTAGTGACATTAACATTATAATCTTTGGCAGATTGGTTTTCTACGGCAATTTTGGCCTCCGCAATCTTGGCTTTGGCATCAGCAATAGCAGCTTGGGCAGCGGTCGTATCACCGCTGGCATTTCCTACCCTGGTTTCCACCTTAGCCAAAATATCTGACATGGTATTGATAAACCTTAGGAAGGCATTGGTTCTGTTTTCGTTAATTTTATTTAAGTTTTCATTAAATTTTTCTACCCGCTGGGCTCTTTTTTGGTCCTTGAATTTGGCCAGCCTGGATTTTAGCGCTGCTGTCCGGGAGGCAATATTTTCTTTTCTCTGGTCTAATCTTTCCTGGAGGGTAGCTTTCCTAGTTTCAAATCTTTCTTTAAGAGTTTCTTTTTTGGGAGTGGAGCTGGAGGTAGAAGTTTGAGCTAAAACAGTAGGGACTATAGTAAGAAGTAAAACTGCAGCGGACAAGGCTAACTTTAAATTTACCATTATAAATAGATTAACAAGCTCTTTCTAGTTTGTCAAATTGACCTTAAAATTGGTACAATACTTAGGCTGCCCCCATAGCTCAGTGGATTAGAGCAGATCGGTTCTAACGATAAGGTCGGAGGTTCGAATCCTCCTGGGGGCGCAATTTAAACACTCCAACCGCGGTTGGGAGTATTTCTTAATTCTTCTGTTTCAGTGGGTCTACTATAATCATCTTCTAGCCTATAAGTATCACCTGTTTCCGGAGTAGAAACCTCTAAGATATTGGCATCAGTAACGGCAATTAATCTGTGCCTTTGGCCAGGTATATTGGTATAACCAACCCCTCTTTGCATAATAATAGACTCAATAATTTCCTGGCTATTTTCTAGAAGCAACACAACTTCTCCATCCAAAAGATATTGGGTTTCTATTTTTTCATCATGAAATTGAAAACTAATTTTGTTTCCTCCTCTAACATGAAGCCGTTTGCCTACATAAGGTAATCCCGGAGGAGTCCAAATTATTTCATAGCCCCATGGTTTTTCCACTCTACTACAATGAGGGGCGGTCACAAATTTTGACCTATCAACCCCAGTTAAAAACCTAACCATCTGCTCAGTTAGTCCTTCTATCATACTCTATATTATATATCACCTATAAAAATGTTAAAATACGCTTGTGAAGATTCTTTTTGCTTTAGCCCTTAGCCTACTTGTTTTGTTAACCATTCCCCTACTACTTTCTCCGGTTTTAGCAATTACTGATCCTCTTTCAGTTACTAATAATAAATTTGGTATCCATATTATCTCTCCTACTTCTGACGAAGCCTCCCAGGCTGCCAGTTTAGTTAATTCTTCCGGTGGTGATTGGGGTTATGTCACTTTGGTCATTGAAGACAAGGATAAAGATGTAAATAAATGGCAGAATTTTTTTAACACCTTGACAGATAAGCATCTTATTCCTATTGTCAGAATTGCCACCCATCCGGCAGATGGAGCCTGGGTTTCCCCTACTGCCACCGCAGCGCTGGCTTGGGCAGATTTTTTGAACCAGTTAACTTGGCCGATTAAAAACCGCTATGTGCTAATTTATAACGAACCTAACCACGGAGCCGAGTGGGGTGGAAATGTAAATCCCGACCAATATGCCACCATTTTATCTTTGACCATTGATGCTTTAAAAAGCAGAAGTAGTGATTTTTTTGTGCTAAATGGCAGCCTAGATGCTTCCAGTCCCCAGCAATTGCCAGAACTTGCTGATGAAATTTGGTTCCTGCAAAAAATGAATGAGGCAGTGCCGGGTATTTTTAATAAACTAGACGGTTGGAGCTCCCACAGTTACCCTAATCCTAACTTTGCAGGGTTGCCCACGGATAGTGGCCGGGGCAGCATCAAAACTTACCAATGGGAACTGGAAACTTTAAAAAGTTTAGGATTGGCTAAAAACTTACCAGTATTTATTACTGAAACTGGCTGGAAACATCAAGGCGATCAATCTTTTTTTGAGGAGTTGAGTAATTATTATCAGGCAGCTTTTACGCAGAGTTGGACAGACCCAAATATTGTGGCTATTACTCCCTTTCTTTTAAATTATTTAGAGCCTCCTTTTAATAGTTTTTCTTTTCTGGGGCCTCAGGGACAAATTTATCCTTTTTATACTGCAGTCCAAAGTTTACCCAAGTTAACTGGTCAACCACAATTAAATTTGCTACCAGAGGTAAAAGGCATTGATTTAGACCTTCAATCAGTGGATTTAAAAACTAAAGAGCCAGAGTTTAATCTTTGGACCTTTTTAACTATGGTGGGCCCTTTTTAAATTGGGGGGTTGACAGGCAGGCAGAAGTAGTGTAGTATAAGCTTACTTGTTAACCGTAAGGTTTACAAGTTCTCTAAAAGAGCCCCGCAAGGGGCTTTTTTAGTGGAGAATTAGCCCACAAACTGATAAAATACAACATATGGTGATTGTAGCTCAAAAGTAGAGCGTCCGCCTGTGGAGCGGAAGGAAGCGGGAGCGTTACCCGTCAGTCACCCATAACCGTAAGAAGATTCTCTGGTGCCCTTGTAGCTCAATTGGATAGAGCGCTTCGCTTCGGACGAAGAGGTTTTGGGGGTTCGAGTCCCTCCAAGGGCGCACTTAGAAAAGGAGGTGGAAAATGCCTAAAAGAAAAATTTTTGATGAGGAAAAACATCAACAAGTAGAAACTCCAGAAGAAGAAGGTGAGCAATCTATTTCTGGTGATACACCCGCTCCTGAATCTGATGATGATACATTAGAAAATGTGCATAAGGTCGGATTATATGAGGATCAGGATGAGGAGCATCCAGGGGAATTGGGAATAGCAGAAGAGATAGAGGAAGATGAGGAAGAACGTAAAAGAGAGGATTAAAGTGAAGTTTTATGGCCCCATAGCTCAGTGGTAGAGCAGTTGCCTCTTAAGCAATTGGTCGGAGGTTCGAATCCTCCTGGGGTCACCAAATGGTTGCAAAACAGACTGCGGATTAGTTTGATATAACGAGCTAAAATGAAGGCAAAAAAACCTAACAAACGCTTATGGCTTACGCTTTTAATGATTGTTGCAATTCCTGTGTTGTTAGTAACTACATACATTATTTACCTTAATGCAATCGAAGCTAATCCTCATCCAATAGTCCCAAGTCAATCTTCTATTGTAGAAACAAATGGTGGTTACAAAAGATATACAAATAACCATTTTAAATACTCTTTTGAATATCCCATTGATTACAAATTGGTTGAAAATATGGAATCTTATAAAGATGGTTTTTATAGACAAACTGTACTTGGTAAAGATGAGAATTATGACACACCTAATACAAAATTCATTTCAGGATCAGTTATCTCTTTTTACTTTTACACAGATCGAACGATGACTCAAGAAATTGATAAAATAAAAAAAGACAATGAGGGATCACAATTTAATGATGTACAATTTAAAGGAACAAATGTAGTTGAATTAAAATTTCAGAGGTATCCTCAATCCAGGACTTTATTTATCCCAAGACCAGATGGATTCCTGGTAATAAGATTTGGCCCTGGTGAACAAACAAGTTTGGATTCACTGGTCCAATACACAAAAGACTTTAATAATATTTTAGATTCTTTTGACCTTCTAAATTAATAGTTAGTATCTTAGTCGAGGATATAATTAATTTTACCTAATGACCTCTTGGCGAAAGTATCCTTCGACTCACTTCACTCGCTCAGGACTTAGCTTTACTGTTAGGGAGCCCTTCGACTTCGCTCAGGATAAACGATTCTGATGATTCATTTTGGCCCGCTTCGCCAGCGAGGCGAGCTACAGGGATCGAAACCTTATTGCATAGCAAGAGCTTGTTCAGTCTCTCTTCTTAAGTGCTACAATTAATTCATGTCCGCCAAAAATAAAATCAACATAGGTTCTCTTTGGAAATGGCATATAAAGCAGATCAAGCATTTGTACTTAATTTCTCAAATAGATTTAAATCAGACAGAAAATTGCCGAGACAGTTGAAAATTGTGAGTGTAAAAAAGCCCCGTATGGTAAACATACGGGGTAAGTGAGTATATTAAATCAAAAATAAGCTCATTTGTCAATGTCTTATAGTTAAAATTAGTTAAGAAAAGTTAACGTACTTAACTATGTATTTTTTAGCCCAAATAAATAGGCATATCAAGACATGAATTTTCAGTTAGACTTAGCAAATTGGGGCAGTTGCAGGGGTAAAACTTGGTTTAAATTAGTTTCTGCTTTTTTAAGATAAACTACGCTGTATTTGGGGAAATAAAGAAAAGTAGCAGGGGAATCCTCCAAGAGCACTTTTTGAAAATCAATATATGCATTTTTGCGTTCTCCTGCATTACTTAACTTCCTCCCATCCTCTAAATCCTTATCAGCCCTGGCTTGAGAATATTTAGTGGGATTAGTTTTATCCTGGGTAGAATGCCAGAGAAAATATTGATCCGGGTCAGTGGGAATATTTTGTACAACTAACAAGGCTTGAAAATTTTGGGCAATCCCCGACTCCGCCCTCATTACCACATTCAACCCTAAACTTTTCCAAGCTGAAACTACTCTTTCCCCCACTATCTCCAGTTGAGGAGTGACTGTCAAAATAATTTGTTTATCCAAAGAGCTGATCCCGGAGTTTTTGGCTCTATTTAAGGCTTCTTTGGCCTGATCAGCATCATTTAAATAATCTTTTAAATCAGTTCCGTAGGCCCAGGAGAAAGGAGGGATGGGTGATTTGGCAACTGTTTCTCCGCTTATTTCCGGGGCAGAGAAACTCAAAGCCTGACGCAGCGATCGGTTTCCCAAAAACGGGTCTTTGGTGTTATACAAAATGGTCACTATTTTGGAATAATCAGTAGCTTGCTTGGTAGAAATAAACGGACCGGATAAATTTTGATTAGAGCTAACACCGAACAAACTTTGAACTTCCCCCAATGAAAAACCTGTCAGGGCAGTTTTTTCATTGGGATAAAAACGGATGATTAACTCCGGCAATTTAGCATCAAGCGGAGACAGTGTTACCTTGGTCAGAAAAATACGGCTTTTTTCTACTGCAGTTAAGCGATAAGGCCCGGTTCCTAAACGGGTGCCCTTTTTAAAAATGGGACTAACTAGCAGTGAAGGAAAAGGTGAATAGGGCTCTTTTAATTTAAACTCCACGGTTTTTTCATCAGGAAAACTCACCTCTACATTGGGAATATTAATGTCCAAATCCCCGGATTTTAAATTTAAGTTGTCAGCCCACCTAAGGTTATCTTTTAACTTAAATTTAAAGGTAGTAGCATCATTATTGACCTCCCACCCGGCAGCTAAATCTCCCACTGTCCGGCCTGTTTGGTCAGTTTTGGTCAGCCCTTGTGAGAGCAGTTTAGTTACCTCCAGGGGTAAATCTGCCTCTTGATAAGTGCCGACTAAACCTTCAGAGAGGATCTTTTTACCCCATAAAATATTAAATTGAATTTGGAAAATTGTTAGTAAAACCAAGGCTGTTACCACCCCTAAAAAAATCCACATCTTACGCTTGATCAAATTAATTACAATCAAGCTGAAAATTCTAAATTGAGAGTTAAATTCAAACATTAGATGACTAGACCTAAAACAGAGATAGCAATGAAAGCGACTGCTAAAAACCAAGTGAACCGATAGAGCAGTTTTTCTGCCCCCCGGCGGGTCCGATAAAAGGAAAGTTCTCCTCCAAAAGTACTACCTAACCCTGCCCCTTTTTGTTGGATAATAATAACTAAAATTAGTAGAATTGCCAAAATAATTTGAATTAAAAATAAAACCGGCTTCATGGTTTTGTATTATAACATCTAATCATCTAATCAACTAACCAGTGGAAAAAGTGAGTAAAAAGACCGATTAAGAAAGAAGCACTCACTGCCACCCATAGAGTAGATAAATAAATTGCAGGGATGGTAAACCCATTTACCGAGGCCCCGGGAAAATCATAAGGTAGGAGTTTAAATTGGGGTAAAATAGTCATTAGAGCATAAAGGGCGACTACATTAGCAATCCAGGAAAACATGCCCAAGGTTAATAAATTTAAAGGCAAAAGCAAAACTTTCAAAACTGGCACCAGAATTAAATTAATCACGGTAAAAATTAACCCCCCCAACAACAGAGTTTGATAACCGCCTTCATAAGAGACTCCTTTGATAATTTGGGTAGTAAAATATAATGCCACTAAATTAATTAGGTAATAGCGTAAAATTCTCTTCACCTTTTTAAATTAACAGAAAAATTAATTCTCGTCAAAAGTAGCTTTACGGTGGAGGGAACGATAAAAAGTAATAGCAAAACGGTGGGATTCATCACGCAGCCGTTGCAGTAGCTTTAAAGCCGGGGAAGATTTAGGTAATTTGGTGACTGTCCCGTCTGGTTGGTAGAGCCACTCCATTCTTTTAGCTAAACCATAAGTAGGTATCTGGAGGTGGGCGGCCAGTAACTGCTCATGAATAGCCCGGACTTGGGCTATTCCCCCATCAATAATTATCAAATTAGGCAAGGGCCAATTATTTTTTAATCTTCTTCTCATCATTTCTGCGTGCATCCCCACGTCATTGGGTTTACTCGGTCCGCCAGCTGGCGGACTGATTTTAAATTTACGGTACTGACTTTTATCTATTTCCCCGTTAGTTAATACCACCATGGAGCCGGTGGCAAAACGGCCCTGGATATTGGAAACATCATAACCTTCAATCCGCTCGGGCAGTTGCTTTAAATTTAAAGCTTGCTGCAAATTCTCCAGGGCTTTTTGCCTTTGTTCTTCTAAAAAATTGGGATTTTCTAAATAAGACTGGACACGATTGGCTTGGAGCAAATAGTTGATACCATCAATCATTTTTTTGGCTTTCTGTGCAGCTTCAAAATTCTCTGCTTTGGCAAAAGAGGTCATTTGCTTATTTAAGTCCCTGATTAAACTAAAATGTTTACCCTCCATGAATTTAATAAAGTTAGCAATGTTCTTTTTATAATTTTTAGGGGAAATTTCTCCAGTACAAACTCCCGGACAAAGACCTAAATGGTAATAAAAACAGGCTTTGCCTGTTTTTGAGATAACTTCGTTATCATAAAAACCCGATGAACGTTTGGTTATTTTTGGAGGATTACTGCACCAGGGGAAAACCCGTCTTAGCGATTTTAAAGTAGCTTTAACAGTGGTACTAGAGGGAAAGGGGCCGAAATATTTTAAAGAGCCTGCCAAGTCTTTTTTTCTGGCAGTTAAAATTTTAGGATAATCTTCCTTGGTCACTCTGATATATAAATAATCTTTATCATCGACTAGCCTAATATTAAACTTAGGCAAATATTTTTTAATTAAGTTTGCTTCTAAAATTAGGGCTTCCAATTCTGACTCTACCAAGATAGTTTCCACCCCGGCAATTTCCCCTACCAGAGTAGCGGTTTTAAGATCATGGGAGGAGTTAAAATAACTAGCCACCCGAGCTCTTAGATCAATTGCTTTCCCCACATAAATTACACCACCGCTTTTATCTTTAAATTGATAAACTCCGGGACGGCGTGGAATCTGGCTAGAGGTAATAAAAGCAGGAATCACACTGCATATTCTACAGAAATTTAAGTTTTACTTCAAATTATTCTTCCCCACTTTTTTGGTGCTGGCGGGTAGTGATTCCTGTAGCGGAAGAGCTCTTCGTTTGTAAATGTATCGACTTAAAATTACCAGATAAATAATTAAAATCGCTCCCACTAAAACAAAAACAGCAATGGGGGCAAATTGAGATTGTAAAAAAGGTTTAACCAAAACTTCTTTATTATATTTTTGGCCGGTAATATTTACAGTCACAGTATCAGCATAATTGTCAAACAAAGATTTGGTTCTCACGTTATAAATAAATTCAGCTGAACCAAAGGCAGGAATGGGTCCTAAATTTTGATTTGTAGCTTCCAAAATATTTAAATTATTGGCAAAAACACTAAAGGGACTGGATTGTTTTAAACCATTGCCATTGTTGGAGATAATTACTTTAATTTGTCCGGGGAATCCTGCCAAAATGGGGTTACCAGCTTGAATATCTACTGATAAATTAGGTTTGGCAATAAAATCTATCTCGGAGAGGGTGACTTTGACATCATGGGACTCTACCCCGTCATATTTATATGATCCCGCCGCGGCGGGACTCTGGGAAGATAACCCCTTCACCGCAAAAGCAAAATGATTTAAATCAAATTGGGAAAAATAATCCACTCCTCCGGTAGTAGATTCCCAGGTAGGGTCGATCATCACCCAACCGCGACTGTCATCCCAAAACTCAGGCCAGGCATGTAAAATATCTTTACTTAAAGAAAGAGGCCGCAAAGCCGGATTGGAAGTATAGGCAAAACCATTAATTTCTCGGGCCGGTACCCCGGCAGCCCGGGAGAGGGCAATAAATAAATCAGTATATTCCATGCAAACTGCCGAGTTAGGATTATTTAAGGCAGTGACTGCCCCCAAACGTTCGATAATATTGGAACTTAAGCGCGAGGGGTCATATTTTAAGTAAGAGGCCACCCAGCGATGAACTGCGCGGGCCTTTTCTAAATTAGTAGCTGGACTCTCTCCTAAAATCTCCGTTAATTTAAGTTTAATGGCCGGGTTATCAACCTCCCAATACTTATCCGCTAGCAGGTATTTAGATTTTAGACTTGAATCTAATTTGGGGTTTTTAACTTTAGAGCGGATATAAAGTTTGGTTGAACCGATTATTTTAACTTGGAGTTGTTGGCTTCTGCTGAGGCGGTACCAGGCCAGGTAATTTCCGTCACTGTCAACTGTCACATTAAGAGGTTGGGGTTCCATCCTGGTAAAAATTACATCCTGGTAGGCAGTATCCGGAGGTAGGGCAATGTTGGTGACAACCGGGACCAGATTTTTATTTTCTAGATTGTAAGTTAGATCAAAATCGAATAATTGGAAGGAGCCAAAATTAGCCAATACGCCACTATTTTCCAGCTGGGATTTATCAAAAGTTAAAAATCTTTTGCCTCCCACTAAAGTTTGGCTTTTAGGAGTGGGGGTAATGGCGGTGGGGTCACCAAACTCCACCGGTACAGACAAAGTTAAGTTATAAGATTTAAGGTTAGAGGTAGAAGTGACCTTGGGGACAGAAACTTCCCATACTTTACCTTGTTTCTGGGCAAAATCAGTGGATTTAAAAGACAGAGTCCAGGGCAATTCTTTGCCAAGTCCGGCCACTTGTTGGTTAAATTTTACTGCAATGGTGGTATTAGTTCCGGATTGGTTAGCAGTAGTTTTTAAGGGGCCGGAAGGGTCAGAAGCGGCAATATCAGTAATTTTGGTAGCCCCAATGGTTAATTTAAATTCAGAAGCATAATATTGAGTGGTTAAATTTTTGAGGTTAATTTTTTCGGTAACAGTAGTTACCCCATCTGTACCCACGTCATAAGTGACATCGTAAGTAGTAGCAAACTCTTCTGCAGCAAAAGCTTTTGGGACAATTAAAACAGTAAGGGTCAAAAAAATAGCTACAAAAAACTTTTTTAACATCTTAATTATTGTAGCAAAATAACCTGAACTAAACCATTTTAAATAGGATTTATTTCAAACTACATACGGCCGTGGGTAGTTTGAAACATTTTGGATAACTAAGCTATCTTTACAATCAAATTAAAATCTTAGCTAAATACTGTCCAGTGTAAGAAGATTTTATTTTGGCAATTTGGGCAGGAGTTCCCTCTGCTATCACTCTCCCTCCTTTATCTCCACCCTCTGGGCCCAAATCTATTACCCAATCAGTGTTTTTAATGACATCTAAATTATGCTCAATCACGATGACCGTATTACCAAAATTAACTAATTTTCGCAGTATCGTCAGCAGCCTTTCAATGTCAGCAAAATGCAGCCCGGTAGTAGGCTCATCCAAAATATAAACTGTCCGGCCGGTTTGCCGCTTAGACAGCTCGGAGGAAAGTTTAATCCTTTGGGCCTCACCCCCTGATAAAGTAGGGGCTGGTTGGCCCAAACGGATATAACCCAGTCCTACATCAAAAAGAACTTGCAGTTTAGTTTTAATTACCGGAATATTTTCAAAAAACTTTAAGGCTTCCTCGACAGTCATATCCAAAACTTGAGCAATATTTTTTTCTTTAAATTCTATCTCCAAAGCTTCCCGGTTGTATCTTTGCCCGCTACAAGTTTCACAAGTAACGTAAATATCCGGCAAAAACTGCATTTCAATTTTAATCTGGCCTTCTCCCTCACAAACCTCGCACCTGCCCCCTTTGACATTAAAAGAAAATCTGCCCGGTCTATAACCCCTAACTTTAGCCTCCGGACTATTGGCAAATAAATCCCTGATGGCAGTAAAAGCTCCGGTATAAGTAGCTGGATTAGACCGGGGGGTCCGCCCAATAGGACTTTGGTCCACTAAAACTACTTTGTCCACATATTCAATGCCTTCGAGAGCTTTAAATTGGCCGGGTTTTTCCCTAGACCGATAAATTTTTTGAGCTAGGGCCCGATATAAAACATCATGGATTAAAGTGGACTTACCGGATCCAGACACCCCAGTAATACAAACAAATTGGCCTAAAGGGAAATCTACATTAACATTTTTTAGATTATGTTCACATGCACCTTTAAGTGATAATTTTCCTAAATTCACCCGTTCTCTTTTTAAATTATCGTCTACTTTAACCTGTTTGGCTCCGGATAAATACAGGCCAGTTAAAGAATTTTTATTCTTTTTAATTTCCATTGGAGTTCCCTGGGCGACAATTTTTCCTCCATGTTCCCCGGCTCCTGGCCCAATTTCGATCATTAAATCAGCATTTTCCATGGTTTCAGCGTCATGTTCGTTAACGATGACAGTGTTGCCTAGATCCCGAAGCTTTTTTAGTGTTTCAATCAACCGGGTATTATCACGTTGATGCAAGCCAATGGAAGGTTCATCTAAAACATATAACACCCCTGATAAACCTGAACCTATTTGGGAAGCCAGCCTGATTCTTTGGGATTCCCCTCCGGCCAAAGTCATGGCCGGCCGATCCAAAGTTAAATAATCCAACCCCACATCCATTAAAAACTGCAGGCGGGCTTTGATCTCTTTGAGTATGGGGGTAGCAATTTGGTTTTCTCGAACCGACAAAATCATCCCGTCATTGTTTTCAACAGATTGTTTCGCTTCGCTCGCAATGACATGGGGGGTAAGTTTCTTAATCCATGCTAAAGCCTGTTCAATTGACTGACTGGTCACCTCAGCAATATTTAATCCATTTATTGTCACAGATAAAGCTTCTTCTTTTAACCTGCCCCCGTGACATTTAGGGCAAATTTCTTTGACCATATACTTTTCAATTTCTGCTTTGACAAAATCTGATTCCGATTCCTGGTATCTTTCTTTTAGATAATTAACTAAACCCTGGAAACTGGAATAAAAATGGGTCCAGCGGCCCTGCCTGTTTCTACCTTCTACTTTAAACTGGTCCCCTCCGGCCCCAAAAAGTAATATTTTGCGGGCCTTCGGGTTCAATTGCCCTAATCTGGTATTTAAATCAAACCCGTGCTCCTTGCCCACAGCTTCTATTAACCTGGTAAACCAAGTTTCATGGGTAGATAACTTAGACCAGGGTAAAATTCCTCCCTCGTTAATAGATAAAATGGGATTCAAAATTGCCTCCGGGTCTATTTCCAAGAGAGATCCTAACCCGGTACAGGTAGGACAAGCTCCATGGGGTGAGTTAAAAGAAAATAGCCTGGGTTCAATCTCCGAGAGAGCAATATTATCCACCGGACAGGCAAACCTCTCGGAATAAAGATGGTCAGTCATTTTCTTGGGTTCGGCTGGAAACTCTAAGGAGGCATCCAAAACATCAGCCACAATTACTGCGCCTTCTCCTAGTTTTAAAGCAGTTTCAATACTTTGGGAAAGTCGGGATAAAAAGGCTGGATCACTGGTAGATTTTTTTTCTATGACCAAACGGTCTACTGCCACATCAATAGAGTGTTTATTAGTTTTAATTAAAACCAAATCACCCGCTCCGCGGGCGGAGCGAGGCGAGTCTGTTAAATCTCGGACCTGGCCATCAACCCTTACTTTAGAAAAACCCTTTTTTAAAAGATCATTAAATAGTTGTGAATACTCCCCTTTACGGTCTTTGACTATGGGAGCTAAAATCATTACTCTGCGACCCTTTTTAGAATGAGATCCTTCGACTTCGCTCAGGATGACATTCGTCATTTGCTCAACGCTCATGCGGGAAATTTCCCGTCCGCAAATAGGACAATGAGGATGGCCAATCCGGGCAAAAAGTAACCTAAAATAGTCATAAATCTCCGTGGTAGTGCCAACAGTGGAACGGGGGTTATGAGAGACTCCTTTTTGGTCAATGGAAATAGCCGGAGAAAGCCCTTCAATATAGTCCACATCCGGCTTGTCCATCACTCCCAAAAACTGGCGGGCATAGGCAGACAGTGATTCTACATAACGCCGCTGGCCCTCTGCATAAAGGGTATCAAAAGCTAAAGAAGATTTACCTGAACCGGATAGCCCGGTAAAAACAATCAATTTGTTTTTAGGTAGCTCTAAATCAATATTTTTAAGATTGTGTTCCCGGGCACCTTTAATGATTATTTTGTCAGTAGTAGCCATGGTGAATGGATATTTTAGACTATTTGGCAAGATTTTTCTAGGGGTAAAGCTTACTTTTGGTTAATAATTCTCACAATAGTAAAAGCCAGTTCACCGCTGGGATATTTAATTTCTTTTAAAAGTTTTACTTTAGGGTCACCAGTAAATTTATCCCTTTGCAGCCGATCTGCTGACATCACAAAAATAGTCCCCACGTCTCCCCGTTCACTGGCCCAGTCAACATGGCGAAAATAAATATTCCCTACTTGAACTGGTCTAATTTTGTTAGGATTACTATAATAATAACTTTCTACCGGAGGTAATTTAGCAACTGTTTGTTGATATAAAGCAGGATTAACTTTAGCAAAAAATAAATATTGAATGTAGCTTTCAGTGTTGGGATCATCAAAAACTACTTTAGTATAATTAGTTTGTGTTTGAATAAAATTTACCACTTCTTTGTAACCAAAATCCCAATCCCTAGCTCTGGTGGCACTGTTAACCACACTATAGTTAAACAAAAATAAATTTAAATCTACCAGAAGAATTAAAATTACGCCGGTAAAAATTAACCGCCTGTATTTGGAAAAATTAATGATTTGATTTAAACCAACCGCTATCAAAACAGTTAACGGGAAGTACAGTAATAGCGAGCGATAAGTGTGAAATGGGTCTGAAGTAACTGATGCGGGAATGGGGGCAATGATAGCCCAACCCAAAAGTAGCTTAACCTTAAGATCTAATTTTTTTAACGCCAAAACTAAACCTAAAATTAAACAAGGCAATAAAATTGCATAAAAAACACTATAGTTTTCGACTGCTCTCTGGCGTAAATAATCCCCGGCAAAAAATAAATTTTGAGGAGAAAAATAAGATAAATAAAGTGCTAAGAGCTGGCGAGAAAGGAGGTATGGTCGATTGTTAACCAAAAATCTTGCCGGTTGACCCTCTTCCCAACCCGGTGGCTGTCGATCTTGAGAAAAAATTGTCACCCCTAAAGCCCGATGATAACCACCTGCCCGAAAGGTTAAATTTAAAAGCGGTAACATTAAGACTGCACTAAAAATTATCAGGGGGATTAATTTAAATTTAATAGCCCACAGTTTTTTCCAATAGAAAATTAGCAGCGATAAGATAAAAAACGGAACTACAAATCTTTCTGCTTGATAAGAGTACATAGCTAGAATAAAAAATAAAACAGTAAAAAATAACCAACGGATTTGTTGATGATTGATAAACTTCAGGATAAACAAAAACCCGGCGCTAAACATAGTTAAAGCTAAATTGCCTTCAAAAGCTCCCCGCGAATAAAAAATATGCCAGGGAGAGATTGCCAAAACAAAAGTAGCCAGCAGCGAAATGTTTTTATTTCCCCACAACTGCTGACAGATTAAATAAATTAAAATCAAAGCTCCTACTCCAGCAAAAGCCGACAAAAGCCTGGTGGAAAATTCATGCAAATCAAGCAAACCAATAATGGGAGCAGATAAATATTCATAAAGCGGTAAAAAGAAAACTTCAAAAGAGCGGAAAACAATCGGGAATTTCATCCCAAACTCATCCTGACCGGTTTGCCAAATTGAATAAGAGTTATAACCGAGTGCCGCTTCATCCCGGAAAAATCCTGAAGGAATGTTGCCTAAAGCTGTCAAACGCAATCCGATTCCTAAAATTAGTATTAAAAACAAGAGTTTTAATTGGTTAGACATAGAATGAGATTAATTGCAAAAGATAAATTATTGTTGATAAAATCAGTAGAAGATGGCTAAACAGATCTTTGCGTTTGAGAAAGGTCATTAAACCTCCCGTGACCAAACAAGTTAATGGAAAAATAACTAAAAACCCAGCTAGTGTAGTTTGGTCTGCCAGCAATACTGGGATCATCAGGGAAAAAATTATCCAGCCTAGATAGAACCAAACTAAGTCTGGCTTGGTTTTTAAAAAGCCAATGATTAAAAATGGGATAGTTATCCAAAATAACTTCAGGTTTTCTCTAACCCCAGCCCGCTCGCGGGGATGATTACTAAAAAATAAATTACCAATATCAAAATTCTGGAAAAATAACTTTTCGCGATACCTAAATGATTCAACTAGTTTATTTTCTGCTAAATTAGTTAATATTTTTTCTGGAGTTCCTTGGCCTGTGACTGTGGAAATTAAAGTCCGCTTCTGATCAACATTTTGGCTGATTTGTTCCGGAATAATTAGTACAGAAGTCAGAAAAATTAAGCCAGCAGCTAACAGTAACACTGAACCAGCCCGGTAAAAATTTGAAGTGATAATTTTTGTGGAAATTAAGCCAATTACCAGGGGTATGAGGTAAAAATAATTATTTAAATAAAATAGCCAAGGTGAACTAGCTAAAAGCAAACCAAACAAACCAATAAGACTTAAATTATATTTAAATCTTTTGAGCAGCAACAGACATAGTATAATAAAAGCAATTTTAACGAACATAAAATTATTATATGCACTTATCAGTCATCATTCCAGTTTATAACGAGGAAAAAACTGTCGAAGCGCTCCTAAAAAAAGTCTTGAGTTTAAAAAATATTTTTGAAGTAATTGTGGTTAATGATGGCTCTGAGGATCAAACAAAAGGACAATTAGATAAAATCAAAAATCCTAAACTAAAAGTATTTCATCACCCTGTTAATCAAGGTAAGGGAGCGGCTGTTAGAGATGGAATTAAGAAGGCCAAAGGAGATTTTTTAATTATCCAAGATGCAGATTTAGAATATGATCCCCATCAGTTTGGTAAGCTAATGGACCAAGCTACCATGAACTTAGTAGTTTATGGTTCCCGAATTTTGGGTCATAACAGACACAGTTATATCAGAACTTATTTAGGAAATGTGTTGGTGACTAATTTTTATAATTTGTTATATTTTAAACATTTAACTGATACCTATACCTGCTACAAATTAATCCCCACTAAAATTGCCCAAAAATTAAAATTAGCATCCAATGGTTTTGAAATTGAAGCAGAGATTACTGCCAAATTAACCAAAATGGGAGTTAGAATTATTGAAGTTCCAATTAAATTTAAACCAAGAAGTTATGAACAGGGTAAAAAAATTAAGGCTAAGGATGCCCTTCTAGGCTTGTGGACATATCTAAAAATTAAGTGGATGTAATTGTTGTGGTAGAATTTGGTTTATGGAAGAAAGGTTTGAACCAATTGGACAACAGGATGATTTAGATGATGTCTTTGACCGGGTACGAGAAAGAATTATTGCTAAGTATGGTTCACCTGAAGGCCCACCAACAACAGAAGCCAGAGTAGATGCTCTCCTTTTAGTGCTTACTTTGAGTGGCAAAGCTAAGATGGATTCACTGTCTGATACCGACACCGCGAGAGAGCGTGATCTGCAAGAGGCAGATAGCTGGGATAGCGCTATCAGAGCTGCTACTCATGAAGATAATTGGGTACCTTTGAAAAAAGAAATTCTGTCTCTGGCTAGGTTAGTCAAAGAAGAAAGCACTACTGATAAGAATCCGGGATTATTGCAACAAGAAGCAGATGCTTATACTAAGCTGGCCAACTCCTTAGGTGTTTAATTCTTTGATTTGATCCCGCAGTCTGGCTGCGGTTTCAAAGTCTAAAATTTCTGCTGCTTGTTTCATTTGTGCTTCCAAAGTTTTAACCATTTTCTCTCTTTCTTTAATGGGAATATCCTCTACTGTTAAAACTTCCTCTCCGGTTTCCGCCTCTACTTTTTCAATTAACCGATCCCTCATTGGTTTAACAATAGCTTTAGGGGTAATGTTGTGTTTTTGGTTGTAATCTTGTTGGTATTTACGCCGGCGTTCCACCTCATCAATGGCCGCTTTCATGGATCCAGTGATCACATCGCCGTACATGATGACCTTGCCATCAATATGTCGGGCTGCCCTACCCATGGTTTGGATTAAAGAAGTTTTAGACCTTAAAAACCCTTCTTTGTCCGCATCTAAAATAGCTACCAGGGATACTTCCGGTAAATCCAAACCTTCCCGCAGCAGGTTAATTCCCACGATCACATCATATTCCCCTAGTCTTAAAGCCTGCAAAATATCAGTTCGCTCTAACGTTTTAACATCAGAATGCAGATAATGCACCTTGATACCTTTTTCGGCTAAAAATTCCGCCAAATCTTCAGCCATTCTTTTAGTTAAAGTAGTTACCAAAGTCCGCTCACCTAGTTTAACCCGTTGTTTAATTTCTTCCATTAGATCATTAATTTGGCCTTTAATAGGGCGCACTTCCACTGCCGGATCCAAAATTCCGGTTGGCCTAATCAGTTGCTCTACCACCCCCTCTTTCCCAGCTAAACTTAGTTCATATTCATCAGGAGTAGCAGAAGTAAAAATAACTTTATTCATAAAACGGGCAAACTCATCAAATTTTAAAGGGCGATTATCCAAAGCTGAAGGCAACCTAAAGCCAAAATCAATCAAAGTTTCTTTTCTGGAGTGGTCGCCATGATACATGCCTCTGATTTGGGGAATGGTCATGTGTGATTCATCAATCACCATTAAAAAGTCTTTGGGGAAATAATGCAGCAAGGTATAAGGAGGTTCCCCGGGTTCTCTACCATCAAAATAGCGGGAGTAATTTTCAATACCGTTGCAAAATCCATATTGGCGGATCATTTCCAAATCATAATTAGTCCGCTGTTCCAGCCTTTGAACTTCCACCAACTTGCCTCTAGTTTTCAAATCTTTAACCCGCTTTTTTAAATCATGTTCAATTTGTATCAGAGCCGGTTTTAACCGTTGCTCAGGAGTAATGTAGTGTTTGGCCGGATAAATAATTTGAGTTTCCTCCACCGGAGTCAGATCTGCTGTCAAAGGATCTAAAATAGCCACCCTTTCTACCTCGTTACCTAAAAATTGTACCCTTAAAGCACTGTCTTTATAGGCAGGGAAAACATCTACAGTATCCCCTTTCACCCGAAATGTGCCTCTTTTAAAATCTACGTCATTTCTTTCATAATAAATTTTGCTTAAAAATTTAATAATCTGGTCGAAAGTGGCCTTCATCCCCCGTTTTAACTCTAAAATAGACTGGCCGTATTCTACCGGAGAACCTAAGTTGTAAATGGCAGAAACGGAAGCAACCACTATTACATCAGATCTGGTCATTAAAGAGGCAGTGGTAGATAGCCTGAGCTTTTCAATTTCTTCATTAATGGAAGCATCTTTTTCTATATAAGTATCAGATTGGGGAATATAAGCTTCCGGCTGGTAATAATCATAATAAGAGACAAAATATTCGACAGCATTTTGAGGGAATAATGATCTAAACTCCTGGGTCAACTGGGCGGCTAAAGTTTTATTATGGGAAATCACCAGAGTTGGTTTTTGGATCCGCTCAATAACTTGAGCTGCAGTAAAAGTTTTCCCGGAACCGGTTACCCCTAAAAGAACTTGGTGTTCTCTACCGGCATTGATGCCTTTAACCAGTTGCTCAATTGCTTGAGGCTGATCTCCGGTAGGTTTAAAATCGGAAGAAATTTGAAATTTAGCCATAATAGCTAATTATACAACGAAGGGGACCTGAAGACTAACCTCTTGCTATTTTCTTACCTGATCTTAGGGTTTTCTTTAAGTGTAAGTGCTTAAATTAAAGTTATGGCTGATCAAACATTGCAGAAAACTGAAGGTCAACTGCCCAGTTATTTATCAGAGGCCCAGTTAAGTTTTATCACTCAAAAAACACCTAAACAATATATTAAAACCCGGCCAGGCCCTGGAGGGATCCCTTTATCTTATGTTGAAGTTGGATATGTCATCAATATGTTAAACCAGGTGTTTGGCTGGGACTGGGATTTTAGGATCTTAGAGGAGCAGATTGGTAAAAAGCAGGTTTGGGTCAGGGGTGAGCTGACTGTCAGAGCCAGGGGCCACTCTATCACTAAGGGTCAGTTTGGAGGGGCAGATATTAAATTTAATAGAATTAGTGGGGAACCCATTTCCATTGCCGATGATTTAAAAGCTGCCGGCTCGGATTGTTTAAAAAAATGTGCCTCCATGTTGGGAATTGCCGGGGATGTCTATTGGAAAGAGCTGGAATTTCAAGCATCAGAGGAAGAAACCACTTCCACACAACAACCAGCATATTCTCATAAAGTTTCATATTGATTCCCACTTGTATTTTTAATCATTATAGGGTAGAGTCAAGTTGTTAGACTGATTTTTACCTTGAAAATATTTAAAAAAGTATTTGCTATATTTTCTGTCCTGGCTCTGATTTGGAGCCAAATACTTGCCCCTTCTTTAATCTTGGCCCAGGAGGTTACCTCATCCTCTAGCGCAGAGTTAAGTGTTTCCCAAGAACCATCCCCCACCCCCTCACCTACTCTCATCCTGGATGAAAATTTACAAGCTCCACCGGCCACCGAGTCAGCAGTGATCATTGATACTACCCCCGCTGAAAACGAGCCAAGTGCCACTGTCACACCGGAGGTTTGGCAAGGCAATGAGGATGGATCATCCACTACTACTGCTAATGTAGTTTTAAACCAAATATACAAAGCCCCTCAAAATGATAAAGTAACAGTTACTTTTACTAAGTTACCGGAACCCCCGGGAACATTAACCATTAAGCAGATCATTTTATCCCAGGAAGATAAGGAAGATTTGGGAGCTTTCTCGGATACAGCTTATGAAATTACCTCCACTATGCAGAATGAAACATTTGAGTATGATCTCACCCTTCCATTGCCCAGTGAGGCAAAAGATAAAGATATAGAAATAAAAGTAGCAGAAAATGTTGACGGATTAGATTCCGGAGAAACAGTTGAACCCAAAGAAAAGACAGCAGAGTTTGTTAAAATTACAGGCTTAAACCATTTTACAGTCTTTGTATTAGTCCCACCCGCTACAACAGGGGTAACTAATCAGGCAATTGCAGTTGTTGCAGATGCATATATCAAACAAGATGCCACCACAACTAATTTCGGTAACACTGGTGGAGACATTATTAGTGTCTATTCTAGAACCACTAATATGAATCGGAGAGCTGTAGTTAAGTTTGATATATCCTCAATTCCTACAGGATCAACTGTATCCAACGCTACATTAAAACTTAAAATTACTAACCCTCCAGATGTATCAAGACAGCATGATGTATACAAAATTACTGCTGATTGGGTAGAGGGGGATGGGGGAACAAACAATTCTCCTGTAGGTGAGGTTGCCTGGGATAGTCTTAATGGTACCCGTACACCTACTTTAACTTTTTCAGGATCACCTACATCATCTGTCACTACTGGAACTACAGATAATACAGTGATCAGTTGGAATGTAACTGCAGATGTAAATGCTTATCTTGCAGGAAGTACTACGAATTATGGGTGGATTATTAGGGATAGCGTAGAAGATGGAACAAGTACTGATGATTATTCTGTAGATTATGCAGCTTCTACAGCTACTAGTGCCAATAGACCACAGCTTTCTATCACCTTTGACCAGTCAAATGTTTCAGGCTACCATCACGCCACATCACAGGCTGCAGTTACTAGTTCTGCAGGTGACAACACAGGTTATCAGACAAACCCAACCTCTGTTTTTGCACCGGATAATATCTATGCAGTTGATACTGACTCAGGTACCGCTACTAATGATACCTGTACAGGAACAGGCAACGACAAACACATCTTTTCTAATTTTGACTTAGATACTCAAATCCCTGACGGGGATGTAATAGATGGTATTGAGGTTAGACAGGATTTAAAGGTTGACTCCCTTACAAGTTCACCATTTAGCTGTGTAGAAATTTCCTGGGATGGTGGAGCTAACTGGACTTCTGTTGAACACAAACAAACATTATCAACAACCACTGAAACTTCCTATACTTTTGGAAGCAGCATTGATACTTGGGGTAGAACCTGGAGTAAAAATGGCACTGCCAACGATTTTTCGAACCCTAATTTCAGGGTTAGAGTGATAAATGGAGATACAAACAGCGGTGGTTCTGGTAGGGATTTCTCGCTCGACTGGATTGGAGCAAAGATTACCCATTATACGCCAGGTACTATTGTGATTATTAAAAATAGTGTCCCTAATGATGAGCAGGATTTTTCTTTTACCACCTCAGGTGATGGTTTATCTGATTTTAGCTTGGATGATGATACTGACAATACTTTGTCAAACCAGCAAACTTTTACCAATCTTACCCCGGGTTCATACGATGTTGTGGAAGATGGAGTTGACGGCTGGCAATTAACAGATCTTTCCTGTGATGATGACAATTCAGAAACTGATTTAGATAACGGAGCAACCATCAATGTAGAGGCCGGAGAAACTGTAACTTGTACCTTTGAAAATACAAAAAGAGCAAGGATTATGGTGGATAAAGTTACTGACCCCTCAGGAAACCCTCAAAGTTTTGATTTTAATCTTACCGGAGGGATATCCGAGATTGTTGATGAGAGTTTTTCTTTAACGGACGGGTCGGAAGAGTTCTCAACCGGTTTCTCGCTGGAACCAGGTGATGGTTATAGTATTTCTGAAGATCTGCCGGAAGGCTGGGATCTAACATCAGCTACGTGTAGTGACGACAGTTCAGTTGATAATATTTCTTTAGATGCGGGAGAATCAGTTACATGTACATTTATCAATACTAAGCTAGGTTCTATTAGTGGGTATAAATTCTATGATTGGGACGGAGACGGCATTTGGGATGATACTGAAGATCCGATTGAGGAATGGCTAATCAACTTAAGTGGTGCTGCGGAAGAAGAAACTACTACAGAGTCTGGGGAATGGGGTGACTGGGGCTATTACTTCTTTGGCAATCTTCTACCAGGCATTTATAATGTCTGCGAAGGTACAGAAAATAATTGGATACAAACCTTCCCTACCAGTGGTTTTGGCTGTGATAATGGTACAGTAGGATATGAAATTCCGTTATCTGCTGGGCAAGAAAGTACGGGTAACAATTTTGGTAATACCCAACCAGGTAGCATTTCCGGGCAAAAATTTGAAGATTTAGATGGCGATGGGATAAAAGATGAAGACGAGATCGGAATTGAGGGGTGGACTATCTTTTTAGATACAGATAGTGATGGTGTTTTGGATGAGGATGAAGTATCAACAGACACTGATGGGGACGGAAATTATGGGTTCGCAAATCTTGAGCCTGGAACATATAAGGTAAGAGAAGTCTCACAAGATGGTTGGGTACAGAAAACTGAAAACCCCGAAGATATCACCATTAATTCCGGAGAAGAAAAAACAGGCATTGATTTTGGTAATTTTAAGAAGGTGATTATTACCGGACTGAAATGGGAGGATCTGAATGCTAATGGAGTAAAAGAGGATGCTGAACCGGTCTTAGGTGGGTGGAACATTGATGTTAGCAGAGTTACTACCTCGTCTAAACTCTCCGAAGATGGCCTTAGTACCATTCCAATAGAATTAGTTCAATTACAGCTTACTTCCCAAACAGCTACTAGCAGTGGGGAATTTACTGCTATAGTAGACAGACCAGGAACATATAGAATTACAGAGCAACCTCAAACTGGTTTCCAACCAACTTCTCCTGGTAAATCTTACACTGATTCATTCTTCGATATTTTTGTAGATTTTAGCGGACAGGTTACTCCTGGCCAGAAAACATCAATCACCAAGGATAAAAATGGTAAACTCTTATGGTTTGGCAATGCTCCATACCAGCAAATAGGTGGAACCGGCACCAAATTTGTGCCCACCAGCGGGAACAGCAGTTTAACTATCTCTTTGATTGTGGTCGATCCCGCCCCCATCTGTCCGGGCGGGGCCTGTGTGACGGTGGAGGGTCAGACAGTGGGCAGTAATGTAGTTTTGCAAAGTGGTACCATAATTACTAAAAGCGGTGGAGGAAACTTTGACGCCTCACAGTTGGGCGCCAGCTCTCCTACTTTATCTTCCATGACCGGATTAGACAGTAATGTGGTAGTTGATGGGGCCCTGCAATGGGGAATTCCTGATTTTGGTTTGGAGTTTAAAGACTCAAATGGAGATCCAAAGCCGATTACTTTGAACATTTTTGTTGGCACCAGCCTTAACGGGCAAGTACTAAATGTTGTTCGATCAGCAGGCCTAACCGGACCTTGGGTGAGTGAGGGAATTGAGGATCCTAAAACTTGTACAGTTGCTGCAGGAATTTGTACCTTCCAGGCTACTAAAGCCTCATTTTATGCCACCACCCATACTGCTACCACCAGTTCATCTTCCACTTCCGGTGGTGGGGTAAGTTTGAGTGCTGCTGGTGCCCCGTCATGCGGTGATACCAAACCAGGCAGCGCTCCAACATTATTATCAGCAACTCCCGGTGCCAATAGTGTTAACCTGGCATGGTCAAAAGCTGTTAATCCTGTTACTTACTATTTGGTGAATTATTCCACCACTCCCGGAACATTCCAGTTTGGTAACCCCAATGTGGGCGGATCTGACACTACCAGTTACATAGTTTCCGGATTGTCCGGTGGCGTTACTTATTATTTTAAAGTTAGGGCTGGTAATGGTTGTGCTCCGGGTTCGTATTCTAATGAACTGGCAGCCACACCAGGTGGGGAAACTATTTCAGGACCTGCTGCCGGATTTGCCCCAGGAATTTTAGGTGTATCTACTGACAGTCAAGAAAATATTGAAGTTGATACTCAAACAGGTGCAGTTAAGGGTGAGACTACCGGGGAAACTACATCTCCATCAGTTGCTTCTACTTCTATTAATCCAGTTCAGGCAATTTTTAATTTTCTAGGTACCATATTGGGATGGATAGGATCCTGGTTTAAATGATCCAGTTTGTCCTAGTTGACAAGTTTGGTTTAACTTTGGTATTGTTTTGGTGATGATTCGATTTTACTCATCATAATATGCCGGTTACTTTATACAAGAGACAAAAACAGATTTTAGACTTCATTAAACAGTATATCGGTAAATATGGTTATTCCCCCACCCTGTCTGAAATTGCTGACAGCATCGGGGTCTCCTCCTTAGCTACTGTCCATGAGCATTTACAAATTCTGGTCTCCAAAGGTGTGGTCAAAAAATTTGAAGGAGCTGTCAGAGGTTTGGAAGTTATTGACCAAGAAATTTCTCATGCTACTCAAGGGGTAGAACTGCCGATTTTAGGTTATATTGCGGCCGGACAACCAATTCAAACTTTCACTGACCCTGATGCCACAGTTAAAGTGGCCCCGGCCATGATTTCCGGCAAAAAAAGGTCTTATGTGCTCCAAGTTAAGGGAGATTCCATGATTGAAGATGGAATTTTAGATGGGGATTACGTCATTATTGAAGAACAAACTATTGCCGCAGACGGAGATATAGTGGTGGCCTTGCTGGAAAACGGCTTGGCCACACTAAAGCGGTTTTTCCGGGAACCAAATAGGATTAGGTTAGAGCCGGCTAATGCTAGTATGGAGCCAATTTATGCCACAGATGTCAAAATTCAAGGGAAATGTGTGGGGGTAATACGAAGATTTCAGTAATTACCTAAAAACAACTCCAAAGTTAAAACTCACCTTACAGAAAAATATCCTATATCTTTAGCAAGGTACGTTTACAGGTTACCATTGTTTAAAACGGTTGTCAAGGCATCCATTTTTAGAGTAATCTGAACAAGTGAAAACAAGGGTTAGAGACGGAAACCCTTCTAAAGATTTTTCAAGTCTAGACTGCCCGGAAAGGAATTTGTCTAGACTCGTGGAAGAATTTAAGGTTTACCTGCTCAATAATGATAGAAAAATACGAACAGTTTATAGGCATCTTAAAAACCTCGAAAGAGTTCTTGCCTACTGCCCCAATTTTTCAAAGGAGGAAATTGAAGCGTACTTTACGAGCCTTAAAGAACAAGGTTGCAAGAATACTTACTTAAACTCTTTAACTTCTACCATCCGCCAGTATGGTCATTTTAAAAATGACCAAGACTTAAAGGTATGGAAATTTAGAAAAAAGGAGCAATTCTCCAAAGCTACCATGTCTGATGAAGAAATTGAATCATTCCTCAACTTACAGTTTCAAAAATCAACAAAACCCTATTACGATAGAAGAACCAATGCCTATCACGAACCATTTTTATTTAAGAGATGGAGGATTTGGAATGCATTTTTTTCAATCATGGCTTTCTCCGGTATGCGCCCGGGAGAAGTTGCTGCACTGCGGGTTGGTGATATTGATTTTGGGAGGCAGGTATTTGTAATCCGTGATTCAAAGACTAATACTCCGGGGATAGCCCCAATTGCTCCCAATGTTATTGAACTAGTCAAAAAACACATTGAGGGATTAACCGGTGAATATCTATTCCCCTCTCCTGAAGGTGGTAAGTCTTGGAAAGGTAAAGATATGGATGGTGGAGAGCCTATCTTAAACAGTAATGCCTGGCACGACCATTTCCATAAAAGATTAAAAATCTTAGGAATCAAAAGAACAAACCTTACTGTCTATAGCTTCCGCCATTCATACGCCACCAGGCTATTAGAATCCAATGTAAGTCTATTCCATGTTAAAAAACTCCTCCGCCACAATGACCTTAGGAGCACACTGGTATATGAACATCTAACCACAAAAGACTTGATAGACGCTGTTCAAAAATTACCCCTTGTAAGGCGCGGAACCCATCCAAAAACGATTCTACAGGCAATAGTAGAGCTCATTAAGTCGTTCAAAATTGAAGAGGATGTTCGTTTTAATTATAAAATAGAAGAAAACGAAAACTCAGTTCGCTTTGAGGTTCATATAAAAGAGGTACACACTTAGATTAGAAAGGAAAGATATCCTTAACTTTAGCATCTAAAGCTCTGGCTATCTTATAAATCATTTTTAGATTGGGTCTTCTATAACCTGTTTCAACATACCCGATAAATGTTGTAGAGACCTTAACCTTTTCAGCTAATTGTTCTTGGGTCATTCCTTTTACCTTTCTAATCTTTTGGATTTTGCGACCGAGCCTGTAATCCTGCTCGGTTATTTTTTTAACCTTAGACATATGCTAAGGCTACCAATTTATATTGTTAGAGTTTACTAACCCATATGTTTATGATTGTGTTCAAAATACCTTGTTTCTTATAAACACATAGGTTAGGATAAAAATTATAAAAGAAAGGAGGATAAATCAACTTACTATATTAGCAGCTTTAGATAGGCGCACATCTCCCTATTGATTTTAAAATTAAAAAAAGATTAAAATGCTCGGATTGACACGTAAGATTAGAACAGAGTAATCTAACGGCGTGTTCTACTACCTCAAGGATAAATTACTCGCCCTACTTGCTGCCGTGATAGCAGGCCTATCCATAGCTTCTATCATATATATTTATAGAATTCCTGGAATCGGCCAAAATTATCATAACCAATTTTTAGGAATCAATTTTAAGTTTTGGATTTTATTAAGACTAATGGAATATATCGTTGTTAGTATTATTGCCGTTTTCATTTACCACCTCTTTGCAGAAAGAAGGATTAAGAAGCTGGAAGATAAGTTTAGTAATTACCTAAAGGATTTGGATGAACTAAATGAGGAATGGGCAGATGAAAATCATGAGCTTTGGGAATTTATAGAGTCTATTTTAAAAGAGAAGGATATTAAAAAGATTAAAAGAAAAGCCAAAAGCCTGCTTAAATCCAGAACTAAGAGTAAATAAGAATTATATCTTCAGTTTTATCCCCGTTTGCATGTAAACTTCCTTCAGAACATATTCCTTAGAAAAACCTTTTTTTATAAGCATTTCAAAAAGTATCTTTGCCTCTTTTTCCAACTGCTCTTTAGACTTAGTCTGCATCACGATTCGAGTATATCATTATTTTAATTATCTGATTAAAGAAAAGTACCCCGTGTGCATTGGGCACGTATAAGTTTTCATAGTTTTTATAATTATTTTTCCTCCCCATGTTTAAAACCCAGGTGATGTTTGAACTTGAATATAACCAGGATCTTAAAAATAATAATAACAAGGATTATTCCTATCGTAAAATACGAGAGATTTTTAAGAGAGAACGCATTGAACAGTAAAACAGCAAGACTGGAATGGACAATAACTCCTAAGATTATCATCAATCCGATTCCACCGAACAGAAAGTAGTTCTTAATACGTTTTGAATTGTCAGTCATATTCATCATACTCATTTTAAAGTTAGAAAAATCTTCGGAATGGATGCTCTCTTCGTTTATTCCTATTTCTTTAAGTAATGCTTTCATTGCATTAACCATTTCAGATAGTCCAGCAGTGTAATAAATAGGTGATTTCAAATCACCCAGATATTTTTTGAGCATTACCTGATCTATAAATCCAGTTTCTCCTTGCCATGATTTTTTCGACTTTTCCATCTGAGTCATGGTTGCAATCAATGTAAATTTGGGGTTTTGCTTTGCTAAATTCTGAAGCTCGTCTAAATATGGTGCATCTTCTGGTCTGCGGTTGGAATAGAACAGAAAGATTTTGTGCGGCAATTTTCTCTCTATAGCATCTTTGATCATAGAATAAGCAGGAACTATGCCAATTCCACCAATCAGAAATACAGCAGGAATTGAAGGGTCATCATGGATGACAAATGATCCATGCGGACTATGCAGTAATATCTGAATAAGTACCTTTTCTCCAATCTGCATTTTTCCTAAAACTCTTTTAAACGCAGAATCCGTCATTCTCATAGCAACAATTAAATCTTTATCTTTTGGGGTATTTGCCAGAGTCAGAAATCTGCTATTTCCCTTACTATCAGTTTCCGGAGGATTAAGAAGCGTCATCCGAACATGCTGACCGGCATTAAAATGAAACTCCTGAGGTTTTTCAAAAATAAATTCGTACGTTCTTTCTGCTATCAGTTTTTTACCCTTCAAAGCGATTTCAAATGACGCTTTCTCCATTGAATTCATAGACTTGTCCAACCCCAGATGACCAAGAAGCATGTTGTAGTGTTTCATATATTCTTTATTAACTAAGACTTTGACGTGATTTTCTTGTGTAATCGCACGAACTCCTCCAGCTCACCATCAGTCAACCCGTCAAACATATCTCCCATTTCATTTATGCGCATTTTCTTTGTGGCAGCAATGTGTTGTTTCCCTTTTGGAGAAAGCTCTAACTGTACTGAGCGACGGTCTTCCGGATCTTCCTTTCGTATCACTAAGTTTACTTGCACGAGGACATCTACGAGCTGAGTTGCAGCACTTGAAGACATTTCTAACGCTTCAGCGATCTCTTTAATGTTTGTTTTTTTAAAGTGTTCGATCATCGTTAAAACAAACCATTGAGAGTGAGTAATATGATTTTGATGGCCTAAATGAAGGGACCTTGCTTTCGTTATATTTCGAATTGAGTGGAAGCTGTGCAGAAGTTCTTCAATGAGGTGTTCTCTAGTAGTCATATTATATTAGATACTTAATACATAAGTATCTTACCTAAATATGGTTTCTATGTCAAGGAGGTGTTTATGTTGTATGCAAGTAAGTTTCTGTTAATTAAAAGAAAAAGACCCCATTGCTGAGGTCTTATCCCAAGAGATTCTATTGCTAGAATCCTTCTAACTCTACAACTTGCGTCATAGAGCTATTTTCAATTTACTTCAAGTTAAAATATTTGTCAAGTTTCTGTAGTTCTGATAAGAAGGTTTTTGAGGGATAGTTTCAGCCCGGGCATTGATCATCATATAAGCTATTTTTGGATCCTTGGCCCAATGAAGTATCAATTCCATCTCATAATTTGGACATGATTTTTGCCATTCCTGGTAATAACAGGAAGCCACTGTGAGGGAGCTATGTTATAGCGGGGTTCCAAACTACTTAAATCCTGTGGGTTATCAATATCATATAAATCTCTTAATTTAGAGGTATCAACTAATCCATATCTTCCACACATAATTTATTTAGCTTTAAAGTAGGCTAAGTCCTTTATCAGCTTAGCTTTGGCTTTTTCAATTGCTGGTTTATATTTAGCCTGATGATACCAATGTAATATTTCTAATCCTTTAAAAAGTCTCCACATATGAAGAAAATCTTCAAAATTATCATCAAATAGGGATTTATCTGTATAGCCCTCTTTCAACCATTCGGTTGGGATATATTCTCCAAACCAATAATCCCAGTTAGCAAAATCATAAATAGGTGTGTCTGTCCTGACTGCACCCCAGTCAAGAATGCAAGTAATTTTATTATCCTTGACCATAAAATGTTTATGGCTATAATCTCCATGAATTAAATGAGGGTTTACTTTAGCATATAAATCCTTGAAACTTTTTATTATTTTATAGGCGGATTCAATATTAACTTGATCTATATCTTCCTCTCTTGCCATTTTCTCAACCTCATCTTGTTTGCTCACTAGGTTATCTATTAAATCATCAGATGTTTTAAATTCTGATTTACCATCTCCTATAATCCAACCAAATCCTTCAGTTTGAATAGAGTGGATTTTAGCAAGAATTTCACCAGCTTGATTTATAAGGTTTCTTCTTAAACTGAGGTCTAATTTGTCAAAGTTGATGTTCCCTCGTTCTAGTGGTTCACCTTCCACCTTCTCCATTAAGCATAAAGACTTTTCTTTACCATCTATGGTTAAGAATTTGATAAGGAGAATTTCGGGAACTGGAACACCAAGTTTTCTAACTTTTTCTAAGGCCCATTTCTCTTGGAGAAAATTAGGATGGCCACTGGTTGAAATTCTTAAGATGACATGCTTACCTTCATTAAGAGTTAAGTCATAAACTTCGTTTGCTTCTCCGGCAATTATCCTAAATTTAGATTTTACACTTTGGCCAGTAGCTTCTTTTGCAATATCCTGGATTACTTCATCAGGAGTAACCCAACTATTGTGGATCGAAGCTAAATACTTTTGATAATGATCGTTCTTTTTACTATTTTGCATGGAAACAGTATAGCAAAAGCAGTATACTTTTAGTATTAAATATGTCATTACTTAAATATTCTCCTAAAATTGACAAAACTATTATCAAGATTGTAGAAAAAGATCTAAAAACTAAGGTATCTTCTGCAAACAGAATACAAGCCGGTGAGGTTAGTTTTGTATATAAAATCCAAACTGAGAATAAAGGAACTGTAATAGCAAAGGCTTTTAGATTAGATGAATTTATTCCACCTGAGGGTAAATTAGAATGGATTGAGGAGCAGTTAGAAAAACACCATATACCCTTTGCAAAAACTTATAAAATAGACCGCAGTTCTGATATTTTTCCTCATGGGTACATGATTCAAGAATTTATTGAGGGCAAAAGTGGGTTTGATTTAATAATGAGTGATGAGATGAGCTTTGAGGAATATTTCAATAAACTAGCTACGCTTCTGCAAAAAGTTCACCAGATTCCTGTAGATGGCTATGGAGCAATAAAAAATGGCAAAGGAGAGTATAAAACATTTTATGAATCAAAATTAAATTTCATAAAAAGTCTTCGTGAACGTATGAAAGATTTGGATGTAGATAAGTCTGTACATGAAGCTGCTTTAAAAGCAGTTGAGGAGCTGAAAAAATATGAACATCTTTTTAGCCCAGTTTTAGTTCATGGTGATCCACCACCTGGTAATGGAATTATTACTAAAGATGGGGAGTTAATCCTAATAGATTGGGATAATGCTGGATCTGGGATTTGGATAACTGAATATGCTGGACTAACATACAAGGGTGCCTATATGTGGCAATGTAAGCTATCCGAGGAAGAAAGAAATGAGATTATTAAAAGGTCATTCAAAAATTATTATAAAGGAGTTAATTTTGATGACCCAGATCTTTTAGAGGTAGTTAGATTGTTACAAATTTTAACAGCGTATCATTCTCTCGTTGTTCACTATTTTCAACATGAGGATATAAAACTCTATGAAATTGCTAAGAAGAGATTAGATACAATATTAAGCTCCTAATTGTTATAATTTGATTCTTGATTAGTCCTGTAGTATAATTTAAGGCTATATGGCAGAAAATTTAGAAGCTAGATCAGTTTGGTTAAGAAACTTAGCTGAATTTATAGTTGAAGCTAATAAAAATACCTGGGCAGCTGATGCACCAGAAGTAGCACCCCAAAGACCAGGTTATAAAGAACTGGAATATAGATCTCCTAATGGATTATGGTTACTTAGAGACAGCTACACGGGCTATTTTAGAGCACCAGGGATGACGACAATTTATTACAAAGATACTCCAAGCTGGGCGATGACCTATGGTGGCAAAGGCATGGTTGAAGCTCATTATCCAATAGTTAAACCAACCTTTGAATTTTTGAAACAAGCCTTAATGAGAGTTACTCCAGAACTCCCCTTCAGAGGTCCATTTGAATTTATTGAAGGAAATAGGCGTTACACTTTCAAGTTAAATGGAGATATCGAAGATTGTTCATGGGTTGAAGAGGTCACAGAAAATGGAGGCTTAACATTTACCCAAAACGGCTTTGCAGGGACAATCATTCATAGATCACCAGATAGACAGCCTCAATACCCCTGGGAGTTATAATTTATGAGTCTTTCACCTGATAGAGAACAATTATTTAAAGAGGTTACTTCATTACTTCATTACCAAGCTGAAGTTTATCCTTTAGGGGAAAGATTTACTAGTTTACCAGAAAATTTAGCAAATATTGTGGTCTTAGATGTTACCAAAGTTCCTGGCTGTCATTATGGACTTAAAAATGTGTTTGTACCAATTATTAGAAATCTTGAGGAAACTAGGGATAAGGGTAGGACCAGAATTGCTCCTGATAATGCCATCTTAGTTGAACCTAGCACAGGTAATGGTTGGACAGCTTTTTCTGATGCAGCTGAGGCTTTAGGCTATGAGCATATAGTTGTTATGCCTGGTGGTTTACCTGAGGCAAGATATAAACATCTTTCTGGAAGATCAGTAACAATTATTAAAACTCCTAAAGAGCTATATGCTGAAGGGATGCCAGTTCAAGTGAAAGCTTTAGTGGATAGTAACCTAGACCGTATTAGAAGAAAAGAAAAAATTTATGCATCCCCAAATCATGCCGTTTCAGCTGGTGATATAACTGTCGCAACTATGGTTGAGTTAGGTAAACAACTTGTTGATCAACTTCAACCAAAATTACCTTTAACAGTAATAGCCTCAATGGGAAATGGAGCTAGCGTTTGTGCCTTAGGTGAATATGTTAAAGCTAATACCAAAAATGCCAGAATGATAGCTACGGAATCATTTGCTTATGGTGGAGGATATGATTGGTTTGCTAGATTAAATCATAGAAAAAGATACAAGGACGCTTATGGTATTCAACCAGGAAATCGAACATTATTAGCCGAGTTTAGTACCTATGGAACAAATGCTCCTATTGGCATTGAATTACCATTGCAAACTAGAGCTATAGAGGGTGGATTACTTGATGACTATGCTTTATTTACTGATAAGCAAGTAATGAGAGGTTTGGATCGAATACCCTTTATGTTCCTTAGAACTTGGTGGGAATGGTACCAGGCTTCTCTTTTACCAAATTACAGTAAATTACCACAAAGTCTAATTGATACTTATGGAAACTCTACTTTAGCTAATATTGCAGTTGCAGAGAGAGTCCAAAAACCAGGTAGAATCACAGTTGCTATGGCATATGATGGTAGAGGTAATTACTAAAGTTATCTGATATTATGAGCGTAGAAATGAAAAATGCAGTTATTTTACATGGTTCTGGGGAAACTCCAGAGTCTTTTTGGTTGCCTTATGTTAAAAAAGAACTTGAAGCAAGAGGTTACTCTGTTTCAATTCCACAACTTCCAGATTCAGAAGTTGATCCAGATATAAAAAAATGTTTACCAGTAGCTTTGCAAGAAACTTACACAGAAGATACGGTTTTAATTGGCCATTCAGCAGGTTGCCCGCTAATCCTTACTGTTTTGGAGAATATCAATGTTAGAGTTAAACAAGCTATTTTAGTGGCTGGTTTCTCCACATTTTTACCAGAAGACAATGGAGTTAATCCAATATTACAGGAAAGCTACGATTGGGCAAGAATCGCAGATCATGTAGAGGATATTATTTTTATTAACTCTGATAATGATCCTTGGGGTTGTGATGATAATCAAGGTAGACATATGCTAGATAGTTTGGGAAAAGGTAAATTGATTGTTATGAAAGGTGAAGGTCATATGGGTTCTGACAGATTTAACCAACCTTATAAGGAATTCCCATTCCTTTTGAAACTCATTGGTTAATCTGAAATTTAACCATGAGTGAACAAATCCACAATAGGCTTAATTATTCCGGAAGTTTAGAACCAGTTGTAGATAGACTTTGTAGAGCCTATGATGTTGGTCAATCAACCAATTTTTCAGTAATAGAGGTAGGCTATGAGGACTGTAATGTAGCTATCGATACTTCAAAAGGTAAATATGTAGCTAAAATTTTTGCTAAATATCGTAAACCAGAAGATATTACTCGCTATGCCACCATCATGGAAAAAGTTGTCGAGGCAGGAGTAAATCATCCGCCACTAAAAACTACTGATAAAGGTGAACTGGTCTACTCAGATCCACAAGCAAACGGTATATCAATGGTTTTAATGGACTTTATTGAAGGTAAAACTTATTTTGAATTAAATAGTGCCCCAAATGATGAAGAACGGCGAGTAATTATCGAACAAGCAGTTTTAGTAAATGGAATTGACCACCATCCGCCGTATATATTTGATTCAATAGCTATTCCTAATATCCAGATAATGTTTGATAGAGTTAGACAATATATAAAACCTGAAGATCTAGGATTAGTTGAACAAGTGATGGCTCTATATAACGCCATTCCAGTAGCAGATTTACCCCACTGTTTTGTACATGGGGATTTTATCAAGACTAACGTCTTAAAAGGTACTGACGGTAAAATCTATATTTTGGATTTCTCAGTATCTAATTGGTATCCCAGGATACAAGAGTTAGCAGTAATTGCTGCCAATTTACTGCATGATTCTAATAATCCAGTACCGCTTCGACAAAGAACAGAATTAATTGCTGATGAGTATAGTAAATTTATTCCTCTTACCCAAGCAGAAAGAGAGCACTTATATCCTTATGCCATAGCTGGGGTGGCCATGGAATTTATGGGAGCTCATCAAGAAAAGTACATTAATGGAATTGATACTGGAGAAAATGAATATTGGCTTAATCTAGGCCGAGAAGGATTAAAGCGAGAGTTAAATTTAACCATATAAGGCACAACTAATGGCAGAAGGATTATTAATCCTCTATCAAAGGCATTTTTCTGACAATTTCTTCTATTTGCTTAACAACCTTATCAGCAAAATCATCCAGATACTGATAGTCCTTAGGAATTACTTTAGTTACCCCTCTCTTTTTAATCTGCTCGTTATATTCTGGTACTGAAGATATTGATATAACTTTTTCGGGACCAAACTTTTCAAGATTAAGCACATGGAATGAACCAGCTAATTTACAATCTCTATCAAGTAAGATAATGTCAAATTTAGCTTTTGGATTTTTATTAACGTAGTTTTCCACCTGAATATAGTCAGTTAGAACAACCAGAGAAAAATAAAATGGTTGGTCTTCCTCAAGTTTCGCCAATCTGCTAAGGATTTTAGACAGCGTTTTAAGATCATCCTCTAGGATTAAAATTGTTTTTGTAATTACCATATTAATTATTCATAAAACCATAAATAGCTGGGGTTTTCTACCTCCTTTATTTCAGGATCCCACAATCTCCATTTTCCATCAATGTTCTTAACATCCCAGTAACCTTCAAAATACTTATACACAATCTCATCATCAACCATATCTTTAGTAGAAAGTTTAATTGTTACACGATCCTTTACTTTTTTATCCTCTTCAATTTTTATAACTGTTGTATCAAGCAAGGACTCATACCCTCCTTTCCAGTAATCAAATCCGTGTCCCTCTTTAAAATTGTCCGAAAGCAACTCAAATGCTTTTTCCAGTTTTCTTACCTTCAAGTAGTTATAGAAGGTGGCAACAGCAAACTCGGCGCTTTCTGTATCATCAAAGGTAATTCTCTTAATATCCTTAAGAGAATCGTCAGCTGTGGCCATCTCCAGCCACTTTTGCTTGATTGAGTCTGCAGAAATTGCTAATCCTAACCCTGATAGACCGGCTGTGTTTATTCCTTGTACCTCACCGCAAATATTAACCATTGGTCCACCGGATACTCCCGGAGTTAAAGTAATATCCGTCTGGAGATATTCAACACCAACGTCTTTTGATCTTCGCCTGGCGGATAAGGATCCCTTGTTTACAGAAGATTCTCCTGAAAGCGAACCTCCCAAGGGAAATCCTATTGCCAAGAGCTCTTCAGCAGGATTAAGCTCTTTGGGATCGCCCCAGGAAATGATAGGGAGATCCTTACTAATCTTTATAATTGCCAGATCAGCATTTTTATCAGCCATAATAATTTCTGCAGTTTCAAATGTGTTATCCGGTAAAACTACTTTCGGAGCGGGTTCAAATTCGATTACATGGAAGTTGGTAAGGACCAAGCCTCCGGATTTAACAGCAAAGCCAGAGCCTTCAGATTCCCCTCCCACGATCCGCACTACTGACTGGCGGACTTTATCAATCGTATCTTTTTCGTTGCAGCCAATTTTCTTAGGACCTCCGAGTTTGTTTTCAATTGTTTGCAACCTATTTTCGAGTGTGTTAATTCGATATATGCCAAAAACCATAACACCAATAATAAAAGCGATCATCAGAAACCTAATAGGCAACCTAAAGCTGCGAAGGTTTTTATTATTAAACCGATTTTCTTCAATACGGTGTACTAAAACCTGCCTTCTTCTCCGGTGCAGTATGTAACCAAAAATGTGTTTTACTGCCAGGATCATGGCAGATAAGATTAAAATTAAACCTAGAAAATCAAAAATACCATTTATTATCCGAAGTTCCTTATTGGGAGAGGTGAATCTGTAATAAATAAAGATATCGGCCAAAAAAAGGATGATCAAAAAAGGAATGGTTTTATACCACTTTATTGTCCGTAGTTTTGATACCAGAATCATTGAAAATCCTACAATGCTATAAAATGGTCCAACATTAAATATGAATGATAAAATCTTTGATTTCTCTTCAAAATTGTCACCAAATTTTTTAAACAATATATAGTCTGAAACAAATAAAATAATTGTGATGATAATAAGGGGTTTTGGGTGGAATAAGGCGCGTAATATTCTTAAGAGGCCTCCCAAATTATTCTTCATTGCTCTTTAGAACTTCTCTGGGCTTAGAGCCTTCCCCTGGACCTACTATTCCAGCACTTTCCAACTCATCCAGAATTCTTGCAGCTCTAGCATATCCCGTTTTAAAATTTTGTTGAATTAATGCTGCTGTAATAGTTTCAAGTTCTTTCGCAAACTCTACTGCATCTTCAAATAGTTCATCCTTATCATCAAAGCTTTCAGCTTCTTCTACAGTATTCCTATACTTACAGAAGTCACAATCTACTTCAGCCTTCGGGATTCTCCCGTCTAAAATTTTCTTTGCCTCATAAATTTTATCTTCCACCCAGCTATCATCGCCATCGTAAGGTTGAACTTTAATATCAAAGGTTAAATTACCCTTGGCAAATCCATTGTCTTTATTTACTCTGCAATAAACAAAATACCCTCTGTTTAGTACCTTAAATCCCATCTTCTTTAGGATCCATTGATATATCTCCATTTGGTGCTTGTAACTGTCATAAAGTTCGCCTTCTTTGGCCCCAGAAGCCTTATAATCGACCACCATCAGGTTACCTTTAGTATCTACCCAAATGTCATCTACTGCCCCGAAAACTAAGAAATCTGTCTCTTTGTGATGATATTGAATTCCGGTGAAAGTATTCCTCCATTTATCAATATCCTCATGCATAAATGGAATAGCATCAATTCCCTCTCTTGTGATTAAATAGTGAGCTGTACCATTTTTACGATGTTCATCAAACTCTTTTTTCAGAAGAAAGTCTACAGCATTATTAATGGTATAAGGAGCACCGAAGGGACGAGCAATTCCTTTACCAGCATAAAGCCAAAAGCATCTAGGGCATTCAAATAGTAATTCTAATTTAGAGCGAGAAAGTTTAATCATATCATCTAATTATTTCTTCAATTTTAATACCCTGAACTCATTGCCAATCTTACCACTCAAAAATATCGACAATGTTTTCAATAGCACTCCGTATTCGGTCAATAATACCTTGCCGTTCCAGTATTTTCGGAGGTTCTGGGAGTAGATCGACAATATCTTGTCCATGAGGCAGTTTTTGGGTATATAAATATTCCCCAATTATTTTCTCGAATTTATCCAATGGGATATTTTCGTTTGTGGCTACTTCTTTTAATACATCAGAACGCTCGCTTGTCCAAAATTCTTCGAAAGCCTTTTCTACGTTTCCATCCTTGCTAACCTTAGGTAGGTTCTCTTCAATAAACTTTCTAATCAATTCTTTTTTCTTTCGTAGTTTTACATCACGATCAAAGAGTTTTAGGATATCTTCAGTTTTCTTTTGACGAACTGCATCGGAGCGAATATTCGTCAGTCCAGCAATTAACTTAATTATGTAATCAAAATCTATAATATCCCGTACTGTTAATTCCAATTCAAAATCAATTTGATCGAGTATAGATTCTGCCTCTGGGTCATGGTTTTTACGATCTTCATGAATATCTAAATATTTGCTTTGATAATCATAAAATTCTTGTTCAGTAATACCTAGTTCTTCAAACGAGAAATCGGCAAATGTCTCAAGTGAAGATTTAATCCTTAATAAATCACGAAATGTTTTGACGAATACTGCCCTTTCTTCGTCACCCTCAAGAGTATCAACGTCCTCAACTGTTGGTACTTTTCCTCGTAATTCCGCGAGCTTATTTTCGAAGTCTTTTTTCTGCTCTTCGTATGGCTTTTTGAAAACTATTTCTTTTGCATTCTCATCTCCAAAGAGAGCTAATGCCTTATCCGTCGCCAATTTGAGATTTCTAAACGAAACTATATTTCCATGAGGCTTATCAGAATTTAAAAGACGATTAGTTCGTGAATAAGCTTGAATAAGTCCGTGATATCGTAAGTTTTTATCAACATATAGTGTATTCAACCTTGGACTATCAAACCCTGTTAAATACATATTTACAACTAGCACTAAATCAACCTCTTTATTCTTGATTCGTTTCTGTAAATCTCGGTAATAATCATAAAATCGATCAGTAGAGTAATTGGTGGCATACATCTGGTTATAATCTTTGATACAACTCTCCAAGAAATCGCGCGAGTGTTGGTTTCCTTGGGTACCTTCACCAGCAAACACATCAACATCGAGGATATCTGAGCTGTCGTCCTCATTTACCTGATAAGTAAAAATTGTCGCGATCCTAAAGTTATCTGACTTTCTTTCCTTAAATAATGTGTAATATTTTTTTAGTACTTCAATGCTTGGAGTTGCAAAAAAAGCATTAAATTTACCATTTTTAGTTTTTTTCTTCCAGTCTACAAGTATATAGTCAGTTATCTTACTTAATCGATCTTCGCTTTCAAGAACTTCCCTTGTATCAATCCCTTCCACAAGCATTTCTGCAAAAATATCAGCATCTAGGGTGTCTGGATCCTTTTGGGTATATTTACCTACATACTCAACTGCAAAACCCAAGACATTATTATCATCAATAGCATGAGTGATTATATATTTATGCAAACATTCACTAAATACATCTGCTGTTGTTACACCACCGACATTGTTTTCTGCAAATATTGGTGTACCTGTAAAACCAAATATTTGCGCGTTCTTAAAAAATCCCCTAATCCGAGTATGCGTCATACCAAATTGGCTTCTGTGACATTCATCAAATATTATGACAACCTTTTCATTTTGCAGATAATCAAACTGTCGAAGGTAAGATTCTCGTGATATAGCAATATCAAGTTTTTGGATTGTAGTTACGATCAATTTTCTGTTTTGATCTTTTAGTTGGGCAACAAGATGGTAAGTGTTGTCAGTCCCATCTACTGAACCATCTGAAAATGAATTGAATTCTTTGGTAGTTTGTATATCCAAATCTTTTCTGTCAACCACGAATAGAACTTTTTTGACTTCAGGCATCTGTGAAAGTACTTGACTTGCCTTAAAGGATGTAAGCGTTTTACCTGATCCGGTAGTATGCCAAATATAACCATTTTTATTAGACTCGATAACGCGTTTCTCAATCGCTTTGACTGCATAATATTGATATGGGCGTAATACCATTGGAATCTGAAGTGATTCAGCAAGTACAGTATATTCGGCAATCATTGCCGAAACTGCACACTTCTCAAGAAATAAATCCGCAAATTCGTTGAGTTGAGTTATTTTGCGATTCTGTTCATCTGTCCAAAAAAAGGTTTGTTCAAAGGACTGGTACGGATTGTTGGAAAAATATTTAGTATTTACACCATTTGAAATAACAAATATTTGTATATATTCGAATAATGTTCCTGTAAAAGAGTGTTTATGATAGCGTTGAATTTGGTTGAAGGCCTCTTTCATTTCCATTCCACGGCGCTTGAGTTCGATCTGAACTAAAGGTAATCCGTTAATTAGCAAAGTCACGTCATAACGGTTTTCGTATCGCCCTGTTTGAGTAAGTTGATGGGTAACTTGATATTCATTTTTACACCATTTGTCCATGTTGAAAAAACGGACATAAAATGTACTTTCATCATCGCGAGCAAGAGCAAATCTGTCACGTAAAGTTTTTGCTTTCTGGAACCTATCGCCCTTGGAGAGGTGATTAAGAATGCGAGTAAACTCTGCATCAGAAAACCGTGTTTGATTAAATTTTTCAAGCTGAGATCGGAGATTAGATTCCAAGTGGCTTTTATCAGATATGTTTATGCTCTCAAACCCTAATCCATTAAGTTGTTCGATTAACTCTTTTTCTAGTTGTAGTTCGGATTGTGTAGTCATAATTTATATAAACATTTTCTGCATGAGGCCTTTTTTCCACTCCTCCGCTTGAGTGATTTGATTCTGCTTTGCATAAATTAGATCATCAATTGCATACAGAAAATTAGCGATTTTCTGTTGCTCCTTTACATCCATCGAAACAGTAACTATAACTTCAGAAAAATGTTTGAATTTCAAATTCCAAGTATCTGAAGTCAGACCTTGTGAGTAGCGATAAAAATTATGGATTGTACGAGGTTGCTTAAATAAAAATCCGTAAAACCCAATATCGCCAGACTTCAGACTTATAACAGTATATGCAGGACTCACAACGCCATCGAAAGAAGATACTCCTGATGCCCCTTGCCACATTCGCATTGTGTTGTATGCAATATCACCCTTGTGGACAAGTTTATAATTACTCTTATCTTCGCTCGAATTGTCTTTTTTAATTGAAGTGTCCTGTTTTATTACTCCGACATTTGTCGTGACTGATAACATATCACACTCCTTATTTTCTTTTTTTTCATTTCGTTCAGTAAACAATTCTCCAAACTTTTTTTCTTCCCAATGCGGGAAGCTTTTACCGTTCTCATCCTTAAAACGGATTTTTTGGGAGAATAATTTTTGCATCATTCCTTTTTTATACTTTTTAAGAGCTTTCTTTTGTAGGCGCAGATTTTCAATCAATTCATCGACTAAGGATAAGAATGTGGATATTTTTTGTTGCTCAGGAATTGTTGGATATGAAACAAATAAACTACTTAAAGATTCCTGGTTTATATTTGTGTTAGCACTTGTTGTGCTTAATGAAAGCAATTTTTTTCTAAACTTGCTTGTTTTAAAACAGTACTTTTTAAAATTCAAATCCAGTATATTCATACTGTCTCTAAATCGTATTAAAAAACCACTATATACAGTATCTTTTAAATCCACCAATAGTAAAGATGTCTCTCCGACCCCTTCTCTTTTTACAGATGACCTAATAAATAATACATCACCTCTTTTTAAGTTATAGAGCTCTAATTCCTCGCTTTTAGCGTTTACAAGACTAAGTTCTAAATTTGAAATTGTCGGTTTACCAAATACATCCATCAAATTTATAAATGGATAGCCATGACCAAAGTCTTCGCTGGATTTGTTAATACCGTTTTTAAAAGTCCCGAAATCTTCTAATTTTTTGTCTTGCCACTCATTATTAAAACCTTGAAATCTAAGCATAGGCACATTTTTTTTAACTATATTCATATTCAAAAAGGATTATCAATACCTAGCTCTTCACAAAATCGAGCAATTTGACCTCTAATTACTTTTTCATTTTGCTCTAAGTTCTTTATTTCTTTTGCAACAGTATTAATCTCTATTTCATTTTCATCTTCAAAAGTATCTACATAGCGGGGAATATTTAGGTTGTATTCGTTTTCTATGATTTCATCTAAGGTAGCCTTGTGAGAATATTTTTCAATTTCTTTACGGCCAGCATATGTCTCAAAAATCTTTTTAACATTTTCATCTGTGAGTCTATTTTGATTATTACTCTTTTCAAATTCTCTTGAAGCATCGACAAAAAGTATATCCTCGTCTTCTTTACGGCACTTCTTAAACACTAGTACAGTCGCGGGGATAGAAGTTCCGTAAAATAAATTAGGTGGTAATCCAATTACCGCATCAAGATAATTTTGCTTTTCTATGATGTATTTTCGAATTTGGCCTTCAGCACCGGATCTAAATAACGCACCATGGGGTAAAACCACTGCCATAGTTCCGTTATCAGCCAAGTGATAAAGCATATGTGTAACAAATGCATAGTCAGCTGCTCCTTTGGGTGCTAGTCTTCCGTATTGGGTAAATCGTTCATCACTAGCAAGCGCAGGATCGCTATCACTCTTCCATTCAGCAGAAAATGGTGGATTGGCCACTACTGCTTCTGCTTGCAAATCTGCATGCATATCATCTGTTAGTGTGTCACCCTGGCGGATACTGAAACGGTCAAAATGTACCCCATGAAGGATCATGTTCATGCGAGCTAAATTGTATGTAGTAGGATTGAGTTCTTGACCAAGATACATTGTTACATTTGTATAATCCCCAATGCGTAATAGTAGTGAGCCGGAACCACAAGTTGGATCATAAACGGATTTCAATCGTGCTTTGCCCTCAGTTACGATTTGAGCCAATAATCTTGAAACCTGTGCTGGGGTGTAAAACTCACCACCCTTTTTACCTGCTCCGGCCGCAAATTCACCAATGAGATATTCATATGCGTCTCCAAGCAAATCGCTTTTTGCGTCTTCCAATTTAAAGTCAATTGCACTTAATAAGGTTAGAACTTCTACTATTACCTCATTTTTCTTGTTTTCTGTTTTACCTAATTTTGATGAAGCTAAATCAACATCGTCAAAAAGACCTTTAAAATCATCTTCGCTTGCCGTACCCATAGATGTCTGCTCTATTGCGTTAAGGACATTTTTGAGGTCTTCAAGTATGAATGTGTCTTGATTTTTGATTTCACCGTTACCTTTTTTAACTAAGTAAGAAAAAAGGTCTGATGGTTTTAGGAAAAAGCCAAGGTGACCAACGCAAGCCTTTTTTACCTCGTCCAAAACTGCTTTTCCATCTTTGGTTTCCTCTTTAATTTGGGCAAATTTAAAGTCTTCTCTGGTTAGAAGTTTTTCGTTAATATAGAGTTCTAATTTCTCTGATAGGTATTTATAAAAAATAAAGCCAAGGATATAATTCCTGTACTCATCAGCATTCATTTTGCCGCGAAGCACATTTGCTACAGCCCATAACTGCTTCTCCAATAATTGTTTTAGTTCTTCAGACATATATTATTTTTATTTTTCTATTAGCTTAATAATATCCTCTCGGTGATAGCGTCTTTCGCCAACACCACGTCTCGTGCCAACCCGTATTGCCTTTAATTTTCCTTTCTTATCCCAACGCCTTAGCGTAGTCGGATGAACATTCAGTATTTTAGCTACCTGCTTAATAGTTAAAAGCTCCGGTAGCTTTACTTTTTCTTCAGCCATTTTGGTCATAAAAAAGCAAAAGCTTTATTATTATTCCTATTATGCATAATTGTACAAGGAAGTATACCATTTAACAACTTGCAAGAAGCATCAATATCATAGAAAATACTTAATAATGGCAAGTTTTTTCAAGAATGAGGTGAAAAGACCATTTACTTACCCGGCAATTCAAGAGCGTAAAAGGGATCCAAATCGTACTATTTGGATTGTAGTAGCTTGCATATTAATTGCTACTTTCTCAATTGCTACTTTTTTAAGTAGGTAAATAGTTGTTTATTTATTAGCCTCTAAGGGTGTATTATTTGATAAAGACAGTCTAAGATACCATATAATGGTTGTCTATGTCATACCTGCCTTAACAAGGTGCAGACAAAATCTAAAAAAAGGATACTATTAAGAATTCTAAAAATAATTCCTCTTCTTGGGGTATTATTTCTTTCTGGTTATTTCTTCTATTTGAGTGCTACTTACGGAGATATATTATACTCAGCCATTGGCATTATATTGGCAATTTTGGTAGCAACATTTTCCGGCAAGCTTGGATTCCTTAATCGCCAAATATCAATCGCTTTCCACAAAGCGTTTTTGATGAGGGCTAGGAATGTTAGGAATTTTGATTTGTCAGGAGTAAAATTGGAAAAGGATGAGATTGTCTCGCTGTCCAAGCGGAAAGAATACCAGTTTTTTTTGTTTGTAGCCATAGGATATTTACTGGTGCATACTTACATCTCCGGCCATTATACAATCAACATTCTTAATGCACCCCAGTCAACAGACAATCAACCTAGTTTTGTACTTTATTTATTAGCAGTTTTGCAACAGCTGTCCGGAATTTGGGAGTACGAGCTTATACCTGTAATAGCGGCTTTTACTATATCCTTAGTTTTATTTTTTCTAAGTCTCAAGAATAAGAGAAGGGTCATGAGAAAGGGAGATCTCGTGGGTTATGCTACCGTAACTCTTTTTGCGGTCTTATTACTGTATGTAGTCGGATCATTTACCGCTGTCCAATATGCAAAATATCTCGCTTATGGCAATATTGATTCTATTTCCTCTAAACTTAACAATTCCAATGATGCCAAATCCCTAAAAATCATAGCCGATGACAAAGAAGTCCTTGACGCCTTGAAGAAAGCTTCGGGGATGCCCAAAATTATTGGTAATAGTGACAAACTGAATGAAACGATCCTATTAGCGGTGATATCTGATCAAAGCAACCGCTCCTCATTTTATAAGCAGATTTTGCTACCATCGGCAATCTCTGACAAAAAAGTAAACTTGAAAACTCCCAGCGATGTCTTTCTCTTGCCTGATGGTTCGCTTGTAATCAGAGAACTTAAGAAAGATACGATAGAATCTATAAGCCCAACTTTAGGTCGTCTAATGGTAAGAGGCTACTTCGATCCAAAATACATCAAGGAAGAACCGCAAATACTAGTAATGGGAAGGCAGGAATACTTAAAGTTCCGTGAAGACCAAATAAATGAGCAGCTAGCAGAAATTGGTAAATATATTACTAACGCACAAAGTCTAATTAATTCTACCTATGCAAACATCAATGAAGATAAACAAAAAATAGAGTCAAATAAAACTGGACTTTCAAATTCCGTCACAAGTAAAGAATCGGATTATAATAACTGTAAAACAGCAGGGTATACCTCGTATTATTTTGGGACTTTTTATAGGTACTATACAGATTCAGAATGTGATGCACGACGAGCACAGTGGGATCAAATTATTGCTGGTTTTCAGAAAAATATTACTGATTGGGAGCAGTCATTAAAAATAGATCAGTATAATCTTGGTGAGTATCAAAAGACCAAAGATTTATTAGTAAAATATCGGGATTTGGTTGCGACCCAAAAAGATAATGCACCTGGTGAACTAGGCATATTTGAATCGCCAGACAAAATTAAAGTTGTTCTGGAATCTACTAGCGATAAGGCTATTGCAGATTACTTTGCTATCGTAGTACACGAGTATCTGCACTACTCAAGCTATGTGTCAGAGGAAAGAAGCCTACCTCAGTTTTTTGAAGAAGGGCTTACGGAATACTATTCACGCCAGATAGTCACAGACCAGATAAAGACTGAGACCAGTATTGGTTATCCCACAATAGTCCCCATCATTAAAAAAATTGCACAAGATCTACCGAAAGACGAACTTGAGAGGATTTACTTCACAAAGGATGAAAAAACATTAATTGGTTTACTGAACCAAAAATACGGTGACAGCTTTTATAAGGACAGCGAATACTATTTTCAGATAATTCCCTTCCTTAGCGGACCAGATGCGCTGGAGATTGTCAACAACATCCTGTTTAAGATAGGAGGACCCAAATTAACCGAGCAGGACTTGTACAGCTCGTTCTCTTCATTTGACTCTACTTCGAAGTAGTGAATGTATAGGACTTGTTTGCCGGTTTATCTTCGCAGACAAACTCCATCTTCTCATCTGTGTTAGTGTATTTCATCGAGCTTTTATCAAACTCATTATCCAGGTCATTTGTTTTCGGAGATACAGTAGACAGATCTTTGAGGAGATCCTCTGTTGTCTTAGCTTTTGGATTTTCGGATGTAATTAGGTTGTAAAGCCCGGTTTTATATGAATAAATGTGGCAGAGCAGAAGATCTTTTTTGGTAAACGCTATTTCATTCATAAAAGGATACTTTCCCAATCCCCTCTGTTTGAAATTATTTAACGTGTTAAGCTGAACGATCAATTGTTCGAGTATGGCCTTGCTTCTTTTGGTCTGCTCGTTATCATCGCCTGTTCCGATCCTGCTCCAGTCTACTGTCAGGTTGGAGGCATCCGTAGACAGCTTCCCGGCTTTGTATCCGGCTGACTCGTAATTACCATCAACTACATCCTTAGAAACTGTATAATAGGACTTAAGGTATTCCCGGTATTTTGTCAGAACCTCATATTCGTAGGGCAAAAGTCTCTTTATTTCAGCCTCATTCCTGAATGAAAAATCACTTCTGGCATATTTTTCAAGCGTGCTGATCTCGTAGAAAGTTGCGGCAAATTTCTCGGCGTTCAGCTTGGCGGATGTGTCGCTGTGGTTGAGCGCTATCGAATAATCCTTAAGTGTTTCAAAAAGACTTAAGGTGAAGTCAAGGCCAATGCTGTTGTTTTTGGCAGATTCGATCTCGTTTTCATAATACGCATCTATAGAATCTAGAAGTTTCGTGCTGAATTCCTTTGCAGGACCGATAAGGAGTACTGCTGACTTTCGGAGGTTCTGGAACTTCTGCCTATCCTCATTGATTTTTCTTTGGTATTCTTGATCTTGATTCTCTATTAGCTTTCCAGATCTAATTATCCTGTCAAGATTGTCCAGTGTATCCTTTATGGGTGTGTTGGGCTTTTGATCTAAAAATGTCTTAAGATGCTTATATGCTTCTTCCTGGGAGTTATTGTATTCTTCAATGACTGTTAGCTCATCTGTTAAAACGGAGTGATAAGTGTCCACCAAAGTCCTGAGGTGTTGTCTTTCCTGAAATTTATAGCCTATTCCCAAGGCTATTAGAAGAAGGCAGGCAGCTATGGTTAGTGTCTTGAGCTGCATAAATTGTTTATCTCTATCTGTAAAATATCCCTTTTGCAGATCTATAGGGACATTTTAACACATTTCTTACAATTATGGCAGGGTTTCGCATGCGACCCCATCATTATCTCTATCCAACCGATGAGGGTCTTTACCTGGTCCTCCTTGGGAAATAAAGAAAGCTTGTGCCTCTGACTGGGTAGCAAAATCGCCACAATCCTTATCTTCTCCAGTATAACTTTCTGAGGTAGAATTTGGTATAGGGGATGAGGAATTATCGCACGATCCCCACAATCCTTTGTTATTAGTTCTGGCCTGCTGTTCAGCTGTTCTGAATTTATCCTGATATTTTATATCTGGGGGATAGGAGGAAGCGCGTGCATATCCTTCTGAAACAAGCAGCTGATTAATAAGCAGATCACCCACATATACATATCTGAGAAGTCTGCCATATTTGTCTGTTTCTGACACATCTTTTTCAAGACCGACAGTCCCGTTCCCCACTAGTTCTCTGTTTTTATCAGAGGCCTCTTTACCAAAACACTGAACAGACTTTCTCGGGTCAACTGTTTCCGGTGTATCAACTCCTATATATCTGACAGTTTTTTTATTTCCGTTTCCCAAATCAACTTCTATTGTGTCTCCGTCAATTACTTTCGTAACTTTTGCTAAAACTATATTCGGATTATTTGGGGCTGTTTGGGTTTTAAAAACTTCAAGTGCTGGCGAGTTCTCGACAGGCTTTGTTGCTTGTGATTCATTACGGTCAATCTGTGCTGTTTGCTGTTCAGCCGGTGGTATGGATTGGGGTTCGCTTGTTTTCGGGGGAGTGGTTATTCCAGCTACCCAAGCGCTACCTGTAAAAAGTGTCAGTACTGTTATGACAACCAGAACCCCATATTTCACTCGGGAATTTCTTATATTTTTAAAAGCAAAGCGTCCGGCAAAAATACCGATAGTAAATGGCAGAAAAGCCAAACCTAAAATAACAGCAAGGGGTAAGATAATAAGTTTCTTTTTACCCTGAAACAAACTTTTCATGCCCAGATTATACCAGAGCTATTAACAGTTGTCCGCGTCCAAGTTGAAAATACTATCTGTAAAATGTATACTGTTATTAATTATGAGTGAACGAAAAGACCGAAGTATCGGCCAGTTTTTTCAAGAAGCTCTTCCCGCTGTAAAAGACGTTCTATTAGAGCCAATTAGATTTTCCCAAGCACTAAAAGACAGGTTAACTGATGTCACTAAAATCCCTGATTATGAAAATTTAAGCCGGGCAACCAAAGCAGCAATCCAAGTAAGAGGATATATGTGGGGGTATCTGCCTATAGAAATGCCAATAGCAATGGCTTCTGGGTTAGTCATGCAAGGGAATGTAGTCTCAGGTTTATTAGTCGGTGGTGGAGCTTATTTATTCATGGGTGCAGCCTTAAAAGGTATGAACATCCGTGAACAATCTTAAACAGGTAGTTTGTGAACTACTGAAGTTTTATCTTTTCCACCTATCTCATCTCTAATTGCTACTCCGACAGCCATCAAGAAACCGCTGACAAAAGAAATTGCTAAAGTTTTATAAGCAACTTCAGGATTAGACCAGTCAATCTGTAAAGTTAATGTTTGAGCGGCAGCTGTAGCAACCGCACCTCTTATTAATCTCCAAGCCCACGTTTTCCACGCTGGATAAGTATTCAATGTAACCACCTCCAAATCCTTTTAAAAAAATTAACTGATTGCTCCTTCATAACTAGAACCTTTTTCTGCTGTATTGTCTCTTTAAGCTCCTTAGCCTCATTAATAACAGGTTTTACAGCTGCTGTAACCTTATCCTTAGTATCCTGAGGTAGGTGCTGAACTGATTCCCTCAGCTCTTTTAACTGGTTCTCAGCTCCACCAACTCTTATTGATAGCTCCTGATTATCTTTATAGATCTTGTCTATATCAGCCTCAATTTTATCTACCACTACTTGGATTTTGCCCACTCGCTCGATCAGTACTTTATATTTGTCTTCGTCCATAATCCCCACTACTGTGGGATTAATGCTTTAAGCTGGTTCATTTTTTGCCAAGGCCAACCTTTACCATAAATAATCTCTTTGACCTTCGTTCTAGTTGCTGTCAGGTCATTGATGGTATTAGTAAGAGCTGCTACCTGATCATTCGATGGCGGGGGAGTTTGCGGTGGAGACTGTATTCCAGCAGGTTGCGGATCCGGGTAGCCTTGCCACAAATCAGCGATTATCCTATTTTTTAAGTTATCCCCTTCAACCCTCCAATTGGGAGACGGGCAAGTGGTAGCATTGAAGTCCCTATGACCTCTTATGTCGTCAAATGAGTCAAGTTTAGGATATTGAGGAGCTTGAGTAAAAAAGAATTTTGCTAAAAGATGAGCAGAATGAATTTGCGCTGCGGTTGGCAGTTCCTTTGTAAAATCTCCTACAAAGCAGGCAGAAAACATCACGTCATTCATCTCTGCCACGGCAGAACCTCCATGGGATAAATCTCCGACATAAGCGACAGTCCCATCCGAGCAAATTATAAAGCGGTAGCCGACTCCAGCCCAGTCGCGGGCAAGATGCAGGTTCGCAATCTTATCGCATTCCGCTTTCCAGTTGCTATCGCTCTTGGCTGTCTGCGGGGTTACGGAATGATGGAAAGTAAGATATTGGATATTGTTTGCATTTATAGAAGGTCCCCAGTTGTAGGAATCTCCCGGAATAGGATTTCTATAATCTTGAAACTTATTTCCTAATTCTGGTATTTGAATATTAACTGGCATGTTCTTTGTCCTTTTCGCAATTCATGTTGTTTATTAAATCTTTTGTTTCCCTTGTTACATTTGTATTTTCCTTAATGGATTCTTTAAGAGATACTATTGCCGTAGCATTTTTTTCAACCACATCAGTCATTTTCATGGCGTGCTTTGTGCTGTCTGACCATATCTTGCCAATTAAGATAACCAGTGATATGGAAATTCCCACAGCACCACCTTGGACCAGTGTTTCTACACCCATATCTTTATTTTATTGCTGAACTCATAAAAACTTATACAAAATCTGCGAAAAAGCCTGCTTTAGCCGGTGGAAATATAGTTGCATCCTGCCTAGTATCAGCACCTGGATTACTGGTGCCTGTAATTGAGGTAGCAAAATCAATATGGACTCTACCGACACCACCTCCTGCTCCAGCTGCACCTCCACCCCCACCTCCACCTCCTGTCGCACTTATTTTATTTGTACCTATATTTACAGTTACTCCTTTTAACAAAGCAGACCCTCCAGCACCTCCACCTCCACCACCAGCGTTACCGTTGGCTGTAGTTTGTCCGTTGCTACCATTTAAATTCACACCTCCGGAATTTTCTAAATGAATATCCGGGGAAAATATAAAAATACCTGAAGCACCTCTGCCACCAAACCCATCGCCTCTATTACCCCCATTGTTATTTGTCCCGCCGGATCCTCCTGCACCACCCCATGAGAATATAGTCAAACCGGCATTACCTGCTACATCACCACCCTGGGTAGAACCTCCGCCTCCTGCCGGAGCACCGCCACCACTACCATTTCCGCCACCTGCCCCTCCTACACCTGCACCACCTGTAGCATCTCCACCTGAGCCTCCATTTCCATTTCTGGCGGTAGTTTTGACATTATTTGGAGCTGGCCATCCTTCACCCCTAAAGCCTTGTGTTTGCCCAGAACCAGGATCAGGTCCACCATGATAACCACCTCTTCCACCTCCAGCTTGCCCCGCACCATCAAGCCTAAAGTTGCCGCCATTGCTATTAACTGAAATACTGGCAAAGAAGGCTAAAAATCCACCTTTATTTTGATCCCAATTTGGAGCAATCCAGTTGGCCGGAGTATTTACATCAACTGTTGTATATTGCTTCATCTCAACTACTTGAGCTTGGTTATCCCCACCATCTAAATAACTTCTGGTAAGAGGTCTTGCTAAGTTCAGCGAGGTAGTTCCACCTCCGGATACAATTCTATTTAACTCCCAGTTGGGATTATCATTGGCTGTTGCTCCTCGGGTTTGGTGAATTAAAACTGAATCTCCATTCTGGAAGGTAGAAGCTAAATCAAGTGTTAGGGTATTTGAACCGGATGTGCCTGAACATCCTGCATTAGCCCCATCATAAGTTTCATCGCTAGTGATTGTTTTTGCTCCATCTACGCCTGTACCATAGCCATCTGTCCATGGATCTGTATCATCTGATCTGAATTGTCTTTGTGCCATAATTAAGCATTCTGTCCGACTACGAATCCATCAAAAGTATTGTTTGTTTGTGCAGTAAACCCAAAGGTATCTGCTTTGTTAGCGCCTGAAGATAGGGTGGGTATAACATTATTAGGCCATGAAACCGTGGGAAAGAAGGTAACGGTTCTACCTCCTGTTGCGTCTTGCTTTATTCTGAGCATAAATCCCATACCAGCAGTTACATTAGAAATAGTAAATGTCCTATTTCCAGCAATAGTTACCCTGAATTTCTTTCCTAATGATGCATCAATATTTATAGTTGCAGCATCAGTTAGGTCAATCCACTGATTCTGTTCAGCTTGAGGCTTTAATTTATTAGCTGCCATACTAAACAATTCTACCTAGGTAAATGGAAATTCTTATACAAAATTAAACTAAGTTGAAGAAAAAAGATCCTCCAGCCGGATCAGCTAAGGATTTATCTAAAGTTGAATTCAAAGTAGGGGTAGTTGTTCCTGAAATTGACTTAGAATAATCTACATGAATCCTGCCAGTGCCACCATTACCTCCTGCTCCACCAGAACCACCTTGTGCCTTCACAAGATTATTTCCTAAAGTTATTTCCTGTCCTTTTAGAAGGATAGAACCCCCGGCACCCGCACCACCTCCTCCATGTTGAGCAACACTTCCTGTACCATTACCACCCTGCAAAAAGAAACCAGCTGCTGAGGGATCTACTGTGATTTTTTTGGAAATGATAAGGACTATTCCACCTCCATAACCTCCACCTGTGTCACCGGTTCCACAGCCTCCTGCTCCACCAAGAACCATTGCAGTTAGGGCAGCATTACCTTTCGCCAGTCCTCCTATACAAAGCGGACCGCCTTCGATTACTTGGGTTCCATTTGCCCCCGCAGTGCCGTTTCCTCCACCTGCACCTGTTCCCCAATCTCCAAAGGTTCCACCTCCACCGTTTCCATTGGCAGCCTCATTGGGAGCACCAAACCCTCCACCGGTTCCTTCTCCTTGTCCTCTACCAGGTGGTCCTCTAAATCCTTCTTGCGTGCCAGCATCACCAATTGAACCTCCATTGGTAATCTTTGTCTCACCATTACAGAAGATAGCCAAAATCCCACCCCTATTTCCATTCCAACCAGTAACAGTGAATAATTTTGCAGCTGCACCAGTTATGGTGAAGGCAGAATACTGTCTCATCTCTACTATCTGTGATTCTCCTCCCCCTGATATGCCAGAATCCTGATAAGTGTTCATGAGGGGATAAGCCATGGTAAGTGAGGTAGTACCGCCTCCAGAGATAATTTTATTAAGTTCCCAGTTTCCTGCTCCTTGGGCATCACCCCTGGATTGATGTATCATTACCAGCTGACCATTTGCGAAAGAGGATGCTACGTCTATAGTTAATGAAAATGATCCAGCTGTGCCTGCGCATCCTGCATTGGCAGCTGGTAAACCCTCAGCCGATGTAACAGTTTTTATGCCATCTGTTCCTTTTCCATATCCATCTTTCCATTTATCTGTATCATCGGATCTAAACTGTCTTTGAGGCATACTAAATTAGTAATCCTGAGAAATTACTACTCCTTCATAGATTCCTGATAACCCGTCATCAACAATGAAGCCAAAGGTGTCTGTTCTAAACTTACCATTTGATAGGGTAGGTTCGTTATCTCCTGGCCAGCGGATATGAGTTTCTATGGTATGAGTACCACTTCCTTGATCAGTAAAATCAATTGCAGTTCCTGCCTGAGCATTAGCAATGGAGGTCGCCACTTTAATAGTTGTGGCATTAATATTTATTGCATAATATCTGGTTCCAGCAACCAAGCCTGAAGGTAAAGTTCCGGATGAGCTAAATTTAAGTGGGGTAGTAGTCGGTATATTTCTACCCACTACTATCTGATCATTAGTGGTATTTAAATCAGTGGTAGCAAAGGTAGATGCTTTTTTAAACCAATTAACAGTTCTGTTACCAGTTGAATCCTGTTTAAGCTGTAGAATAAAAGCCCTACCATCAGACTCATTTACTATTGCTAGTGCCCTATTCCCACCTAAAGTTACTCTGAACTTATTGTAAGGTTCGACATGATCAAGCGTGATGGTTGTACTATCAACTAAATCTTTCCAGTCCTGTTTTATTTCATTAACTGTGACTTTTGTAGCCATATACGATTCTACCCGTGATAGGTTATAAACTTATACAAATTAAATCATGCCTCCATAAAAGGAAGATGGGTCGTAGTATTCTTTAAAATTAAAATCAATTGATAGGGCAGCACTCCAGCTAGTTCCATTCCAGGTTTTTCCTACACCTCTGGTATATCCCAAAGCAGTACTGCCATAAGTTTTAAGTATATCTATATCAGATTGAGCCCAGGTGCCTTGTAATACATACCAATAAATTACTTCTGATAGGCCGTTATACGGAATTGGAAAATCAAAGTCATAATATGTTGCACCAGAAGTTACAATTGTAGAGGCATCAATATTGGCTGATGTTGCCAAAATTGCACCAGGGGAACCACCACTATCTGCACAAATAGTCATATAAACATTTCCAACTGGTGAACCCTCTCTTTTTAGTTTTACAGAAACTTTTGTAATATAGCCTGAAACGCTAGGTTTAAAACTTTGAGCCTGTTTTACCTCACCAGTAGCATTGGTAGTGTTAATTCTGGCAGAGGAATCCTCTAATACATCGTATGATTGGTCGAGCTTGTTCATTATGGCTGACTACATTCAAGAACTACTGTTAAGTCAACGCCAGCCACACTTGAACCAACCTGATCAATATCTAAGTCCAGAAAATCTCCGGGAGCAAGAGAGGTGATATTAAAAGTTGTGGTATTACCATTAGTAGATCCAGCAACAATTTTTCCCCTGTTAGCTTGGGTTGACCAAATAGTTGACCCGTTCTTATTTATATCAATGATAATATCCGCACCAGTCGGTGCTGTTCTGACAATTAGCCAACATTTAATAATAGTTAGATTCTGGGGCACAACGTATCTGGGACCAAAATTAACTCCTGTTGCTAAACTTCCAGATACATACCAGGGGAATGCTCTATTAACTGCAGCAGTAGGTAATGCGGAGCTTGGAACCTTGGCATTATTATCCAGTGCCAGTAACTGATTAGCAGTAGGGGTAGAAGAAGCATGGAATCCATCAACTGTATCTGCATTACCTGTTACCGAAAGAGATTTCTGATAACTAACCTGAAGATTAGAATTAGTTGCAGGAGCTATAACAAAATCAAATAATCCAGAGCTTGGATCAGTTTCAACATAGTCATTTCCGGCTCCAGGCTTCATTAACTGACCATCTCTGTAAACCTGCAAAGTGCCACCAATATAAGGAAAGGCTGTAGCAAAGTTTACATTGACCCCATTAATAACTCCGGATGAAACCTCGTTATAAATAAAAGACGTTGACCCACCTGCAGCAATGGTAGAAACTTTAAAATAATCTACCAGTAAAATTGTCCCTGCAGCTGGAGGTGTCACCAGAGTAAATCCTCCAACTCCCTCTGTAAAATCAACACCGCCGCCTTTTAATCTGATTCCATTTTTATGTACCCTTAAAGTTCCCGTGGCAAAGTTTACTGATGTAGTAAAGCTGGTATTTACTCCATCTATTGCACCTGCTGGTACTTCTCCGGTTATAATATCAGTGGCTCCGCCTCCGCCAGATCCAACCTCACTCTCAACTCCAGTATCATCCTTTTTATATACTTTATTATCAGATTTGGCATAAACAACCACTTGTCCTGATGGTGGAGTTCCCGGAGCTGCAGACTGTTCTTTAAGGAATAAATACCCTTTGGTGGTTCTAATCCCACCGAAAACATAGACAACCTCAAATCTGGTATCAGCAATATTAGGATTAGTAATAGAGGTTGCACCTGATGCTACAGTAATATTAGCCAGCCTTATAAAAGGATTTGATGCTCCAATATCAGTTTGAATTGCTGAATCAGTTGGTGCAACCGGGGAAGGGGCAGGAGTGCCTTGAACTACCTGTAATTTAGCTACATTTGAAGCATCAGTATTAGGTGCAGCTGATAGATCAATAAACAAAACTAAAGCATCAATTCTTGGGTTCCCTGATGAATTTGAGGCAATAGATACATTGGAGTCGCTATCTGCCCTAATTGGGTAAGTATTTCCGGAGGATGCCTCAATGTAGGCTCTACCAAGCTGAACTTTAACTGTTAAATCAGGAGTTGTTTGAGCAGCAACCTTAAAATCAGTTCCATTTGCGCTGTTAACACCGGAGGTATCAATTGTATCAGTAATATCTTGCAGCACAGACCCCTCAGGATGAGCTGTTGCACCTGTTCGAAGTGTAAATATTGGCATATCTAAGTTATTCTACTTATGTGACCTCAGATTCTTATACAAAATTAGGTAGTAGTGATGGTTTTCCAGACTCCATTCTCACAGACTCTGAATTTATGAAGTGTAGTGTTGTAATAAATCCTGCCGTTTTCAGGAGATGGGTCGGCAGTTTGTAAATCTACAACTAGTTTGCCATCTGTTGGGATAACAATCTTAGATAAGGCGATTAGCCTTTCTAAAAGCTCTATTCTTTGTTTCAGCTCAGTAAATATTTTTATTAGCTCTTCCATTATTTTATCTGACTGTAATTGTGACCACTGTTAGTGAGTTGGTATCAATACTAAAAACTCTTTTATACACTCGTTTGCGCTCATTGGTGATATTTAGCTCCGGAATATTCACCATAAATTCATCCCCTAGCTCGTATGAGTTAATATCCGGATTATTATCAAGATGATTAATTTCAAGGCCGACTCTGGGTGACTGATTTTCTAAAAGATACCTGTCGCCTTTATCCTGCAAAGTAGTCAGTTCTTTAACATCCCTAGAATCAGATAAAACATCCTCTAAAAGAGTAAAAACTTCCCTGTATTCTACTGGTGAAGTTCTTTTGGTAAATAACACATCATCATTAAATCCTTCTCCTATAACATAAACCTGATTTGTTAAAGATAAAATCAGTGGCTTTCGGAAGCGGTAATTGATGATATTGCCTTTATCAAAAATAATATTGGATTTAAAAGTCCCCTTAGTCGGATAGTAAACGTTTAAGATCTTATCGTTGTTAATATCAAAATCAAAACCATTATTTAGGTTTTCATTAGACAGCCTTATTACTGAATCTCTGATATTATCGAATCTATAAGTTCTGTCTCTAGTTACTGATGTTGAAATTAAACCAAAGGTAATACCTAAATCAGAATGTGGCGAATCTGACAGTTGGGATTCATCTATTAAAGTTTTGGCAATTTGTCCCGCATCAGTATTGCTAAATTCCCGCTTTTCAGCTGTTCTTCTTTTAGATAAAAGTGTTAAATATCCTACTGAGGCTAAATCTATTCTCAAAAATCCTTTGTCATCCTTAGCAATAGAAAAATCAGAGATTACTCCGATATATAGCTTCACATTATTTTTCTGAATCCATATTTCCCGTAGTCCTGATGTAAACAGAAATAAAATATCTGTATTGTAAGCATCAGCCACAGCTTTAGCTGCTTTAAAATCCAAAGAAACTTTGGCATCTCTTCCTTTGTTTAACTCTTCAGTAAACCCCAGAGAGATAAAGGGTATTTCAAATAAATCATTAGTATCTATATTTCTGATAAAAACCTGATAAAGCGGTTGTAACATATCATATACCCAGATAATGATCCCTAAATGTCACCATTACCTTACCCTGAGTATTAAAAGCTCCGGCTCCTAAGTGCAAAAGGTTATTCCCAGGTTCCAGAGTAAAAAATTCTCCGGTAATAAATTGCCTAATATTAGACCCTCCTGGATTTAAAACTGCGGTTCTAAGAAATGTATCAACTACTACTGAATCCGAGGAGGTTAAAAGGTTCATATTCAAGTTCAGAGTTTCGCCAGTTGTAATATTTGCCAGAGAAGGGTTTTGAAGTGGACCAAAAAATTCAAACCTGGGGTAAGCTGAATAAGTTCCACCATTGATAATGGTGACATCATTTGATCCTCCAACAGACATATCCATAGGAATTGGCATAGGGATACTCATCCCACCGCCAGTAAAGATATTTACATCTTCATCCTGTTGTGTAATTGACTGAAGAAATGGATACTCAGTAGCAAATTCAACTAAAAGTTTAGAGGAGGTAGTATCATCTGATTGAACATCTCCTGTAATTTTGACTGCATTAACGTCAATCTGCAGATCCACCCCATTTGACCTATCAATTCTTAAGCTCTGTGTTCCGTTTCTTATAATTGCACCAAGTAACTTGGCAAAATCATCTCTCTGGGTAGCTAAATCTGATCTTGAGGATCCTACAATCTGCCACTCCATGACTATCTGGTAGGAAGAAAAGTTTCCTACAGATACTGACTGACCAACAAAGCCTCCTTTTTTAGCAGAAGTGTAGGAGATGTTAGGAAAAGTAGGATTCCTGATTCCTGTTACAAATCTTTTATTATTATCAAGCTGTATACCTGCTAAAAATACTGCGTCTATCATCTTGAGTTTCTAAGCTCCCAGGCTAGTTTGTAACCTAATAAGTCAAAGTCCATTTCAGAGGTTAAAGTGGCTTCGATATTGATAGGCTGATTGAAGGTATTCTGAACCTGCGAAGGTATATCTTGTCTGCCTTTTAACATATCTTTTGATAAAACATATTCCCCTGCATGAAGCATCGCCAGTCCGGTTGAACCTACAAACCCACCTTTCTGGAAATAGGAAACAGCATCAATATTGATAGTCGGGTATCTTATTTCTCTTCCTGCAACCTTGGCTACTCCTTCCCCAACAGAAATCCTTGGAAATTTAATCTGCCTTAATATATCTACAACTCCCTGCTTAAAGGATTCAAAGAGCTGAGTCAGCCTATCGAGTCCGGATTTTAATAAATTGAAAACTGAGGCTGTACCTTCTGTAAACATTTTATTCATGTCAGCCCAAAAGCCCGTGACTATCTGTCCAAGGATTGTTTCTTTCATAACCTTGTTAAACAAAGTCTGTAAGCCGCCAAACCACAGCGTCATCATGCCGGTTAAGAAAGTGGTGGCTGCATTAAAAATTGCCTTAATACCTTCCCATACATCATTGATGCCCTTTTTAAACATGGTAAAGTCACCTGTTATAAAGCCAAAAAGTAAGCCACCGAATATGCCAAATATTCCCTGGATAATCTGTACTGCTCCG